>QHYZ01000048.1 GCA_003225295.1 Acidobacteriota bacterium | reverse complement strand
ATCAACCAACTGGGAATCGATCGCGGCGTCTCCTTTGATCTGGATTTCCACACCATTCCTTATCACGGAGACGATGCCCTGGTAGAAAAACACTATGTGTCCAAGCGCAGCCGCAAACAAAAGGGGATTCTCGCCTTCCTGGCTCAGGACGCCGAGACTCGCGTGTTCTGCTATGCCCATGGCAGCATTCGAAAGCAGGATCAAGCCGATGAAATCTTACGCTTCACCGAGTTCTGGAAAGAGCGGACCGGGAAATGGCCGCAGGAATTGATCTTTGATTCCAAGCTCACCACCCACGCCAATCTCCATCGCCTCACCCAACGAGGCATCGATTTTATAACCCTTCGTCGACGCTCCTTTGAGATGCGGCAACAAGTCTATCGCGTCCCCCTCTCGGCTTGGCGCCGCATTGAATTGACCAGCGTGACACGGGAATACCGCACGCCCCGGATCCTAGATCAAACCATCACCCTCAGCGGGTATAAGGGTTCCCTTCGTCAGGTCATCATCGCGGATCTTGGTCATGAGCAACCCACCTTCTTGTTGACCAATCAACTCCGCCGCTCCGCCCCCCAATTGGTGGGTCGCTACGCGCAACGCATGATCATTGAAAATGGGATCGCCGATGGCATTGACTTTTTCCATATGGATGCCCTGTCCTCGGCCGTGGCCATGAAGGTTGACTGTGATCTCCAGCTCACGCTGATGGCCAGCAGCCTCTATCGACTTCTGGCCCTCAAGGTTAAAAACGGATATCAGCGTGCCCGTTCGCGTCATCTTTTCCGGGACTTCGTGGATGCCACGGCCCTCGTCACGATTGAGAAATCCGCGATTGAAGTTCGCTTTCAGAAACGCGCCCACAATCCCTTATTGCTGGCGGCCGGATTGGATCGTGTAGATCAACGCGTCCCATGGCTCGGGAACAAAAGACTTCGCTTGGTCTTCGGGTAGGGTTCGGGCTCCGTGGTGTTAACTCAATCCCCTAACATGGGAATCCAGGCTAGTTCAGATTTTTATTTATTGTTCGCCCCGATGGCGGCGCTACCCCGATTAGCGCCGACACAACAGGCACGTCGTGCCGTGCCCAAGCGGGATTATCCTACCTGCCTCTGATTGTCCTTTTCCGCTCCATCCAGCCAGTGCTCCAGCGAAGTTTGCGATTGCGGTTCGATTTGCAGGAAGACCACGCCGGCACCCATATTCGGCTGCGAATAAATGATTTTGGATTTGGCCGCGAAGAGCGCATTCCCGGCGGAGATCCTCACGAGCACCAGCGTTCCCTTGGGGAACGGATTCATCATATCCAAATAGCAACCATGCAGGCTCAGTTCACTCACTCGCGAAGCGATCCGGACATCGGCCTTCTCATCGATCAGCTCAGCGCTCGCGATGAATGAATACCTGGGTGATCGACGTTTCTCTAGGTATGCGATGGCTGCCTCCGGCTGAAAACTCCAGCCATCATAATACGATGTTTTGCCCAGCGGGCCCAGAACGTGACAGAAAGGCCTTAACCAACTAGCAACTCGCGTAGACCGGGGTTACCCCAACGAGCATGCGCCCTCCCCAAAGCAAGTTCCGAAGGGAGCGGCTTAGGATATACGAATTCTTTCCGTCACTGGAACGCGGCAATCAAGTCAATGACCGGGCCTTACCTGGTTCGATAACCTGGGTCCTAAGGCCTGAACGGGCGTGGTTGCAAGAGCAGCATTTAGGATCGAATTTCCCTCGCCAAGCCGGCAGCGGTTGACCTATTTTGGCCTAGATTTTGGCGGCGGCGTCCGCAAGCCCTTGAGCCTCGCCAGGTTTCCCAGAATGTGTTGGTAGCGCTTTCTGTGAGCGGTCAGCATGGCCGCTTGCAAGTCGTTCCGAGCAATCCATCGCTTCGCTGGGTGCGCAGGCGCGCCCGTCTGTGCGATGACCGGCAATTCCGTACGAGGCGCCGAACGGGTCAAGACGTTCCCAAAGGTCGGGGCCTGCTTAACCCGGCCGCTGCTGAGCATCTTCTCCGGCGGAATTTGCAGCCAGTCTCGGATCGTTGCCAGGATCGATGCATGATCATATGGCACGTCGCTCGGTGAGCGGAACACTGTCCCCGCTTCGATGTATGGCGAAACGAGTACCGCTGGAACTCGCACCCCAAAGCGATCAAACCGGAAGCCTTCCTCTCCCGGATTGCTTGCCACATCCGGCGGAACTGCCGCTGGAGGTACGACGTGGTCGTAGCAGCCTCCGTGTTCATCAAAGGTAATCACCAGTAGCGTGCTGTTCCAATCTTTGCCCCGGCTGACAGCTTTCCAAACGCGCAGAAGAAATTGCTCGCCTAGACTCACGTCATGTGGCGGATGCTCGTCGTTCGGTGCAATCTGGAAACTCGGCTCCACAAACGAGTATTCCGGCAGGGTTCCATCTCGGCAATCCTCTTCAAACTCCTCCATACCGCGGAAATGCGGCTGCAGTAGTGGATCCCACAGCTGCGGAAATTGCAGCCGCACGAGCGACATGATAACCGTATCGTTGTAGACCCTCCAGCTGTGCCGGGTGGTTTCCAGCACTTCAAAAATTGTTTCCGCTTGATAGAGCGGCTCTGGCTTGTTGTTCACCCGCCCCATCGACGTTCCCGCATGCACGAACGCCCGGTTCGGCAGCGTTTGGTTGGGCGTCGAGCAGAACCATCGGTCGCTCGCCGCAAAGTTTTTCGCTAGCTGGCTGATCACGCTCACTTGCTCCGGGCTGTAGCACTCCATCACTTGGTTGGCATTCTCCGGGTGCCCGGGATCGGTGGTGATATAGTCGACAAGAAATCCCTTCATCTGCGGACCGGTCCAGCCCTGTGGCCCCAGAATCTGGAACGTAATGTGGTCGAATTCCTCGTGCGGATCATGGTTCGGCGCCAGGAACGGACTTGGTCCCTTTGTGCCCTTCGTGGCGAACACTTTCACTGGCGGCGCATTCGCCGTGAAATACTCCGGATTGGAGGGGTTCCAGAACGGGCTCTCTGTACTTGCGTCGACCAGTCCATCAAACGTCGGTTGCCCTCCGGGTGACGACGCCGGAATGTTAATTGGCGGCCGGTTGTGCACGTCCGCATACAGGAATCCCAGTAGGTTGTCGAACGATCGATTCTCCATCATCAGCACAACCAGATGCTTGACCGCATCCATCCCATCGCCGGCCATGATGCCCCTCCAGGCACTGCTAATCCCTTGACGCCATGATGAGCGCCACTTTACTCCCAAGTGGAATGGCAAGCGAGTGACAACTCGTTCCCGCTTAGGCGGCGCCGTATTGGATCTGGAATTCGTAACGCCGTTACGGCAACTCCCACGGCACTCCTTGACTCAAGATGGGGTCATGAGCTTTGTCCGGGCTCCGCAACCGTCCGCCCTCCCGCTGGCGCTATCATTGCCGATGCCGGATCCAAACCGCCCTGATCCCTCGGTTTGCCGCTTTCGAGTCCACCACCAGAGCGAAATCGGTGTAACATCTCCGTTTCCTTCAGTCCTGATTTTCTCTTCTAAGAGAAGGGGGGGCGTGCCCATGTTCCGCAAACTCATCAACACCACGGACGACCCGGCCATCACCATTCTTCGTCTTATCCTTGGCGTGATCTTCTTCGCGCACGGTGCGCAAAAGGCCCTCGGCTGGTTTGGCGGGTTTGGATTTTCCGCCACCATGGATTTTTTCACTCAGGGCATGCATATCCCCGCGCCCTTGGCCTTCCTGGCCATCTGCGCGGAATTTTTAGGAAGTATCGGCTTGATTCTCGGCTTTCTGGGCCGCGCTGCCGCTTTCGGCATCGCTTGCAACATGATGGTGGCCGTGGCCTTGGTCCATTGGCACTACGGCTTTTTTGCAAACTGGCTCGGCAACCAAAAGGGCGAAGGCTTTGAGTACCACATTCTCGCGCTCGCCATCGCCCTGGTCATCATGATCAGGGGCTCCGGTGCTTTTTCCATCGACCGTGCTCTTTCCAACTAGCAAACGGGTCGCCGCAGCTCCATTTGCGGCAAGAGAAAGAACTGAATCGGTCGGCGCAACCTTTCCATCAACACGCGCCTCGCTTGCCGAAAACCAATGCAGGCCAGAAATAAAAATATTGCATTTCTTGCAGGGAACTGCATTCAAGCGCGAAACTGCGCCATTGTCGTGCTAAACGCTCGCGTCGTCAATTCTTCCAGCGGCTTCCGCCGCAGCTCCTCGGAAAGAACCTCAATTCCAAACGGACCCGTGTAACCCGCCTTCCGCACGCTGGCTATGAACCCCTTCACGTCAAACTCACCTTCGCCACATAGCCGTCGATGATTGATAGTGTCTTCATGCAAGTCCCAAGGCGCCTTGAGCGTCCCATCATTGAGCTCAACACTGATCAAGTAACGCGCGGGAATCCGCGCCACTTCCTTATACGAAATTCCCAGCTTCACCACATGCCACGCGTCCAGGATGATTCCCCCGTTCTTCGCTCCGGCTCCCTCAACCATCGTCAACGCGTCCACAAGCGTATCGATCATGGCGAAGGGCATCAGTTCGAAACCAATTGTGATTCCATGCTCGGCCGCGTCCGCACACAGCGCCGCGAACGCTTCAATCAGCCGCGCCATCTCACATTTCTCGCGAAAAAAATCTCCCACCTTCACGTGCTTGGCGTTCAGCGCCTCAGCCGCCGCAAACAGTTTCTCTTTCTCGATATCCGATTGTTTTTTTCTTTCTCCCTCTAGAAACCAATCCTTCAGAAATTCCAGCTCCACATGTTTCATTCCATTGTCGTCGAGAATTCTCTTCATCTCCTTCAAGCTTCTGGTCTTGAGGACGTGCTCCAGGTCCGCATGCCAGATTCCCACCCCCTTGAAACCTGCCCGTGCCGCCGCTGCAACCCGGTCCTCAAAATCAAACGGACTGTACTCTTTGTCCGTATGCGGCTGCGCCCCACCCGCAATCGTCCAGTACGAAGCCAGCAGCTCCACGTCTTGCGCCACCCTCACCCTCACATCCAGGATTTTCTTGTTGCTTCGGCTCAGTTCAGTGCGCCGTCGCCGCCCCGCCGCCAAGAAATGCAGTCACCGCCGCTAGAAACTCTTCCGTTTTTTCAATCGGGGGGACGTGCCCGCACTTCTCAAAGCTGACCAGCTTCGCGCCCGCGATTCCCGCGGCGTACCGTTCTCCGGCTCCGATTGGCAACAACTTGTCCTGTTTTCCCCACGTCACCAGCGTCGGCACCTTGATACTGGCCAGCTTTTCGTCCAATCTTTCGGTTCCAAGAGTTGGATTCCCCAACAGGCTCCGCACCGTGTAGCCGTCGTGAACCGCCAGCTTGTCCGTGAAAGTCCTTCGCAGCGCCTCCTCATTCAGCCAGCTGGTGTCGTAGAAGACCGCCTCCATCAGTCCGCGCATCCCCGCCAGTGAGCTCGGATTCAAATCCGGGATCGGCTTGTCCTGCTTCAATCCTGCCGCATCTACAAGCACGAGCTTCTCCACGGGTATCAAGTGCGCGCCGCTGCCGATCTCCGCCACGTAAAGCCCGGCGATCCAGCCGCCCAGGGATTCGCCCACCAGGTTCGCTTTTTCCACCTTCAATTGCCGCAAGAATTCATTCAGAAAATCCACATATGTTTGAATGCTGTAATCCAGCAGTGGCTTGTCCGAGCGCCCGAACCCGATCTGGTCGGGAACCAGTAATCGGTATTTCTGCGCCATCGGCTCGAGCACCGGCATCCAGTCTTCCTTGCGGCTCCCCAATCCGTGAAGCAGCACCACGACCGGCCCCGAGCCCATATCAAAATAATGAATTGATTGTCCGAATACCATGATCGTTTTGTCCGCCGGTTGCCCCTGGCCAAATACCGGAACCACCAACGCCGCCAACAGTAGGATGAGCCCGAATCTCCGCTTTCCGCGCATAATCCCTCCTGTCCTTGCCGGCCCTCTTTAGCACACCTCCGTCCCGAATACTACCAATGTCAACCGCCGCGATTTCACTTCCAGGAGCGCCCTTGCGGCTCCATTCTTCTCGGGTTTTCGCCGTGATCCACCCCACCTTCCTGCCCAACCACTGAATCGTGTCAATCGCGTGCGCTACCTCCAAGAAAAAGCGGTCATAGTCCGCCTCGAGGTATGCGGTCGAAGCCATCTGTCTGCGCAATTCTTTTTTCAATGTTGCCTCCATCCCTCTCCCCGCACGGGCTGCCCGTCCGCCAGGAATCCGTTCGGTGCGTCTACACCTTAGCCCGCGGTCTGTTTCGATTCGCAGGAACATACCAACACAGTAATTGACAGGCGGGGAGCCATTTGCTTACCCGTCCTAGCCTTAAAGCCCCGGCGTTCAGGCCGGGACTTTAAGGCTGCTTTCTTTTTTCTTCGGTTTGTTCTACCATCCTCGCGTCCAAAAGACCTATGGGCGGATAGCCCAAAAGTTAAGCCTCTTCGTTGTCCTGGCCTTAAGCAAGGGCGCTGCGGGAGGAATCCACTGAAGAGACCGGACCAACATCCGGCTCCGTAGGCCTCCTCTCCCTTTAGGGAGAGGAGGATATCAAATCACTCTCCAGTCATGTCGAGAACCCTCACGTTGCGAGTGGCAATTTCCTGCACATTGTTTCTCGCCTGTATTTGCGCCCTTGCCGGCCCCAAGGACAAAGAGCCCGCGCCCCGCTTTAATGCCACCACGACTACCGGCGAAAAATTCACCAACGACTCCATCAAAGGCAAGGTCGTGCACCTCGAATTTTGGACCACCTGGTGTGGCTTCTGTGCTGACGAGGCCGCCTTCGTCGACAAGATAGGCCACGAGCTCGCCGATAAAGGGCTGATCCTTCTGGCCATCAACGTGGGCGAGTCCAAGAAAACCGTCAAGAAATATCTCGAGCAGCATCCCCGCAAATGCAAGATCGTCATGATGGAAGACACCAATCTCGCCGCCATGTATCAGGCCACTGTCTATCCCATCTATGTCGTGATCGACCGCGACGGCAATATCGCCGCAACTCAGCGCGGAGCAGGCGGGGAAGAAGCCCTCCGCAAACTCCTTACCCGCGCCGGCTTCGAATCCGCCGACGCAGAGGACTCAGATACCGAGTAGCACGGTTTGGAAATCAACATGAATATTTCCGGCGAGTTGCCACCTGACTCTCCATCCATTCGCCCTTCCACCGCTCAGTATTGTTGATTGTTGCCTTTCTGCCAGGGGGAACTCACGCCTACGCTCAAAGCATGGCTCCTACGATTGAGCCCTCGATTTTAAGATTGGCCGCGCCCACCGCTGAGCCTTGGAAGCTCAGATGCGAGAAAGTAGCGATTGAAGCGCTGCGGGGCCGGACGGGCGACCACGTCCGCTTCAGCTGTATCTAGCAGACCGGCTATCTGAATCTCTTCAAAAGGACTTTCCGGACCTGTAGATGATCGACCGCTCGCAGCAGGAAGCGAATCCGGATAGCCAATATTGCGGCCCCCGTCCTCCAACACATGGAATCAAGTTCTTACAAGAACCATGGTGAGGAATCGTGGCTGTTAGTGCTCGATCCCGTCCCAATCCGCCTCTCATTACCTTACCTTTACCCTTCCAGAGAACTCAACCCTTTTGTTTTCAAGCAAATCCACGCTCCTTTGCAAAAGCTCCCAGGAGTGGGAGCGCCCCTTTGTCGTCCACCCGACCGTCCAATCGTGACGATTACGGTGTCCTGGTTCACGAACCACCGCGTCCCATTGCAGCCAGTCGCCCTTGGTGCCACAATTGGCAAGGCACGAGAATTCTTCGCGATCCGGGGAAACAACGGCGCGGCCCTCGGTGTCTAAGAATACTGAGCGGACATCGGGAAGCGTTCGACGACGTTCCCGGTTACACCCCGACTCGGTCGGAGTCGCAAGTCGTGCCTGGGTCCAGCGTTCCAACGTTGGACCGCAGCAGGGTGGCCCGAGTAACCCATCTGCACAGGATGGTGGGTTCAATCGGGTCGGAAAGGCCGGCAGTGTCCGATTGGGCTAGTGCCCTTAGCTGGGGCCGCGATGAAGCCGATCTCGTCCACGAGCTGCAAGCCGGCTCGGAGACGGCCTTCGACTGGCTGGTCACTCACTATCATGCACCGGTCTATAACCTCATCCTTGGCATGCTTGGCGACACTTCCGATGCTGCCGACGGCACACAGGAAGTTTTCTTGAAGGCTTTCCGCGGCATCCGCAATTTCCGCCAGGGCAGCTCTTTGAAGACGTGGCTGTACCGCATCGCCATCCGCGAAGCGCTGAATCACAAGCGCTGGTTCAAACGCCATGTGCAGAAGAATGTTTCCATCGATGCCGAGCCGGAGGAAGGGCAAGCGCGCGTCGAGATCGAAGATCTTGGCGCCACGCCCTTCGAGCAGCTTGCGTCGTTGGAAATTCAGGTAGTCGTGCATGGCGCTTTGCAACAGATTCCCGATGTTTTTCGCAGCGCGGTGATTTTGCGAGACCTCGAAGGCCTGAGCTACGAGGAAGTCTCCGAAGTCTTGGAATGCAGCGTCGGCACGGTGAAGTCCCGCATCCTTCGCGGGCGCCGCGCCCTGAAAGAAATTCTTGAGCCGCTCTTGGGCGGACACCAGACTCGCGGTTGTCACCCCCAAACGTATTCGCATGGCAATGTCTCCGAGGCTCAGCCGTCACCTTTCGGCGATGCTTTTTCAGCCGCACGGCGTATCACAGTTTCTTCCCAATGTACGTCTCCGCGGGCAAGTTCCACGGGCAAGGGTGTCCAATGAAGTGCAACACAGTGCGAACCAAACTGGCCGGTTATTTCGATGATGCGGTAACGGGTGGAGCGCGCGTTGAAGAGCGCGTGCGGATTCGACAACACCTGGAAGGTTGCGGCGTTTGCCGCCAGGAACTGGAACGCTTCCGCAAGCTGGCCGTTATGCTCTCGCGCGTACCCAAAAAAATTCCGTCGGCCGATCTGGCCGTGCGCATCAAGGTTGCTGCCGCTCAGGCGCAGCGTTCGCAGGACTGGCCGAGCCGTATGCGCCGCATGAAGGATCGCGCTGAAATTCTGCTTGACAACGTTTTCCGCCCGTTGACCGTCCCGGCTACCGGCGGATTCCTCTCCGCCATCCTCGTTTTCGTTCTGGTGCTCCAGATGATCGTGCCGGGCACCACTCTGCGCGCCGTCCAGAACGACGTGGCTCTCAATCTGATGCGCCCAGCCGAGCTGGTTTCTCTTTCGGACTATCCGCAAGCCTGGGCGCCGGAGCAGCAGGACCTCGAACTCTCTTTGCCACATGGCCTACTGATTGATGTCACTGTCGACTCGCACGGCCAAATGACCGACTACCAGATTCTTTCCGGGCCGACGAATCCGGAGCTTCGGCATCATCTTGACCAGTTGCTGCTCTTCTCGCGCTTCAGCCCCATGCTGAGTTTTGGCCGTCCTACGGCCGGCGGCCACGTGGTTCTCAGCTTCAGCGCCGTCCGCGTCCGCGGCTGATTTTCATCGGCATGAGAAATCTCATATTTCTCCTGGCCGTTGCATTTCTGTTCTGTTTTTCTACCGGCGCGCCTGCTCAACTGGAGAGGAACGACTCGGAGCGCCAGCTCTTCGAAGCTCTGAACCGCGAGCGCACTGCCCACGGCCTCTCCGCACTCCAGTGGGATGAAACACTCTTCAAAGCCGCCCGCCGGCACGCCCTTCTCATGCTCAACCTGAATAGGCTCGAGCACCGGCTCCCCAGCGAACCCAACCTCGAAGAGCGCCTCGCCGAAGCTGGCGCGCGGTTCGGTGCCATCGCCGAGAACATCGCCATCGGTCCGAATCCCCAGATCATTCATGGCGGCTGGATGGATTCGCCCGGTCACAGCAAGAACATCCTGGACCCGCGGCTCACCTCCGTTGGTATCGCAGCGGTGCGCGGGCCGGGGGGCCTCTTCGCGGTCCAGGATTTTTCGCAGATTGTCCCGGAATTGAGCGTTGAGCAGCAGGAATACAAGGTGGTTTCATTGCTAACCGCACAGGGATTCAGGTCGGCCAACGCAACCGAGGGCGCGCGGAAAACCTGTGAGAGGGATGCGGGATTCGCAGGCACGCCAGCAAGAGCGATGATCCGATTTGAGGCCACTGACCTGAGCAAATTGCCGGAAGATGTCGAGAGAAGGATTCGGAGCGGGCCTTACAGCAGGGTTGCGGTGGGGGCGTGCCGCGCGAATGGCGCGGCCGGATTCACGCGCTATCGCATCGCGGTTCTATTTTTCTGAGGACAAATCGAAATTCGGCGGCCCGCCGGGACTCAATGGGACTCAAAGAAACTGTTGTGTCTGGGAACGGGAAGAAATACAATACGTAGGTCATGGACGCCGGGCTCGCCAACTCCTACCGCTGGTATCGATTTACTGGGGATCCATCCAGGTGGCGGGGGGCGTTTTTGTAAAGCGAATCCAGAGAAAAAGATTCGACCCACTCGCCAGCCGAGTGGGTTTTTTGTTTTAAGGGACGAAAAACAAATTGAGAGGGCCGGAAAGATGATCATCTCCATGAAATTGCACGCGAAGCGCGAAGAGATCGATGAAGTACGCAAACAGGTGGAGCACTTCGGGTACAAGGTGCACTCCATCGAAGGGGAAGAACGCGTGGTCATTGGAGTCGTTGGTGTGGGAGATGTGACCGCGTGCATGGAATCGATTGAAGCCATGCCGCAGGTGGACAACGTGGTGCGGATCTCGGCGCCGTATAAATTTGTGAGCAAGGAATTCCGTGCTGGAAAAACAAGAATAAAAGTAAACGGAACGGAAATCGGCGGGGGAGAATTCGTGGTGATGGCCGGTCCGTGCTCCGTGGAATCAGAAAAACAGATCATGCAGGCCGCCGAAGGCGTGGCGAAAGCCGGCGCGAAAATGTTGCGCGGCGGCGCGTTCAAGCCGCGAACTTCGCCTTACGATTTTCAGGGCATGGAAGAAGAAGGTTTAAAGCTGCTGAAGAAGGCCAAGCAGGCCACGGGACTGGCGATCATCACGGAAGTGATGAGCGACCGCGATGTGGATTTGGTCGCACGATACGCCGACGTGATGCAGGTGGGCGCGCGAAACATGCAGAATTTCATGCTGTTGAAGGCGCTGGGAAAATGCGGGCGGCCGGTGCTGCTAAAGCGCGGATTGAGCAGCATGGTGAAAGAGCTGTTAATGTCTGCGGAATACATCACGGCACACGGAAATCCCGATGTGATTTTGTGCGAGCGGGGGATTCGCACGTTTGAAACCGTGACGCGAAACACCTGCGACATCGCCGCGATCCCCGCGCTGAATGAATTGACACACTTGCCCGTCATTCTCGATCCGAGCCACGCGACGGGAAAGCGGAGCCTCGTGCCGGCCTTGTCGCGCGCGGGCGTAGCAATTGGCGCCGACGGACTGATCGTGGAAGTACATCCCGCGCCAGAAAAAGCCATTAGTGACGGCGCGCAATCGCTCGACCTCGCGCAATTCCAAAAAATGATGAAGGATCTGGAGCCGTACATTCATCTCTGGAACGAATCGAGGAAGAAAGAGGTGGCCGCCGTCGCCAGCTGAATACAGAGAAGCGAAGGACCTGGAGCCCTATATGAAGCTGGGCAGGAAGCGAGCGGCGGCATCGGCGGTGGTCGGATGAGTTCTTCGGTCGGTGAGGCTGGTCTGCAAATTGTTCCAAGCATTTCCACGATTCGTGAGGCGCAAAGATTTCTAGCAAAGTATTTTGTGCCGACACGGTTGATCGCTGCGCCGTTCCTGAGCGCGGCGGCGGGCAGAAGTGTTTATTTGAAGCTGGAAACGGAGCTGCCGACGGGCTCCTTCAAAGTGCGAGGCGCGTTCTGGGCGCTGGCGCAGAGAATGGCGAGGGGGCAGGTGAAGGAAGTGGTGGCTTCGAGCACCGGGAATCACGGAGCGGCGGTGGCTTGTGCGGCCAAACAGTTTGGTATCAAGGCCAAGGTCTTTTTGCCTGCGAACTGCAATCCGGTGAAGCGCAACCGCATTCGAGGGCTCGGCGCGTCGATTGTGGAGAGCGGCGGCGACGATCTGGCGTCCGCGTTCACGCTGGCTGCGGAGTATGCCAAACGGCCGGGGGTGCATTTTCTGAATGATGCGACCGACGAGGATCTGCCCGCGGGGCCCGCGACGATTGGATGTGAAATCCTGGAGCAGCTTCCCGAGACCAGCGTGGTGGTTGTGCCGGTGGGGGATACGGCTCTGATTCGCGGTATCGCGGCGGCGGTGAAACACAACTTGCCAGGAGTGAAGATCATCGGTGTGCAAGCGGAACGCGCGCCAGCTTACTACCTATCGTGGAAGAAAGGCAAAGCAGTGACAACCGAGACGTGCGACACGATTGCCGATGGGCTAGCGACACGAACGCCGGAGGCAGCGAACGTACGCGATGTCCAGAACCTCGTCGACGACGTGGTCCTGGTGAGCGACGAGCAGATGCTACTCGCGATTGAGACGTTACTTCTGGAGGAACACGTGTTGGCGGAACCGGCCGGGGCCGCGAGCACGGCGGCGCTACTGCGATCCGGCATCGGTGGCGGCGATCACGTGGCGCTGGTGGTGAGCGGAGCCAACATATCGCGAGAAATGCTCAGACGGGCCGTTGGGAATGCGTAACCATCGGAAAAGGCGACCGGCGACGGAGTGTCCCTGCTCGAGGATACGGTAGCGAGGTACCTTTGTCCCTCGGACTTCCACGGATTCGTCGCTTCGCGATGGTAAGAAGCTCGAAGTAAGGTATTTACCCTAGCGAGTTTTGCTGTATTTCCCCTCTATTCTTTTCTTCGGGTCTCCCCCATCTATCTAGGAAAGACCGTACTGGCTAGTTCGCTGGGCGTGCCTCCCTCCGAGGCAGAGCTGGGGTCGGTCTTTCCGCAGAATGCTGGATCCGCACGGTGCGGGTCTTGGGGACGGGTCTTGGGAGCGGAAAGATGTCCAGCTGCATGAAAGATTCCCTCCGGAACGCTAAGGGGCGGTCATCGCTGGGGACAGACCGCGCGCGGCCAGGCGAGGCGCAAGAGCGTAAGTGCGGAGTGGAAAGGAGCGCCGAGCCATGAAGCGCAGAATGTGGCTGGCTGGTGCGTTAGCGGCTCTGCTGTTGGCTGCGCCGGCGAAGGCCGACACTGGGGTGATCATTCGGACGACCGGGGGGCTCCCAGTGCTCCAGGTGCTCTGTCTCCTTCCCACAACGTGCACAGTGGTTGGCGCGCTGGACGGCACTGTGGGCCAGGTTTTCCTGGTGACCACACCGCTCCCACTGCAGACTTTTCTGGGTCTCCTGCCGGGCTTGACGGGATTCGTGGATGCCGAAGTGAACCAGGTACTGAACTTGGTAGGCGGCTTGAATCTCCTTCCCGCTCCAATTCCCAGCACACTCATGTCGGACAGAAGTTCGGTGCCCTATGGCGGGACAAATGTGTGGAACAGTTACGCCAATCAAACGGCGACTGGGATCGTGGAGGTGCAGACCGCGCAAACGGCGTTCAATGTGACGGGAACGGGGGTTGTCGCGGACATTGACACGGGCGTGGATCCCGGGCATCCGGCGTTGCAAGGAGTTTTGCTGGCGGGTTACGACTTCACACGAAACCAGCCAGGTGGTTCCGAGATGACGGATTTGAACCCCTCGGATTTTCCCACATTTCCCCCTCAATCTTGCGCCACTTGCCAGCCCGCCACTGTAAATCAGTCCACGGCAGCTGTGCTGGATCAGTCCACCGCGGCGGTACTCGACGGATCGCCATATGCGGCGTTTGGGCACGGGACGATGGTGATGGGCATCATCCACCTGGTGGCTCCCACCGCGCAACTCTTGCCCTTGAAGGCGTTTCATGCGGATGGGACAGCCGCGCTCTCCGACATCCTGCGCGCGATCTACTACGGTGTGCAGAACGGCGCCAACGCGATCAACATGAGCTTCGACATAAAGACGAGTTCGACAGAGCTCCAGAAGGCGCTCGACTATGCCAACCAGCAGGGCGTCATGTGCGCGGCGTCGGCGGGTAATGATGGCGTGCAGGAGATTGTTTATCCGGCGGCGCTGCAGAGCGACGTGATGGGCGTGGCCTCAACGTCTGACCAGGACACGCGCTCGTCATTCTCAAACTATGGAAACGCGATCGTGTGGGTGGCAGCCCCTGGCGAAGCGATTGTGAGTACGTATCCATTCTCCAGCTATGCGGCGGGATGGGGAACCTCGTTCAGCGCGCCGTTTGTATCGGGAGGGGCAGCGCTGCTGCACAACCTGAGAACCACCTTTGTTCAGTCTCAAGCCGCCACTGCGGTAGCCCATGCAGTCCCGCTTGTGGATTCGGGCATGGGCAACGGTCGGCTGGACTTGTGTCTGACCCTGGAGGCAGTGACCGCTGCGAGTTGTCCCCAGGACTACAGCGTTTCTGCCACGCCTTCCACCGCGACCATTACGGCGGGACAGCAGGCGAACTTCACCGTCTCCGCTATGCCACTGCATAATTCCACTCAGACTGTAACGTGGAGTTGCACGGGTGCGCCGCCCCAGGCGACCTGCGCGGTTTCGCCATCGTCGGTGACACTGGATGGGAAAAACGCGGCGACGGCGACGGTTACGTTGACTACCATGGCGCGCGGTTTCTCGCTGCCTTTAGCCCTGCCACGATATGGCCCGCCGCTGCAGCCATGGTGGCCGCTGGTGGCGTGCTTCGCCTGGCTCGCCGTGCCGGTGCTGCTGTGGGCCTTCAGTCGAGCATCTCGCCCTCGGCGGCCTGGCCTTGCCGCGACAGCAGGACTCCTCGCCGTCTCGCTCTGCACGTACTCTTGCGGCGGCTACGGTACGCCGCCGCCGCCGATTAGCCCAACGCTCTCATCGATGGCGCTCAACCCAACCACTGTCAATGGCGGGTCTTCCTCAATGGGCACGGTGACGCTGAGCGGGCCAGCACCCGCTGGCGGCGCAGCCGTCACCCTCACGAGCAGCAGCACGTCCACGGCAACGGTCCCGGCGAGCGTGACTGTTGCTGCGGGAGCCAGCAGCGCGACATTCACGGTGAGCACCAGCGCGGTGACCACGTCCACGCCGGTCACCATTTCTGCGTCCTATGTTGGCGTGACCCAAACGGCCTCACTCACCGTAGTGCCGCAAGCCCTTCCTACGCTCTCTACGCTGACGCTGAATCCCACGAGCGTGACTGGCGGCGTGCAATCCTCCACGGGCACGGTGACGCTGAGCGGGCCTGCACTCGCTGGCGGTGCGCAAGTATTGCTTTCCAGTGACAACGTGGCGGCTAACGTGCTTTCCAGCGTGACTGTCGCCGCCGGAGCCAGCAGCGCGACATTCACGGTGACCACCAACGCGGTGACCACGTCCACGCCGGTCACCATCTCTGCGTCCTATGCTGGTGTGACCAAGACGGCCTCACTCGCCGTAGCGCCGCAAGCCCTTCCTACGCTCTCCACGCTGACGCTGAATCCCACGAGCGTGACTGGGGGCGCGCAATCCTCCACGGGCACGGTAACGCTGAGCGGGCCAGCACCCGCTGGCGGCGCAGCCGTCACCCTCACCAGCAGCAGCACGTCCACGGCAACGGTCCCGGCGAGCGTGACTGTTGCTGCGGGAGCCAGCAGTGCGACATTCACGGTGAGCACCAGCGCGGTGACCACGTCCACTCCGGTCACTATTTCTGCGTCCTATGCTGGCGTAACCAAGACGGCCTCACTCACCGTTGCGCCTCCAGGTACTCCTGCGGGAACTTACACGCTTACGATCACGGGAACTTCGGGCAACCTCAGCCACTCTATAACGGTCCAAGTAACGGTCAACTAAGGAGTACTTCGGAGCCTCTCCAGCCCTCTTCGGGAGTTCAGCCTGCGAAGGACAGCGGCTTTCCACAGCTAGCTGCGACTGGCCATTTGGCCAATTACGCCCAGGGCAAGTTCCATTGCAACCCCCAGTCCTAAATGGATCCTAAGAGAAGGGGAAACTATCTCCGGGCACCTGCCAAGGATGAAGGAGCGATGGATAACGCGACGACGGAGTTCCGCTGGAGAGTTGCGCGCAGTTTTGCGCTCGTGGCATGCCTGGCAGGCTATTGTATGGCCGCAGGCTCGCTCGCAAAGGCTCAGGCTACATCGGCATCGCAGGGATCGGGGTCGAATTCCCGATTGCTGAGTGCGGAGGGAGGGCGGGCGATCGTGTATGCCGTGCAGGATCAGGACCAACCGACGCGCGGTGCGCAAGACTGTTCTCACCTGGTTCATCAGATGTATCTCAACGCGGGTTTTGAGTACCCGTATGCGAGCTCCTTCGAACTGTATGCTGGGAACGAGAATTTTGAGCGGGTGAGACACCCGCAGCCGGGAGATTTGATTGCATGGCCAGGCCATGTGGGCATTATCCTGGACCCGCGGGAGCATAGCTTTTACAGCCTAGTGAGTACGGGCCTGGAGGCCCAGGATTACGAGGGAACTTACTGGAAGTCGCGCGGAAGACCGCACTTCTACCGGTACAAAGTTGAAAACACCGGGACTCTGACCGCCGCCAAGGCTCCGGCTTCCTCAGTAGCTGCAGATTCTGCAAGGCGGCACGTCACTGCGCCGGCGATCGAGGAGCGATTCCCTGTGATGGCCTCCGCCTCTCATCGCCCACCGAAGACGGCTTCGGAACGGACAAAGGTAGTCCCTGGTTCACCGGCTTTGCCGGCACCGGCAGTTGCAGCCGCTCCCTTTGAGGTTCCGCAAAGCATCATCATCACTCCGGAGAACAAGAAACCAACGATCAGCCAAGTTACTGAAGGCATCTCTGAATTGAGCAACGCCTCGGGAAGTGTCTTGCGTACGAGTGACCCCACAAGACTGGCGCTGCCGGTGATCATCTTTGAGCGGCTCCAGGTGGAGCGTCTGGAAATCAAAGGGGACCACGGATGGGCCCGTCTGCAGATAGATTTTCGAGCGACTATCGCGGGTGGAGAAACGGACTATAAGCGGCGACGCGAAAAAGTTCGCTGGGAGCTGCGCCGCACAGAATCGGGCTGGGAGGCGATTACACCCACGGATCGAACCTATGTACCAAACGATGTGGCAGTGCGCCATTTGGCGGCACAGCTCGCGGAGCTGACCGAGAGGGATGGCGGTGCGGCACATCCGGAGACAGTTCTGCGTCAGGAGTCAAGGCTCGCTAGTCTTCTAAGCGCGCTGCTGGCGAACAGGTAGGCTAATCGGGCAGTCGAGGGGCTCTAGAAGCGCGAGCGGCTTGTTAGCGATGGAGAGGAACGGAAAAGTCCACCGAGAGTTGTCGTCCTGAATTGGAACTAGTGCTTCAACGGTGGGCCGGAAGTTGTGTTCGGTGATTCCTGAGGCAGAGCAAAGGCGACGTAGACGCCACCGGAAGATGATTTCGGGTCCTTGCCGCCTCCCGCGGCGATGACGACGAATTGGCGGCCGTTGACTTCGTAAGTGGCCGGCGTGGCATTGCCGGAGAAGGGCAGAATCGCCTCCCAGAGCAGCTCACCGTTAGATTTATCGAAGGCGCGGAATTTTTTGTCGAAGTTGGTTGCCCCGATGAACACCAGGCCGCCAGCGGTGACGATCGGACCACCGTAGTTCTCGGTTCCGGTGTTCCTTTGGCCCCTCGCGGCGAGTTCTGGGTATTCACCCAGCGGGATCTTCCAGACATATTCACCGGTGTTCAGATTGATGGCGTTTAGAGTGCCCCACGGAGTAGCTACGGCGGGATATCCTTCCGGGTCGAGAAACTTGTGGTAGCCGGTGAAGCGATACGGCATGGATTCCGGAGGTGGTGCGGAGCTTGCGAGCTCTTTACTTTCACCGCTCAGCAAAAAGCTGACCAGCGCGCCGTTTTGATCCTCGGTCAGATTTGGAAAGCCCGGCATTCGTCCATTTCCGTTCTTGATGGCCGTTGCAATCTGCGCGGGAGTCAGCCGATTGCCCACTCCTATCAGGGAAGGCATCGCGGGAGGGGAACCCGTCAACTTTTCTCCGTGGCAGATGCTGCACTGGCTCATATAGATGGCGCGTGGGCTATTTTCGGCCGTGTTGGGGGCGAGAGCGCCGGTCCAGGGCATCTCATTCGCATTGATGTACATGATTCCGGTCTCAGCGTCCACGGCGGGGCCGCCCCACTCGGCACCACCGTCGAAGCCAGGAAAAATTACCGTATCCTTCCCGACGCTGAAAGGAATGAACTGCCCTGCACTGCGGAATTGTTTGAATTTTTCCACTGCCCATTGATGTGCTTTCGCCGTGCGCGCGGTCAGAAGATCCTCAGTGAGAAGCTGGCGCGCAAAGGGCGCGGGGCGAGTGGGAAGCGGCTGCTCGAGGGCGGCAACTTCGCCGGGCACAGTGCTCGGAGGATATTTTTGGGACGCAATGGGGAAAAGAGGCTTTCCATTGGAGCGGTCGAAGAGATAGACGAAGCCTTGTTTTGTTGTTTGCGCTACAGCATCAATTTCTTTTCCGTCGCGCTTCACGGCGACGAGGGCGGGCGGTGAAGGAAAGTCGCGATCCCAAATGTCGTGGCGGACTCCCTGAAAATGCCAGACTCTCTCGCCCGTCTGCGCATTCAGGGCAATCAGACAATTGGCGAAGAGATCGTCCCCGATGCGATCGGCACCGTAGAAATCAAATGCGGCGGAGCCCGTCGGAACATAGACAATCCCGCGCTGGGGATCGAGCGCCATCCCGGCCCAATTGTTCGCCGCGCCGCTGGTCTTCCAGGCATCCTTCGGCCAAGTGTCATGGCCAAATTCACCGGGACGTGGAATGGTGTGAAACGACCAGCGCAGCTTTCCGGTTCGAGCGTCGTAGGCTCGAATGTCGCCGGGAGGCGCGGGAAGAGTCTCGGGGTTGCGCCCGCCGACGATCAGCAGGTCTTTGTATACAACGGCTGGACTGGTCAGATCCACAGACACAGAGCTGGCAGGCTCCCGGCCAAGATTTTCACGCAGGTCGATTCGGCCGTGGTCTCCAAAGGACGCAATCGGACTGCCGGTGGTGGCGTCTAGCGCGTACACAAAGTTCATTACTCCAACCAGAATGCGCTTGTCCTTGCCGTCGGCCCAGTAAGCGAGCCCGCGGTCCGGTTGCGTTCCACGCATTCCGGAGTCGAACTTCCACAACGGCTTACCTGTCGCGGCATCCAACGCGAAAATCTTTTGTGTCGGCGTGATTCCGTAGAGTACGCTCTCGACGATGATGGGGCTTGTCTGAAGACCGCCTTGCTCCCGTGTGTCAAAGCTCCAGGCGACGGCCAGGCGCTTGACGTTGCTGCGATTGATTTGCGCTAGCTTGGAATAATGATTGTTCTCGGGCGCGCCGCCGTAGTCCGGCCAGTCTTGCTGCTCCTGGCCGGATACATCGCTTTGTGGCGGCGCGTTTGCCGCGCGCGCGATCAACCCGGCAGTGGTGACGATCAAGGATGGAACGAGAACGAATGCGCAACTGGTGAGTATGTTCAGCGTTCGCTTCTTTTTCATGGCCGCACGAGGAGAGAGGATAACACCCCTGCAACGCAAGGCGACATGCAGATAAAGAGACTCTTTACATTTGTCGAGCCGGACGCTCGGCCAACCTTCCCTCCCTTACTCACATGGGGAGTAATACTATGCCACCCAGCAGAAGTCTCAAGGCTCACCGTTGGCGCAGTCCCATCACGCGCATCAGGGTTTCTTGGACGTGGACCAGTTCGCGCTGACGTTCGTGTTCTTCCTTGGTGCGGTCGGTAAGAGCTTCTTTCAACAGAAGCAAATTGCGACGGAATTCGAGCTGAGCAATAACCAGGCGGCTTAACGCTTTGAGGGCCTCTCTTTGCTCGGGCGCCAGTTCGCGCGGCGACCGGTCGACGACGCAGAGCGTGCCCAGGGCATAGCCGTCTTCGTTGATAAGGGGAGCGCCGGCGTAGAAGCGGATGTACGGGTCGGAAGCGACCAGGGGATTGTCGCGAAAGCGCTCATCCAAGAGCGCATCGGGGACCACGAAGAGATCGGATTGCAAAATCGCAGTAGAGCAAAAAGCGATGTCGCGTGATGTTTCTGAAGCATCAATACCCACTCGTGATTTGAACCATTGGCGGTCTTCATCGACAAGAGAAATCAGCGCGATAGGCGTTCTGCAAACAAACGAGGCTAGCAAGGTGAAGTCGTCAAACGATTGTTCGGGGTCGGTATCGAGGATGGCGTATTTCTCCAAAGCGGCAATTCTGCCCGCTTCGTTGACTGGCTTGGCGATGACCATGAGCCACCTCCTGAGCGATTCCTTGGTCCGGGTTGGATCCTGGCCGGGGCGGAATCATACTCCAAATGAGAGAATAAGGCGCGGGCCAAGTGAATCCATGTGAATCCATGTCGGATTTGGAGGGAAGGCGCGTGAAATGGATTACACGTGAACATGTAAAGGGGGAGACGATTGCTTCTGGACGACGCTCAGCCACACTGGTCGCGAGTGCAAGTTCTGCTTGCGTTACAACGGGCGTCCGGACAGCGATGTCTTCACTATTTACAACGCGGGGACCCAGTGTGTAAGTCTCGCCGCGGCGAATCCGCAGCAGACCGGCGAGCCGCGCCTCGCCGTCAAATCCACTTACTCCTTCCCTAGCTTGGACTCCCATAAGAGCGGCCCGACAGTTGTGAATATCTCTCGACTTCGTCCACTTATTCATTAGAATTCAACGCGCTCGAGATTTTCGCGTCGCTATTTTCCGCGGAGGGGCTCCATGAAGTCGCAGCTACTACGTTTACGATCACTGTCTTTTGCAGCCGCAATTCTATGCTCAACAATCGCGGAAGCGCAGGCCACCAAAGCGCAAACGTCGCAACAAAGATACACGCCTACTCCTGAGAATCTGAAAGCGCGCGCATGGTTCCAGGACGCGAAGTTCGGAATGTTTATTCATTGGGGGGTGTATAGCGTGCTGGGCGATGGGGAATGGATTATGGAGACGCGGCCGATCAATAGAACGGATTACGCGAAGGTGCCGACGTTTTTCAATCCGGTCAAGTTTGATCCTGCGGCGTGGGTCGCGCTGGCAAAAGCCGCGGGCATGAACTACATCACCATAACCTCCAAGCACCATGACGGATTCGCCATGTTCGACTCGCGCTTGACGGATTGGAATGTTGTGGCGCGAACGCCGTACGGCAAAGACGTGATTGGGATGCTCGCAGCGGAGTGTCACAAGCAGGGCATCAAACTGTTCTTGTACCACTCACAACTTGATTGGCATTCACCGGATTATTTTCCGCGCGGGCGTACGGGACATAGCACGGGCCGTCCGGATTCTGGGAATTGGGATGCGTACCTGAATTTCATGGACGGGCAGTTGCGCGAGCTGCTGACGAGCTATGGGGAGATTGGCGGCATCTGGTTCGACGGAATGTGGGACAAGCCGGACGCGGATTGGCAACTTGCCCGCACGTACGCGCTGATTCATCAACTGCAGCCGCAGGCCATGGTTGGCAGCAATCATCATAAGAATCCGTTTCCCGGAGAGGACTTCCAGATGTTTGAGAAGGATTTGCCAGGCCAGCACACCACAGGTTTCAACGCTGAACAATCCGTCAGTGCGCTGCCGCTCGAAACCGCGGAAACCATGAATAATTCCTGGGGCTTCAATCTGACGGACGAGCACTTCAAGAGCACGGCTGAATTGATTCGATACCTTGTGCGTGCGGCGGGATTGAATGCGAATTTTCTTTTGAATGTGGGGCCGATGCCGAGCGGCGAAATTCAGCCCGAGTTTGTGCAGCGCTTGACGGAAGTGGGGCGCTGGACGAAGCAGTATGGAGATTCGATTTACGGAACGCGAGGAGGGCCAGTTGCGGCGGGACCGTGGGGCGTGACGACGCAGCGCGGCTCGACAGTTTATCTTCACGTGCTGGACTGGAATGTTCCGGTGCTCGCGCTGCCGGCGATGCCACGGCCAGTTCACTCGGCGCGGTTGTTGCGCGATGGAGGCATTGTCGAGTTCAGCGCCGTCAAGGGAGGACTGGTACTGAAACTGCCGGAGCCGCAACCGCAAGAAGTGGATCGTGTGATTGTGCTCGAACTGGAAGCGGCGAAGTAGAAAGCGGTATGCCTAGTGCTATTTTGGGCCTGCGCCCGTCCAGCTGCAATGGGGAATCGCGCAGAGGTGAGGGGGCAAAGAACTCCGCGAGGTTGCCAACGCGGCTGTGTTGGGCCCCCATTTCTTCAGCCGAGACGATGACAGCCGTTAGTTTGGCCGTTACGCGTAATGGTTGCGGGCCGCGTGAGCGCGCACGGTCGAGGACCTCGCTGAATTTAGTTTTGCGACTAGCGTCCATGGGCTCTTGGGCCTCGGGGAGCCTCATGGGAAACTGAGGGCGGCTCGATTCATGGATTAGGGATGGACTCGTCGAGCTTGAGGATGACAATTTCGCCGTTGGAATGAAATGTGCCGCCGGTGGCGGTGGTGGCCTCTTTCATGGGATTGTCGGGAAGGAAGTGAGAGATTTCGGTGACCAGGCCTGTGGAGCTGAGAGTTTTTTCCACATAGTTGCGCTCCAGATCGATATCGGGATCGATTTTGTGGGTGATCCCGTTGTTGCGCTGATCACGTTCGAAGCCGATGTCGTGGGTGGCGGCGCCGGTCCACAGAGTCTCGCCATTGACCTGGAACGGCGCTTTCCAGATGCGCAGATGATTGCGCGATCGGACGACACTGATGGGCTCGGCACGGGCCCAGCCGTAGTCCTGCGGGCGGCCAAAGAGGAAGAGTTGGCTCATGGGCATGGTCAAGTAGGATTCCTTCGAGAGGCTGCCGATCAAGCCGTGGAGTACGGTTTCCTTGACGTCGGCGTCGACTCTCACCCAGCCGGCGGTGGTGAAGACACGCTGCATGGTGGCTTCCGATCCGAGGATGAGAAAGTTGACCATATCGCCGGCATGGCCTTCTTTGTCGCTGATGCGCCGCGGGATTTTCGAGAAGAGATTGTTGTCGATGCCAGGGAGTGAGCTGACCTGCCTGGCAACCACGCGGGCGGTGCCACCTTCGGGTGCGTAAACCTCGATGCGCACGGCGTAGGCGCCCTCACCGGTGTCATTCGTGGTCTGATTGATGCCGACGGAAAGGCGGCCCGAGACAGGTGCAAGAACATTGCGGTGTGCGCCGATGGCGAAAGGCTGCGCGGTGTCTTTATCGCCGATGCGGCCGATGAGCGTGCCACGCCCGGCTTCATTAAACGGTAGAACGCGGAGAAGGTCGCTGAACCCGCGCGGAAGGCCGTCCGGGCCGTTGTCGTCCTTCGCGTCGGCGTAACGGAGCTTACCGGTGGCGGTGATGAGCACGTGTTCGCCAGCTTGAATGTCCATGCTGGTGTCGATCCAGAAGTCTTCGCCGGTCAACTGCACTTCCTGGAAAAGGCGTTTTTTGCCCGTGGGTGTTTGTGCAGAAGCGGAGTTCTGCCAGTCTGGCCGGGCAGAGACTTGCGGCTGCGGCGCGGTGTTCTCACGGACCAGTTGCGCCCAAAGAGCATGTGAGTGAACCGCGGTGACCAGAAAGAGTCCGAGAATAAATTGCATTTTTGCCATGAGACGCCGAATCATAGGAGTGGGCCATCCCGCGCAGGGCCGGGGAGCATCTCCACTGTTAGCAGAAGCCCAGGTCAGAGCGCAAGCGTTGTCCTGGCTGAGTGCTGGACCTCAAAGGTGAAGAGCAAGGATCAGGCGGAGACGCGGGGACCAACTGGAGAGTTCGAGGAGAAAAAACGGGATTCCTTGACGGAGTGCGTTGGGGGCTTGTAGATTGGCAACATGCCGTAGCATTGTGAGAGGACATAGGGCACTCCGGAGATATGCCCTTCCGTGCGGAGAAACCGCGTCAGGCGGAGATAGAAACGTCAACAGGCCGGAGTGAGGACTGCGGCAAAAGGCATGAAAAGACTTCAACGACAGATGGTGCTGTATGGATTGTGCGCGGTGACGGCGTTACCTGCGGCAGGACAGGCCCAGGCGCCCGCACCAATGCCAGGGCAGGTACAAACCAAATCGCCCCCACCAGCGCAGGCGCCTGCACCACCGGCGCGTGTGAGGACCACGCCGCCGGGCACGGTGAGTGTGGACGGCAGCGAGGCCATGTTTACAACGATCTGCGCGCTGTTGGCAGCGGGTTTCCAATCGAACGTCAGCTCTGACAATTGGACGGCGTTCCGGGCGCAGATGAGGGAGCGCTTGCGCCAGCAACAGGGCCCGGCAGTGGAAGCGGTGCGGGAATTTTACCGCCAGCACGAACTGCGGGATCCCGGCGCGACGCTTTCCAGGTATTTGTGGTTTGGCCTGGTGTCTGGGCCCGCCCCCGCGTTTCAGCCAGTCTTGAGGCGAGATGAATTGCCACCGGAAGTAATTGCGCTCGAGGGTTTCAGCGAAATCCTTTCCAATTATTATCAGGAACAGAAAATTGGGCAACTGTGGCGGCAAGTGCAGCCGATTTATAACCGTGAAGTCGAGCGACTGCATGATCCGGTGTCGCAGATTGTGTTCGTCGTGTCGGGATACTTGCGTGAAATCCTCGAGCCGTCCGGGCCGCGGACATTGGCGATCGTTGTTGAGCCGCTGGTGGGACGCATCACTAACGTGAGAAATTTTGGGGATCACTATGCGTTGGTGCTGAGCGGCGGGGAAGAGGTTCCGACCGACGTCCTACGTCACGCGTTTCTGCACTTCTTGCTGGATCCACTGCCCCTGATGTATCCGCACGTTACGGCAGCGAAACGCTCGCTATTTGAGAAGGCCGCCACGGCCCCGCGTCTGACGCCTGAGTTAAAGGATGATTATGCATCGTACTTTGCGGAATGTACGGTGCGGGCGGTAGAGCTGAGACTCAAGCGCATGTCGCCTGGCGAACGGGAAGCGGCGATGAGCCGGGACGATGAAGATGGGTACATTTTCGTGAAACCGCTCCTCGAGGCGCTGCCCAAATTCGAAAACTCCGAACCGTCGATGAAGCTCTTTTTCCCGGATCTGGTGAGAGCCATCGATGCAGGAGCTGAGGGAAAGCGGCTGGCGGCGGTGAAATTCGCGCCAGCCGAGACCGCCAAGCCGGAGGACGGGGCGGCGAGCGAGGAAGTGGCGCGCCGGAGAAGCGCAGCGCCGTCGACGGTGCCGAATGATGCGGAAGTCATTACGGCACTGACCGAGGGGGAGCGGCGGATCGCGGAGAAAAATCCGCGCGCGGCGGAGGTATCGTTTCAGAAAGTTCTGACGAAATATCCGGATCAAGCGCGGGCGTGGTACGGAATTGGATTGGTGGCACTCCTGGATCACGATGCGGCAAGGGCCAAGCAGGTGTTCGGGCGGCTGACTGCCGGCGAACATGCGGCGACTCAAGATCCCATGGTACTGGCGTGGTCGCACGTCTACCTGGCGCGGATCTATGGTGATGAAGGGAACCCGGAAGTAGCGAAGTTGGAGTATCAGTCCGTTCTAAATGTGGAAGGGGGACCGGAACAGGCAAAATTAGCTGCCCAAAAAGGGCTCGCAGCGTTTGGCGGAGATAGACCCATGGCGCGACCTTGAACGGGAGGTCGATTTTGGTTGGACACATACGATTCAGGGGAATGCTGTAGCGCTGGAGCAAGTTGGCGGGAGCGGCCCGTGATGACCCCAATGAGGTCCAGGTACCGGCCAGGCTCGGTCAGACTTCCCAAGCGCGCCGCCCGAACTGCGAAGCTCGGGGATGAGAATTAAAAAGAGATGAGGAGAAATAGGATGAGAATGAAGTTGAATACGTGGTTGGGGATGGCCACCCTCGTGGGTTTGTTGGCAGGCGCGAGCGGAGCCGCAGTGGCGCGGGGTTGGCAGCCTGCTCAGGGAAGCCAAAGTCAGCCTCCAGCGCAGCAGACCGACAAGCCGAAGACTCCGGACGTTACACCTCTGACTCTGGACGCCCCGGCACCGGTGAATGCGGAAGAAGATGCCGCCTACAAAGCCTTTCAGGGTGTGATTCCAAATGATGCCACCAAGAAGATTGAGCTCGGTGAGGCATTTCTCCAGAAATATCCGGAGAGTCGCTACAAGTCTCCTGTATATGGGGCGTTGACTTACGCCTACTTACAGGCCGGGAATACACAAAAGATGCAGGAATACGGAGAAAAGGAGATCACGTTGTCACCGAACGATGTCTCTACGCTCGCCCTGCTGGGGCAGACACTGCCCCGGACCTTGCATGGGAGCGTATCCGACCCCGCCGCCGTGCAGTTGCTGGCCAAAGCGGAACAATACTCCAAACAAGCCATCGAGATTACGCCGACGCTGCCCAAGCCGGAGAACCTAAGCGATGAAGCCTTTGCGTCCGCGAAGAATCAAACGCTGGCGATGGCCCACAGCGGTTTGGGATTGGTCTTCGTGCGGCGAGGCAAGAATGCAGAAGCAATTCCGGAGCTCGAGCAGGCCGTGAAGGTCGATCCGAACCCGGACCCCGTGAATTACTACTTACTGGGAATGGCGAACAAGATCACCTCGCACTTCGATGATGCGGTGGCGGCCTTTAACAAGTGCGCAGCGATGACCGGGCCCTTGCAGGGGACGTGCAAGACTCAGGCCGAAGATGCGAAGAAGCTTGGCACGACGCAACTGAGCGCGCCGAAGTGAACCAGGCCGCCGGTGCGGCGGAGTTATGCAAGAGACTATCCGGATCGCGGACGGAGCACTTGAGGAACGTCTAGGGCACAAGTTTTTGACAAGAGAGCTCCTGGAGAGGGCGCTGACCCACAGTTCGGCTGTTCCCGAACTGCGCGCTGCAGGCACCGAGGAGACTGTCTCTGCTCTATTTCCCGGGAACAATGAGCGGCTGGAGTTCCTGGGGGATGCCGTTCTCGAGCTGCTCGCGAGCGAATATCTCCTAGCGTCTTTTCCTGACTGGAGCGAAGGGCAGCTCTCCAAGAGCCGTGCGCGGATTGTAAATGCGGTTTCCCTGGAGGCGGCCGCCAGGCGGCTGCGCCTCGGAGAGCACTTGCGGGTAGGGCGCGGAGAGGAGAAAACCGGCGGGCGGGAGAAGCAGACGCTGCTGGCCGATGCGTTCGAAGCGGTAGTAGCTGCGGTTTACCTCGATGGCGGACTGGGTGTGGCGCGCGAGGTGTTGCGAAAGGTGCTCTTCGAGCAGGCGCTGGAGGAGCGCGGTGAGCGCATCTCGGAGTCCGATCGCAAATCGGCATTGCAGGAGCTCTTGCAAAGACGCGGGCGGGCACCAGCGGAATATCGCGTAGTTGGAGAAAGCGGCCCCGACCACCAGAAGGTTTTCCAGATCGAAGTTTGGATTGACGGGGAGTGCCTGGCAACAAGCGAAGGCAGCACCAAGAAGGAGGCGGAGCAACGTGGGGCACGAAGCGCTTTGGAACAACTCGAACGCGCGGAAGCGCAAGGCTGAGGCGGAATGCCGGAAAAGACCGTGACAGAAATCGAAGAACAGGCGACGGAAAAGAAGCAGGAGCACCCCCCGGAGCAGACCACCATTTCCGAATACTTGGAATCACTCCTGGTGACGGTGATTCTGGCGCTGTTCGGAACAAGTTTTATCGTACAGGCCTTCAAGATTCCCTCCGCATCAATGGAAGGCACGCTGCTGATCGGCGACCACTTGTTAGTAAACAAGTTTATTTTCGGCGGGACCGGCACCTGGTATGAAAAACTGCTTCCCTACCGACAACTGGAACGCGGCGACATTATCGTTTTCAAGTATCCTTATGCGGATCATCAGCATTTCGTGAAGCGAGTCATCGGCTTGCCTGGAGATCGTTTGAAGTTGGTCGACGGGGATGTGTTCATCAATGGCAAACGATTGTATGAACCGTATGCGGTTCATGATTCGTCCGCATCGTACGACCCGTTTAACTTTTCCTTCCCTTCGATAAGGGGCCAGATGATTTCGCTCAATGCCATTCCTGAATGGCGCCCCGAGATCCGCAAGTATGTTCAGGGTGACGAGATTGTCGTCCCGCCCGGGAAGTATTTCGCCATGGGCGATAATCGCGATCACAGTCAGGACAGCCGCTACTGGGGATTCGTTGATCGTGATGCCATCATGGGGCGGCCCTTCTTGATTTACTGGTCGGTGGAAGCGAAAAGCAGCGACTACAGCGGTGATAGCACGTTTTGGTCACGATTGACTGGCATTCTTGAGACCCTGGTGCATCTCCCGTCTCGAACGCGGTGGAGCCGCATGCTGCGTACGGTACATTAGGATTTCAATCCTAAGTAAGGAAACCAGGGGACGAACAATCCTTTCGCTTCATTCTGGACGCGGCTGGCCCCTACCTTTTTGCGTATGAGTCTGCGAAACTTCCGAACGAGATGATCAAGCTGCAAAAGTGGCGAAAACCGGCGGTGGCGATCGTAGTTCTGGTCATCGTCTTTCAGGCCGGGGTGTCTCTTCTGGCGCGGACCCACCGCGTGCATGCCTACCTGGTGACCCAACTGGAAAGAGCATTCGGACGGCCCGTGGAGGTCGCGAGTTTCGACGCGCGGATTCTGCCCAGTCCGCAACTGGATGCCAACGGTGTGACCGTGGGCGAGGATCCCGCGTTCGGCCACGAATACTTTCTCCGTGCGGAACGCCTGAGCGCCGGTGTGCGCTGGACGGGCCTGCTGAGGGGCCACTTTGAATTTGGAACCATGTCGCTCAGCAAGCCGAGCTTGATTTTAGTGCGGAACTCGGAGAGTCGTTGGAACCTTGAGCGGTGGTTGCCGCCGGCAAAGGGGAACCCTGCACCGAGCGCACCTGTCCATGGACCACCCTCGCCGGTCGCTCCGGTGAACCGGCTGGAAAGAATCGAATTCGATGAAGGGCGCATCAATTTCAAGACCGAGGACGACAAGCTACCTTTTGCGTTCACCGCTGTTTCTGGAAGCGTGGAGCAGATCTCGCCCGGACGCTGGCAACTGCAGCTGAAGGCCCAGCCATGGCGAAGCGGAGTTTTGCTGCAATCTGCCGGATCGATCAAAGTGCTTGGCGACGTGGCGGGGACTTCGACACGGCTGCAGCCGGCAGAAATCACTTTGCATTGGGGCGAGGCGTCCATGGCGGACGTCTTCCGATTTTTCCGCGGGCAGGATTACGGAGTACGCGGCGCGTTCGCGCTGGATGCCGCAGCTAAGAGCGGGACCGCCAGGGAAGATGGTCCTGCAGACTGGAAATTCTCACTGCAGGGACGAGCCGTGCGGATCCATCGCTGGGATTTGACGGAACGTGCTGATAACCCCCGCCTGAATGTGAACGTGACGGGGCGGTGGAACGTCGGCGCGGGGAGCCTGATCGCAGAAGAAATCGGAGTGGAGGGGCCGAGATCGAATCTCCGCGGCATGTTGCGTCTTGCTGGCGGACGCGTACCCGCGGTGGAATTGCGGCTGGATTCGATGGGGATTCAGGCATCGGACTTGTTGGCCTGGTATCGCGCGTTTCATCCGGACATGGCGGAGGGTGTGACAGCGGCACAGTATTTTACCGGCGGGATGATCTTGCGCGGGTGGCCACTTGCGCTGGAGTCGGCGGCGTTTTCAAGCAGCGGTGGGATCGTGAGAATGCCGGGTTTCGTCGAGCCGGTGCGAATCGGTCCGGTGAGCGGAGGCCGAGAGCGAGGAGTGCTGACGATTGGGCCGGTGCGGGTCGCTCTTGGTGGGGACCTCCGTGATGTTTTGGCGCCGAAGCGGCGTCGTGTGGCAGGGGCGATGGAAAACGCCGCAGACGTGACCTTCGCGCACGATCTAAACACGCAAGCAGGAAGCATCAGCGTCGAAGGAAGCTTCAACAAGGTAGAAGATTTTCTGAAGTTGTCTGCGGAGGTTGGGCTGCCGCTGAATCACGGTTGGGAACTGGGCGGGCAGGCCTCCGCCGTGACGAAGTGGGAATGGAAGCAGCCGTCGGGAGGGCGATGGAACGGAAGGGTTGTTTTCAACCAAGCGAGTCTGACCGTGGCGGGATTGAATCAGCCCCTGAACGTATTTGCGGGCGCATTGGATTGGATCGACGGGCGGCGCATAGCACGGATGACGAGAGTGGAAGGGTTTGGTGGGATGTGGACGGGGAACATCGAGGAAACCGCCAGGGCGGATGGGGAAAATGGGGCGAAGTGGAATTTTCATTTGTATGCCGACCAGTTGAACGCAGCGGACCTGGATCGCTGGGTCGGGCCAAGGGCTCGGCCGAGCTGGTTACAAAGGCTTTTGCCCCCGCTGCTCGGCGGATCGGCGCCGAAGACGCCACCGAGTGAACTGGTCCGCCGGGTGAATGCGGAAGGCGAGCTGGGGATAGCGCAGTTGACCATCGAAAGGTTGCGACTCGAAAAGGTGCTGGCCAAGGGATCTCTGCACGATCTGCAACTCGACATTCGCGAAGCACAGGCAGAATGGGCGGGCGGCAAAGTGCGGGCAGAGATAAATGCGAAGTTTTTGCCGCGGCCCGTCTATGAGATCGCCGCAAGATTGGAACGCGTGAACCTGGCGCAATTGCCGGGAGCGGGGCGAATTGCGGGGCGATTGGGCGGCGAAGCGTCGGGAACTCTACAGGTGAAAACCGAAGGCGTGGGCCGCGACGAACTTTTGGGAAAGTTGACCGGTCGAGGCGAGTTTCACTTGAACAAAGTGGAGTTTCGCGGCTGGGATGTCAATGCGAGCGTCGAGGACGGCGTAGCACACACGGGAGTCTCGCGTTGGGCCAGCGGGGAAGGCTCGGTCCGTTTGCGGGATAGCAGCATCTTGCTGGAGGACTGGCGGCTCGATGGCGAGAAGCAGGTGACGCTCGTGAATGGAACACTCAGTTTCGGGCGAAACGCTGACTTGGCGATCGAAACGGCGGGCGCGCGAAAGAGCAAGGACCGCAAGGCCAGTGATTCCGGAACGGGGCACGTGCTGAAGATTTCAGGGCCGCTCGATGGACCAAAGGTTTCAGTGGAAAAGGCGGGCGTCCGGCAGCCTGCGGATTGAATTTCGGATATGGGAATGAAATCGGCTTCAGGAGACAGGGAGGAAAACAATCGATGAAGGGTCATGCGCTATTGTGTGCAGCTGTTCTGCTGATGCTGATGCCGCAGACAAACACACAGCAACCGTTCACGCTGGAACAGGTGATGAGCGCTCCATTCCCGGCCAATTTTACAGCCGCAAAACAGAACAACCGCGTCGCATGGACGCTGAATCAACAAGGGCGGCGGAACGTCTGGGTGGCCGAAGGGCCCGGATTCACGGCCAGGCAGATTACGAAATACAGCGAAGATGATGGGCAGGAGTTATCGGAGGTGAGTTTTTCGATGGACTCCAACACCATTGTCTATGTGCGCGGCGAAGGGAAGAACGCGGCCGGGCAAGTGCCAAACCCAACCAGCAATCCGGCGGGAACGGAGCAAGCGATCTGGACGGTGGCATGGAGCGGGGGCGAGCCGAGGCGCGTGGACGCCGGTCATTCACCGCAGATTTCTGCGCGCGGAACGATCGCCTATGCCAGGGATGGGCAGATCTGGATCGCCCCGCTGGACGGAACGGAGAAGCCGCAACAACTGGTTGTGCGCGGACAAGACTCGGACCCGCACTGGTCTCCCGATGGGAGCCGGCTGGCGTTTGTTTCGTCGCGCAACGATCACGCCTTCATCGGTGTTTACGACGTTGCAACGAAGACTGTGCGTTTCCTGGCGCCGTCTGTGGACTCAGACGGTGATCCCGCGTGGTCGCTGGACGGGAGGCGCATCGCGTTTGTGCGGCGACCTGCGGAGGCGCGAGACACACCGCAGGGCTACTTCATCGCGCCGGATAAGCCGCATCCGTGGGCCATCTGGGTGGCGGAGGCCGGTGCGGGAACAGCAACAGAAATCTGGCACAGCGGGGCCACCCCGCAGGGATCGTTTCCCTATATGGCGGAAGACACCGGCGGCGCGGTGATCAATTGGGCCGCGAACAACCAACTATTGATCGCTTCAGAAGAAGACGGCTGGCAGCATTTGTATGCGCTGTCTGCCGACGGTGGCGCCCCAAAGTTGTTAACGCCTGGAAATTGTGAAGTGGAGCAGTGGTCTCTCGCGCCGGACAAGAAGTCGGTTTTGTTCAACTCGAATTGTAACGACATCGACCGCCGGCATTTGTGGAGAGTGAATGTCTCTGGCGGAGAGGTAGGGCGACTGACGAGCGGGGAAGGGGTTGAATGGAGCCCCTTGGCGCTCAGTGACGGACAAAGATTTGTTTATCTTGGCTCCGATGCGAAGCGTCCGCCACGGGCTTTTGTGAGTAACTTTGCAGGAGACTCGCTGACGGCGTTGCTCGGAGGCGAGACGTGGCCCAAGGATTTTCCGTTAGATCGCCTGGTCGCACCGCAACAGACAATATTCAGATCCGCAGACGGGCTGGAAATACACGCGCAGCTTTTTGTGCCAGCCGGGATGACAACTGGCGAGAAGCGGCCGTCAGCGATCTTCTTGCACGGTGGCCCGATGCGGCAAATGCTCCTCGGCTGGCACTACATGTACTACTACTCGAATTCCTATGCCATGAATCAGTATCTGGCGAGCCGCGGATACATCGTACTGGCGGTGAACTACCGTAGCGGAATCGGCTACGGCCGAGCGTTTCGAGAAGCCCCAGGCCGTGCTGGGCGTGGCGCGACGGAGTATCAGGACGTGGTGGCGGCGGGCCAGTACCTTCAGAGCCGCAGCGATGTTGACGCAAATCGCATCGGCTTGTGGGGCGGAAGCTATGGCGGGTATTTGACGGCGCTTGGCTTGGGGCGCAATTCCGATTTGTTCGCGGCAGGTGTGGATCTCCATGGTGTGCATGACTGGCCGACCGACAACTGGGACGGAAAGAATGTTCCTGCGGAGCTGAACAAACTGGCGCATGATTCATCGCCCGTGACCGCAGTCAACGCATGGAAGTCACCGGTGCTCTTCATCCACGGCGACGACGACCGCAACGTCTACTTCACACAAACCGTGGACCTCGTGGCGCGCCTCCGCGAGAAGGGCGTGGAGATCGAACAACTGGTTTTTGCCGATGATGTGCACGATTTTCTACTGCACAGAAATTGGCTGTCGGCGTATCACGCGGCGAGCGATTTCTTCGATCGGCACTTCAAGTCCCCCGGAAATTGAAAATCCTTTTGTTCCGGTGATCATGCGCGGAGAGGTCTTCGACGACTCGCGAGGCATTAGCGGATGCAAATGAAACGCAAACCACAGCGAACCGCCGGCCTGTTGCTTCTTGCGGCTGTCACTCTCTGCGCGGGAGACAGACGTGTCAGTCTCCTGCCCAAACTGCAGCCCGGCCAAACCCTCATTTACCTCATCCGATTTCAGAGTGACAAGACCGTCAAGACCGAAAGCAAGGTCGTCGCGCCCATGGCGCCAAATGCTACGCAAATCGATGCGCACGGATTGCTGCTGGTTGAGGTCTTGGATGTGCGACCGGCGGGCGCCAAGGCAATGATTCACGCACGGGGTCAGTTTCTGACTCTGGACGCTGGTGCGTGGTTGAACAAGCCCGGTGACAACAAGTCCGGTTGGGATAGACAGCATGTGGACCCCCAGGGGAAAAGCATTGAGTTCACGATTTCCCCAGACGGCTCGGTGAACGAAGTAAAAGGTCTGGATTTTCTTTTTCCCGAGCAGCAGCAAGCCTGGCAGCAATGGGTCGCACGTTTTGCGCTGGCGTGGACGCTCCCTGCCAACGGAATGAAGTTCGGCGAAAAATGGAAGCTGGAGCAGGCCGAACAAATAGGAGCGCCAATTTCGGGACTAAATTGGGCGCGGGAGTCGATGTACGTGAGAGATGAGCCCTGCCAGGCGAGTCAGCTTTCAATCATGGGAGATGTCTCCGCCTCCAGTGCTCCGCCAGATACTTGCGCGGTGCTGCTCACGACGGCAACGCTGAAACAGAAATCATCGTCGAAAGACGCGACCCCCGAAGATTTTAAACTTCACGAGTTGCGGACCATGGGCACGGCGAAAGGCACGAACGAGATCATCACGTATATTTCCCTGAAGAGCGGCCTGGTCGTGCGCGCAACGGAAGAGGCCAGCCAATTCATGGATGTCATGGTGGCCAAAGCCGATGGCTCCAACCGCGTGCACTACAACGTCGACGCGAAGAGTCACTCGGAAATATTGCTAGTCACGGAGACGCCGCTGGATCGGCCCTGAATCGAACGCGCCGGCCGTTTTCCAAGGTGAAAGCCAGAGTTTGCGCCCCGGAGTATAATGAACGTTTCGCCAGAGGCCGGTAGGACCGCGGGAGACCGTTTCCATGAAATTCAAGCTGCACAGCAATTATCAGCCGCGCGGCGACCAACCCGCGGCGATCGACCAGCTCTATCGCGGCCTCGAAGCCGGCGAGAAGCAGCAAGTGCTACTGGGCGTGACCGGGTCGGGCAAGACCTTCACCATGGCGAAACTCATTGAGCATGCCGATCGTCCGGCGCTGGTGCTGGCGCACAACAAAACACTGGCCGCACAGCTGTATCACGAGTTCAAAGGATTCTTTCCGGAAAACGCGGTCGAATATTTCGTCAGCTACTATGATTTTTACCAGCCCGAAGCATATGTTCCCTCCGCGGACATCTACATTGATAAGGAAGCGACCATCAACGACGAGCTGGACAAGTTGCGCATGAGCGCGACGCGTTCCCTTTTCGAGCGCCGCGACGTAGTGATCGTGGCATCCGTGTCTTGCATTTACGGCTTGGGCTCGCCGGAAGCCTATTACGGCATGCTGGTCATGCTGGAAAAGGGGCAGCAGACGTCGCGCGAAGCGTTGTTGCGAAGGTTGGTCGATATTCAGTACGAGCGCAGCGAGGATTTGCGGCGCGGCACGTTCCGCGTGCGCGGCGACATGATCGAAATTTATCCCACGTATGAGGATCAGGGTTACCGCATCGAAATGTGGGGCGACCAGATCGATGCGCTGCGGCAAATCGATCCGCTGACCGGGGAGGTGCGCGCGGGACAGGAGGATTTGTCGCGCGTCCCGATTTATCCGAAAACGCACTACGTCATGCCGCAAGAACAGCGTGACCGCGCGATCGTGAGCATCCAGGAGGAGCTTTGGTGGTGGAAGAAAGAAATGGAGAAACAGGGAAAATTCGTCGAGGCGCAGCGTGTGGTGCAGCGCACGATGTTTGACATAGAGATGATGCGCACCATTGGCTACTGCCACGGCATCGAGAATTATTCGCGTCATTTGAGTGGTCGTTTGCCGGGGGAAGCGCCGCCGACGCTGCTGGATTACGTGCCGCAGGACTATCTGATGTTCATTGACGAATCGCACCAGACGGTTGGGCAAGTGCGCGGAATGTTTAACGGTGACCGAGCGCGCAAGCAGACGCTAGTGGATTACGGCTTTCGCATGCCTTCGGCTCTGGATAATCGGCCGCTGACGTTTGAGGAGTTCGAGCACCGTATCAATCAGGTGGTGTACGTGTCCGCGACGCCCGGGCCGTATGAGTTGACAAAAGCAGGCGGGGTGGTCGTGGAACAGGTGATTCGGCCAACGGGGCTGGTGGACCCGCAGGTGGAAATTCGTCCTGTGAAGGGCCAGGTGGATGATCTTCTGGAAGAGATTCGCGTGCGCGCGGAGAAGAACGAACGCTCGCTAGTGACCACCTTGACGAAGCGTATGGCGGAGGATTTGTCCGAGTATTTTACGGAGATTGGCGTGAGGTGCCGCTATCTGCACTCCGAAGTGGAAACGCTGGACCGCATCAAAATCCTGCGCGACTTGCGGCGCGGGGAATTTGATGTACTCATCGGAATCAATTTGCTGCGTGAAGGACTGGACCTGCCGGAAGTGTCGCTGGTGGCCATTTTGGATGCGGATAAAGAGGGATTCTTGCGAAGCACAACGTCGCTAATCCAGACAATTGGACGCTGCGCCCGGCACATCGAGGGCCGAGCAATTCTGTACGCGGATCGGCGGACGGATTCGATGAATCAGGCCATCGACGAAACGAACCGGCGTCGCGCGAAACAGGTGGCCTACAATAAAGAGAACAACATCACCCCGATGTCGATTATCAAGTCAGTGGACATGGAGCTGGCGAGAATCGTCGAAGCCGATTACGTAACCGTGCCGGTGGACGATGCCAGCCTCGATGCGGCAACGGCAAATATTAAGAGCGAACAGCAGCTCGCGGAGATGCTGCAACAGCTGGAGACGCAGATGCGCGCAGCGGCGAAGAAGTTTGAGTTCGAAAAAGCGGCCCAGCTCCGCGATCGCATCCGCTCTTTAAAGCAAAAGGATCTGGCGGGACTGTTTTCGGTCGAAGCCACGCCCGCGCCAGCGACGGCTGAACGAAATTCCGAGTCGTCTCAGGCGTAGGTGAACCAGTGGACTCAGGTCCAGAATTGCCCCAGCGCAAATCAATTTAATCACCAGGTTACTGCTCAGCTGCTGAAGCTTGTCTGGTGACCATTTACCAGCACGACCATCGCTGTCTGCTCGGTTTCGTGGCCGGTAAGCCTGTCGAATTGAACCCCCAGGCGAGATGGTTCAAGCCTTGTGGAATTCATTGCCAGAAAGATTTCCGAAGTTGGTCTTGGACGGATATGCCGAATCATTTGCATGCGGCGCTGGGTTTTGAGGGCCAGGCTTGCCCTGCCAGCGCCGGCGAAGACGCAAACGGCAGGGCAGCCACCGATCCCTGCTGCGGCTGACGCGGCAGCTACGAACGATTCGCTCGCGGATGTGGCCGGAGCTTTCAAGTCGATTTCAAGCATTCAAGTCAAGCGACTCTGCGAAGAAAAGTTGTGCACTTGTGGACGGCGAAAATCTTCGGAATATTCAGCAGTACAGCCTGGAGAATTCCTTGAACTGGGCGTTGGATGCAGAGAATCCCGCTGTTAACCCCGGCAAGGTGGTCACTAGACAACGCCGCGTTTGAGGTCCTCCAGCGGATAGAAAGTGTCACGCCAAATGATGCCACCCTGCTTGAGGGTAACGACGGTCGAGCGGAGAAGCATGTAGCTGAAGAGAAGCGCGCCGAGAGGATGCGTGAACGCATAGAACGGCGAAACACGCATGCCGATGTCTACGCCGGTGTGGAAGCAGAGCGCGATGACAAAGGCGGCTACGGCGAAAACACGAGTCCAACCCTGGCCGAAGAAAACGCCAAAGATTGGCGCCACGTTCATGAGCAGCAGAGCGACGACGGCGATGGCCACGAGCGGCACGCTGTAGCCTACGCCGGCGAAGAAATTTTTCGTGACGCCACGAACAAGATTGCCAAGGCCAGCATGCCAGCGGACGACGACGAAATCCTGCGCCACACCCGCGCTGGAGCGAAAGCCCGATTGCTTGACGATCTTTCCCAACTTCATGTCATCCACAACCTCCATGGCCAGGCGGCGATGGGTGCCGCTGGCTTCATAGGCGGCGCGCTTCAGGAGTTGGAACGCGCCAACACCGACATAGGCGCGCGAATGGGGATTGGCCACGCGGTAAGGATCGGTGGCTATGTGAAATGCCATGCCAAAAAAAGTAATGAGAACAGTCTCCCAGAAGCCAACCATTTCGACATCGCCCATGAGCGTGAGGTGCTCCAGGTTGCGCGCTTTCACGAGAGCAATGGCGCGGCGCAGGGCATCGTGCTTGAAACGCACATCGGCGTCAGTGAAAAGCAACCAGTCGCCGGTTGATGCTGCGTACGCTTTCTGGAGCGCGTGAGGTTTGCCAAGCCAGCCAGCGGGCAGTTGCGTGATGTGGACAACGCGAAGCCGGGGATGCGCGGCAGCAAACCGCTCGAGGATGCGGCCGGTCGAGTCCTGTGAGCGGTCGTCGACAGCGATGACCTCCAGATCCGGGTAATCGATTTCCATCAGAGTGGCAAGTGCAGCTGGTAGTTTTTCTTCTTCGTCACGCGCGGCCAAGAGAATCGAGATGCGCGGACAATCAGCGTCGGAGGCCGGCGCGAAATCCTTGATCCACGGGAGGCGAACGGCGCCATAGGCAACGCGGATACCATGGGTGAGCCAGAAGGACGCAATCAAGCCAAAAAGCACAAGTCCGCAAATGTGCATGGAAATTGGTGCCAGCGTTGTCCTCAGGTTATGCTAACACGAGATGGAAAGGACCCTCGCCATCATCGGGGCGGGACGCGTGGGGCGCACGCTGGGCCGCCGGTTGCGTGAACTGGGGTGGCAGATTGGCGCGGTCGTTACCCGTAGCGAAGCGAGCGCGCGTCGAGCCGTTCGATTCATTGGGGCAGGCAAGGCTTGTGCCGGAATGACGCGGCAGATCCTGGCATCGCGAGTGATCCTGGTCGCCACACCCGATGAGGAAATCGCAGTTGTTGCGCAGGAACTGGCTCGGATTGGCGAAGAAGAACTGCGCGGGCGAGTTATCCTGCACACCAGCGGGGCGATGGATTCTGGCGTGCTTAATGCCGTGCAAGAGCGGGGCGGGACGGTCGGGTCCTTGCATCCCCTGCAGTCTTTCAGCGGCGTCGCAGTAGCTTCACTGGAAGGCAAGGTTTTTACGATTGAAGGGGAACCACGGGCGGTGCGCGTCGCACGGCGGATTGCACGAACTCTCGGCGGATCGCCCGTGCGCATCGCGGGAAGCAAGAAACTCTTGTATCACGCGGCGGCCGTGATGGCCGCCAGTCATGTGCTCACGGTGGAGGAAGCGGCCACGCAGTTGCTTGTCTCGCTGGGGATGAGGCGGAGCGAAGCCGTGCGGGCGCTGTTGCCCCTGACGCGCCAGGTTCTCGAGAATTTCGAGAGGCTGGGGCCACGAGCCGCGTGGACGGGGCCGCTCTCTCGTGGAGATTATAAGGTGGTGCAAGCGCATGTGGATGCACTTCTAGAATCGCCCAAAGAATTTGCGCATGCCTATGAAGCGCTGGCTCGTCTGGCAGCGCGCGTGCTCGCACAAGATACTGCCGCTATGTTGGCCGAATTAGGAAAGAATTCTCTGGAAGAGAGACTAAGAGCAAAGGCGACAGGGGGCAACGCGTGAAACGATTGCAGATTGCGATGGAAAGCACCACGCTGGCGAACGGGTTGAAGGTAGTGATTGCGCCTGATTCGACCGCACCGGTCGTAACCGTCGGGGTGTACTACAAAATTGGCTTCCGCCTGGAGCCCCCGGGACGCAGCGGGTTCGCGCACTTGTTCGAACACATGATGTTTCAAGGTTCCGCTAACGTTCCAAAGATGCAGCACATCAAGCTGATCAATTCAAGCGGCGGCGTGCTTAACGGGTCGACGAGCTATGACGTGACAAATTATTACCAAGCTGTCCCTTCGAATGCCCTAGAGCGCGTCCTGTGGCTTGAAGCCGACCGCATGCGCGCCTTGAAAGTCGATGACGAAAATCTCAAGAACCAACGCGACGTCGTGAAGGAAGAAGTTCGCGTCAACGTGATGAACCAACCCTATGGCGGATTTCCCTGGTTGGATATGCCGCCGGTGGCGTTTCGCAATTGGGCGAACGCGCACAATTTTTACGGCGATTTTGCTGACTTGGATGCAGCCGATTTGACCGACGTGCAGGCTTTCTTTAACACCTACTACCTCCCCAACAATGCCGTGCTGCTGGTGCTCGGCGACGTGAAGGCGGCGGAAGGCATCGTTCTGGCGGGAAAATATTTTGAGGGCATACCGGCTGGGGCGGCGCCGCAGTTTGCCGATCCGACCGAACCGGAGCAGACCGAAGAGCGGCACGGATTCGTGGAGGAAAAATTCGGCACACTGCCCGCAATGGCCGTCGGATACCTGATGCCCAAGCGGCGGACTGCCGACTGGTGCGCGATGGCGTTGCTGGATCAGGCGCTGCACGGCGGGCGTGCCGGACGCCTGTACCGCGACCTGGTATTGGAGAAACAGATCGCCGTGGAGGCCGACGGCGGTATCGATGACGTTTTTGGATACAACGGGCCAACACAAATGACCACCCGCATCCTGCACAAGCCGGAATTTACAAACGAGACGGCGCTTGCGGCCTTTGATCTCGTGATCCGCGAAGTGCTGGAAAACGGCATCAGTGCCGACGAGTTGGAGCAGCTGAAAGTGAAATGGCGCTCGGACTATTACGCCACGCTGGAAGGTGGCCGGGGTGGCTACATGCCAAAGTATGGGCTGATGCACTTGTTGGCGTGCTTCACGCTGTTCGACAATGAACCGCAGCTCGTGAACACCATCCTGGAGGGCTTCCTCAATGTGACCCGCGAGGAGATTCAGGCAGTGGGGAGAAAATATTTGAGAAAAGAAAAGCGCGCCATTGTTCTTCGCAACCCGGTGAAGGCTGGTTCAGCCTCGGGAGCGCACGCAAAGGAGACGGCATAATGGCTAGTGGCACGGTGGAGATGGCGACGGGCGCGCCGGAACTGGCGGCCGAGCGCGCGGTGACCTGGCCAAAGCGCACAAAGGCGCGGCTTTCGAACGGGCTCGAGGTGATTCTCGCGGAATCACACTCCATTCCCAAGTTTCATGGTGAATTATTTTTCCGCTCCGGTAACGCGGCAGTTGCGGATCGCACTCCTGGATTAGCGGAAATGACCGCAACCTTGGTTCGCACCGGAACGGCAAAGCGCGTAAGCCGCCAGATTGAAGAGGAGTTACGGAGGCTCGGCGCGGACTTGTCTTCCAACGCTGGCGCCGATACCAGCGCCCTTTCCTTCGCCGGACTTTCGGAATTTGCGGCGCCGCTCCTCGAGATGGTGAGCGAGTTCGCGCGCGAGGCCGCATTTCCGGATGCCGAATTCGAGCGCGAGCGCCGGCAAAAGCTGGAAGAAGTGAAACTCGAGCGCACGCAGCCTGGATTCCTGGCGAGCGAGCGGCTCCGAAGAGTTTTATTTGGCGCGCATCCCTATGGGCAGGTCTCGCCAAGCGAAGCGCAAGTGGCCGCCTACAAGCGCGAAGATCTGCAGGCCGTGTACCGCGAATCGTATACTCCCGAAAACGCTCTTCTCTTGCTCGTCGGAGATTTTGACTCCCAGGAGATGTTGAAGACCGGTGAAAAAATATTCGGGGCGTGGAGAGGCAAGAAGCCAACAGCAAAAACTTTCGCGGCACCCCCGAATCCACGCGGGCGACGCGTGTACCTGGTGCACGTGCCAGGGGCAGTTCAGACGCAACTCCTTCTGGGTTGCCACGCCATTACGCGCCAGCATCCGGACTGGGTGAGGCTGGGGCTTACGAACAGCTTGTACGGTGGAGCATTTAATTCCCGGTTAGTAATGAATATCCGCGAAGATAAGGGTTATACCTATAGCCCTCGCAGCGGTGTAAGTGCGTTGCGGGAACATGGTTATTTTTCGGTTTCAGCAGCGGTGCGAAATGATGTTGTGGCGGCATCGCTGACGGAGATTTTTTATGAAATGGACAAGTTGCGATCCGTACCGGTGTCAACGGCGGAACTGGCCGACGCCCAAAATTACCTGAGCGGTGTTTTCTCGATGGGGCTTGCGACCCAGGATGGATTGCTGTCGCAACTTTCCACGGTGGCGCTGAACGAATTGCCGGACGACTACCTCGAAACCTATCGCCAGAGAGTCCGCGCCCTCAGGCCGGAAGATTTGCTCGCAACCGCGCGCAAGTATCTAGACTCTGCCAACATGCAAATCGTGGTCGTCGGCGATCGCGCGCAGATTGAGCAGCAAGCAATGCTCTTCGGCGAGCCCGAATTCTATGACGTGCTGGGCGCGCGCGTTTGACCTAGCAAACCAGCTTGTCTCTGTCCTGCGGATGTTGAAGTCGTGCGGCCTGTTCAAGGGCGTGGATGATTTGCTGGCGATTCGCGGGCTTGGACCGAAACGCCTCGAAAAAATGCGCAGGTATTAGACCGTTGGGAAGCCGGCCGTGCGAAAGCCCACCGCACCATCCGGCCAAGTGCATTCCTGCTGCAGAGAAGCCATCAGACAAACCATAATAGAGTTCCATCGCACAAATACCGTGCGAAGGAGAAGAGTTCCTCGGCGCGCTACGCTTGGTTCGGATGATGCGTTGCGCTGGATTCGAGATGATGACAGATTCTTCTTGGCGATAAGAATATCGCCTGCCTCTGGTGTACTGCGCCGAGCGTCATAGGGTCTGGTGAGTGACGCGAGGCTGGTCGATGTGCAGGGGAACCTGGTCGGCGATGCGGATGCCGTAGCCTTCGAGGGCGACGACTTTTTTCGGATGATTCGTGAGGACCCGGATGTCCTTAAGGCCAAGGTCAATCAGGATTTGCGCGCCGATGCCACTTTCGTGTTGCACCATGCGCTGGCGGGCAGGTTCACGATCAAGTTGGCCGCGCTTGTGAAAATGAATCTGAGGCAGCGCGCCGGGTTCTTCGGCGGTTTCGACACTGAAGCCACGCCCGGTGTGATGCAGGTAGAGAAAAACGCCACGGCCTTCCTTGGTGATGGCTGCCAGCGAGCGTGAGACAAGCTCCGCGCAATCGCAAGCGGTGGAGCCGAAAACGTCTCCGGTCAGGCAGTGTGAATGGACACGCACCAGCGTCGGCTCCGCGCCTTCCAGTTCGCCGCACACAAGTGCGACGTGCTGATCGTGGTCCATGTCGCTGGCGTACGCGATCATACGGAAGCTGCCGAAACGCGTGGGCAGGACCGCTTCCGCTACGCGCCGCACGTAGCGCTCGTGCTGCATGCGGTAGCGAATGAGGTCCGCCACCGTGAGCATCTTCAGGTTGTGTTCCTTGCAGAATTCGACCAGCTGCGGCACGCGGGACATGGTGCCGTCGTCACCCATGATTTCGCAGATGACGCCAGCGGGAGTCAACCCGGCAATGCGCGCGAGATCGACACAAGCTTCGGTTTGACCGGCGCGGACCAGCACGCCGCCTTTGCGCGCGCGCAACGGGAAAATGTGTCCCGGGCGTGCGAGATCCTGAGGCTTCGTTTTTGGATCAATGGCCGTGAGGATGGTGATGGCGCGGTCCGCAGCGCTGATACCGGTGGTGACGCCTACCCGCGCGTCGATGGCTTCCGTGAATGCGGTGCCGTGCACGGAAGTGTTGATTGGCGACATGAGCGGAAGGTGGAGTTCGTCGCAGCGCTCTTCGGTGAGGGGCATGCAGATCAAACCACGGCCGTGCTTGGCCATGAAATTGATGGCCTCGGGCGTGATTTTTTCGGCGGCCATGGCGAGGTCACCTTCGTTTTCGCGGTCCTCATCGTCGATGAGGACGACCATGCAGCCTTGGCGAATCTCTTCGACGGCTTCTTCGACGGTAGCGAACATTTTAGAAGTGTCTCCCGTGGGAAAAGGATAGTGGTAAGGAGGTAAGGATGTAAAGAAGCACGGAAAGGGGATAGCAGTAGGAAATAGAGGATAGGCCATGGGAATGCGTGATCGAGGTTCGCAATAGCCGGACCCCTTCTCCCGGTGTTGTCATAAAACTATGATTCAATGGGGGTTAGGCGTTGGGTCAGGAAAGATCAGGAATACAGACAGGGCCCTGGACTGACAGTGCTCGAAACATGTCCTGCATGAGCACATCTCCGCGCCATGGGGCTTGCTGAACTTAAATCACAAGTCAGAGGCCCCGCCTGTTCGCAGAAATCGTGAAACGATAGGCCACTCGCCAAAGCGCAGGCCAACCGAGGCTCCCGCGCACTTAGGCCGTGCCCCGCTCGCCCAAATTCTTCTTAGAGATGTATGGATGCTCCATCCACCTCTTTTCAAGGCGTACAGCATCACATGATTGAAACAACCAAGAGCATGAAGAGAACGATCTGGGCCGGTGCCGCGGCCACCTCGGATGGCGCACAACGATGCTATTGTCGTCCTGATTCGGGTAATCATAGCGTTTTGCAAGGCCAGGGACGCGTCTTCACGTGTTCTCTTCGAGAGAACTAACGCATCCAAATCTCAAGGATGCGGAAGAGAGCTGCGCCGAAAAGTGCCGCACCGGGGATGGTGAGGACCCAGGCGAGTACGATGCGCCGCGTCACTCCCCAGCGCACCGCAGAAAGCCGGCGCGATGCCCCGACACCGACAATGGCGCCCGTGATGGTGTGCGTGGTGCTGACCGGGATGCCAAAATGCGCCGTCCCGATCAGTGTCAACGCACCCGCCGTCTCCGCGGCAAATCCACCGAATGGCGTGAGCTTAGTGATGCGCTGACCCATGGTCTTGATGATGCGCCAGCCGCCAGCCATGGTGCCGCCGGCCATGGCCAAATGGCAGCAGATTATGACCCAGTAGGGTACGTCGAAGGTCTTTATCAAACCACCAGCGACCAGTGCCGCGGTGATAATGCCCATGCCCTTTTGGGCGTCGTTGGTGCCGTGACCCAGGCTGTAGCCGGCCGCCGAGAGAAGTTGCAGGCGGCGAAACCAACGGTCGACCTTGAGCGGGCGCTGGCGATGGACAATCCAACTGGTCAGAATGGTGACGGTCATCCCGACGAAGAGGCCGATGACCGGCGCGAGAAAGATGAAAAGAACCGGCTTGATCCAGCCTCCGAAGAGGATGGCTTTGAAGCCGGCGTGTGCGATGGCCGCGCCTCCGTATCCGGCGATCAATGCGTGAGAAGAACTGGTGGGGAGGCCCAAGATGAGAGTAATGAGATTCCAGGCGATGGCGCCGAGCAGTCCGGCGAGGATTACTTTCTCATCGATCATCTCTATACGGACAAGACCCTTCGTAATCGTCTTGGCGACGGCGGTGCCAAACCAGAAAGCGGCAATGAAATTAAAGAAGGCTGCCCAGAGGACGGCGCGGAAGGGCGTGAGGACGCGCGTGGAGACGACCGTGGCAATGGAATTGGCCGCGTCGTGCCAGCCGTTCGAGAATTCGAACGTGAGAGTAAGACCTATGACGATCAGGAGCAGGATAAAGCTGTTCACAGGTCAAGCGCTCTTGAGGATGACGCCTTCGATGACGTTGGCGACGTCTTCGCACTTGTCCACGGCGGTCTCGATGACCTCAAAAATCTCTTTCCACTTGATGATCTGGACAGGATCTTGCTCTTCATCGAAGAGCTGCGCGATGAGCGTGCGGCACAAACGGTCGCTATCGTTTTCGTAGCGATTGATTTCGATGCAATGCTTCAGGGCTTTTTGCGGCGTTTCCAGCGCGCGAACGGCTACCTCGACCTCAGCCGTGGCCGAGACCAGGACCTGGACGAGATCCAGGGTCCCGCTGCGAACGCTATCGACGCGATAGAGTACAAAACGGCTGGCCGCGGCGTCGATCAGGTCGATCACATCGTCCAAACGGCTGCAGAGCTCATAAATGTCTTCACGGTCGAAGGGCGTGATGAAGGTCTGATTCAGCTTGGTGAACAGGGCGTGCGTGATTTCGTCGCCTTCGTGCTCGATGGCCTTTACGATCTGCACTTGTTCGGGCACGCCGGTGTAGTGCGAAAGCATTTTATGCAGGGCATCAGCACCCACATGGATATTCGCCGCTTGCTTTGCAAAGAGGTCAAAGAAACTCTCTTCACGCGGCAAGAACCGCTGCAAGAGTCCTGGCATGATGTCTGACTCTCCCCTGAAGAGTCTGCGGACAAGCCTACGGACGATACCAGAGGGCGAAAGGGGAGGCAAGCAAGGGGCCGAAGCCTAGCTTACCCATAGCCGAATCGCTTCAAGCAGGCATCATCTACTTTTTAGTCTGGTGGGCGGAGGCCATTGATCCGCCTAGGGCCTGCCGCAGAGAATCGCGCTGCTCCGGTGAAGCTCTGGAGTAGAGCCCGCGCCAAAAAAGCCACACGGGCGGCGGCGGGTCGATTCTCCTGGGCGGCCCGCTGCATACTGGCGGTGATCGTATGGCTGGGCGTGGTCTGGGCTGTGAACGTCGCCGGCGTGGCTGCCTTCCGTGCGTCCCTCGGGGGTTTAAGCGGCTGCGCGGCTGCCAGGTATTCCTCAGCAGTCCAATTCTTCTCCAAGCCAGTTTGAAGCTCGGCGATCGCCCGGTCATAGCTGTCTGCCAACTCCCTCCTGCTGCTGGATATTCGGAGAAGCAAATTATCCGGCCCGTAGGTGAGGCCATCTTCCCAAACTGCAGCCGCGAGGTTGGCATCTGAAACGGGCCCGCCCACCTGATGGGGCGCGCCTAGGATGCTGCTCATGCCCCTGGGTATGGGCGCAAGCAGCCCTACTCGCGTTAACGCGTCGCGGCGTAATTCTGAGCGAAGCGCCGCTCCAGCTCCCTAGCATGGTGCACAGTTTGTGCTGGGATCGGGACCGCAACAGAAGGCACGAAGCATCCGGTCGACAGCAAAAGAACGGATTTTCGAAGAATTCTGATGCGGGGAACTCCGGTGTTGTTTCTATGGTGGCCGCCAGTATAGCTCGCCAAATTTTCGTTCCAACTCTGAAAAATACTTTGCTTGGCAATAAAAAAGGGCGGCCCTTGAAGGGCCGCCCTTGTGGGACTGAGGGTACAGGCGAGCTGGTGAACTTAGTACATGCCGCCCATGCCGCCGGCGCCGGGGGCCCCGGCAGCGGCGGCCTTCTTGTCATCTTCCTTGATGTCGGCGATGAGGGCTTCGGTGGTGAGCATCAAGCCCGCGATGGACGCCGCGTTTTGCAGCGCGAGGCGGGTGACCTTGGCCGGGTCGATGATGCCCATCTTGATCATGTCGCCGTACTCGCCGGTCTCGGCGTTGAAGCCGAAGTTTTCTTCCTTGGAGTCGCGGATCTTGCCGATCACAACGGCGCCTTCATGGCCGGCGTTGAGAGCGATCTGGCGGGAGGGCTCTTCGAGAGCGCGCCGCACGATGCCTGCACCAACGGCTTCGTCATCGTGGAGCTTGAGCTTTTCGACGACCGCGATGCAACGGAGCAGCGCCGAGCCTCCGCCGGGGACAATTCCTTCCTCGACAGCTGCGCGGGTGGCATGCATAGCGTCTTCGACACGCGCCTTCTTTTCCTTCAGTTCGGTTTCGGTGGCTGCGCCGACCTTGATGACGGCGACGCCCCCGACCAGCTTGGCAAGGCGCTCCTGGAGCTTTTCCTTGTCGTAGTCGCTGGTGGTGTTTTCGACCTGCGAGCGGATCTGCTTCACACGGCCTTCGATGTCCGCGGACTTGCCGGCGCCTTCGATAATCGTGGAGTTATCCTTGTCAATGGTGATCTTCTTGGCGCGGCCGAGATCCTCAAGCTTTACGTTCTCGAGCTTGATGCCGAGGTCTTCGGTGATGGCCTTGCCGCCGGTGAGGGTGGCAATGTCTTCGAGCATGGCCTTGCGGCGGTCGCCAAAGCCAGGGGCCTTGACGGCAGCGCACTGCAGCGTGCCGCGGAGCTTGTTCACCACCAGGGTGGCCAGCGCTTCGCCTTCGACGTCTTCAGCGATGATCAAGAGGGGCTTGCCCATCTTGGCGGTCTGCTCGAGCAACGGGAGCAGGTCCTTCATTGAGCTGATTTTCTTTTCGTGGATGAGGATGCGGACGTCCTCGAGGACGCACTCCATGCGCTCGGGGTCGGTGATGAAGTAGGGGGAGAGGTAGCCGCGGTCGAATTGCATGCCTTCGACTACTTCGAGGGTGGTCTCCATCGTCTTGGATTCCTCAACGGTGATGACCCCATCCTTGCCAACCTTCTTCATGGCTTCGGCGATGATGCCGCCGATTTGCTTGTCGTTGTTGGCGGAAATGGTGCCAACCTGGGCGATCATTTCGCCCTTGACGTCCTTGTGGAGCTTCTTGATCTCTTCGACGGCCACTTCGACGGCGCGCTCGATGCCGCGCTTGAGAGCGGTCGGGCTGGCGCCGGCAGCGACAGTCTTGACACCTTCACGGAAGATGGCCTGTGCCAGCACGGTTGCGGTGGTCGTGCCGTCACCGGCAACGTCGGAAGTCTTCGAAGCGACTTCGCGGACCATCTGCGCGCCCATGTTCTCGAGGGGATCGCGGAGTTCGATTTCTTTTGCCACGGTCACGCCGTCCTTGGTGATGATCGGCGCGCCGAACTTCTTTTCGATCACCGCGTTGCGACCCTTGGGGCCAAGGGTGATCTTTACTGCGTCGGCGAGGGCATTCACGCCACGCAAAATCGCTTGGCGGGAATTCTCACCTGTTACAATCTGCTTCGCCATACTGTTCATTCCTCCTGATATTCTGTTTGCGAAATTCTGATGAGAACTGCACCGGTCGAAAGACCGGCCACTACAGCCGGCCTAAGGCCCGGCTTTACAACGCAAGGATAGAGCTACTTCCTGGCCGCTTTCGCCGCGCCGCTCAGCTTCGCCAGAATTTCTTCTTCGCGAAGGATGAGATATTCCTCGTCCTCGATCTTGATTTCCGTACCACTGTATTTGCCGAAGAGGACGCGATCGCCGGGCTTGACGTCCAGCGGGATCAGTTCGCCCTTCTCGCGCTTGCCAGCTCCCACGGCGATGATTTCGCCCTCCATGGGCTTTTCTTTTGCGGAATCAGGGATGATGATGCCACCCTTGACGCTTTCTTTTTCCTCAATGCGCTTCACGATGACACGGTCGTGCAGCGGGGTTAGATTCACTGCCATCTTGAAAAACCTCCATAGGTGATCTTGTGTGTAGCTGCAAGGAAAAGGGGAATTAGCACTCCTCGTAGCCGACTGCTAATGTAGCAGAAACTCCCGCCATGTCAAGCATTTCCCGGACAGACCAGCTGATCTCCTGTGGATTTCTGATCTGTCTAAGCCACATATTTAGAATAGGTTAGCTGGTGCAAGAAAAATATGGCACTTGGTGATTGTACTGCTGATAGGCCGGGCGTAGAATCCGACACCTCGGAGTCCCATGGGATCACTGCTCTACATCCAACTCATCGGCTACACGGCGGGGACGCTGTTGCAGCTTTTCTGGATGGTGGTCATTCTCGGCTATCGCCGCCAGCGCAATTTTGAGCGCGTTTTCTTCTTCCTGTGCCTGGCGTTGTTTCTTTTCTATGGCGGGTCGCTCCTAGCGCTCAATGCGCAAATCCACTATGCGACACCGCCCCTTGCGGTGCAAGCCTTTGCCGCTACGCTGTTGTTCACAGGTCTATGCTTGGTGCCTGCGCTTCTGGTTCATCTGCATTTTGAATACGCCGATACGCGCGGCCTGCTGAAGAGCGGCAACACAAAGCGAATCCTCGTGAGCGCGGCATACGCTCCGATCTTGTTCCTTGGGCTCCGCGTGTACCCATTGCTGGCGAACTATTCCGGTTTCGACTTGCTCGCGCCCGGTAGAGTATTGGGCCTCACGTATGGAGTGTGGCTGGGAGTGTCGTTGCTTGCTTGTTTTTGGTGGCAATGGCGCTTCACGGCGGATGCGCCCGACGAGCCCCAGCGTACATTTCATAAACATCTCGCAAAATTCTTCCTGCTCATTGCTCTGCTGATCCTAAGCCTGCACGTCTTCCAAGACACCTTCGGCGCGGCGCTGACCGGCGAACTCAGCACCTCACTTGCCGTTGCCGCGATCATCCCTTTCGCGGTCATGCTGTGGATGGTGCAGAAATTCAATTTTTTGAACATTGGGCGGCAAAAGAACCTGGTCTATGCGGTATCGGTAACATTTCTTGCATTGCTGTATTTGAGCTTGGTCCGCAGAGTGGGTGCCTGGCTGGAGCCGGTGCTGCCGCCAGAAGCGACGGCGGCGATTCTCCTATTCCTATTGGTCGTTTTCGTCGAGCCATTACAGCGCGTATTGGGGCGAACACTGCGGGAAGCGGCGCAGCGTGAGGTGGACCGCGTACAGCGGCTGACAGCGGAGATCCATCAAGAAGCTCGTCAGGGAAACTTGGCGGCCTTGGTAAAGTTCATTGAGCGGCGCGCGAGACAGGAATTTGAGTTGGCGGCCGTAACGCTCTGCCTAATCGACTCCAGCAAGGCGCAGTTGCGGCCGCGTGTGGACATCGATTCGGCCTCGCCCCCGCCAACATGGACTCAAGAACAGCTCTTTGTCTTGCAACAGGGACAACAACTCGTTGCCACGCTGAGAGCGGAGCCGCATGGAGCGACGATTTCAGGCGACACGCGGGCCGCGCTGGAATTTTTGTGTGAGCAGTTACCCGGAGCACTTGATTTGTGCCGGCTGATCGAAGAAAAGCTACAGCTCGAGAGGGAATTGGCGGAGCGCGAACGGCTGGCGGTGTTGGGGCAGATGGCGGCGAGCATTTCGCACAACCTGAAGAATCCGCTGGGATCCATAAAGACCATCCTGCAGGTGCAGCTGGAGAATCAAGAACTTCCCGATTCGATGCGCACGGAAACGAAGATGGTGCTGGACGAGATTGGGCGGTTGTCGGGGAAGCTCAATCAGTTGCTGCAATTCAGCCGGCCAGCGGTGCGAGGAGGGAGCGCGATTGGCAGTTGCGATGCCCGAGTAGTTGTGGAAGAGGTGGCGGGCGTCTTGTGGCATGAGGCGGAACGGCGAGGCGTGCACCTGCAAATAAAAGTTCCCTGCGGGAGCGCCGCAGTCGCGGCGGGTGCGGAAGCAGTAAACGACATTGTAGCGAACCTAGTGGTGAATGCTCTGGAAGCCACGCCGCGCGGGGGACACGTCATCGTGACTGCTGCTTCGCACGATGGGGCATGTACCCTCGCGGTGGAAGACGATGGGCCGGGAATACCGTCCGCACTGCGAGAAAAGGTCCTCCAGCCTTTCTTCACGACAAAGTCGCAGGGAACGGGATTGGGTCTGGCGATTGTGGCTCGACGGGTGGCCGAGTTCGGCGGCCAGGTGGATTGGGAGAGCCCCGCGCGGGAGGGGCGCGGCACGCGGTTCCACGTGACACTGCCGATGGAAGACGCAAAGAAGTACCCTGCGCTTCGCTCGGGGCAAGACGAGGTAAGGAAAAGAGAATGATGAAGACCATCTTGATCGTAGATGACGAACCTGCAGCGAGATACGGGTTGCGGAGAGCGCTGGAGGCCAAGTATCGCATCGCCGAGGAAGGTTCGGCCGAAGCGGCACGAGAGGCGCTTCCCCGCGAGCAACCGGATCTGGTGTTGTTGGATGTAGTGTTGCCTGGCCAGGACGGGCTTTCGTTTCTGCGCTGGATGCGCGAACAGGGAAGCGAAGTGCCGGTGCTGATGGTCTCCGCGCTGGACACGGCGAAAACGGCGGTAGAGGCATTGCAGCTTGGCGCAGCGGACTATCTGGTGAAAGGATTTGAGTTGGAAGAGTTGCGTCAGCGCGTTGCCAATTTGCTGAAGTTCTCGACCCTCGAAAAGGAAAACGAAGCGTTGCGGCGGCGCATGGCTACGGAAGGTCAGTTTGGGCAGATGATTGGCAGGTCAACCGAGATGCGCCGAGCATTTGAAATAGCGGACCGCGTGGCGGGGACGGATTCTACCGTGCTGATTTTGGGAGAGAGCGGCACGGGAAAAGATTTGCTGGCGCAGGAGATTCACGCCCGCTCGCCTCGGGCAGGGAAAGCGTGTGTTGCGGTGAATTGCGCGGCGCTGCCAGAGACGTTGATCGAATCGGAATTGTTCGGTTACGAGCGCGGGGCGTTTACGGGCGCCGCGCAACAGAAAAAAGGAAAGTTCGAGCTGGCTTCGGGCGGCACGATTTTCCTGGATGAAATTGGCGATATGAACCCAGTGACGCAGGCCAAGGTACTGCGTGTGCTGGAAAACCGCACGATCGAGCGACTCGGCGGGACGCAAACGATTCCCGTGGATGTCCGGGTGATCAGCGCGACGCACCGCAATCTGCCGGCGGAGATTCGCTCCGGGAAGTTTCGCGAGGATTTGTTTTATCGGCTGCGCGTGGTGACAATTGACCTGCCTCCGCTGAGGGCTCACAAAGAAGATATTGCACTACTGACGGAAGCCTTTTTGCAATTGCATGGAGCGCGCTTGGGACGCGCCGCGCGGCTTAAGAGAGACGCCGTGACGACGATTGAGAAATACGATTGGCCGGGCAATGTGCGCGAGTTAAAGAACGCCTTGGAGCGAAGCATGGTGCTTTCTCGCGGGGACGAGATCGGCGCGGAGGACTTGCCCCGTGAAGTCGTGCACGGCGAGTCGATTTCTCACAAGCATTGGGGGGAGGAGCAGGACCATGGAATCGGCGAACGGGATTTTCGTGAGGCCAAACGAAAATTCGAAGTAGCTTACTTGACCAGGCAACTGGCGGAGCATCGTTGGAACGTTTCGCGAACCGCGGCGACCATCGGACTGCACCGGCAGAGTCTGCAGGAAAAGCTGCGCGAGTTGGGAATCCGGCGGCCGGGCCGAGAGCCGCTGGAAGAAGAATAAGAATGAACGCCGAGACCGCCCCGGTCATGGTAAACGCCGAACACCGCGGGGGCCGAAAGAATAGCATGAAGCGGAGAGTCAGTGAATGACTGGCGGAAAAAGTGAGGTGGGTGTTGCTGGATACATTTTGGCGGGAGGTGGGAGCACACGGTTTGGACGCGACAAGGCGCTCGCGGAAATCGGCGGAAGGCCAATGCTGGAAGGGATGATCGAACTGTTACAGAGCGTCACGAGACCGGTGAAAATCGTTGGGGTGGCGGGCAAGTACGCAGCATTCGGAGCGGAAATTGTCGAAGACCGTTGGCCGGGAGAGGGGCCGCTTGGCGGAATCATCACTGCGCTCGAAGATGCTGATCGGAGCGCGACGCGGCCCGAATGGAATCTGATCGTGAGCTGCGACCTGCCGTTTTTGAAGAAGGATTGGCTTCAATTCCTTGCCAACCGCGGTGTCAAGAGCAATGCGCAAGTTGTCTTTTCGCACTCGGCAGCGGGGCCTGAACCGCTCTGTGCTTGCTGGCAAACGGGTGCCGCGACGAAGCTGAGCTCCGGGTTCGAACGCGGCGTGCGCAAAGTAACCGAAGGAATCGCACTGCTCCGTGTGGAAGTTCTTGACGAGGCGGACTGGAAACGATTTGATAGCGCAGGGCGGCTGTTCTGGAATATGAATACGGCCGCGGATTATGAGGAAGCGCGGCGGATTCTGGAAGCGGAGCACAAGTGAGCGAAGAGAAGTCCGTCAACTACTTCGAGTTTCGCGACGTGTGCAAGGGTTTCGACGAGCGCCTGGTGCTCGATCGCGTCAGCTTTGCGGTAAAGCGCGGTGAGACGTGCGTGATCATGGGGCGCAGCGGCGTGGGCAAGTCGGTTTCCCTGAAACACATCCTGGGGTTTCTGAAGCCGGACTCGGGGCAGATTTTCATCGATGGCCAGAACGTCACCGATTTTAAGGAGTCGGACTTCGAAGAAGTGCGGCGCAAGGTGACCATGGTCTTTCAGTCCGGCGCGCTCTTCGATTCGCTCACGGTTGGCGAGAACATGGCATTCCCGCTGGAAGGGCAGCCGGGCCTAACCGCTGCGGACGTTGACGAGTACGTGATGAAGATCGCGCACATGCTGGAACTAGAGGGCGTCTACGACAAATTGCCCAGCGAGCTTTCCACCGGAATGAAGCGCGCGGTAGCCATCGGGCGCGCTCTTGCGCAGAATCCCGAGGCGATCCTGTTCGACGAGCCGACGACCATGGTGGACCCGATCATGGCCGGACACATGGGCGATATGATCCTGCGGCTTAAGAAGGCGTTTCAAAAGACATCCATCGTCGTGACTCACGACACGCACCTGGCAAAAAAGCTGGCCGACGTGGTTGTCTTTCTCCAGGAGGGCCGCGTAACTTTCTTCGGGCCCTGGGTTGATTTCGAAAACTCAACAGATCCCTTCCTCAGAAATTTCCGTCTGCAGGACAAACTGATTCCCGCGCTGGATGTGACTCTGTGAGCCAACTGGCCAACGGCTCTTCCGATCCAATCAAACAGTTGCCGAAGGAGATGGGCTTCTGGGACGTCCTGCTCTTCAACATCGCAACGGTGCTGGGTCCGCGCTGGGTGGCGGCAGCAGCGCACAATGGAACTTCGTCGATCAGTTTGTGGATTCTTGCCGCGCTGCTGTTTTTCGTGCCCTCGGCGCTGGTAATCAATGAATTGTCATCACGATTTCCGGAAGAAGGTGGGTTGTACGTCTGGGCCAAGGAAGCGTTCGGAGATTTTCACGGCTTCGTGGCTGGCTGGAACTATTGGGTCTATACCGTGTTTTATTTTCCTGGGTTGCTGCTGGCCAGCGCGGCGATGAGCGCGTACATCATCGGAGAGAATGGGGCGACGCTTTCACAAAACCGGACCTTTTTGCTTTCGGTGTCGGTCGGTATGCTCTTGGCGGCGGTCGCACTGAATATCATCGGATTGAACATCGGCAAATGGCTGCAGAATGCAGGCGGCGTGTCTACCTACTTGCCGCTGCTGGTGCTACTGGGCATCGCGGCGATTCTGTGGATAAAGCACGGATCGGTCACCCATTTCACACGCGCCAATATGTTGCCGGTCTGGAATTGGGACACCGTGAACTTCTGGTCGCAAATTGCGTTTGCGTTCAGCGGGCTGGAGCTCGTGTCGGCGATGAGCCAGGAGGTTCGCGACCCGCAGAGAACGCTGCCGCGTGCGGTGTATGCATCGGGAGTGCTAATTGCAGGCATGTACATCGTGGACACGGTTGCGGTGCTGGGATTGGTGCCCGCGGCGGAGGTATCCGCTACCAGCGGAGTGTTTCATGCAATTACCGTGGGATCAATCGCGCTAAAAATCGGCGCGCTGGGAATTCTTGCGGCAGTCGTAGTGACCGTCGGCAACGCTGGTGGCGTCGGCAGCACGGTGGCCGGGATCGCGCGCGTGCCTTTCGTGGTTGGCATCGACCGCTACTTGCCGGCTGCGTTCGGGAAAATTCATCCTCGCTGGAAGACGCCGTACGTTTCGATTCTGGTGCAAGCGACCGTATCGTGCGCGATTCTGCTGATCAGTCAAATCAACGAGACAACGCGCGGCGCGTATCAGTTTCTCGTTGATGCCACCATCATTCTGTACTTCATTCCCTTCATCTACATGTTTGCGGCGGCGATCAAGCTGTATCCGCGGCCGGACCGGCGCGCCAACAAAGATGCCGTGCTCATCCCGGGAGGCAAAGCAGGCGTATGGATCGTCGCCGGAACGGGCTTGACGATCGTGCTGCTTGGCATTGTGGTTTCACTCGTGCCGCCAGGAGATTCGTCTGACAAGTTTGGATTCGAAATGAAGCTGGTTGGCGGAACGGCGGCCGCAATTGTGCTGGGATTCACGTTGTATTGGCGCGGCGCTCGCTCCAAGGCCCGCGAAATGGCCTGAGCCTTTCCGTGGCTTGGCGATGAGGTTTTCTCTTCCGCCCCTGCGAATTGCTAAACTCTGAACACGGAGGTGCCATGCGCGGCTTTCTTGGTCGGCTCTTCCCTTTGCTCTTAGTCATTGCGGGAATCGTGTTGGCCCCAGGCCAGATTACGGCTGGAGGCAAGTCCGTCGTACGCGGATGGCTTTCGGACGAAAGTTGTGCGGGCGGACGTGCGTCCTCCGGAACGTACACCGGTACAAATCCGGATTGCGCTAAAAAGTGCGTCCACCAAGGCAAGAAGATCGTTCTGGTCGATCCTGACCACAAGCGGCTGCTTACGATTGCGAACCAGGATGCTGCGAGAGAGCGGTTGGGCGACTACGTGGAGATCAAGGGTGACTTGGACGAATCGGCCCGGTCGCTGCGCATTGATTCGATGAAACTGCTTGAAAAGGGACGCGCCATGTGCGACGTGCCAGCCAAGAAGAAATCCTGACGCCGAGGAGCGTTTCAGAAGCCTTCGTCGAGCAGGCGTCGAACGGTAAGTCGCGATTCGACCGGTGCCGCGAGGTTGTGGTGTTCCAGATATCGCTCTACGTATTTTCCAAGCACATCGCCTTCCAGATTGACCGCATCGCCCGCTTTGCGGTCGCGGATGTTGGTGTGTTCGTAGCTATAGGGGATAACGGCAACTTCAGCGATGTTATTCTGCCAGCGGGCCACCGTAAAGCTGATGCCGTCGATCGTGATCGAGCCTTTTTGTACGACGTAACGAGCAAATTCCGCGGGGACCTGTATGCCAAACCACCAGGTTTCTCCTTCCGGGGTGAGATGCGTTACGCGGCCGACGGTATCCACGTGGCCGAGGACAAGGTGCCCTCCTAATTCCTTGCCGGCGGTGAGCGGCTGTTCAAGATTTACGCGCGTACCCATTTTCAGCCCGCCGCCCCTTGCGCCGAAAGAGGTCATGCGAATCGTTTCACCGGATAAGTCCGCGGAGACCCTCGAGTTGTGAAGGTCGACTACGGTCAGGCAGCAACCATTCACCGCGATACTGTTCGAAACAGCGAGTGATGGCGAGATAGTTGGCGCATGGATCGTGACGCGCCCGCCGTCCTCGCTGAGGTCGAGCGCCTGGATCGTGCCGGTGTGCTCAATGATTCCGGTGAACACTGTGATTCCAATGGCTCGCGAATTCGAGTGTACAGTATTTCGCGCATAAAGTAGAAAGCACTACACTGTGTCGCACCGGATGGGCGGAGATTACGCCGAGGGCTGACGATGAAAGCATGCTTGTTGCGCACCACAAGTCCAATCGAAACGAATCCGCTGGAATATGGGGAGGTCGTGACGCCGCAGCCGAGGAGCGGTGAAGTGCTGGTGCGTGTGCGCGCATGCGGCGTGTGCAGAACCGATTTGCATGTGATCGAGGGAGAATTGCCGCTGCGCAAATCGCCCGTGATTCCAGGCCACCAGGTTGTGGGTATCGTCGAGGGGCAGGGGGAGAACACACGGCGCTTCGGGATCGGCGACCGCGTCGGCATCGCCTGGCTTCATCGGACGGATGGAACCTGCGAGTATTGCAAGACAAACGCGGAAAATCTTTGTGACAACCCGGTGTTCACGGGCTACAGCGCAGATGGCGGTTATGCAGAATACATCGTTGCACCGGAAGATTTCATCTACGGCATTCCAGCAGAATTTCCCGAGGAACAGACCGCACCGCTGCTCTGCGCAGGAATCATCGGGTTCCGGTCGCTGCGGCTCTCCGGGATCAAAGCGGGTGGACGCCTCGGCCTTTATGGTTTCGGAGCAGCGGCGCACGTTGCCATTCAGGTGGCCCGGCACTGGAATGTGGATGTGTTTGCTTCCACTCGTGATGTTCGCCATCAAGAGCTGGCACTGGAGTTGGGCGCGATGTGGGCCGGAGGGACGTATGATGAACCTCCGATGAAGCTGGACGCCGCGATCATCTTCGCGCCGGCCGGAGAAATCGTTCCGGCGGCGCTGAAGGCGCTCAAGAAAGGCGGCGCGCTCATTCTGGGAGGAATCCATATGAGCCCCATTCCCTCGTTCAGTTACGACCTGTTGTATCAGGAGCGTGTGATCCGCAGTGTGGCGAACAATACTCGCCAAGACGGCATAGACTTCTTGCGCATCGCCGTCGAAATTCCGATTCGAACACAGGTACAGGTCTTTTCTCTTTCGGAAGCCAATCGTGCGCTCAATGCGCTAAAGAACGATGCCATCTCCGGCGCGGCAGTCCTTCGCATTGGCGAGTAGCTGGCCTATTTCTTGTATACGTCTTGCAGATAAGCTTCAACGGCGATATCGCGGCCGAACTGCTGCGTGCGAACATTGCGCAGCGGCGGAAGGCTCAGTTTCGGCGCCAGCGCAAAGGGGACGCGACTTACGCCAGCAATCCTCGGGGCGTAAAAGAGAAAAAGCTTGTGGACCACGCCCGCGGCCAGCGCCGCGCCGTTCATTGTCGGGCCTGCTTCCAGGAGCACGCTCAGGAGATCGCGGCGGCCGAGCTCTGTGAGCACATCGTCCCAATTGATCCGACCGTCCAGCGATCTCGCGTGGACGACTTCGACGCCCTTTTTCAGCATTAGCCGCACACGCTGCGAACGCAGAGCCACACTCGTGAAAACCAGGAGGTCGTCCTCGGCGGTCTTTACGATACGCGAGTACCGCGAGAGGGACAGCTGGCAGTCGAGAATGACACGCAATAAACGCCGCCGGCGAGGGCGGCCACTGCGATCGGAAAGAAACGGGTCGTCGACCTGGATCGTGCCGATTCCCGTCAAAAGCGCATCCGAAGCGTGCCGCATGCGGTGAACTTCGGCGCGCGATTCTTCGGAGGTAATCCACCTCGAATCGTTTGGCCGGCGGGATTTCCGCCGGAACTTCGTGTGCTTGCCGAAAAGGGCCAGTTGACCATCAAGCGTCATGGCCGACTTCAGAGTGATGAATGGCTTCTTCGTTCGAATCCAGCACGCGAACGGCTCGTTGAGGCGGCGCGCTTCTTCTTCGCAGACTCCCGTGAAAACTTCGATACCCGCCGCGCGGAGACGCTCAAAACCGTGGCCGGAATTTACGGGATTCGGATCATCCATCGCCGCGACGACGCGCTGAACGCCCGCAGCGATGATTGCGTCCGTGCAAGGACCAGTGCGACCAGTGTGATTGCAAGGCTCCAGCGTGACGTAAAGCGTTGCGCCGCGCGCCTTATCGCCGGCCGACTTCAGCGCGACGATTTCGGCGTGGTCACGCCATTGATATTGATGAAAACCTTCGCCGACGATCTGGCCTTCGCGCACCATGACGCAACCCACCATGGGATTGGGGCTGGCGAGGCTGGTCCCTTTGCGGGCCAGCACCAGCGCGTGTTCCATGAAGCGAATGGCGTGTGCGTCCACGGTTTAATCGAAAAGAGAGTTGACGTACGTTTCCGCGTCAAAGGGAACCATGTCGTTGATCTGCTCGCCGGTGCCGACGAAACGAATGGGCAGACCCAATTCGCGCGAAATTGCAACAACGATGCCGCCCTTGGCGGTACCATCGAGTTTGGTGAGGATGATGCCCGTAACACCCATAGTGGAAGTGAATTCACGGGCCTGAGTAAGCCCGTTCTGTCCGGTAGTGGCGTCCAGAACCAACAAAACATCGTGCGGCGCGCCAGGAATCACTTTCGCGGCGGTGCGCTTCATCTTTTCCAGTTCGGCCATGAGGTTCGATTTGGTGTGCAGGCGTCCTGCGGTATCCACAATAACGACATCGGCCGAGCGCGCCTTGGCGGCGGCCACTGCGTCGTAAACGACCGCCGCGGGGTCGGCACCCGATTTCTGCTTGATCACCTCGATGCCGTTGCGCTGCGCCCAGATTTCGAGCTGTTCGACGGCCGCGGCCCGAAACGTGTCTGCGGCACAAAGCACCACACTGCGGCCTTCTTGGCGAAGTCGGTTCGCGAGCTTCCCAATGCTGGTGGTCTTCCCTGCGCCATTAACGCCAACGATGAAAATCACGCGCGGGCCGCTGCCGTTCTGTGAGGTAGAAATGCCGCTCCCAGCTGCCACATCCGGCCGAACCGGCGCGTTCAGAATACCAATGATGTGCGACTTGATCTCGCGCTTGAGTTGCGCGGCGTCCGAGAGCGCGTGGCGGTCCATTTTCTCGCGCACCACATCCAGAATTTCTCGTGTGGGCTTCACACCCAAGTCGGCGGAAAGAAGCGCCGTCTCCAGATCCTTAAGGATCGAAGGGTCGATGCTGCGCTCGCCCAAAAATATCGTGTCAACGGTTTCGGAGAGTGCCGCCTTGGTCTTGCTGACGGACTTCTTCAGCCGATCGAGAAGTGTTGGTTCGGGTTCATTCTTGCCAAAAAGTGAAATCATAAGATGCGCGCATGACCGTGACGGCGACTTAAAATTGTAGCAGATGCCGCGTCTTGGACCGTCACCAGACACACGAGGAAGCTCACCAGACGGTATCAAACGCAGAAGAGCGGGTGAGGCGAGCCAGGAGATTACCGCTAGACGTGTACTTCGACGGCGCTGAGGCGGAGCTTGCCCGTGTTGACGGTGGATTCGAGAGCGGTAACGACCACGACATCGAATTTTGAGCCGGTCAGGGCTCGGATGCGGTCCATCGCGTAGTCCAGTTCCATCGCCGTCTGATAGGGGCGGTTGGTGGTCATGGCATCGAGTGTGTCAGCAACGCCGATGATGCGCGCCATCAGCGGAATCTGCTGGCCCTGCAGGCCGTAGGGATAACCGCGGCCGTCCATATGCTCGTGGTGCAGCTCAATGCCCGGGAGCATTTCCTTCAACTGTGAAACCGGGCGCATGATGTTCGCGCCCTTCACGGTATGCTGCTTCATCAACCCAAATTCCTCGGGCGTGAGCGAGCCGGGCTTTTTCAGCACGCGGTCTTCGACACCGATTTTTCCGACGTCGTGCAACAACGCCGCAATGCGCAGCTTGTCCAGCTCTTCCGTGCTGAGTCCCAGCTCCTGGCCGATCAGCGTCGAATACTTGGCCACGCGACCGGAGTGACCGCGCGTGTACGGATCCTTTTCGTCGATGGCCGCGGCGAGCATGCGGATCGATCCGATAAACAGCTCGCGATTCTCTTCGGCGGCTTCCTTCAGGCGCTCGATGTATTCCTCGATGTCGCCTGCCATCTTGTTGAAATTTTCAGCGAGCTCGCTAATCTCCGAAGCCCCGCGGACGGGCGAGCGTTGGTGAAATTCGCCACGGCTGATCGCGCGGGTGGAGGCTGCCAACCCGCGGATGGGCTCGCTGATGCCCACGGCAAAGAAATACCCGACGAGAATGGCGGACAGAATGACCACCACGACGAACGCCAAGGCCTGCTGGTTCAGCTCGGTGACCCCGGTGTCGGTCTGCGCCTGATCAAGGCTCCGCTGAGCGATGACTGCCCAATTCACTTCAGGAAGAGTGCTGTAGGTTCCGATCATCTCGATCGGGTGTTTCTTGTCCGTTTCGGTAAATCGCACCGTTTCCGTGTTGCGGAGCTCCTGCGGTAGCGCTTTCACCTGAGCCACCAGGGAGTTGCTGCTGACGTCCGCACCAGGAACAAAGTTTTTTGTGTCCCAGTGCGCTACCAGGCGGCCGTTGTGATCCACCAGGAAAACAGTGCGTTCCCGCACGCTGGCTTCCTGCAAACGGTGAACGATGGAATCCAGGGAAACGACCGCAGCCAGCATGCCCGTAAAATTGTCGTTCACGTCTTTCAAGGGCACGGCCACGACGAAGGCCGGCCGGTTTTCCGGTGCCAGCGCCAGAGGATCGCTTCGAAACTTGACCACCTGCAGCTGCTGAGATTGCATACAGGTTACGAAAGCGCGCTGCAGCGCTCTCTTTACGAAAGGATCCTCCTCGGCCCGGAAATTTCCCTGTGATGCGGTCGAGCCCTTGCCGGATTTGCCGACGGCCGTGAGGTAGATAAACGTACTGCGATTGCTCTGGACAAATTCCTCCAGCAGGCGGGTGACCTTAGGTTCCACCACGGCATCCTCGACGTTGTCGCTGAGACCCGTAAGAGCGAGAATCTGGCGCTCGCTCAGGAGCTGTTGCGTCAGATTGGATTCGAACAGCTGGATTTCCTGCGCCAGCGACCTGGTTAGGTCGGTCTGCTGGACGCGCTCGGTATCCACCAGCTTGTCCTGGCTCAGCTGCAATACTTGGCGGTGGTAGAGACCAATGGGAAGTGCGCTGACCAGCAAAAGCGCTCCCAGAACGAGCCAAAGGATGCGCACTCGTCCGGCGCGCACACGTTCCCAACGAGATTTGGCTTCCAGCGACATCTCGACTATTCATTTTAAGAGAACCGGTGGGACTTAGGCGCTCCGGTAGCGCTCCGCGTCGCGCATGTGCAACTGGCACTTTAGTACTAGAGGCCGAAAAAGTGCACAATCACGGCGTGTTCTGTGGCACACCGGTTCACGGGCACCGTTCAACAGGCACGTCAATTCCTCCCTCGGCCTGCCCCACAACAAATACCAACAGTCCAGAACTGAACGGTGAAAACCGCGTGCCGCGGCTACTCCCGCTTCAAAGGCCGCTCCATGATGTCCCGAATCGCGTCCTGCGGCGACTTGCCCGCGTGCAGAATTGCGTCAACCTGAGCCGTGATCGGCATTTCGATCCGATGTTCACGGGCCAGCGCCAACAACGGCGCAGCGGTATTCACGCCCTCGGCAACCATTCGCATATTCGCGAGGATCTCGAGGAGAAGTCGTCCTTTGCCAAGTTCGATTCCCACGAAGCGATTGCGGCTGAGCGAGCCGGTGCAAGTGAGAACCAAATCGCCCAACCCTGCTAGACCGCTGAGCGTCTCCGGGCGAGCCCCCAGGGCCACCGCCAAACGGGCCATTTCGGCCAGGCCGCGCGTGATCAGCGCCGCGAGCGCATTCGAACCGAGGCCCAGCCCCTGACAAGCCCCGGCGGCAATCGCCATCACATTTTTCATCGCGCCGGCGAGCTCCACGCCCAGAACGTCGTCGTTCGTATAGAGACGGAAGGCGGGGCCGGCAAACTCTTCCTGCAGCTCGGCGGCGAGCGCGGCATCCCGCGAGGCCAGAACGACGGCCGTAGGCTCGCCACGAGCGGCCTCCGCGGCGAAGGATGGTCCGGAAATCACCGCAATGCGCGGCGCAAATTTCGGCGAGACGACCTGCGCGATCACTTCGCTCATTCGCAGGTGCGTTGATGGCTCAAGGCCCTTGCTGGCGCTGACGAAACTTGCGCCGGAAACGACAAAGGGAAGTGCGGAAACGTAAACCGCGCGAGCATCAGCCGAGGGCGTAGCGCCGACGATGACCTGCGCGCCAGAGAGTGCGGTTTCCAATTTAGGATGAACTCGAACGCTCTCAGGCAATTTCGAGCCGGGAAGATAGGTCTTGTTTTCACGATCGCGGCCGATCGACTCGGCCAGTCCGGCGTTGTGCACCCAAAGCGAGATTTCGTGGGGCATGCGGCTGCGTGAAAGCACAATCGCCAGCGCGGTACCCCAGCCTCCGCCACCCAAAATGGCAATGCGCGTCATTCGCCGTCCTTCTTCGTTCCGAAGGAAAACCGCGGCTCGGTGCCTTCGACGAGCCGCTGAAGATTGCCGTCATGTTTGTAAATCACCAGCAGAGCGATGCCCAAGGTTCCTCCGTCGATGATGATCGGCGGCGCATGACGCGGCGCCCACAGAAAATAGATGAGCAGCGGCATGGCCGCGGCCGCCGCGATGGAACCCAGCGAAACAAAACGCCAATAGGCTACGCAAAGAAGGAAGAGCAACAGGGCGACGACGGCTGCAAGCGGGCATAGGGCAAGAAACACGCCGAGCGCTGTGGCCACGCCCTTGCCGCCTCTGAATCTGATCCATATCGGGAAGCAGTGTCCCAGCAGTACCGCGATAGCGGCCATCATCATCCAGGTAGCGCTCTCGTTGGTGAAACGACCGGCGAGCCAAACGGCTGCTGCGCCCTTTGCTGTGTCGAAGACCAGCGTGAGAGTCCCAGCCAACGGGCCCACGACGCGCGCGACGTTGGTTGCGCCGATGTTGCCGCTGCCAACTTTGCGCACATCCATGCCGCCGAATAATTTCGCGAGGAGCAGCCCGAAGGGAATCGAGCCAAGAAGATAAGCGGCAAAAGGGATCAGAAAGGCCATGGGCGAGACTCCGGCATGCTCCGTCAGGCCTCCGCCACGAACGGAAGACTTTCGAGCGTAGTGTACTCCGCGCCGGAGGGTTTTAGCTTGCTTTCGATCAGATGAAACTGACTAGTGCGGAGCGAACCAAGCTCGCGCGCCGCGTTCTCCTGAATCGCGGCGCGAAGTTTCTCCGGCAGCCCGGAAGACCCGAATCGCGCGAGTGTCAGATGCGGCGAAAAAGGCCGCTGTTCCCGCGGGATGCCAAGTCTTTCCGTGGCCTTGTCGATAGCGGCCGACAAGGTCTTCAAATTCGGCGAAGCCTCGATGCCCGCCCAGAAAACGCGAGGATGTTTTTCGTCGGGGAAAAAGCCGAGACCGCGAAAACGGAGTGTTACAGGTCGATCGGAGCGCACTGTGGCGAGAGCGCTTCGAATGGCTGCGAGTTTTGTTTCGCAGACTTCACCGATGAATTTAAGCGTCAGGTGAAGATTCTCCGGACGCACCCAGCCAGTTTCGGGCGAGATGGCCTGCAAGGACTTGAGCAAGGCCGCTAGATTTTCTCGCACCGCGACCGGAATCTCCAGCGCGATAAACAAGCGCATGGGAGGTCAAGACCTTTTGGCACTACGTGCCGGCGGCTCCCCTCCGTTGTAGAGGAAATGGATGCGCACTAGATCGAGCGCCAGTTGCGAGGCATGCCAGCGAATGGCTTCGCGATCGCCCGGAAAGACCACGCCACGCTCTTTCACGCCACCGGCATGCGACAGCGCGATGTGCACCGTGCCGACCGGTTTTTCTTCGCTGCCGCCGCCCGGGCCGGCAATGCCGGTGATGCCCATGCCCAGCGTGCTTCCCACCTGGCGTCGAATGCCCTCCGCCAGCGCCATCGCTACTTCACTGCTAACGGCCCCTTTCGTCTGAATGAGTTCCGCTGGGACGTCCGCCCAGGCCGTTTTCAGCTCATTGCTGTAGCTCACGACGCCGCCCAAGAAATACGATGAGCTGCCCGCGATGCTGGTGAGCCGCTGGGCCAGCAGCCCGCCGGTGCAGCTTTCCGCGGCGGAGATAGTAGAGTTATTCCTCGTCAGCAGGCCCGCCACGACTTCCTCCATTGAAGAGCCGTCTCGCGAGAAGATGCGGTCGGCCAGTGCGATCTCGAATCCCTGTACGATTTCGTCCAGCGTTTTTTGCGCCTGCGCTGCGTCGTCGGTCCAAACCCGCAAATGAATCTGAATCTCTCCCGGCGCGGCCAGAATCGTGGTGTTCACCTCGGCGTAGCGCGTGTAAATGGGTTTGATGCGCTGCTCGACGCTAGATTCGCCCATGCCCGCGACGCGCAATTCCCGGTGAAACATTCGAATGCTCGAGCTGCGCCGTTGCAACCGCGGCAAAATCTGCTCCTGATACATGGGCTTCAATTCGCGCGGCGGGCCGGGTAGCAGCGCGATGAAACGCCCCGCGTCTTCGAGCCATAGCCCGGGCGCCGAACCGCGCGGATTCTCGAGAATCTCCGCCCCTTCCGGGACCATCGCCTGCCGTACGTTTACCGCCGGCATCTCCCGGCCGAGCTGGCGGAAGCGCCCTTCGATGTAACGGAGGATTTCCTGGTTAAGGTGCAGCTTGCGGCCCAGAAGGTCCGCGACGGTTTCGCGCGTCAGGTCGTCTTCCGTGGGGCCCAGTCCGCCTGATGCGATGACCAGCTCCACGCGCTCCAGGGCTTCTTTGAACGCGGCGCTCAAATAATCCCGATTGTCCCCGACGATCGATTTGCGCACCACCTCGATGCCGAGCTTGTTCAGCTCTTCCGTCAGGAACAGCGAGTTCGTGTCCATGCGGTCGGGAGTCAGCAATTCCGAACCAACCGCGATGATTTCCGCTTTCATCTGTTTAGTTATCCGATCAATGGTAAACCGCGGACGTCCCAATCGAGCGTAAACAAGGCCTCCGTGGTGGCCAGAATCGCGCGGCCGGATGGCTGCAGTGCCATGCCCACAATGCCGGAGCCGCTGAGGACTACCTCGGCCTGAGCCTGCGGCGTAATCCGCACAATGCCGCGGCGGCCGGCATAAGAACCCGCCACATAAAGATTTCCGTCGCGATCCAAAGCGAGGCCCTGCGGCCGGCCGAGGCCACGGAAGAAAACGCTGACATCACCGCCTTGCGTGATTCGGTGGATGCGGTCAAAGCTGGAGGTCGTCGGCCCCGAAACGTACAGATCGCCGCTGGGATGAAATGCCAGGTGATACGCGGCGATGGAAGGCTCAAGCGTGGCAAAAACAAAAATCTCGCGGCTCGGGCTGATCTTGAAAACCGTGCCACTGCGGTCGCCAACGTACAGATTGCCGTTGTGATCAAACGCAATTCCCGTGGCGACGCCCATGCCTTCGATCCACTGCTCTGCGCGGCCATCGGGCGTGATGCGATGGATGGTACCGTCGTTGCGGCAGGAAACGAAGAGATTGCCCAGGCCATCGAGCGCCAGGCCGCTGGGATTCATCAAAGAAGTGATGAACGGCTTCACGCTGTAATTCGCCGTGATCTTGTAAAGCGAGACGGGGACACGCTGGCCTCGCGGGCCGGAAAACGTGACGTAAATGTTGCCGTCCGGATCGACCGCGGGGTTCGCGACGGGATGAAGGTTGTCCGCGATTTGCAGGCCGATGTGTACGGGATGCGGTTGGCTTTCGTGGCCGGCAGTGGCGACGAGCACCACTCCGCCGTTCGCACCTTCCGGAACACGCGCCACCAGACGGTTTTCGCTGGCCAGCGCGATGCTGGCTTCCGCTTCCCCGAAGCGCACCACCGGACGCGGCTGCGCGCTCGAGACGAAACCGCGCCCATGAATAGTAATCTCTCCGCCTGGAATGGCCGCTGTGGGCGCAACTCTCTCAATGTGCGGAATGCCATTTTTCTCTGCCGACGAGCCGAACCCGAATTTCATACCAGGCCAAAGTGAAACGTAAGCAAACCAAAGTGTAACGCGACACGCAGCAGAATTGCAGCGTAGATGCCCGCCATCCAGTCATCGGCCATGATTCCCCAGCCCGCGGGCAGTTTTTCCAGCCGGCGGATCGGCCATGGCTTCCAAATGTCGAACACTCGAAAAAGTATAAAACCCAGCAAGAGATATTTCCAATTGAGCAGACTGAACGCGGAGTAGAGACCGAAAACGGTGGCCTCGTCTGCTGGCAGGAGGCCCGTTGGCAACCCCACCGGCATGATCGCCAGCACCAGCGTTAAGTGCATGCCGGAGACTTCGTCAACAACGACATGTTGCGGATCTTTGAGCCCCGCATAGGTGGCGGTGCTGGAGCTACTCCAGACTCCCAGGAGGCCGACAGTTACGAGGGCTACCAAAGATGGAATCAGAAGAAGCGCCGGCGCCGTATGCCCTCGGAACATCGGCATATCGATGCCTAGGCCGCCGCTGCCGTGAAGGAAGATGAGTCCAATGATCAAGATCAGACTAACGGGGTGCGTAAGAATCGCAACGGCAATTCCGACCAGTGAACCGAACGTTCCGGGAGCCTTGGGGATGTATCCCACGCCGAAAGCAGTGGCGATTGCCAGCGCGAGTCGCGGCTTCTGGGGCGGTGTTTGGGGCGCTGCTGTGGCATCAGTGTTCGGCGTCATTCGGGTTGTCCAAGTCATTGTCCAAATCAGGGACAATGGTGTTCCCCTCGCCTGCAGCAATGTCATCTTCATTGAAAACTGGTTCGGAGACCACGTATTTCTCGCTGGCCCAGTTACCCAGATCCCGTTCCCGGCAGCGCTCGCTGCAAAAAGGGAAGTCCGTGTGGACCGCACTGTCAGTCGCTGCTTTGCAGATGGGGCACTTGTGCTTCATGGCGTGGTTCTCTTCTTCTCTGCCAACGCTGTTGTCCGGCTACTTGTCCCGACCTTGTCGGGTGGCCCCGGTGTAACGTCTTTCAGCACAAAGCGCAAAAAAAAACACAGAGGCCAAGGAAACGCTATCCTTGAAAGAAGAGTATAACTCACCCCCAAGTTCACACCACAATAAGGAGCTGGATTCCCGCCGCCACGCGAGGAGAGGTCATGCGGGGAAGAATCGACGAAGTTCGCCGATCTCGCTGCGCTCAGGATGACCGCGGCGGCGCGACAAGCCGCGAGAGCCCTCGCTTTGGTGGTAAGAAATGCCGATTAGCCAAGGACGCGGAGGCGTGCCCCGGTGGCGATGCGATGAAGCTTTTCGGCGGACGGAACCGGCGGCATGGGCACAGCGCTGGGGCCGGCCGGTGCGGCAGGCCGGGGCAGAATTTCGGCGACCCGGCCGATCAGGTCGTACGCGTCTGTCTTGGTAATTTCAACGCGGGTGACGTCGCCGGCTTCCGCGACTTCTCCGCCGGGCAATTCAATGTCGGTGAGGTACAGCTTCCCGTCGATCTCCGGAGCCATGCCTTCCAGTCGCGCTTCCCAGACGAGAGGATTGTCCTTTGAAGGCCCTTCGATCAGCGCCATGAAAGTGCGCTTCTTCGAAGCGCGCGAGGTTGTCCTCAAATATCTCGCTCGCAGGTTCTCTCGTGAGATCTTTTTCTGAATGGCCATCAAGCGATGGCGACGATCGCTGATCGTTTCCGCATCCACTTTTTCCTCTAGCGCGTAGCTACCCGCGTTGTCCACGTCGGAATACTCGAAAACGCCCATCCAATCGAGGTTTGCCGTTCTTACGAAGTCGCACAACTCCTCAAAATCGTTTTCGGTTTCGCCCGGGAAGCCCACGATGAACGATGTGCGTAGTGAAACTCCGGGAATTGTCGTCCGAATGCGCTCCAGCAATTTCAAGAAGGCATCGCCGTTCGAACCGCGCTTCATCCGCGCCAGCACGTTGCGGCTGGCGTGCTGCAACGGCATGTCCATGTACTTGGCGAGCCGCGGATGCGCGGCAATCGCGTCGAGCAATTTCTGCGTGACGCGATTTGGATAGGCGTACAGAAATCGCACCCACAGCAAGTCGTCGGTCAGCGCAAGTTTTTCCAGCAATTGCGCGAGGCCGTCCCGCAGGCCCAAGTCTTCGCCGTAAGAAGTCGTGTCCTGGCCGATAAGGGTGATTTCCCGCGCGCCGGCCTTGGCCAGATTCTCCGCCTCGCGCACCACCGATTCGAATCGGCGGCTGCGAAACGCGCCACGAAGCTGCGGAATAATGCAAAACGTGCAGGGATGGTCGCAGCCTTCAGCGATCTTGATGTAGGCCGCGTGTTTCGGCGTGGTGACGATGCGCGGCGTCAGGTGGTGATAAAGAAACGCGGGCGGCTGCGCGGGGAGCACGCGAAGGTCGCCTTTCACCGCTTCCATTATTCGTTCAATTTCGCCTGTGCCCACCACCGCATCCACTTCCGGAACTTGTTCTAGAATCTGCGCGCGAAACCGTTCGACCAGACAGCCCGCCACAATCAGTTTTTTTGCCGCGCCGAATTTTTTGTGCTCTGCCATTTCCAGAATGGCATCCACGGACTCCTTTTGCGCCGACTCGATAAAGCTACAGGTGTTGACTACCAGTACTTCAGCTTCCTCGGCGCGCGGCGTAAGTTCATAGCCCTCGCGCTCAACAATACCCATCATCACCTCGCTGTCGACGAGGTTTTTGGGGCATCCCAGGCTGACGAATCCGACCTTAGTCATAAACTGTAAATTTACCGCTTTGCGCAACCCTCAATTGTAACATGAGCTGTTCATGTTGGTGTTTGTAGGCCGCGGCGGGCGACTACTCTTGGCACGGCAAAATTTGTCTCTAAAGTCCACGCAATGCCGCGCGAACCCGGTCGAGCAGTTGACGCAGGCGCGTCGTATCGCAAGGCCCGCCGCCGAAGCGCGCGTGGGCGTAGAGCTGCGTGAATTCCCGGACGACGGGGGCCAGACTTGGTGAATCCACCGCGGCAGCGAATTCTAGCGGTGTCTGCGACACATCGCGCATCAATCCGCGGCGCGCCAGTATTCGCAGCAGTTCCGCATAGAGCCGCGATGCAAGTTGGGGATCGGTGCGAACTATTTTGGATCGGCGCAATTGAAAAAACAAGCGGACGCGGCGGCTCAGTTCAGCGAGAAGATTGAATCGCAAGGCCACCAGAAAAAGCACCAGCGCGATCGGCAGCAAATAGCCCAGCACGCCCCGCTGAAGCTGCCACGATTTTATCCATTTCTTACCCGCGCGTTGCTTCCGTTCGAACCAGCCGCGCGCGGAGTCGCTCCAATTTCGCGAGCCCCGCTGCAGGTTCTGCGCCAGAGCCAGTTGGTGTGCGAAGTCGTAGCCGATTACCCACTCGCTCCAGGTGATCTCCATCCAGTCGGCGTACTGCCCTAGGCGCGTCAGGAAGCCGGTCTCATTTTCAGGACCAGCCGGTGTGGGATCGAATGTTTGCCAGTCCATGCGGGGAAAATAGACTTCTACCCAGCTGTGCGCGTCACTTGCGCGGACGATGTAATCTCCGCCCAGGTCGTTGTATTCGCCCGGCAAGAAACCGTTGACTTCGCGCGAAGGAATGCCGAGCGTGCGCAACATGATGGCCATCGCCGAAGCAAAGTATTCGCAGTGGCCCGCGTGAGTCTCAAATAGAAAATGAGCGAGCGGATCGTCCCCCGGCTTACCGATCAGATTCAAGGTGTAGGTGAAACGATTGTGCAGGTAGCTCTCGATCGCCACGGTCTTGTCGAAAGGAGTGATAGCATTCTTCGTAATCTGTTTGGCAAGCTCCGGAATGCGCGGATCAAGCGGAGGAAGCTGCAGATATGTTGCGGTGATATACGGAGGATAGTCCGTCAAAGCCGCGCGCAGCTTGACGGCATTGAGGGGAGGCAAGCTGGAAATACCGGCATACCGTACGGCACTGTAATTGTGGAAAGGATTCAAAAGCGTACCGGTGGAATCCCGAAGGATAGAAGTGCGGCGCATCGCGGCAAACGAGTTTCCGCCTTCACCGGTAAAATTTCCGCGAAGACGAGTGACTCTCCCGGGGACGAAAATGGCATCGGTGGCAAGCGGTTCGAGGTATATGGTGTAGAACATGCCAGGATCATGCGAATCGGTCTTGGGTGTCGAATCCGTGGAAATCCACCCATCCTCTTTGGGCTTCAGTTCTTCCGGCTTGTGATCCGAAGAAGTCCACCGCCTCCCGTCAAAGGTCGTGAGCGCAATGCCCCTCCAGCGCAGCCGGTCGTAACTGACTGGCTTACCCGTTTGCACGCGCATTACTACTGCGGAATTCCTTTTGATTTCGCCGATTTGACCGAGCTCGACGTTTTCGGTGAAGCCGGTCATAAGCGAAGGGCTGAAGCTGGCGCGGCCGAGATATCCGGCGCTGAAACGCGGAAAAAAGAAAAACAGCACGCCACCAAGGACGATGGATCCGACCGCCACGCTCAGAGCCGCAAGACTCAGCGCGCGATTCAATTTTCGATCGCGCTCGGTGTGCAGATGGAGAGCAGGCGAGACGGCGCCGACGGCTCCGCGGCGTAATTCCATCCCGACGAAAGTGGAAATACCAAACAGGAGAAAGATGAAAAAAAGAATCAGGAAAGTGGTATCGACGGTAAGAACGGCCGCGGCAAGAATAGCCGCGAAAGACAGCATGCAGAGAAACAGCGCGTCACGGTCCGTGACAGCGCTATAGAAACGTACGATGGTGACGAAAATCAGAAAATGGACCGCTCCCAGGAGCGCGGCGAATAGCGGCGGATTGGCCGAGTTGCCAACAGAGAAACGTGAGAGAAACAAGGCGTCCACGGGGAAGAATGCCAGGTAAGCGAGGACGCACCAGGTTGCGGCGCGATGTGAAATTTCGGCCGGGCGCCCATGCCACGAGCGGAAGCCTTTAAAGAGCACGGCGAGTGGGGCCGCAAAGCTAGTGATGACATCCAGCTTCCCGGTGCTCACCAGCGTGAGAGTCGAGGTAAGAATCAGGAGCGAAAGCGACGTGCGGAAGAAACGCTCGGCCGGCAGCGCGGGGTCACTCGAAGTCGTGATGGACGCAGCCATGGCTCACTTTTATCGTAGCACTTGGGGTGCACCGCACAAAGGTGGCGGGGCGAAAGGATAACTCTTTAGCGCTAGCCGGGAATGAGAGTGGGCGGCCAAAGCGGCGCGGGCGACTTTCCTAGTAAGGTTAGAAACGGGCAGGCTGGAGATGTCACGGAGCGGAACCTGCTTTGCGCCCGTGATGCGGGGGAGTTTTTTTACGTCGATGAGGAAGGGCAAGACGGTGATGGCGCGGTACGTTACCGTGTGACGGACTTTGCCGGTGGGTACCAGTTGCCACTTGCGGTTTTGCACTCCGGGAATGCGCCTTCGCAGGAACGCCAGGAGATACCCGGCTGGCTCTGCGGTCACCGGGAGCGTCGGGAAATGCCACATATTTGAAACCAGCGTCGGCACGTGATCGGCCGAGGCTTTCTCTTTTGTTCGCTTCGGCGGTGGATACAGAATAGTTTGGCCTTTTCCATCTACGAATACGGCAGCGACCAGAGTGACTTCCACGGTGGTGTGCTTTATCCGTTTTTCCGGTAAGGATTCGGCGATGCCCAGCCTGCGCCCTTCGCAGTATTGGGCGACGGGGCAGAGCAGACATTGCGGCGATCTTGGAGTGCACACAGTTGCGCCAAGTTCCATGATGGCCTGATTCCAATCACCCGGGTATTTCGGTTCGAGCAAGCCATCCGCTGTTTTTTGCAACTCTTGCCAACGCTGTGACTCGCGGAGGTCTCCGCGAATGGCCCCCAGGCGTGCAAGGACGCGCGCGACATTGCCGTCGAGGACGGCGTGTTTTTCGCCAAAGGCCATACTGAGAATCGCCGCGGCTGTGTAGTTTCCGATGCCGGGCAAGGTGAGAAGATCCTTCAAGCGCGTTGGAAATTCTCCGCCGTACTTGGCAACAATTTCCTGCGCGGCCTTCTGCAGATTGCGCGCGCGGCTGTAATAGCCTAGACCTGCCCACCAGCGCAACACTTCTTCCTGCGGCGCAGTGGCGAGCATGCGCACGTCCGGAAAGCGCTGCAGAAATCGTTCATAGTATGGAATAGCCGCCGCAACGCGGGTCTGCTGCAGCATGATTTCGGAAAGCCAGATGCGATAGGGATCTTTCGTCCGCCGCCAGGGCAGGTCACGCTGAAATCGGCGGAACCAGTAAAGCAGTTGTTTTCGAAATGTAGCGAGTTCCTTGCTGTTTAGCATCATATTGTTGGCTCATTCTCGCACAGCTCCAGTCGGACAGACATTCTTGTCTGTCCGCTTCCTCAATATTTTGCTGGACGAAGTGGACAGGCTGGAATGCCCGTCCCCCATTACTGCACAGGATCGTCGAGGAAGACGACATACGAAGAACTCCACACCGAGGCGGGGACGGAGCCGTGGGGCTGGCTGGTAACGATGATTTTGAAAAGCTCGGGCGAGGCGGCTAGATCGGCCATGAGCGATTGGTGGGGATCGGATGGTAGGGGTTGCGCGATCGCCAGGTGCTCGAGAATGGCGAAAATGATTTCGTCGGCGGGGGCTAGCGGAGTTTCCACGCCGGCAGTCCGGAATTGCAGCAAAGAATTGTTTTCGTAAAAGTGCCAGGCCAGGCTGGCGCAGATAGTGACGGCGCGCTCGAAACGCTCATTCGTCGCAGCCAGTCCCGGTCTCAGACAGGAGGATTCTTCCTCGGATAGATGGGGATCGAGGACCAGGAGGATGCGGCAATCATCTTCACGCGTGAATTCGCGGACCATCAATGAACCAGAGCGCGCGGAAGCTTTCCAATGCACGTGACGCGCACTGTCCGTGGGGAGGTAATCCCGCAGCGCATAGAGATCCTGGCCGCGGCCTTTCGTAAGGCTTTCCAGCGCCCCCTGCAGGCCGGGCAGGATTTCCATGTATTCAGCACCTGGTTCGACGGATGGATAGACCAGCGCTTCCGTTTTCAAGTTGATTTGGCGCGCTTTCCGCAGGAAGCCAAAGGGGAAACGGGTCACGATGCGGAAAGCATCCTGACGATAGATGCCGCGCCGCGGGAAGGTCATGGGAATGGTTTGCTGCACGCGGTCGTGTTTTGGAAGATAAGGAAAGTACACCGGCGTTTCGAGCATAGCGGCGGGGGCCTGTTTTGTCTTGGTGGCTTCGAGGCGCAGTGAAAACGAAGGCAGCGTCAACTTTTCGTTCCCCAGCTCGGCCATCACACGAACCGGCTGGCCCGCGAAAATATGTTCGGGCAATACGAGCCGCATTTCGATGCCCGAGAGGGTGATGGAAGAGAGAATGCCGGACATCAAAACGAGTGCGATGAGGCTCGCAAGAATCAGGAAGAGGAGATTGTTTCCGGTGTTCAGCGCCGCGAGTGCGACAAGAAGGATCCCGCCGAGATAGATCCAACCCTCGAGGGTGATGCGGTACTCCATTTTGTAACCGATCCAGCGAAGCGGCGTGCGCTTCGCCAGGATGGGAACGAGCGTCACTCCCACCCAGCCGGCAATGGCCAGCGCGGCGAGCGCCGAAGTGCTGGCGAGCGCGAAGTGGCCCAGTTCCGCGGCGGCCCCGGAATACAGGGCCAGAAGGAGTGCAGCCGTGAGTGCCGTGATCGAGAGAAAGAACGCCCGCACGGCGGGGCGGTCAGCCTTGGCCCAGAGTTGCGCGATGGTTGATGGCACGCTCACAGCCAGGCGATCATAAAGGGACGGGTACGGATTCAACGATATCGCGAAGAACGGAATCGGTGGTTTCCGATTTTTTCTGCAACGAGGCATGGCGCGAACTGGCGACAACACGGTGAGAGAAAACCGAAACGGCGAGCTGTTTGAAGTCGTCGGGGAGGCAATAGTCGCGGCCATCGAGATAAGCGCGGGCCTGTGCACCGCGCTGAAGCATGAGTGTGCCACGCGGGCTGACACCCAAAGCCAGCTGTTCACTCTTGCGCGTGCGATTGACGATTTCGAGAGCGTAGTCGTGCAGGCTGGAGTCGACTTTGACGTGCGCGACGGCGTCCTGCATGGCCAGCACATCGCTGACATCCACAATCGGGTCGAGCGAATCGAGAGGATTATCGCCAACACGCTTGCGCAGAATTTCCTTTTCGGTTTCGTGCGAGGGATAGCCCATTTTGATGCGCATTAGAAAGCGGTCGAGCTGCGATTCCGGCAAGGGATAGGTGCCGTGATGTTCGACGGGATTTTGTGTGGCGATCACCAGAAACGGCTGCGGCAGTGGGAGGGTCTTGCCGTCGACAGTGACCTGCGCTTCGTTCATGGCTTCGAGAAGAGCGGATTGCGTGCGCGGAGTGGTGCGATTGATTTCGTCGGCCAGGACGACGTTGGCAAAAATTGGGCCGGAGCGAAATTCAAATTCGCGCGACTCGGGATTGTAGACGCTGACGCCGAGAACATCACTGGGAAGCAGGTCCGAGGTGAATTGGATGCGCTGAAAGCTGCAATGAAAGGATTTTGCGAGAGCCTGAGCGAGAGTCGTTTTGCCGACGCCGGGAACGTCTTCGATGAGCAGGTGACCGCGCGCAAGCAAAGTGATCAGCGCGAGCTGGATGGCCTCTTCTTTGCCGTAGATGGCGCGCGCGATGGAGCGCTGAAGCTGCGAGACGACTTGGGAGGTGGCAGTCGGCATTGGTTGAAAACCCGCGTCCTTCCTGTTACAAATAGATGGCGGTTCAAAGCGTCGCGGCCACGCAAGACGGGCGACTAGCTCAGTTGGTTAGAGCGCTCCCCTCACACGGGAGAGGTCAAAGGTTCAAGTCCTTTGTCGCCCACCATTCCTTCTCATTCTCCCACCACCGGTCGGGAACGTGCAGTCGTCGTGCGACTTTTGTGCTGAACTTGTTATTTAGGAGCAAGTGGAAACAAGGTTTCGCGACATGGCACGATAGCCGCCTGGAGTGCGATGCGGTGGTCGGAGCAGGAGCGGCCGGCTTCGATATAGGTTTCCGTCATTTGCGAATTTCCTGCTCTTCGCAGCACCTCTTTCATCTCCTTGTCGAAGGAGAGCTTCCAGTCGTGAGATTAAACAATTACGACGGGGCAAGTCTTCAAGGCTGCGGCATAGTCCAAAGTATTTCCACTCCGCGGCGTTTTCCTCCGCTTCGGCTGGTAACCCCGCAGGCGTCGCGCCCCCAGTCGCAAAGCTGCGGACGGAAACATGTCAACCCGGTGCGCTTCCTGGGGGTGAGCCTCGCGCCGTGGGAGAGGATGTCAGGCGGCAAGCATTAAGTTTCAGCATGGAACCATTTTGGTTCAAGAGGAGCGGTCTTGTATAGTGCTCCAATGGCGAGCTTGCTGCGCACCATCGAGTTTCTAGGCTTGGGCCTGTGGCTGGGGAGCGACGTGTTCCTGAGCTTTGTCGTGGCGCCGGGGGCGTTTCGGATTTTAGCGAGCCGGGACCAGGCGGGGGCGATGGTGGGGTACGGGTTGGGGCGGATGCACATGATCGGAGTGGTGTGCGGGATTGCCATTCTGCTGGCTCGTTCGTTGAGAACGCGCACGTTCGCGAGTCTTGCGACGCCGGCGGCACTGTGTGTGGTCCTGATGATGCTGCTCACAGTCGTGTCACAACATGCGGTTAGCCCCAGGATGGCGGCGCTACGCGTGCAGATGGGATCAATCCAGGCGACCGTGGCAGACAGCCCATTACTTGCGGAGTTCAGCCGATTGCACCGGGCTTCGGTTTCACTGGAGAGCGGCGTACTGCTGGCGGGATTGGCGGCTATGTATTTGATGGCGAAAGATTTAGGTGCTGGTCACTAAAAGCCAGGTAACCAGGTTGATGACTTGACAATATTCCTTCATTTTGCACAGGTTCATTCTAAAAGGTCATAGCGCACCAAATTTGCACAACAACCCGCTACTGGTTCCGATCGTGCCTAGCGAAGAGCGCCGCGTTAAATCCCAGTCTCTACCGAGGGAGGCGCTTGCTGGCGGGGCGTTTGGGCTTGGCGGGCTTGCGCCTGCGGGCTTGGGCGGGGCGGATCTTGCGCGCCGCGGCGCTGCCGGCGCGCTGACAGGCGCGCCACATGTACCAACTGGCGACGGTGCGGTAAGGGCGCCAACGCTCGCCGAAGGCGAGGAGTTCCTTGGGTCTGGGCATGTGTTTTTTGTCGTAGGTGATGGACCAACCCTTTTTCACGCCAAGGTCGTGGATGGGGAGAACGTCGGGGCGACCGAGTCGGAAGATTAAGAACATTTCGACGGTCCAGGCGCCGATGCCTCGGACGGCGACGAGGCGTTTGACAAGCTCTTCGTCGGAGAGTTTTTCAGCTTGTTCGAAGGTGGGGACGACGCCGTCGATTGTTTTTTGCGCGAGGTCTTTCATGGCCAGGGCTTTTGCCTCGGAGAGGCCGGCTCTGCGAAGGATGGGCTTGCGGAGCTTGAGCATCTGTTCCGGCGAAGGCGGGCGGCCGTTGGAGCCGAGGGCCTTGATGCGGCCGAAGATAGTGGCGGCGGCCTTGCCGGAGATGGATTGATAGGCGATGGCTTCGAGAAGGGTTTCGTAAGGGCTTTCCGCTCCGTCGGTCTCGATGCGGAACTCCTGAGTTTCTTTGATCAGTGGGGCGAGTTGCGGATCTCTTGCCGCCAGGGTGTCCATTGCGAGGCGCAGGTCGAATGGCGGCAGGCGAAATTCCTTAGTCACGGTCTGGCTCCAGACTGGGAAACTATGCAAAAGATTAGCAGTTTGTTGGACGCAGCTGCTGTGGAAAAGTGTTCAGTTCAGACGGTTGAAGAGCAGTCCGCGTGGGAAGGCGGACCCTAGCGGAGGGGAACGGCAAGTTAGCGCAGAGACGGGGAGGCTACTTCCTCTACCTGAAATGAAGCCGCGGTCAATACCAGAGATGTGCGTGGCGCAGGTAACCCTGGAGAGGAAGTTCACCAGAGAGAAGCGTTCAAAACTCCCGTATGTATCGGTCAAGGCGTGGATTGGCGGGCGTAACAGGCTTTCTTGCGAGCGTAGCGAAGGCGTAGCAGGCTGACGGCGGCGATGAGGAGCACGCAAGACTCGACGAAGAGTTTGCCGCCATCGAACCAATTCATGGGGGCACTCTTCAAGGCGGGATCGGTGAATAGGCTGTGCCAGAAAAGAGCGGCGGCGGCGAAATAAACGGAGAAGTGGAAGGACTTCCAAAGATGTCGGCCGAGACGGATGCGTATGTAGGAAGTGACAGCGACAAACGCTAGCAAATAGATAGCGATTGCGCCGATGGTGTTGTCGAGGGGCTGGGAAGGCGAATGGACTGGGTAGGCGAGGTCGAGAATGCGGAAGCGGGGATTCTTGCTAGAGAGCAGAATCGCCGGATGAAGGATTGAAACGCCGAGGGCAACGTAGCCCATCCAGTTGTGTAGCCGGAAATAATTGAATCGGCGATGGGGCCAGGAGCGGTGAGGGCTGTAGCGGAAGGCCATGAGCAATCCGAGGAGCATGTTCAGGGTGAGGGCGCCGACGGCGAGTAGGCCGACGTAGGCGGAGAGATCTAAGACTGTGATGCTTGTTGGCGGCATGAAAAAGGAATCGTGTCCTTCGCTCGCGTCCCACATTATGACGGGAGAACATGTCATTTCGTTTGCAAGAATGTGAATCTGGCAGCAGGGTGAAGGCGAAGAGCGGTCCGCCTTCCCGAGGGAGTCAGGATAAACTCCACTACAACGGCATGGCCGCACCAGGCCAATGGGTGGTGCGAGGGGTGTGCTAGGATGATGGGTTTGTGCAGGCGGAAATTAGCGTGTTGAAAGGGCTCGCGTGCAGACGGGAATTATTGGACTACCGCAGGTTGGGAAGACCACGCTGTTTCGGATCCTGACGAAAGCGCATGTTGAGGGGAAGGGTGGGGCGTCGGCGACGCATGTGGGTGTGGCGAGGGTGCCGGAACCGCGGCTGGTGGAGTTAGCCAAGCTGTATAACCCCAAGAAGATCACGTATGCCACCGTGAATTACGTGGACTTGGGGGGGATGCAGAAGGAGCGCATGCGCGATGCGCTGGCACAGTTGCGCGAGGTGGATGTGATTGCGCATGTGATTCGCGTTTTTGACGATCCTTCGGTGCCGCATTCCGAGGGGAGCATTGATCCTTTGCGCGACGCGACGAATCTGGATCTGGAGCTGATGCTCTCGGATCACGATCAGATTACGCGTCGGTTGGAGCGCGTGGATAAAGATTTGAAGAAGAAGCGGGATCCGATTCTGGAGATTGAGAAGACGGCGCTGGAGAAATGTAAGGTGCATCTGGAGGCGGAGAAAGCGTTGCGGGAGCTGGAGTTGACCCCGGAGGAGAGAAAGTCGATTGGGGGATTTTTGTTTTTGTCGGCACGGCCGGTGTTGTACGTGTTGAACCTGGGGGACGACGAAGCGGATAAGCTGGACACGGCAGTGGAGCGGCACAAATTGAATTCGTTAGAAGGGCGGACGAATGCGGCCGTGGTGGTGATTTGCGGGCGGCTGGAGGCAGAACTCTCGGAGATGGATGAGAAAGAGGCCGCGGAGCTGCTGGCATCGTACGGATTGAAGGAACCGGGGCTGAACCGGTTGATTCGCGCGACGTATGACTTGTTGGGCCTGATCCAGTTCTTCACGGCTGGGGAGCCGGAAGTGCGGGCGTGGACGATTCGAAAGGGCGCAACAGCGGTGAAGGCGGCGGGGGCGATTCATAGCGACATCGAAAAGGGTTTCATACGGGCGGAAGTGGTGCGTTGGAATGATCTGCTGGCGGCGGGGAGCCTGGCGGCGGCGCGGGAGAAAGCGCAAGTGCGGCTAGAGGGGAAAGAGTACGTTGTCGAAGAAGGGGATGTGATCTTGTTCAGGCATTCTGGGTGAACACGGGCTGAAGCCGGTGCTACTGGCGATGGGACATGATCTGGGATTTCGGACGGCGCTGGCGGCGGGGCTGGGGCTCGTGGCCGCGGCGGGGAATTTGATCGGTGGATATTTTGTTGTTCACAAGGATTGGCCGAGGAAATTTCTGCAATATTTTCTGGCGCTGGGCGCGGGATACATGCTGGCGGTGGCATTCGTCGAAGTGATTCCGGAGTCCGTGCGGCTGTCGGGCGAGAGCGCGCTGCTGTATGTCTTGATTGGCTACTTCCTTGTGCACCTGTTTGAACATACGCTGGCGCCGCATTTTCATTTTGGAGAAGAGACCCACTGCGAAGAGGTGAGCCACTATCACGCGCGGACGAGCGTGCTGGTGGGGATGACGATTCATACGTTTTTTGACGGCGTGGCCATTGCGGCGGGATTTCTGGTGTCCACGTGGCTGGGAGCGGTGATCTTCTTCGCGGTGTTTCTGCATAAGCTGCCGGAGGGATTTACGGTGGCTTCGGTGGTGTTGGCAAGCGGGCAGGGAAAGCGCAACGCCATTCTGGCGGCCGGGTTATTGGGAGTGGCGACGGTGGCTGGCGTGGTGCTAACGAGCTCCCTCGAGGGGCAATTGAAATACGCGTTGCCGCTTTCAGGAGGGGTCACGTTGTACGTGGCGGCCACGGACTTATTGCCGGAAGTGAACCGGGAGCCCCATTGGCGAATGGCGCTCCTGGTATTTGCTGGGGTTGTCAGTTTGTTGATAATGAGGTATTTATTCCACGTTTAGGTTCGCTGTATCTTCGCCCCCAAGTACTCCTACCAATTGCAACTTTCTGAGACTACATGGGTTTGATACAGTGTGGCGGCTATGGCCAGGTCGGACGTCCAACTGATGCTGGACGTGCAGGCGGGTGACGAACAGTCGTTCGCGCTGCTGCTCCATCGCTACAGGACTCCACTGGTTAATTTCCTGTATCGGATGGTGCGGAACCGAGAACAGGCGGAAGATCTGGCACAGGAAGTTTTTTTGCGAGTGTACCGCGCGCGGGAAGACTACGTGCCGAGCGCGAAGTTCACTACCTGGCTTTTCCGGATCGCGACAAATCTGGCGTTAAATTCGGTGCGGGACAACCGCTACCAGCGGATGGAAATCTCACTGGATGCACCGCTGACGGCGGATGCCGAGGACGGCGAGGAGAAGAAGCTGGATGTGGCCGAGATGCACCCGAACATCGAGCAGCACCTGATCGAGGAGACCCGGCGGAAAATGATCCGGCGGGCCATTGAAAAGCTTCCGGAGAAGCAGCGCGCGGCGGTGTTGCTGCACAAGTATCAGGAGCTGGACTACGGAGAGATTTCGAAGATCCTGGAATGCTCGGAGAGCGCTCTGAAATCGTTGCTCTTCCGTGCGTATGAAACGCTGCGAGTGGAACTAGCCCCCCTCGTGGCGCAACGGGCGGTGCGATAGAGGTTGGGCCAGGAAGGGAAGGACGTCATGAGTTGTGGCCGGATGGAAAGCAAGATCTTGGGATATATGGACGGGCGCCTGAAGGAAGGCGAACGGCTGGAGATGGAGAAGCATCTTTCGACGTGCGCGGTGTGCCAGTTGCGCGTGAACGAATTTCGCGCGGTGCACGTGTTGCTGGACGAGTTGCCGATGATCGAGCCGTCGGCGGCGTTTGATGTTCGCATGCAGGCGCGCGTGGCAGCGGAGCCGGCGAAGCAAAACTGGTGGGCGTGGTTCGCGTCCTCGCCGAGGGTGGCGTTTGCGGCGTCGATGCTGGTAGCGGCGATGGTGTGGGTGGGGTCGCAAACGGCGGACACACCGTTGAATGCCGGAGACATCGATAAGATCAATCAGAATATGTCGGTGTTGGAAAACTACGATGTAATTTCAGATTTTGCACCGTTGAGCGACTTGCCGCAGCCGGTGCAGGCTGATGACACGAGTGACACCAAGCCGAATCAACAGATGTAACCACAAATGAAATGGAAACTCAAATTCGCGGAATGGTTGATGGGGCTGGGTATGGGCGCGGCGCTGGCGGTGCCGTGCTTGGCAGACGGACCGCGCGCGAATTGGGCGCAGAATCGGCAGGACAATAAGCCGGCCAAGCAGGAAAAGCAAAAGCCCAGACAAGCACAAAGACAGGAGCGCCGGCAACAGCAGCAGGAAGCACGGGGAGCGCAAAACCGGCGGCAAAACTCTGGCGCGAACCGTCCGCCCAACTCGAACGCAAATCGGGCGGAGACGGCGCCGCGGCAAAATGTCAATCCGAACCGGCCTCCATCGGCGTACTCGCCGAATAAGGAATTCAATAACCTGAGTCCACGGGAGAAGCAGCGGGTCCTGGAGAACAATCGGCGGCTGCAAAGCCTGCCGCCCGCGCAGCGACAGGAATTGCAGGAGCGCGCGCAAGTGTGGGGTAAACTAACGCCAGAACAGCGCCAGCACATCCGCAATGATGTGCTGCCAAAGTGGCAGCAGTTGCCGCCGGACCGCAAGCGTGCGATCCAACAACGATTGGGCGTGCTGAAAAACATGCCGGAGTCGGCACGCAATCAGCACCTAAGTGACCCAAATTTCACTCGGGGCATGAGCGAGGAAGATAGGGCCACGCTTCGTGACCTGAGCCATCTGCACGTTGGCGGAGCGCCGGAGCCACCGAGCGAATAAGGCGGTAGTCGTTAGTTCTCAGTTTTCATTTCAATTCACAGCGACCTGAAACAGGACAGACAGTGACGGGCTACGCTTATTTTATTCCCCATCGAGCCCGCCGAAGACCCCACAACACCGCTTGCAAACCGGGCGCCCGCTTGCGGCGGACGCACTTACGAGGACCAGTCTCCGCCAAATCGACTCTCCGTTTTTCCCGCTCTGCGTTGACAACACGCGGCTTCTCACGGCATGGTGACTAGTTCAAGCCGTCGGCATCCAACCAGTGGAGGGAGAATATTTTGAAAAGTGACCGCACCGCGGTCAACCCGGCCGGGTCCACGCGCTTTCGCGCCATGCAGCACCGCAACTTTCAGTTATTCATCGCGGGACAACTCATATCGCTGATTGGCACGTGGATGCAGACGACCGCGCAGCTTTGGCTGGTCTACAAGCTGACCGGTTCTGCGGCGCTGCTCGGGGTCTTCGGATTCGCGAGCCAGGTGCCCATGCTGTTTCTTTCCTCGATTGGCGGCTACGTCGGGGATCACTACGACCGGCAACGCAGCGTGATTGCCACGCAGACGTGCTCCATGATTCTCGCGTTCGCGCTGGCAGCGTTGACACTGACGAATGTGATTCACGAATGGGAAGTCATCGTCATCGCGTTTCTTGTAGGCATCGTGAACGCGTTTGACGTGCCGATCCGGCAGGCGTTTTTTATACAGATGGTGGGAAAGGAAGATCTTCCAAACGCGATTGCACTGAATTCCTCGATTTTCAATGGCGCGCGAGTTGTAGGTCCGGCGATTGCGGGATTTGCCATTGCCTGGGTCGGAGAAGGCTGGTGTTTCTTTCTGAATGGTCTGAGCTTTGTGGCCGTGATCGTGGCGCTGCTGATGATGAGGATCGAGCGAACGGTAATGAAACCGAGCAAGGATTCGCCGCTGAGAAGTTTTGTGCAGGGTTTTCGGTTTGCGATGAGCGATCTGCCGGTGCGATCGGCTCTCTTGCTGCTCAGCGTGTTGAGTCTCTTTGGTTTGCAGTATTCGGTGTTCCTGCCGATCTACGCGAATGACATCCTGAAGGGAGGCGCGCGCACGCTGGGATTGCTGATGAGTGCGGCCGGGGTGGGCGCCGTACTAGGCGCGCTGCAATTTGCGGCGCGTACGCACTACCGGGGTCTGGCTCGTTGGATTGCGGCGACTTCTACGACGTGCGCGGTAGCTCTAATTATCTTTTCGCAGGCAAGGGTTTTCTGGCTGTGTACTGCGTTGCTCTTCGTAGTGGGGTTCGCGGCTACTTCGCAGATGGCGGCGACCAACACGCTCATTCAGAACCGCGTGCCGGATGAACTGCGCAGCCGAGTGATGGCGGTTTACGCAACGATGTTCATGGGGGTGCAGCCGATTGGCTCACTGCTCGCCGGCGGAGTGGCGAAGCGAATTGGCGGGCCTTATACGCTGGCGGTGTTTGGATCGCTGGTGCTAGTGGGGAGTCTATTCTTTTTGTTTCGTGTGGTCATGAGGCTCCCACGGACATCGGGAGAAACTACTGCCGCGCCTGCCAACGACTGAAACGCTTGCAGATTCGGGTGCTAGATGGCCCACCTCCTTGCCCGCTCAGGATAAGGCCGCGCCTCTACAAGGCCGGTGGTAGTCCGGGCTAGGCAGGGTTGGAGCGATAAAGCCAGGAGGGCTGGGTGAGATTCTGCACGGATGTCGGGGTGTTTATTGCTGCCAGGAGGGCATCGACTTTGGAGCGCAGCGGCGCGAGCGAGCAGACTGGATCGGTAGCAGCGGCATTTCCTGCGAGCAGCAATGCCTGGCAGCGGCAGCCACCGAAGTCCTGCTCGCGCCGGTCGCAGGTCTTGCAAGGTTGCTGCATCCAGTCCTCGCCGCGGAATCTCTGAAACGCGGCGGATTGCTCCCAGATGTCACGCAGACCGTGGTCTTTGACGTTTTCAAAGGAGAGCCCAGGAATGACTTGCGCGGCATGGCACGGGAGCACATCGCCGGTCGGCGTGATCAGCATCAGTTTGCGTCCCCACCCGCCCATGCAGGGCTTGGGATACGTGGCGTAATAATCCGGGACGACAAATTCGATGCGGATTTTGCCCTGCAATCTCTGCTGTTCGCGTTTCAAAAATTCGACCGAATGATCTAACTGTTCACGCGTTGGCAGCAGGTTTTCACGATTGGCAAAGGCCCATCCGTAGTACTGGACATTGGCGAATTCGATGCGCGTCGCGCTGGAAGACTCCGCCAGGGCCAGCATTTCTTCAAGTTGATCGATGTTGCGGCGGTGGATGACGAAGTTGAGAGTAACGGCCAGGCGGCGATGCCTGAGCCAATCAAGAACGCGGAGCTTTTGGGTATGCGACTTTGCGCCGGAAATTTCATTGGCGGTTTCTTCACGCGCGCCCTGGAAACTCAGTTGCATGTGGTCGAGCCCGGCTTCCACCAGTGCCGCGAGCCTCGTTTCATCCAGGGGCAGGCCGGAGGTGATGAGATTGACGTACAGGCCGGCGGAGCGCGCCGCGCGGACGAGATCGACGATGTCGGGGCGGGCGAGCGGTTCCCCTCCGGTGAAATCAATTTGGAGGACACCGGTTTCGGCAGCGTCTTTGAAGACCCGGCACCAGATTTCTGTGGGGAGTTCGCCAGCGCGAGACTGTAACTCGAGTGGGTTCGAACAGTAGACACAATGGAGCGGGCAGCGGTGGGTGAGTTCTGCGATGAGCGCGAGCGGATTGGGAATCGTAGATGTCATGGTCAGAAGAAATGGGCTCCCCATCCGATCGGGCCCGCCACAAAACGAAAAGACACCGGCAAAAAATGCCGGGTTACAACTCGAAGTCCAGAGCGCGTCTCTCTTCTAAAAGCGCTAGATAGCCGAGGATGTCCTGCTCGACCTTTTGCGGCGCGGCTTGGGAATAGATTTTCTGCAATTCCCTAACGATCTGTTCGACGGTGTGTTGGCCGTCGCAGCGCTCGACAATTTCGAGACTCGGGCCATTCAAGCGCAAAGCGCGTTCCGGCATGAGGAGGACGCGCTGCTGGCTGTTTTCCCCAAGGCGGCATCCGGGAGCTAGGCGCGGGCGGCTGTGCAGTTCAGGCGGCATGGTAAGTTCTTCAAGATTCCCTTGCGGGCTGGAAGGCGCCCGGGGGTGGCCAACCAGGATTGACATAAGCAAAATAGAGCGCGTCGAGCTGGGCCCACAGAATGTCGCATTTGGCACGCAACGCGGCGTGGGCCAAATCCTGTTCTCGGCGCGTGGGCGCGTGTTTCACCACCCAGGACAGGGCGAATTCGCAGTCCTCCGTGGCTTGTGTGAGACGGCCAGTGAAATAGTCGAGACCGCCGGAGAGCCAGGGATAGTGCTGGCGAAGGCGGTCCATGCGCAGGGTAATCAGCCTCTTCGAGAAGAGCTCGGTGAGGGACGAAGCGACGGCTTCGAGATGAGAGCCCGTGGAGACAAATTCGACGTAGGCTTGAACGGCGTAACGAGTTGCTGGCAGGATGCCGGCGCTACGCAAAGCTAGGTCACGCGAAAGGCCGGTGGCTTCAACCAGGCGCAGCCATTTTTCGATCCCGCCGGGCTTGGTGCCGTCGCCGTCGTGATCGACGATGCGCTTGCGCCAAGCGCGGCGGAAGGCGGGATCTTCGCTGCGCGCGAGGATGGCCGCATCTTTGATGGGGATACGGCTTTGATAGTAATAACGGTTGAGAGCCCACGCTTGAAGCTGGCCGCGCGTGAGCCTGCCGTCGTGCATGAGCAAGTGAAATGGGTGCTTGTGATGGTAGCGCTCTTCTCCAATGGCATGAAATCCAGCGACAAACTCGGCTTCGGAGAACAGCGGCTTTTCGACGTCGTGGTTCGCGAATGGGGTCACAGGTCGAACTCCATCCCATCATAGGCGATTTCCCACCCGGCTTCACGCACAGCGCGATACTCCGCGCTCTCTTCATTCAACACCGGGTTGGTATTGTTGATGTGGATGATGACCCGCTTAGCCTTTCCGAAACGAAAGGGCCGCTTTAGCAGGCCACGTTCGCCCCAGAGCGGAAGATGTCCCATATCGCGTGCAGTTCTGCGGCTGCGCTTGGTCTGGATGAGCTCATCATCTTTCCAGAACGTGCCATCGAGCAGAGCGAGGTCGCTTTCGTCCACGGACCGCTGCCAATCCTCTCCAAGGCCGGAAACGCTCGGAGCGTAGAAAAATCTCTTTTCTTTGTGGAGGAGTTGGAGGCCGATGACCGCTTCTTCCGGAGGAAAGCTTCCTTTTAGCGCATCGCTCACGTAGTCCGGGAAACCACCGAGAAGAGGCACGGCTTTGCAAAAGAAGCCGTCTTTTAGGCTGCCGGAAGAGGGCGGAACGAGAGGAATGAGGCGATCGAGCGGCAGCGTGTCCCACCGCACGGGCGGGTTCGCGCGCATCAGGACGCGGAACAAGCTGTTTTCTTCGGTGAGAATACGTCGCACCGATTGAGTCGAATAGATGTGTAGCGGTTGAAACTCGCGAAGGTGAAGCAAGCCCATCACACAATCCACGTCGGCACTGGTGAGCAGGATGGTGGAGATGGGCGAACCGAGGGTCGAAGAGGTGACCGACAACTCGGAGGTCGCCAGGATTTGCTGGCGGAGATCTGGAGAGGCGTTCAGAAGAAACCAATGTGGCGGATGAGAGGAGACTGCCACCTGCGCCTGTGTGCGCGGACGAGCCTTTATGCTGCCGTTGCGCACCGCGCTACAGTTTGGGCAAGCACAATTCCATTGGGGAAAGCCGCCTCCGGCTGCGGAGCCGAGGACTTTAATGCGCATTCGGCATTCCGGCGACGCCGACCCACTCGGGGTCGTCTCTGGAGACTAGAGCTCGGCGTTGGCGTACGAGCTGACTTCGCAATTGAGGTCGATTTCTTCGTGTTGCGGGGTAACCCATTCCATGGTCGACGCTCCTTTTAGAGTCAAACGCTTACGAACTCAAAAAGCATAACATGGAATTCAGTTGAAGGGAAAGGGGACATGCGTTGACATGCGTGGGCGTGGCGAGCGCAAACCGGAACAAATTGCAGGTTGCAAGAGGATGGGAATGGTGACCTTCTTTTGGGAAGACGTTGCCTAGTCCTGAACCGTGGGGGCGCCAAACAGGAAATATCCATCGCGGCACAACTTCATGCACGTGCGTTGACAGCAACGGGGAGGCCACCCAATGTTGAACTGAGGTAGGAGCTTACGCTTCGGCGAAGCCCATCTCGGCATGGGGGAAGCCATTTGCGCCGCTTCACGAACGGCACTCGACGGCACTACGCCTGCAGTATGGTCCTGGCCCTCACGTTATCGACCTTCTTGGCCTTCCGATCGGACGCCCAATCCCCGCAGAGCGAGGACGTGAAGCCTGTTCCGTTGTTCACGGGCAGCGCCGGCTTCGTAACCTCTTTTGATGGAGGGGAGGCCCACCTGGGCCCCATCGCGTCCCCTGTTTTGCTGATACCCCTGAACAAGCGCTGGTTGCTTGAGACCCGGGCCACATTTGAGTCGGACATGGTTCAAGAACCTGGCCTCAGCGGATTCCACGGAAAAGTCGCCAAGGCGGTTGACTATGCCCAGTTGGACTTTGTAGCAAATCCCTATTTGACGGTGACGGTGGGGAGATTTCTGACTCCCTTTGGCATCTTTAATGAAAGGCTCTACCCGGTGTGGATCCGAAACCTGCAGACCGATCCATTAATCCTGCCCATCGGAATTGGCCCCAGCAATGCGAGTACGGGAGCGATGCTTCGGGGCGGCTTTAAGGCGCACCCGCAATTCGACATCAACTATGCCGTCTACTTTTCGGCGCTCTCGACCGCGAGTCCCGCGGACTCTGACCGGTTGGCCGGAGGGCGCGCCGGGATTTTCGTTCCGCACGTGCGCCTGGAGATCGGCGGATCGTTCCAACATCTGCTCCAGCAAGAGCGTTCGAACTCTTTTGGGTTTCATGCCATCTGGCAACCACCTGCATGGCCACTCGACATTCGCGCCGAATATGCCCATTCGCAGAGAGGAAGCGGCTACTGGGTTGAGTCGGCCTATCGTCTCAGTCAGCTTGCGTTTTTCCACAACGAGATGCGACGAGTGCAGCTAGTGGCGCGCATGCAACGGTTCATCGCCGGGATCTTGGCAAGCGATTCGCTGCCAGCGGTGAATACGAAAAAGTTCGAGTTTGGGTTGAACTACTATTTCATCGATGGATTGAAGGGCATCGGTAGTTACGGGCGGCAATTCAGCGCGGACGGCAATAAGAACGTATGGACGCTAGGTCTTACGTATAGATTCGTGCTCCCCTTGGGGCACGCTGGGAGCGAGTGATGGGACGGCGCTACATTTTGCTCTGCTTTCTTGGCGTGATGGCGGGTTTGACCTTTTCCGCGATTGCGCAGGAGCGCACCAACTCAGCAACCTCGTCAAATGCGGCCACACCGGCACCAACTCGAGTCGCGGGCGCCACGCCCGCGGCGAAGCCTGCTTCCCCATCCTCTGCCGCTACGGCCGAGGATGCCGCTGCCGTAGAACGTGCACTGCGGGTGGAAGGCGAAAAAAGATTCCGTACCAATTGTGGGCGCTGCCACATGGCTCCTCATAAGTTCCCGCCCAGAGTGATGGCCACCGCCATCCGGCATATGAGGGTTCGCGCCATGATCACGGATGAAGATATGCGGCTCATCCTGCATTACATGACGCGATGAACGTGAAAGAGTCGTCGTTCCTGGAAGGAGGGCTGAACCTGCAATTGCTGGCAGCGATGACGATACTGACGGTTTCCTGCAGTTGGGCCCAAAACAAGCAGCCCACGGCGCGGGCGATTGAAATCCTGGCGGATCATGACAGCCGATACAAGATTGTGGGTCAAAAACAACCCGTTGTAACGGTGAGGGCTGGCGAGCGGATCACCTTGCGGATAACGGCGAAGAAAGCTAAGAACCTGAACAGAGACGGCTCGGTCCATGGATTCACTCTGCTCCGGGCGAAGGACCGGAAACCAGTGCCGGACTGGGACTTCCTGCTCAAGCCGGGGATCCAGGAGTTCACTGCGGCTGCGCCGAGCGAGCCTGGAGACTACCTCGTCGTCCGCACCGTAATCTGCAGCCAGGATCACGAAGGAATGAGCATGAGATTCGTCGTATTGCCCTGATTTGAAGACAAATTCAATTCGCAAATGCATGCAGAAGTGGACGGACCAATGGGAACAAAAACAGCGCGATCGATCCTGACTGCCGCGGCCTTGGCTGGGGTCATGGCGGGCTATCCTTCGGCTCGCGGCGGTAACGAAAAGACATTCAGAGGTGAAATTGCGGATGCACAGTGTGCGCTGAATGTTCATTCGCTCAGCCAATCGCACAAAGAAATGATCGAAATGAAACATGACGTCAAGACGAATGCCGACTGCGCCAGATACTGCGTAAAAGAGCGAGGCGGAAGATTCGTCTTGCAAACCCCCGGACAAGGTTTACAAGCTGGATGCGCAGGTTCTGGCGGAACAGTGGTCAGGGCTTAAGGTAAAAATCCTGGGGACTCTGGACCCGAAGACAGACATCATTACCGTGCGAACCATTGAGCCGGGCTCCCCGAGCGCCAGCAAGAGATCTCCTCCGAAGTGATAGGCAAGGATCTGAAAAGTTCCCATCCGAGGGAGCTAGAACCCCACCACCAAGCGTTGTTGTGGCGGGAGACCAAAACCACAACAAGTCGCGGCAGGAAGGGTGTAGTTCCTCTTCGCCTGATTCTGAGAACTATTTTTCAGAAAACCATGATTCTTCTTGACATGCGTGGAAAGCAGCCTATCATGTGGTTAAAAGTGGTAAGAAGTGGATGGCAGTAGAAGCCAGTAGCGGGCACTGGGGCAAATCAAACAGATTCCCAGATCTGTGGTGAAAGTGGGCATTTTGGCCATTCAAGACCACACTTTTCTGTGCGATCCAGGAAAAACCGGGGTCGCGTTGAGCGGGGCGCATGAAGCTGCGGGGCAACTGTCCGGCGAAGGTGGACGAGAAGGGGCGGCTGAAGATACCCGCCGTGTTTCTGGAGGCCCTGAAAGAATACGGCAACCAGTTTTACATCACCAGCGCTACGGGCGAATCGGCGCGCATTTATCCGATGAAAGTTTGGTCGGGCATTGAGGACAAGCTGGCCGGCGTATCGAGCCAGAACCGGGCGAAGAGAAAATTTTTAATGAGAACGAGCTATTACGGGCAGACGGTGGAGTTGGATGGGCAGGGAAGAGTGCTGGTGCCCGCAGTGCTGCGCGAATCGGCGCAGATGAAGGGCGAAGTGGACGTGTTCGGCAACCTCGATTACCTCGAGGTCATGAACCATACCCGCGTGTTGGATGACTTGAAGAATTCGCCGTACACGGAAGAAGACGACAAGGCTTTGGAAGACCTGGGAATATAGGGTTTTCGAAGCTTGGCTGTGCCGCACACGCCGGTGCTGTTGGAAGAGGTGCTCGAATGGCTGCGCATAAGGCCGGACGGAACGTACATCGACGCCACGCTGGGGGCCGGCGGGCACTCGGCGGCCATCGCGGAAAGATTGACGTCAGGCAGGTTGATCAGCCTGGACCGGGACGTACAGGCGTTGGAACTGGCGCGGGAGCGGCTGAAGAGTTTCGGCGAGACGGTGAGGCTGGTGCAGTCGCCGTTCTCGAGGATTGCGGAGGTCGCGCAAGAGTTGGGGATTCCGCCGGTGGACGGGGTCTTGGCCGACTTGGGGGTTTCGAGCATGCAGCTTGATCAGGCAGCGCGGGGATTTTCGTTTCGCGAGGCTGCTCCACTGGACATGCGGATGGATGCGGTCAACGGCCAACTAACGGCCGACGAGATTGTGAATCGGTGGTCGGAGAGGGAAATCGCCGACATGCTCTACCGGGAAGCGGATGAGCACGATTCCAGAAGGATCGCCAAGGCCATCGTAAGAGCGCGACCGATCCGGGATACCGCGCACTTGGCAACGACTGTGGCAGGGGCCCGAAGGCAATGGGGAAGGCAGAGACTGCATCCCGCAACAAAAACGTTTCTGGCGCTGCGGATAGCGGTGAATCGAGAGATGGAGGAACTCGGGCAGTTTCTTTCTCGGACCCCCGCCACAATGAATTCAGGAAGTCGCTGGGTGGTGTTGAGTTACCACTCGCGGGAAGACCGCCTGGTGAAGCGCGCGTTTCAAGAGGGCGAGCGAGCAGGAGCGCTCCACGTGCTGACGAAACACGTCATCCGGCCCCGGGAGCAGGAGATGACCGGCAACCCGCGTTCGCGAAGTGCGAAACTACGGTGTGCGGAAAGAGTATAGGTATGGCGCGCAAGAAAAAACTACCGGCAATGACTGAGTTTCATACCGTCAAGCGGATCGACAATTCGCGTATCGTGCGTCACGTCGAGCCGGTGAAGATGCGCAAACTGTACCGCATGGTCGCGCTGGGCGGGGTAATCGCGGCTTTTTTCATGCTGTACATCTACCAACATTTCCGCTGCATCGACTTGAGTTTTCAGCTCGAGGACGTGAAGGGTAGGCAAGCCGAGGCGGCTTCGCTGAACTCGTCCTTAAAATTGGAAATTGCCGGGCTGCGCAATCCGATGCGCATTGACATAATTGCGCGCCGCCAACTGGGTTTGACTGAGCCACTGCCGACGCAAGTGCAGGAATACGAAGCTCCAGACGGCGCAGAACTGGCCGCGGTGCGGTCCGTTCGGCCGAATCGTGCGCCGTAGTTTCTAGATGCGCAGGATTCGACAACAAGTTTGCCGTCAAGCAAATGAACTTCCAGGCGGAGCCCTGATCGATGTGATCTCGCCATGCCAGAAAGCCGTGTTCACGCGGCCACAGGTGGCCGCATAGCGGTAGATTCCGGGCGTAAACGCAAGACGGTCGATTCAAATGGCGGCCGCAAAGCGGTCGGCCGACTGCTGATCGTTGCCGGCCTGGCACTCTTGTGGATGACCGCCGTTTTCGGCCGGCTCGGATACCTGCAGCTTTTTCTTCACCGCGAATACCTGGCCCGGGCGCAAAGACAGCAGCAGCGCGTGATCGAAATCACGCCCAAGCGCGGAGCGATCTACGATCGCAATATGCACCCGCTGGCAATGAGCATCCCGGTGGATTCGGCATTCGCGGTGCCTTCCGAGCTTGGCGACCAACAACTGGCGGCGCAGCTGCTCTCCGGTGTTCTGGGAACTCCACGCGAAGTGCTTGAAGCGCGGCTGGCATCCTCGCACTCGTTTGTGTGGATTGCGCGCAAGCTGCCGCCAGACAAAAAGGAAGCGGTGGAGGCGCTGAATCTGAGAGGCGTCTACTTCCAAAAAGAAAATCAACGCATCTATCCGAAGCGCGACCTCGCATCGCATGTACTGGGCTTCGTCGATCTCGATGAAAAGGGGTTGGGTGGGATCGAATACGAATTGGACGGCAAGATCCGGGGCAAGAGCGAAAAGATCATCGTGATGGCCGACGCACGCCAGCGCTGGTTCGATGGTGGAGAAGCGCAACGCGAACGCGGCCTGAACGTGGTGCTCACGCTCGACGAAAAAATCCAGTACATTGCCGAGCGCGAACTGGCGGCAGCGATTGCCAAGACGCATGCCATGGCCGGCACGGTGCTGGTCATGAATCCCAATACCGGTGAAATCCTTGCGCTGGCGAACTGGCCAAAGTTCAATCCCAACGCGGCGAACGATTCACCAGCAGAAGCGCGGATGAACCGTGCGGTCGCGGCACTGTACGAGCCCGGATCGACTTTTAAGCTCATCACCCTGGCAGCGGCGTTCGATCAGGGGGTTACGCGGCCGGAGGAAATTTTCGATTGTGAGAACGGAGCGGTATATGTAGCCGGGCACCGCATCCGTGACCACAAACCGTTTGGGCTGCTGAGAGTCGCTGACATTCTGGCGCAGTCGAGCGACGTCGGAGCGATCAAGATTGCGCTGCGGCTGGGAGCGCCGAAATTCTACGACTATATCCGCGCATTTGGTTTCGGGCAGCAGACCGGCGTGGATATGCCAGGGGAGAGTAAGGGTCTCCTGCGGCGACTGGAAAACTGGTCGGCGATCTCCATCGGATCGATCTCCATGGGGCAAGAGGTGGGGGTCACGCCCATTCAACTCATCAGCGCCGTGTCCGCCATTGCCAACGGAGGAATGCTTTACAAGCCACATGTCATTGCGCAGCTGAGACGCGGGGATCAGGTATTGCCCGCGGAAGGCTCGCTGGCACCCTCCGAGCCCAGGAGAGTGATCCGGCCGGAAACGGCCGCGACACTTCGTCGGCTTATGGAAGGCGTCATATTAAATGGGACCGGGCCGCTAGCTCGGCTTGATGGCTGGACCGCTGCCGGAAAAACCGGGTCGGCGCAGAAAATCGATCCGGCGACGGGCCGATATTCGGCGAGGCAGCTGATTGCTTCCTTCACCGGCTTCGCTCCGATCAATAACCCGGCCGTGACGATTCTGGTGTTGCTGGATTCGCCGGTGGGGCAGCGCGAGGGCGGGCAGGTGGCCGCGCCGGTCTTCAAGCGGATCGCCGAGCAGGTATTGCCGCACCTGGACGTGCCACGCGATGTGCCGATTGGCCCGCGGCTGGTCCAGGCGGCGTACCACAATCGCCAGGCTTCCGACAGTGCTACGCTCGGAGATTACACACCGGCGGACTTTTCGGGGCTACCCGACCAACCGCCTATGGAGGCCAGTGCACCCAATAGGAAAGGGGGCAAAAGCCACCGGCCTTCCGCGACAGTAGCGGTGGATGAAGGGGGCGACATTCAAGTGCCGGACTTCTCCGGAAAGACGATGCGCGACGTAACGGAGACTTGCCTTCGATTAGGGCTCGACCCCGTTCTAGTTGGCAGCAGCCTGGCTACGAATCAGACACCAGCCGCGGGAGCCAGGGTGCGGCGAGGCGCAAAGATCACCGTGCAGTTCGGAACACCGGCACCGAAGATCGCACACCTGCACCACCGGGTAAGGCATTAGGATGAAAATTGGATTGAGCTTAGAAGAAGGGATACAGGACAACGCCACGAATCAAGTTGACAACCAAGGAAAGCAATCTGCCCGCGACAGCGCAGCGCATCGCGGAAGAAAGCTGAGCGAAGTGCTCCAAGGCGTGGAGACGGCTCTGCCCGCGGCCGCAAAAAGCCTGGAAATTCGCCAGGTGGCTTGTGATTCGCGGAAGGTGCGGCCGGGCGCGCTTTTTCTTGCCTTGCACGGGGCCAAGGCAGACGGAAACAAGTTCATTCAGGACGCTCTAAAGCGGGGCGCGGTGGCCATCGCGAGCGAAGAGCCGGCTCCCAGCAGGATCCCGGGGGGCGTCGAATGGATCCAGATTCAAGATGCGCGCAAAGCGCTGGCGATCAGTGCCGCGAATTTCCTAGGACATCCCGCCAACGCTCTGCAACTCGTTGCGGTAACCGGCACGAACGGAAAGACCACCACCACTGCGGTCGTGGATGCCATGGTGAAGGCCTCCGGGGCGAAAACCGGCCTGTTCGGAACAATCGCCTATCACACACCGCTCGGCGACTATCCAGCGCCAAATACGACGCCGGAATCGGTGGACCTGCAGGGATTTTTCGCGGAGATCCGCGACGCGGGTGGAAAGTACGCGGTGCTCGAGGCCAGCTCGCATTCGCTGGCGATGGACCGGCTCTGGGGATGCCATTTTCAAGTCGCGGTATTCACCAACCTGACGCGCGAACACATGGATTTTCACAAAACGTTCGAAGATTATTTCGCCGCAAAAAGGAGGCTCTTCGAGGGCACGGGGGCGGGAGCACCCGAAGTGGCGGTGCTGAATGCACAGGACGAATTCGGCAAGCGCTTGGCGGGCCTGGCAAAGAAAACGGTCACCTATGGGCTGGAAGGTGACGAAGACATCACCTCAAAAAAATTTCAGCTGACTTTCGACGGCTTGAACTTCACCGCGCAGACGCCCAACGGAAAAGTGCGCGTGGTTTCGCGGCTGGTTGGTCGGATCAACGTCTACAACCTGCTCGCCGCGGTCGGAGCGGCGCAGGCGCTGGGTCTTTCAAACGAAGTAATTGAAACCGGCATCTGCAATCTGCAGAGTGTTTCGGGACGTTTCCAGCGTATCGATCTTGGACAGCCCTTCCTGGTGATCGTGGATTATGCGCACACCGACGATGCACTGGAAAACCTGATTCGAACGGCGCGGGAGCTGAATCCCAAGGCCCGGATCATCACGCTGTTCGGCTGCGGTGGCGAAAAGGACCGGACCAAGCGGCCGGTGATGGGGGAAGTCGCCGGCCGGTTAAGCGACCTGACGATTCTCTCGAGCGACAATCCGCGCAGCGAAGACCCGCTGAAAATCATCAGCGACATCATCGTGGGACTGCAGAAAACCGCCGGCAAATATCTGATCGAGCCTGACCGAGAAAAGGCCATTGGCATGGCCATGGAGGAAGCCCGCCGCGGAGACATCGTGCTACTGGCCGGAAAGGGTCACGAGAATTATCAGATTCTTTCGGACCACACGCTCGAATTTGACGACCGCGAAATGGCGCGGCGCGCCTTAGGCGAACGTGGTTTTGAAGGGCCGCGAAACAAGCATGTAAATGGCGGCCCGGAGTTTGGCATCTAGCGCGCTTGGTTCGTAGGTGCAACCAGTGTGCGGCGGTCCCGGCAGGTCTCTCCGGCGAGCCAATGGTTGGCTCTCGGAAAGGAGGAACCCTCAAACGTTGAGAACACAACGGGCCGTTTGGTACTGGAGTAAGACGAATCCCTTGAGGAACTTATGCGGTGGACGATTGCACAGGTGGCTGACGCTCTGGGTACTCGGCCGGGCACGGGACTCAACCCCCTGGCCCGGTTGGCCGGCGTGTCGATTGATTCTCGCGCGATTCGTGCCGGAGAACTGTTCATCGCCATCCACGGACCGCGTCATGATGGACACGACCATGTGGCGAGCGCCCTGGAACGCGGGGCCATGGCGGGAGTGGTGGCGGCGGCACAACTTCCGCGATATGCGGGTCCCGTCAGGGAGCGCTGCATGGCGGTGGCCGACACCTTTGATGCGCTCAAGCAACTCGCGCGCGCAGTGCGCCAATCCTGGGGTGGGAAAGTTGCCGGGATCACAGGTTCTGTCGGCAAGACCACCACGAAGGAGATCTTGGCGGCACTGTTGGGCGCGAAGCTGCGGGTCCTGAAGTCGGAAGGAAACTTAAATAACGAGTACGGGCTGCCGTTGACGCTTTTCCGCCTGGAGGAAACGGACCAGGCAGCGGTACTCGAAATGGGGATGTCGCGCCGTGGCGAGCTTCGACGCCTGGCGGCGATTGCCCGGCCGGACGTGGGAGTTGTGACGCGTGTTTCGCCAGCGCATCTGGAATTTTTTTCCTCCGTGGATGAGATAGCGCTGGCCAAGCGCGAGCTGATCGAAGGATTGAATGGACGCGAGTCGACTGCGGTGGTCAACGCGGACGATCCGCGCGTCGCCGCGTTTGGCGCATTCGCGCCCGGGCGCGTATTGACCTATGGCATTGAAAAACCGGCCTTTTTCACGGCCCAGGAGATCGAGGACCGCGGAGCGCTGGGATCGGCGTTTGATTATGTAAGTCCGGAAGGCCACGTGCGGCTGGAGCTGAATGTTCCCGGGCGTCACGCGATTGCCAACGCGCTGGCGGCACTGGCGGCCGCGAGCGTATGGGACATCGGCGCGGCGGAAGCACAGAGCGTGTTTCTCTCCTTGCGCGCACCGGCGATGCGCGGAGAACTGTTGCGATTTTCGAATGGAGCAGCGCTCATCAATGACAGTTACAACTCGAGCCCCGCGGCGCTCGAGGCCATGACCGAATTGCTGGCGGCCACGCCGAATTTTCGCCGGCGCATCCTCGCGGCCGGCGAGATGCGCGAACTCGGCACGGCTTCGCCCGACCTGCACCGTGAAGCAGGGCGGTTCGCCGCGAAGACCGGGAAGATCGATTGGATCATCGGCGTGAGCGGTGATGCGGCGCAGATCGTGGAAGGCGCAGTGGCCGCAGGGCTCCCGGGAGCCCGCGCTAAATTTTTCGCCACGCCGCTGGAGGCCGCCGAATTTCTGGCGGGCTTTATCGTGTCCGGGGATCTGCTTCTGGTGAAGGGCTCGCGGGGTGTGAAGATGGAGCAGATTGTGGAATCGCTGATCGCGCGGCATACGGCGGCCGGTGAAATCACGGGTCAGGAGGTACGGCACTAAGATGCTTTACTACCTCCTTTACCACACGCTGCAACACTATTTCAGCCCCCTGAATGTTTTTCGCTACATCACTGTGCGTACCGTGTACGCGAGCCTTACGGCCATGTTTCTGGCGCTGGTCTTTGGTCCCTGGCTCATCCGCCGTCTGCGCGAATTGCAGATCGGCCAATTCATCCGTGAGGAGGGCCCCGAGGAGCACAAAAAGAAAGCGGGCACGCCAACCATGGGTGGGGTGCTCATCGTTCTTTCCACGGCTGTGCCGGTTCTCCTTTGGGCGGATCTGACCAATCCATTTATCCTGCTCTCGCTGTTCGCGCTTTTCGGTTTTGCCGCCATTGGTTTTATTGATGATTACGCGAAAGTCTCGAAGCAGCGCAATCTGGGTCTCACTGCGAAGAAGAAGGTTTATTTCCAAGTTTTCGTCAGCCTGATCGTGGGTATCGCGCTTCTTGTCCTGGCCACCTACAGCGCTTACTCGACGCAGTTCGTCTTTCCTTTCTTGAAGCGATTCCGTCCGGACCTGGTGATCCACTCGTTGCTCAATCAGTCTCATTTTTCCGGGCACCTCTGGCCGCTAGCGTTTGTGCCATTTCTTGTGGCCACGGCCATCGTCATTGTGGGTTCCTCCAACGCGGTGAACCTGACGGATGGGCTTGATGGCCTGGCCATCGGCTGCACGGTCATCGCGGCAGGGGCGCTTACGGTTTTGACCTACGTGAGCAGCAACTATCGCTGGGCCACCTATCTAGAAATTCAGTACATTCCGCGTGTCGGCGAGCTCACCGTTTTCTGCGGCGCGCTGGTCGGAGCTTCGCTCGGTTTTCTCTGGTACAACGCGCATCCCGCAGAAATCTTCATGGGCGACGTTGGCTCGTTGTCGCTGGGCGGAACACTGGGCACCATCGCGGTCATCATCAAGCAGGAAATCCTGCTCTTTTTCGTCGGTGGCGTTTTCGTCATCGAAGCACTTTCCGTGATTCTGCAGGTGGGCTCTTTTAAACTGCGCGGCAAGCGCATCTTCCGCATGGCGCCCATCCATCACCATTTCGAACTGCTTGGTTGGAGCGAATCGAAAGTGATCGTGCGGTTTTGGATCGCCGCGCTGGTTTTTGCGCTGTTTGCGCTTACGACATTGAAGTTGAGGTAGCGAAGCCTTGCGTTCAAAGGGTCTTACAGATTAAAGATGCCGAGTCCGTTTGAGTTGCGCGGCAAGCGAGTGCTGGTGGTGGGACTGGCCAGGACGGGTGTGGCCACCGCCCTGTTTTGCGCCGCGAGGGGCGCAAACGTGACGACCACGGATACGCGCACAGAAACCGAAATCGGCGAAGCGATTGCGCCACTGCGGACTGCGGGCGTAAGCCTGGAGCTGGGGGGCCACCGGGAAAATACATTTCTCGATCAGGACCTGATTGTTCCTAGCCCGGGCGTGCCCGCCGATGCTCCTCTGCTGCAGGCGGCGCGCGCCAAGGGCGTGACCATCTGGAGTGAGGTGGAGCTGGCAGACCGTTTCCTGAACGGATGCCTGATCGGGATCACCGGCTCGAACGGGAAGACCACCACGACTTCCTTGATCGAACACATTTTGAAAAACGCTGGTTTCTCCACGATTCTGGCCGGGAATATCGGCACTCCCTTGATTTCGTGCGTGGAGCGAACCAATGACAGCACCATCACGGTGGTGGAATTAAGCAGTTTTCAGCTGGAGCTGATTGAAACATTTCGCCCCAACATCGCGGTGTTCTTGAATCTCACACCCGACCATTTGGACCGGCATTACACGCTTGAGGCGTATGGCCGCGCCAAAGCGCGAATCTTCGAGAATCAGACGGAAGCGGACAGCGCGGTGTTGAACGCGGATGATCCGGCGACCACCCCCCTGGCGCCCGCGAAGCCGCACGTCTACTGGTTCAGCCGGAAGCAGCGCGTGGCGCAAGGCGCGTTCGTGCGGGAAAACGAAATCGTCTTGCGCCATAACGGCGAAGAAGAGCTGGTACTGAATCTGCAAGAAATTCCGCTGGTGGGTGCACACAACGTCGAAAACGTCCTTGCGGCCGTGGCCGCGACGCGTCTCGCCGGGGCCGGACCCTCGGCTATCGCCAAAGGAGTGCGCTCCTTCGCGGGGGTCGAGCATCGCCTCGAGTTTGTCGCGGAAATTAGGGGTGTGCGCTATTTCAACGACTCGAAGGCGACCAACGTGGATGCCACGCTGAAGGCCCTGGATGCTTTTGCCGGGAGAATCCTGATCGTTCTGGGCGGGAAAGACAAAGGCAGCGATTACACCGCGCTGCAGAAGCCGCTGCGTGAGAAGGCCATTCTTGCGCTTCTGATCGGCGCGGCAGCGGAGAAAATCGAGAAAGAAATCTCCGGCAGCGTGGCGATCGAGCGCGCCGGGGTGATCGAGCGTGCCGTGGAAATTGCCTGGCATGCTGCGCGGCCCGGGGACGTGGTGCTTCTTGCCCCGGCGTGTGCCAGCTTCGATCAATTTCAGAACTACGAACACCGCGGCGGCGTCTTCAAAGAACTAGTGCATCAATTGGAGCGGCAGGTGGCGAGTACAACTTCTGGAAGGGGATAGCAAAGGTGCCGAGACGACTGGAAAATGACCGCTGGCTCTTTGGAGCGACGCTGGCGTTGTGCCTGCTTGGCGCCGTCATGATTTTCAGCGCCTCGGCAGTCACGGCGGAACAGCAGTACGGCTACTCGTACCTATTTCTCGTCCGCCAGGCCGCATGGCTCTTCATTGGGCTCTTGGGCATGTTTGCTCTGATGAAGACGGACTATCGACGTCTGCGCGAGCCCGCGGTCGTCTATCCCGTCGTCTGCGTCGTCCTGCTGTTACTTGTCGGTACGTTCTTCCTCGACAAGTCCCATGCTACGCATCGCTGGATCAAGGTCGGGCCGGTGGGCATCCAACCGTCGGAACTTGCAAAACTCGCCACGATTCTTTATCTGGCGTGGTTTCTCGATCAGAATAGATGCGACAAGGCCAGCATGGAATTCCGCAAAGGAGATTTCTGGCGGACCATTTTTCCAGCAGCTGGTCCCATTCTTGTCTGTGTCGCGCTGATCTTGCTACAACCTGACCTGGGGACCTCTATCGATATTCTCGTTGTGGCTACCGCCATGCTGTTCGTCGCGGGTCTCTCATGGAAGTGGCTGGCGGTGGGGTTGGCCGGAGCGATTCCCGTGGTGTATCTGCTGATCACGCAGGTGGCGTACCGGCAAGCCCGGTTGACCGCTTTCCTGCACCCGGATTCCGATCCGCAAGGCGCAGGATTTCAGTTGCTTCAATCGCTCATCGCCGTCGGCTCCGGCGGCTTCACGGGCGTAGGCCTGATGGAGAGCAAACAAAAGCTCTTCTATCTGCCGGAGGCACATACGGATTTTATCTTTGCGGTGATCTGCGAGGAACTGGGTTTTATCGGGGCGATGATGGTGATGGCGCTCTTTGTCATCTACGGCTGGCGAGGAATGCGTGCCGCGTTGGGCGCCCCGGACGGATTCGGGCGGCTGCTGGCTTTGGGAATAACCGCGATGGTTTTGTGCCAAGCGCTGATTAATTTCGCAGTCGTGCTCGGGATGGTGCCGACGAAAGGAATCCCGCTGCCGTTCATCAGCTATGGGGGATCGAGTTTGCTGGTCATGCTGCTCGCCACCGGCGTGCTGCTGAATATTTCGCAACGGGCAGCGGAAGCATGAGCAGTGGGCCAACCAAGTGAAATTGCTGATTGCAGGCGGCGGCACGGGCGGACATGTCTTTCCGGCGCTGGCGATTGCGCAGGAATGGCTTTCCAGAGGAAGCGAGAGGGAAGTCGTGCTGGTCGGAACAGAACGGGGGATTGAGATGAAGCTGGTGCCGCAAGCCGGGCTGCCGCTGGAAACGCTGCGCGTGGCTGGTTTGAAGGGCAAGGGCGGAGCGACGCTGCTCAGGAATTTGGCCATGCTTCTGCCGGCGATGCTCGATGCGCGGCGCGTGTTGCGCAGGCACCAACCCGTCGCTGCGTTTGGTGTCGGAGGATATGCAGCCGGACCCATGTTGCTGGCCACCTGGTTGGGGCGCGTGCCCAATGTCATCTTCGAACCAAACGCCGAACCGGGTTTCACGAACAGGGTGCTGGCGAGAATTTCTACACGAATTGCCACTGGCTATGAAGTTTCTGCACGCGCGTGGGGGAGAAAGGCCATCGTTACGGGTTGCCCGGTGCGCCCGGAGTTTTTCACCATTACACCGCGGCGGCCGGGAAAGCCGTTTCGGCTGCTGGTCACCGGCGGTAGCCAGGGGGCGTTGCCGATGAACCGGGCGTTGGTCGACGCCATGGACCGTCTGGCCGTACGGAAAAGCGAACTGGCCATCGTGCATCAGACCGGCGAACGCGATTATAATGCCGTACGCACCGCCTATGCGCGGCACGAAATCAACGCGGAGGTTGTCCCTTTCCTCACGGACATGGCGGGACGCTTTGCCTGGGCAGATGTGATTGTTTGTCGGGCAGGAGCCATCACCGCAGCGGAAATCGCTGCTGCGGGTAGAGCCGCCATCTTCATTCCTTTCGGAAGGGCGACCGATAGCCACCAATTGCGCAACGCGCAGGAAATGACGCGCGCGGGCGCGGGCCGTCTGATTTCTGAAGTAGAACTCACGGCCGAGCGACTGACCGGCGAAATCTTCCTTCTCCTCGACCAACCCCAGGAGATCGAAAAATTATCAACCGCTGCGCGCAGACTTGCCCGCCCTTGTGCCGCGCGTGACATCGTGAACCTCATCGAAGAGGCCACGAAAATACAAGGAAATCTGCAGAGGGCCAGCGCATGATGGTCTCTTTCCGCAATTTTCAACGAATCCACTTGGTGGGTATTGGCGGCATCGGCATGAGTGGCATCGCCGAGGTGCTCCTGACGCTTGGCTATTCCGTGTCCGGCTCAGACACCAAGCCGTCCACGATCACTGAGCGCCTCCAGAATCTCGGCGCAACGATCTATGAAGGTCACAAGGCTTCCAATGCCGATGGCGCGCAGGTTGTCGTGACTTCCTCCGCAGTGAAGGCAGATAACCCCGAAGTCATCGAAGCGCACAAGATGAAAATTCCAGTGATTCCACGTGCGGAGATGCTCGCCGAATTGATGCGCTTGAAGTACGGAATCGCCGTAGCCGGCGCGCACGGCAAGACGACTACAACTTCGATTGTCGCTTCGGTGCTGGCGGCGGCGCATCTTGACCCCACGTTTGTGATCGGCGGGAAGGTCAACCAGGCGGGCACCACGGCGCGGCTGGGCAAAGGCGAATATTTTGTAGTGGAGGCGGACGAGAGCGACCGCAGCTTCCTGCTGCTCGCGCCAGTGGTCGCCGTGGTGACTACGATTGATCGCGAACACCTCGATCAATACGCCTCGCTCGAAGACATTCAGAGCGCCTTCCTCCAGTTTGTGAATCGCGTGCCATTTTACGGTGCGGCGATTCTCTGTATCGATGAGCCCAACGTGCAGGCCATCGTTCCGAGCGTGAAGCGTCCCATCATTACCTATGGAACGTCGAGCCAGGCCGATCTGGTAATCAGCGATGTGACGCTGGAAGGTTTAGGCAGCGAGTTCCGGCTGACCTACCGAGGCGAAGATCTCGGTTTATTCCAGCTGACGCATCCGCCGGGCATTCACAATGTCCGCAACGCGGCAGCGGCGGCGGCAGTCGCGCTTTACTTGAATGTTCCGGCTGATCTGATTCGTGAAGGGCTGGTCAAATTTGCCGGTGTGGGCCGCCGCTTTGACATCAAGGGCGTAGTGAATGACATTACCGTGGTCGATGACTACGGTCATCACCCGGTTGAAATTCGCGCCACGCTCGAAGCCGCTCGCGGCTGCAAATTCAATCGCCTGCTGGTGCTCTTTCAGCCTCATCGCTACACGCGCACTCAGTACCTTTGGGGCGAATTCTCCCGTGCGTTCAATCAGGCGGATATTCTGGTGCTGATCGATATCTATGCGGCCAGCGAGGCGCCCATCCCGGGCGTCACGAGTGAAACTCTGGCGAGCGCCATTCGCGAGGCGGGCCACAAGAACGTCCACTATTTTCGCTCCATGCAGGAAGGCATCGAGTACCTGCTGAAGCAAGCGCGATCCGGGGACGCTGTTCTTACCATCGGCGCGGGCAACATCGGCCGGGCGAGCAGTGAATTCATGGTTCTGCTGGGAACGGAGCATCCCACCCCTCATGCGCATTCCTGATCCCAGGATGGTTGCCAAATTCATGGGCATGCAGGTCGAGCTGCAGCCCGGGACCGCGCTTGCCGACCTTACTTCGCTGGGCATCGGCGGGGTGACCGACATGCTGCGCATCAAAAAGCACGAATGCCTTCCGGACCTTCTGAATCTGCTTGACGCGAACCACATCCCGCACAAGTTCCTCGGTGGAGGGTCGAACCTGCTTGTCGGTGATGGGGAGCTGCCATGGGTGGTCCTGCAACTCGTCCGTCCGGAGCCCGATGTGGTGCTCGATGGCAACTTTGCCCACGTCGACGCCGCGGCAGACCTTGGCCGCATGATCACCTTTTGTGCCAAGAACGACCTCGGCGGGATGGAGGGACTCATCGGTGTTCCCGGCACGGTCGGCGGTGCCCTGCGCATGAATGCCGGGGCTTACGGCATGCAAATCGGCAGCTATGTCCGGGAAGTGAAGCTCTACCGGGCGGCCGGCCGGAAGATCGAAACCCTGCGGGGCGACCAAATTTCTTTCGAATACCGGCACACTTCCTTTGCGCCGGATGATATGATGCTCGCGGTGATTCTGGAACTACCCTCCATACCGTTCAAAGAAATTCTTCACGGGATTCGTATCTGCAACGAAAAACGGCGCTCGAGCCAGCCGCTCGGCCAGAAAAGCGCCGGCTGCATTTTCAAAAACCCTCCCGGCGCATCCGCGGGCCGCATGATCGATGAATTGGGACTCAAGGGCGTGTCCGTAGGCGACGCCCGCGTCAGTGATCGTCATGCCAATTTCTTCGTGAACGCCGGGCATGCCTCAGCCAAAGATATGCTGACGCTGATCGCGGATGTGCGCGAGCGCGTGCTGAAAACTTACGGTGTATGTCTTGAGAACGAGGTGGTCGTTTGGAACGCGTAAAGGCCATCCAGCGAAACGCGTCTGCCAGGGCGGAGGCCGATTCCTACCGGCCCGAGCTGATTGCCGACGATGAACCGCGTTACTTGCGCCGCCAGAAGCCGGTCGAAATCCGTCGCAAGAAATTCAGCGGGCGAGGCTGGCCATTCTATCGGCGGGTTCTGGTTCTGGCTCTTGCCAGTGTTGCGGGTCTGGCCGCCGCCGTTTACGGGACGCGGTTTCTTTTGTATTCGCCCAGCATGCTGCTGCTGAGACCGGATCAGATTGAATTGAACGGCAATCGCGTCGTCAGCCGCGACGCGGTACTGCAGCAATTTGTCCACGACCGGAACCGGAGTATCTTGCGCGTTCCCTTGGAAGCGCGGCGGAGTCAACTGGAACAGATTCCCTGGGTCGAATCTGCCAGCGTCCAGCGTATCCTGCCGAATCGGCTTCGCATCGAGCTGACGGAGCGCACTCCGGTCGCTTTTGCTCGGAACGGCAACGAACTGGCGCTGATTGACGCCCATGGCGTCATCCTCGACCGCCCGCGGGGCGAACATCTGCATTTCCCGATCGTCACTGGCGTTTCCGAGGACCTGGCGCGAGACCAGCGGGAAAAGCGCATGCAGACATACGAGGAATTCATGAAGGATGTCGATCTTGTGCGCGGCGGCTCGTCCGACCACGTCAGTGAGATTGACCTCTCAAACCCGAAAGATCTGCTCGTGGTGATGACCGGGCTGGCGAGCGCCACCGACGCGCAGGCCGTAACCATTCACTTCGGTTCGGGTGAGTTCACCGGCAAGTACAAAATGCTGGTCGACAATTTTTCGCAGTGGCAGGCAAATGCCGGTCGCGTGCAGTCCATCGATTTGCAGTATTCGCGGCAAGTGGTCGTGAACCCCGACGTCAGTGCAGGCACGACCGCCGCAAGAACTAAATAGGTTTACCGCAGGAGCGGCGATTGGGAAAAAAAGACAAATACCTGGTTGGGCTGGACATCGGCAGCACAAAGACCTGCGTGCTGATCGCGGAAGTCGAAGGCGAACTGGTGAAGTTTCTGGCGCTTGGCGCGGCGGAGTCCAAGGGACTGCGCAAGGGCCTGATCGTCAATCTTGATTCCACGGTGAGTTCCATCCGCCGTGCGGTCGAAGAGGCCGAAAGCGTGGCGAATGTGCCGGTGGAAGAGGCGCTGATCGGAGTGGCCGGTGGCCACGTGCGCGGGGTAAACAGCTGCGGCGGCATCACCCTGGGACAGCATGCGCGAGACATTGAGCGTGAAGACGTGCGCCGTGCCGTGGATGCGGCCCGCAATATCTCGCTTCCGGAAGACCGCGAGGTCCTGCACGTGCTGCCCCATGAATTCATGGTAGACACACAGAATGGCATACGCGATGCCGTCGGCATGTTCGGCCAGCGGCTGGAGGTCAACGTCCATCTCGTGACGTCCTCCGTTGCCGCCACACAGAATCTGGTCACCGCCGCGAACAAGGCCGGCATCTTGATCAGCGATACGATTCTTGAACCGCTCGCCTCTGCGGAATCTTGCCTGACGCAGGACGAGCGCGATCTCGGTTGCTGCCTGCTGGACATCGGCGGCGGCACCACGGAATTGATTGTTTTCGGCGGCGGCGTGGTGCGTCATACCAGCGCGGTGGCGATTGGCGGCGATCACTTCACGAATGATCTGGCCGTCGGTTTGCGCACGCCGATTCCCGAAGCGGAAAGAATCAAGCGCCGCCACGGCTGTGCTGCGTCTTCATTTATGACGGAAAACGGTGCGATCGAAATTGCCAGCGTGGGCGACCGTCCGCCGCGAACCATGTTTGCGCACATGCTGACGGATATCATCGAGCCGCGCGCCGTCGAATTGCTTTCGCTGATTCACGACGATTTGCAGCGCGCTGGCCTTGACCGCCAAATCGCTGCCGGATTTGTGCTGGCGGGCGGTGGCGCGCGGCTCCATGGATTGGACGAACTTGCCGAGCAGTCTTTCCATCTGCCAGTGCGAGTCGCGGAACCGAAAGGCTTGGCTGACCTGCCAGAACAGGTGGCGCAGCCGGAATATGCAACCGTGGTGGGACTGGTATTGTGTGGCGCGAAGGCGCGGCGTTCCGCACCCCAGCGCACGGGAAATCTGGTGTCAAAATTGAAGGCCATGTTCGCCAGCGCCTCGTGACCCGGCCCGAGAGCTGCAAGCGATATTGGAGAAGGTTGGGGAAGACATGACCACAAGAGAAGCAGGAATCCGGATGAGCTTCAGCGAGGAGCTGCAGCCGGCGAAGATCAAAGTCATCGGCGTCGGCGGGGGCGGGTGCAACGCGGTGAACCGCATGATTCGCGCCAAGCTCGAAGGCGTGGAATTCATCACTGCTAATACCGACCTGCAGGCGCTGAAGCTGTCGCAGGCTCCGGTCAAGCTGCAGCTCGGAGCAAAACTCACTAAGGGACTCGGCGCGGGCGCCAATCCCGAGGTCGGCCGGAAGGCGGCGCTTGAAGACACGGAGAAAATCATCGAAGCACTGGAAGGCTCGGACATGATTTTTATTACCGCCGGCCTTGGCGGAGGCACCGGTAGCGGCGCTGCCCCAGTGGTAGCTTCGCTCGCCAGTGAACTCGGCGCCTTGAGCGTCGCCGTGGTAACGAAGCCCTTCGCCTTTGAAGGCAAGCGCCGCATGATGCAAGCCGAACAAGCCCTTCAAGAACTCATCGGCGCTGTCGATACCGTCATCGTGATCCCCAACGAGCGCTTGATGGACACCGTCGAGCGTGGGACGAGCTTCTTCGATGCCTTCCGCATTGCGGACGACATCCTTCGCCAGGCGGTGCAGGGCATCTCGGACATCATCACCGTGCCCGGCATCATCAATCGCGACTTTGCCGACGTGAAAGCCATCATGCATGGCCAGGGCTATGCGGTGATGGGCACGGCTGTGGCGACCGGCACGAATCGCGCCGTGGATGCCGCGAACCGCGCCATCGCCAGCCCGCTTCTCGAAGACAATTCCATCCAGGGTGCGCAGGGAATTCTGATCAACATTTCCGGCAGTTCGAGCCTCACGCTGCATGAAGTCCACGAAGCCTCGAGCGTCATTCAGAAGGCTGCTCACGAGAATGCCAACATCATCTTCGGCGCCGTGCAGGACGACAACATGAAGGACTCCGTGAAGATCACCGTCATCGCCGCGGGCTTCAAGGACGCCAATAAGAAAAACATCCATCAAAAGCAATCGTTGTTGCCAAAGACCTGGAAGGCAGGCCGCGAGATCGCCGAGCCGCCCATGCAGCAGACGCTGCCAAACGTGGTCCACCAGGTTCAGCAAAACGTCCGCGAAGTCGGCCAGGATGTTCCGGCTGACGATCTGGACGTACCGACATTCCTGCGCCGTCAGGCGCAAAAAGCCTAGCAAACCGAGGAAACCTCATCATTCGCAGGGGGCCGGCTCCATCCTGAGCGGGAGCGAAGGATGGACGGGCCTTTTTTTAATTTGGATGAGCGTTTGGCGAATAGAGGCTGGCGAGTCGTTCCGCTAAATTCCCAACTTCTGTTTCGAATTTCTTGTAATCGCGGCTTCCGTAGGGAAGCGCAGTGCTCAACCCGGAATGAAATTCATGCGCCCCCGTTTGCTGCGCAATCTGTAAGACGTTGGAAGCATTGATTCCCGCACCTGGGACAATTACCACGCGGTCCCCCGCGGCAGCCACCAATTCAGCGAGAATGGCACCGCCCTCCAGAGCGCTGTTCGCGCCGCCGGACGTCAGGATCCTGCTCGCACTGGTTTCTATCACCTCTTCGAGGGCACGGCGCTGATCGGGGGCCTTATCGAAGGCGCGGTGATAGGTCACCGGCAACGGCCTGGCAAGCTCAACGAGCTCCCGCGTTCGCTGGATGTCAACCTGCCGGTCTTTCCGCAGAATACCCAGTACCACCCCGTCCAGACCGCACTCTTTCACTGCGGAAATAGCTCGCTTCATTTCCGCGAACTCAGCGGTCGAATAGACGAAGTCCCCCCCGCGCGGACGGATCATCACAACAATGGGGATAAGAATCTGTTTCTGCACCGTGCTAACGAGGCCAGCGCCGGGTGTGACGCCGCCGCGAGACAAATCACTGCAGAGTTCGATGCGGTCCGCGCCGCCGCGCTCTGCCGCCAGGGCCGCTTCAACCGTCTCAACGCTGATTTCGAGGATACATTTCCGGTTCATGTCCGAAGTCCAGCGGTGGGGACGACATGCGTAAGCGTGCTGTGGGTCCAATTCCAGAACATCCCCAGCAGAGCGGCGACGTTCCAACCCCACAAGAAGAGACGCATTTGTCTTGGGGTGTAAGCCCGGTTTTTCCATAGTAAAGTCGCGTCGATCAAGAACCAGAGCGCACCGAAGGCCAGGAAGCCCGTGATGATCCAGTCTCGAAAATAAATTCGCACCAGGGTGGTTTCAATACACAAAAATGCTGCAATCAAGAATTTGGCAAGGACTCTCCCGATCAAGGTTGCCGTGGTTCGCCGTCCGCTCAGTTGGTCAGGCTCGATGTCCATCACCTCGCCGAAGATATGCGAGTGCATGGCAAACAACGCGCCAAATAAGAAAGTCTGCCAGGGGAGTTGCGCGGCGTTGTTCAGCCAACTGCTCAACACGAAAACGAGAAGGTAACTTGCCTGAATCAGGACGTCAAACGGGGGGCGCCCTTTCCATCCCGTGCCGGGCGCATTGTAGAGGCCGACGGCCAGGAGAAGCAGGCCGTACCACCACAGAATGCCCGGCCCGACGAGGAAATAGAACACCACCACGAAGGGGATGTGCACCACCGCGATCTGCCATTTCAAAGCTGCGAGCTGTTCACGCGCCCCACGTGAACCAAACATGAAAGTGCCTTTGCGCGGGTTCAGCGAATCGGCCCCGGCGTCCACGATGTCGTTAACGCCGTAGAGCAGAAACCCCAGCGGGAAGAGCACGTAAAACAACCCCAGCCATAGTTTGCCGGAATGGAAGATAGCTGCGTGCCCGAGGGGCATGAGGTAAAACAGTGTCGTCGTGCTCCACAGTCCGGGCCGTGAAACCTGGAGCAAAAAGACCGGATAGGAATGGGAATGTTGACGACTGACAACACTTGGAGAGGCTTGGGCGGCTTCGGCCATGTTGGCTCAATATATCGCGATTCGGACCGGGTGAGGGTCTGCAAACCAACCCTTGGTGATGAATCGTTTGGCGCGTTTCAAATCCTTCGCAGAACCCGATCATGAAGAGGAAACACGCGGACGCTAGATGAGGCCGAACGACGCGAACGCCGTGATCGAAGCACAGCCTAGGGCAACGCCCATGACCACACCCGCCAGGACATCACTCAGAAAGTGCATGCCCAGCACGATGCGGGATACCGCAATGCTTAGTGCCAAGAAAAAAAGCACGCCTTCGAACGAAGGATAAAAGTAACTGACGACAAGCGCGATGGAAGACGCCGTCATCGTGTGACCCGATGGAAACGAAAACTGATCCGGAGGCAGCACCTTCGACCAGCAATGAGGCTCGATCTGGCAAGGTCTCGGCCGCTGACTCAGTCTCTTCAGCGCTTTGAATACAAAAATACCGAGAACTGCAGCAGCCCCGGCGGCCCCGACAGCCGAAAAACGCCGCGGGCCTCCATAGGCGAGCAACATCAGTCCCAGACCGTACCAGATCCAGCCATCGCCCATGCGCGTGGCGGCGAGCATCCAGATGCGAATCCAGCGCGGAGCGCGCCAACGATTCAGCCGGCGCATTAGTCGGTGATCGCGCCGATCGATATATCCCCAGAGGTTGCGTGCGACTGCCATCGCTTCACCTCACCGGAGACGGCCGGAAACCTGCGTTTTCAACCGCAAAGATGGACAAATAGGCCAGAAAGATTTCCCGCATGCAATTTCCTTCTCCTGCTCATAGCGACGAATCGGAGGACTTGCCCACCGTGCACCTCAATTTGCCCAGTTGGCCCCGAAGTTCGAATCCAAGTCCCACAGCATCCGCTTGCGCTGCTCACCGCGCTCGATAGCCGCGGTCCATTTCCGGCAAAAACGAATTTCGTTCATCCAGTGTCCGGCGGTGAAAGCGGGGACCAGCAACGCAAACGGCGACAGCGCCAGCGTCCACGGTTTGTCCCAGAAAAGTGATCGGACGATGCTGAAAACGTCCGCGGTGAGTTTCCGACAGCTCCCGTGCGTGCCGTGGATTCGTCCGCAACCGGTGCGCAGCTCGGCGAAAAATTCATCCACCGTTCGCGCCCCGGGCACTTCCGTATAAGTATGTCCGAGGCCGGCGATCGCGTGTGAGTCGCTGCCAGCAATGGCGATTTTTCCCAGCCGCGCCGCCAGCCGTGCGGCACTCTCATTGGCCCCCGCCCACATCTGCCCGTTGCGCGTTTCAAAGGCCGGGACATAGGATTCCAGCCACTGGAAATCTTTCGCTTCGCGGCGGCCCGTTAGTCCAGAGAAAACGTGATTGGCACTGAAAAAAAGCTTGCGCTCGGTGAGGTACATCAGCAGCGCAATGAAATCGTTTCTGCGGCGCTGAATCTCAAGGTGCTCGCTTTCCGTGATCCCATAAACACCCATGTGCATCTCGGTGCCGCTGGGCATCTGAACGGTGACCTCCTCGCTGAGGAAGAAGTCCGGGTGGCAGCGCAGGATCTCTGCGGCGTCGATGGAGTCATGATCGGTTATGGTGACGACGGACATGCTCATCTGCTTCAGCCGGTCATAGACTTCACTGGGGTCGTTGTAGGACTCCCGGCAAATCCGATTCAGCCCGGGGACGGTGAACATTCCAGAGGCGATCGAATGAACGTGAAGGTCACAGCGCATGGTGCAAATTGTCTGTTGTCGATATGAACAGCCTGTAAAGAGGTGGCCAAATCTGCGTGAATGTGCCCATGAAACTCATTGAACACGAACAGGTTATTGACTTATCCACATGGCATGCAGTGTGCTCTAGTGGGTTGGCAGCGGCGTGTGGCACAATCGGCGCAATGAAAAAAGTTCATGTCGTCTTCCATGATGGCGGTGGGGGACATCGCAACGCTGCCGTGGCCTTACAGACGGTGATTTCCCAGCAACAGCGCGACTGGCAGATCGAACTGATCCAGTTTCAGGACCTTACAGACCGGCTGGACGTACTGCGCAAGCTCACCGGCATCCGCATCCAGCAGCAATACAACATCCTGCTCCAAAGCGGTTGGACGCTGGGCAGTACCTATCTCCTCCGCTTGCTGCAGGCCACCATCCGCATATTTCATGGGCCGTTAGTGAATCTGCTCGAAAGATTTTGGCGTGAAAAGCCTGCGGACCTGCTCATCTCCGTAATTCCCCATTTCAACAGGCAAATTTGCGAAAGCTGGACCAAGGTTTATCCCGGCCGCCCGTTTGTCACCATCATCACGGACCTGGCTGATTTTCCGCCGCGGTTCTGGATTGAACCGATTCGAGATCAATACGTCATTGCCGGAACGGAAAAGGCCGCCGCACAAGCGCGCGCCATGGACCACGATGACGCTCACATTTTCCTGACCTCGGGAATGATCTTGCGCCCGGATTTTTATTTAGAAGATAGTTCCGATCCAGCGGAACTGCGGCGAGGAATGGCTTTGCGCCCGGACTTGCCAACGGCCATTGTTCTGTTCGGAGGGCACGGTTCGAAAGTGATGTACAGCATCACCGAGCGGTTGAACGCCGCGGGCTTGCCGCTGCAACTCATTTTGATCTGTGGTCGAAACGAAGAATTGGCAGCCAGGCTGCGTGCCCACCAGTGGCAGATGCCAGTTCACGTCGTGGGCTTCACGAAAGAAGTGCATCGGCTGATGCGTGCAGCTGATTTTCTGATCGGCAAGCCCGGCCCTGGCAGTGTTGCAGAAGCCATGGTCCGAAAGCTCCCCGTGCTGATCGAATGCAACGCCTGGACGCTCCCGCAGGAGCGCTACAACGCGAAGTGGGTGAAGGAGAAGGGCGTAGGCATCGTATTGAAGAGCTTTGAAGATGTGGCGGAAGGAGTGAGGCGGATGCTCGATCCTGCGGCGCTCGCCGCGTTTCGAAGGAACGTAGCCGCAGAAGAGAACCACGCCGTTTTCGAGATTCCGGAGATCCTTGCAAAACTCCTCGGTGAATTGCCGCAAAGCGCGAAACCCAAGGAATTCGTTCCCGTTGCAAGAGTCCGGGAGTCGTCATAGAAAGAAAGTCGAGCTAGAGACGGGCATGCTCGGCGCGGCCGGGATGCGGGAATCTCGGGCCGGCGTGCGAATTATCGGTTGGCGTCTGCATGTGAGGTTTCGCGCATGTTGTTGCCCACCAGCGCGAGACGTAGCGCTTCGAATCGCACATTTTCACGCAGCCGCCTCGCAGGCGCGATTCAGCACAATGGCAGTAGCACCCGCCTGCGGGAACACTACGAAGCAGTGCGGGTGTGTCCGCCAGGAGTGTGAACGAGCAGCCCAGAAGGATGATTCCGAGGAGGTATAGTCTATAGCGCTGGCGCATGGATATATTTTGGGGAAATTGTGAGGGAAAACCGATAGCCCGGGCGTTCAAAATCTTGTTACCAAAGTCCTGGAACCAGTCGGCTAGGGTGCGCCGGAACGCCAGGCAGAGAGATCGTTCCCGATTCGGGACTACCGATCGTTGCGCAGGGAGCCAGAAATACAAATATCGCGCGAGTGAATATGGATCGTGAAAGCTAACCATAACATAATAAGCACTTTATTTGACTCTCGGACGCTTATTCTGGGCGGGAGCCGTGCACGAGACGGTTCCCGTTCTCTAGTGGCCAGCCGACGCCCACCGTGGAAACGCTCCTTGTTTCCCGAGGAGGGACGCGGAATTCCGCTGCGTTTTGGTTCATCCTAAAACCGGCCCGGCCTCGAGCTCGCCGTGGCCCTCTGGCACGAGTCGAACTAGGCCGCCCAGCATCGGCTCAACGCACTTGGCGTGTAATGGCGATGCGCGCCTGGGCCAGCACATGCGCGACCTGCGTCTCACGCAGGCGTGAAGCGTCGTATTCGAACGACAACTGGTTCTTCGATTCATTGACGTGGAAACTGCGCAGGCCATAGGTGTTTGCGAATTGGCCGAGTTGGCGCAATTGCTCTTCCGTCAGCGGAGACTGCAATTCGTAAGTAATCTCCAGGAGGGTCATAAATGCATTATAGCAACCCCGCGCAAGCGAAACGGCTGGCAGGTCCGTGGCTGCTTGACACGGGATAGAGGGGAGGGGTATATATAGGGGCGGAGGGTATTATGCCGTCAAGGACGGCGAAATCGATCCGCGGCCCAAGAGAGCTCGATCGCCCGAGCATGGCAAACTGTGCTTGCGCATCGGACGCCGGAGGGCGCAAAGCCATCGGAGTCGATCCCGGTCTGAAGGAGGCCAATCAAAACCGCCTCCGCCGCATCGAGGGCCAGGTGCGCGGCCTGCAAAAAATGGTCGAGCAGGACCGCTATTGCGCCGACATCATTACCCAGGTTGCTTCTGTTCAAGAGGCGCTGCGAGGCGTCGCTCGCAATTTAATGAAGAACCATCTGCATCACTGTGCGGCCAAAGCGCTGAAGAGCCGCAAGAAAGAAGAATCCGCAGCCATGTACAACGAGCTGTTAGAACTAATCTACGCGCATCTGCGATAGCGCTGCCGAGGCCAGAGGAGATCACCCGATGAATTCGCAGGATGCCGGCGGAATGCCGCTTCCAATTTTGCAGCTACCAGCCAAGCACGAGGACCCCGTTTGCGGAATGATGGTTGTTCCGGAAAAAGCGGCCGGCAAAATTGAACGTGCGGGAAAGACATACTACTTTTGTTCGAAGAGCTGTGCCGAACGGTTTTCCCAAGACCCGGGGAAATTTCTGGCGACTTCCCGCACCGGGGGAATGGAACATCGTCCCGCACCTGCAGGACCGGGAGCGATCGAAGACACCGCCGCGGCGGCATCGCGCGCGGCGCCAGACCAAAAAGAGGTTCGCTACACCTGCCCCATGCATCCGCAGGTTGTTCAGGTTGGTCCCGGCATCTGCTCGATTTGCGGGATGGCACTCGAACCGATGGATATTTTCGCGGAGGTCGAAGCCGATCCCGAGTACCACGCCATGCTCCTGCGCTTTTGGGTCAGTGCGGGGTTATCGCTTCCGGTTCTGGTGTTTTCCATGATTGGTGAGTCGTTCGACGTGCATCTCTTGCCCAACATTCGAAACGCTGTCGAATTCCTTCTTGCTACGCCGGTGGTGCTCTGGGGCGGCTGGCCCTTTTTCAACCGTTTCTGGTCATCGCTAGTGAACCGCACTCCGAACATGTTCACGCTGATTGGACTCGGCACGGGCGCCGCGTATGTCGACAGCGTCGCGGCCACTTTTTTCCCGCAGATCTTCCCGGCTTCTTTTCGCGGTATGCCTGGCGCTGCGCCCGTTTATTTCGAAGCGGCCGCGGTGATCACTACTCTGGTTCTCCTGGGCCAGGTGCTGGAATTGCGCGCCAGGCAACGTACAAGCGGCGCAATTCGCGCGCTGCTCAATCTCGCGCCGCAGCTGGCCCATTTGCTCGGCTCCGATGGATCGGAAAAAGACGTGGCGCTCGGGCAGGTGCAGCGCGGAGACCGACTCCGCGTCCGTCCAGGTGAGCGCGTACCGGTCGACGGGACGATACGGGAAGGCGCAAGCGCCGTCGATGAATCGATGGTGACGGGCGAACCCATGCCGGTCGAAAAGACCGCGGGCGACCAGGTCACAGGTGGAACGCTGAACACCAGCGGCAGCTTGGTCATGGAAGCGGAACGAGTAGGCCCAGACACTATGCTGGCACAGATTGTGAAGCTGGTCAGCGAGGCGCAGCGCAGCCGAGCGCCGCTGCAGCGCCTGGCGGACGAGGTTTCCGTCTATTTCGTTCCGGCAGTAGTGGCGGCGGCCATCCTCTCCTTCTTGGGCTGGTCCTTCTTCGGCCCCGAACCTCGCTTTGCGCATGGTTTGGTTGCGGCAGTAGCCGTATTGATCATTGCTTGCCCCTGTGCCCTGGGTCTCGCAACACCCATGTCCATCATGGTCGCCGTGGGCCGCGGCGCTCACGCTGGAGTCCTGATCCGAAATGCCGAAGCTCTCGAAACATTGGCCAAAGTCGACACTCTGGTCATCGACAAGACCGGCACGCTGACGGAAGGGAAGCCTAGAGTGACGTCGGTCGAGGTCGAGCGGCCGGATGAGTATTCCGACAGGGAGCTACTGCGGCTAGCCGCTAGTATCGAGAAACTGAGCGAGCATCCAATCGGGCGCGCGATCGTGAAAGCTGCCGAGGAAAAAAAGCTTTCACTCTTGCCCGCCAGCGACTTCCGATCTGTGGCTGGGAAAGGCGTTCGCGGAACGGTCGAAGGCAAGCAGGTCTTTGTGGGCACCACTGACTTCTTGCATCAGTCAGGAATCGCTAGTCCCAACGATGGGCCCGAGTTGCGGCCGGCCACGGCCGATGCTTTGTCGTACGTGCTGGTTGCCATTGACGGAGAGAGGGTGGGCGCCCTTATTTTCTCCGATAGCATCAAGAACTCGGCACCGGAGGCCATAGACAGTTTGCGGCGTGACGGAATACGCATCGTGATGGCCACGGGCGACCGCCGCGATGTGGCCCTGCACATTGCTCGAACCCTCGCACTTGATCAGACTGAAGCGGAAATTCTCCCGGAGCGAAAGGCGGAAATCGTCCGGCTTCTGCAAAAACAGGGCAGGATCGTCGCGATGGCAGGAGACGGCATCAATGATGCTCCGGCGTTGGCTGCGGCCGATGTGGGCATCGCGATGGGCACCGGCACGGATGTGGCCATCGAAAACGCCGGCATCACCATCCTCAAAGGTGATTTGCGGGGCATCCTGCGGGCGCGCAATCTGAGCCGTGCTACGGTCCGTAACATCAAACAAAACCTGGCCTTCGCATTTCTCTATAATGTGATCGGAATTCCCGTCGCGGCGGGCGTTTTCTACCCCCTCTTCGGCTGGCTGCTGAGCCCTATGCTAGCCAGCGCCGCGATGAGCTTCAGCTCCGTCTCGGTCATCGCCAACGCCTTGCGCCTTCGCCAGCAGGCGCTGTAGACGTGAGAACAGAGCAGTGGCTGGCGCTGCGACCTGACCAAACGTCTCTCCGCGTCGTCTAACGAGCAGGACAAGGGAACTTTTCCCGCACCGTTGCGTACTTACTTGTAGCACCGAGGCGAGGACAGCGGGGGTCGCGTATGTCCAGTAATGGCAATGGTTTAGGAAACGGGAGAAACGGCAAGAGCGGTAAGAAGCAGCGTCGTATCATGTGGGGCGCGATCGCCATAGTGGTGCTGGGAGGCGGTGGTTATGGCGTCAAGGCGGCGCTCAGCCCAAACCGCACCATTGACCCAGCCAAGATTGCTTCCGTGGAGCGCGGCGACTTGGCGCGCGTGGTCGTGGCGACCGGCAAGATTCAGCCACTTTCCAAAGTGGAGATCAAATCCAAGGCCAGCGGCATCGTGAAAAAGCTTTACGTGGATTACGGTGAACGCGTGAAGCAGGGCCAGTTGCTCGCGGAGCTCGACAAGGTGCAGCTCGAAGCTGCCGAACGCGCCTCGCGTGCCAACCTGCAAGCCGCCGAAGCGGCGCTGGATTCGTCCAAAGCCACTCTGGAGCGCAACAAGGTTGATGCGGAAGGCCCTGACGTGCCGTTCCTGAAGCTCAGTATGGAACGCGCCGAACAGATGTACAAAGACGGCGTGATGTCCAAGAGCCTCGTGGAGGACGCGGAAAAAAACTATCAGCTCGCGCTGAACAAGCAGGTCAGTGCGCAGCGCAACCTCGCGGTATCCCGCGCGGAGATTGCCAAGTGCGAAGCGCAGGTGGCTCAGGCCCGGGCTTCGCTGGAAAACGCGCAAGAAGATCTGCGCAACTCGACGATCATCAGCCCGATTGAAGGCCTGGTCCTCTCTCGCGACGTAAATGTCGGCGACGCGGTCAGTTCCATCCTGGTGCTGGGCTCTCAGGCCACCTTGATCATGACGCTCGGCGACGTCAGCGAAGTTTACGTGCAGGGTAAAGTCGACGAAGCAGACATCGGCAAAGTCTTTCTCAGTCAGCCGGCACGTATCGTTGTAGAGTCTTTCAAAGATAAGAAATTCACCGGCAAGGTCACCAAGATCTCCCCACTCGGCAAGGAGAAGGATAACGTCACCACCTTTGAGGTGCGCGTCTCGATTTCGAATCCCGGGGGCGAGCTGAAAGCCAACATGAGCGCGAATGCTGAAATCATGCTCGAAGAAAAGAAAAATGTTTTGATGATCCCTGAAGCGGCGCTGATTTACGACAAAGAGCGAAAAGCCTCCGTCGAGATCCCCGAGGCCAAGGCCGACAATGGCAAGAAAAAACTCAGCGTAAAGCTGGGCATCTCGAACGGTGTGAAGACGGAGATCCTCGAGGGTATCGGCGAGAAGCAACAAGTCATTCTGCAATAGTGCAATCTACCGGCGGAGCGCCATGTCATTCCAGGACTTACTGCGAGACACGCTGGCAACGCTCTGGGCCCATAAGCGCCGAACCATGCTGACGATGTTCGGCATCGCTTGGGGCATCATCTCCATTACCGTGATGGTCGCGGCCGGCGAGGGTCTTGGCAAGGGGATTCAGAATAACCAGGAAACGTTTGGCAAAGACGTGATGATCGTTTTTGCGGGACGCACCAGCATGCAAGCTGGAGGTACGCGCTCCGGCCGTCTGATCCGTTGGAACGAGGAAGACTATGTCCAGGTCGCCAAGGAAGCGCCGGCCTGCAAATACGTCATGCCGGAGCTCGGCAACAACGTGCAGGTGCACAGCCTGTTCAACAGCGGAGATCTTCAGACTGTTGGGGCACTGCCTCCGTTCACCGAAATTCGCAGCATCACCGTGGCCCACGGCCGCTTCTACAACGAGGAGGACAACGCTGAAGCACGCAACGTGGCTTTTCTCGGCAGCGATGCGAAAAAGCAGCTCTTTGCCGACCGTGAAGCCCTTGGCCAGACGATCTCGTTGAACGGCACTCCCTATACCGTCATTGGAGTGATGAAGCCGAAGGAACAGAATTCCAGCTACGACGGCGCCGATGTCCGCAAGATTTTCATCCCCTTCAATTCCATGCGCCGCGATTTTCCTAACAAGCCGCCGGCGGTCGAGCACAGCGTGGACCGCTTGCTCGTGGCGCCCTGGTCGCTGGAGACGCATCCTGACTGTGTGAAGCAGGTTCGCCGCTCGCTTGGCCGCCTGCATAACTTTGATCCGCGCGACAAAGAGGCCGCCAGTATTTGGGACACGGTCAAGAACGCTGAAGCCAATCGAATGATCATTGTGGGAATGGAAGTTTTCATGGGCGCGGTCGGCGTGGCCACCCTTTTCCTGGGAGGCCTGGGGGTGATGAACGTGATGCTCGTCTCGGTCCGCGAGCGCACCCGCGAAATCGGCGTCCGCAAGGCCCTCGGCGCAACTCGCGAATCCATCCTCCGCCAATTCTTCCTGGAAACCATCATCGTGGTGGGTTTGAGTGGCGGCACGGGGTTGCTCCTCTCCTATGGCTTTTGCGCGCTGGTGAATCTGCTGCCTATGCCCCTGTTTTTTGCGGGTTTGCTCACAAGCTGGAAGCTTGGCGTTCTCTCCATCTTTTTACTCGGTTTGATTGCCGTCCTGTCCGCTCTGTATCCGGCAAATCGCGCCGCTTCCGTCGACCCTATCGAAGCGCTGCGGTTTGAGGCGGGAGGCTAGATGCTTCTCGAAATCTTCAGGGAAGCATGGGCCGCACTTGGCCGCAATCCGGTCCGCAGCTTACTCACGATGACCGGCATTGCGTGGGGCATTGTGGCGGTAACACTCCTGCTCAGCTACGGCTCGGGCTTCCGCGGTGTTCTCATGTACACATTCGAAGTCTTTGGCAAGGGCGCCGTGGTCTGCTGGCCAGGAACCACCAGCGAGCAGGCCGGAGGGGAACGCGCTGGCAAGACGGTGCGTTTCGAACAAGAGGATGCGGATTGGGTGAAGGCCCAGTCCCCACTCGTCAAGCGCGTGACGCGCGAGACCGTGCGGTGGAAGGGCATTACACACGATGAAAGGCTCTCGGACACCGCCATCCGCGGCGTCTATCCTGAATATGGCGAAATGCGCAATGAAATTCCCATGGAAGGCCGCTGGATCTCTCCCGAGGATATCGCCGAACGCCGCCGCGTGGCATTCCTCGGCGCCATACTGCGCAGGAAACTCTTCAGTGGCACCCCCGCCATCGGCGAAACGGTGCGCGTCGACGGCGTGAAATTCACTGTGGTCGGCTCCATGGACACAAAATTCTCCGACAGCAACTATTTCACCAGTGATGATGAGTCGGTGTTCATTCCATACACCACGGCAGGCGACCTATGGGACGCGCGCTACGCCAGTGTGATGCTCTTTGAGCCGATTGCTCCGAATTTTGAACCGGCCGCCATGCAGCAGTTCCGCGCTGCCATCGCCAACCGCCAGCACTTCTCGCCAAACGACAAGCGCGCCATAACCATGTTCGGCCGCGAAGAGTTCAAGCCTATCTATGAAGGAATCACCTTAGGCATCGAAACGCTGCTCTTTTTTGTTGGCGCACTCACGCTGGGCATCGGTGGCGTGGGGGTGATGAACATCATGCTCGTCTCTGTCGAAGAGCGCGTCCGCGAAATTGGTCTGCGCCGCGCGCTGGGTGCAAGAAAATCTCACATTCGCTGGCAGTTCCTGCTGGAAGCACTGGTCATGACGCTGGCCGCCGGCGTGATTGGCATGATGCTCTCGGCGGCCATCACTGCAGCGATCGGCACGCTGCCGTTCCTCGGGCCCGCCTACGAAGACGACTCCGGCAAAGTGGACATCAAGCTCACGCTCTCGTTCGTAACCATGATGCTGTCTACGGCCATTCTGGTTATCGTCGGCGTGATCAGCGGCTGGCTCCCGGCCATGCAAGCCGCCAAGCTCGACCCTGTCGAGGCCCTGCGCTACGAGTAAATCGAGAACCAGGACATCATCAACCGCCATTCCCGTCGACGTCCGCCCGCCCAAGATTCGTTTGGATCAGGGCACAGGCAAACGCCGCAGACGAGAAACGCGCCATAGCCGCTTCTCTTGTTTTCAAACTCTCCTCTTGTTGTTGTGTTTCGATAACAGCCGCTTCTAGGCTGCTTCAGGAGCTGCCCAGGATGGAATCGAAGTAGGCGAGCATGTCCGGTGAATCCCACTGCTGGGGCCCCAAGAACTTTCGCAAGATTTTTCCGTGCCGGCCGATAACATAGGTGTCCGGATACTTGGGGGTGCCATAGTCGAGCGCCAGTTTTCCCGTGGGCTCGCGGAACGTTGGAAAAACGATGCCTTGCTCCTTCAGAAATTTTTCGTAAGCCACGGGGTCCTCGTCGACACTCACACCCAGAATAAACGCATTCCGCGATTCAACGTACTTTTGAAGCCGGTTGAGGGACGGCGTTTCCTCGATGCAGGGCGGACACCAGGTGGCCCAGAAATTCAGTATGACCACTTTGCCTTTCAGATCGGTGAGGTGCCCTGGTTTCCCCCAAATTTCCAGGGGAAAGTCTTGTGCGGTCTTGCCCGCTATCGAGGCTTCGCCTTGCCGGTACGAGGGCATGGCGAAGAGCACCAAAACCAGCGTGGCGATACCAACTGCCGCCCAGGCCCTGATTTTTCGAACCATTCTCATCAAATGCTATACTAACGCAATCGCCCCAAATCGGGAAATGATCCTTCGGCATCCAATACGCAATGCATAACAACGCCCATCATCTACCCCCCATCGGCCCAGCCGTCGCGGCAGCCGCCTCGGGCTCCGTCACGGCTATCGTTCCGGCCCGGAATGAGGAGGCGGTCATAGCGGCGTGCATTGCGTCCTTGGCGAGCCAGCCGGAAATCGGAGAGATCCTGGTGGTGAATGATCAGTCCACCGATGGGACCGCCAGCGTCGTGACCAACCTCATGGGGAAAATCTCAAACTTGCGCCTGCTCGAAGCCGGCGGATTGCCCGACGGCTGGCTTGGGAAGAACCATGCGCTCTCGGTCGGAGTACAGCAGGCCAAGTGTGCCTGGCTCCTTTTCACCGATGCCGACGCCGAACATCAGCGGGATTCCGTGTCTGGGGCGCTCCGAATTGCGCAGGAACACACCGCTGCTCTGGTTTCATTTTCTCCCGAGCAGATCACCGGTACGTGGTACGAGAAATCCCTGATTCCTTATGTCTACCTGAGGCTGGCGAAGCGTTTTTCGTACGAACAAGTGAATGACCCAAACTCACCTGTTGCTGCCGCAAACGGCCAGTTTCTGATGATGCGCCGCGATGTGTACGACGCCATCGGCGGCCACACCGGCGTCGCCGGGGAGGTCCTGGAAGACGTGGCCCTCGCCAGGAGAGTGAAGGCCGCGGGCCAGCGCATCTGGTTCGGGTCCGGCAACGGCATTGTTCGAGTAAGAATGTACCGCTCGTTCCAAGGGATGTGGCAGGGCTGGAAAAAGAACCTATATCGCTTGATGGGCGGCACCCCGTGGGCGGTTGTCCGCGAGACGGAGTCAAGTCTCCCTTGGATTCCGTTGCTGCTGATCGGCATGGGATTGAAGTATCCTTTTCTGCTTTTCCTGGGATTTTTGCTGCTCATTGCTCGCCAAACTAGCTACGGCCTTGATTTGGCTCGTAACCATTTCCCCTTCTCCTTCATCTTTTGTTATGTGCCTGCCGTGGCGTTGTATGTAGCGGTGCTGTGGGCGTCCTACCGGAGCCATGTTAATGGAAGAATCCAATGGAAAGGTCGAGAGTACTCCGTTGGCGCCGCCGGAATCGACGAGATAAGCGAACCCTCATGATTCTTCTTACGCGAAAGATCGAGTTTGCTGCCTCGCACGTATATCACAACCCGAATCTTTCGCCTGAGGAGAACCGGCGAATCTTTGGAAAATGCAATAACCCTCATGGCCACGGGCACAATTACACGCTGGAAGTAACCGTAGAGGGCCAGCCCGATCCGGTGACCGGCATGGTCCTGGACCTGAAAGAACTAAAAGAGATTCTCGAACGCGAAATCATGCAGCGCATGGATCATCGTCATCTCAATTACGAGGTGGCTGAACTGGCCGGACAGATTCCGACCTGTGAGAACATCGCCCGGATCATCTGGCAGTTGCTGGAACCGAAAATCACGCAAGGCCGGTTGCATCACGTGCGCCTATACGAGTCGCCCGACCTCTTCGCCGATTGCTACCGTAACGGCGCCAGCGCAGCAGGTAAAGCATGAGCAGCAGGCAGGCCATGAGCAACGCGCTCAAAATTGAACTGGGCCGCCGGTATCGATTCTCGGCGTCACACCGGCTGCATAGCCCGCATCTAAGCGCAGAGGAAAATTGCCGTGTCTTTGGGAAATGCAACAATCCCTTTGGCCACGGCCATAATTACGTGTTGGAAGTCAGCATGTCGGGAGACGTTGACCCGGCCACGGGCATGATCGCGAATCTGGCCGATCTGGACGCCTTCGTCGAACGCCAGGTGCTCGAGGAATTCGATCACAAGTCGCTCAACGAAGATGTCTCCGCCTTTCGCGAAAAAGTGCCCACCACGGAGAATTTGTGCATGGAGATCTTTCAGCGCCTCAAATCCTTCCCCAAAGCGAAGCTCGAACGCATCCGCGTCCAAGAAACCGCAAACAACAGCTTCGAGTACGCGGGGGACAACGTAGAAGGGAAGCAGCGGTGACCAAACCAACCGAAGAAATTCTGTTGAATGACAATAAGGAACTCGACGCGCGCAGGATTGCCTTCCACATTCGCGAGATCATCAAGATCATTGGAGAGGACCCCAATCGCGAAGGGCTGCGCAAAACGCCGGAGCGTTTCGAGAAAGCGCTCAAGTATTTGACCAGCGGTTACCACCTGAACCTGGATCATGTATTGAATGGTGCGACGTTCAGCGTGGCCTATGACGAGATGGTCATCGTGAAGGATATCGAGTTCTTCAGCCTCTGCGAGCACCATCTGCTACCGTTCTTTGGCAAGGCCCATGTGGCCTATCTGCCGGACAAGCGGGTGCTAGGGCTCAGCAAGATCGCCCGCGTGGTCAACATGTTCGCGCGCCGCCTGCAGATTCAGGAGCGCCTGACCAGCCAGATCGCCAAGTCCATCGAGGAAAAAATCGCTCCTCAGGGTGTCGGCGTGATTATCGAAGCTCGCCATCTCTGCATGCAAATGCGCGGAGTCGAAAAGCAGCATGGGCAGGCCGTCACTAGCGCCATGCTCGGCGCTTTCCGTCACAATAAGCAGACCCGCGACGAGTTTCTCGCGCTCGTGCGCCGGAAGAATTCCTAACTTTAGATCAGCAGATTCATGTGCGCCTGGGGACTGGAGGAATTTCTTCGTCAGGTTTGTTTTGTGCCGCTCGGGCACGGCGCACGCGGGCGCGGTTGCCACAGGTGCGGTCGTTGCACCAGCGCTTGGTCCTGGCTTTGGTCGGATCGTGAAATACCCAGCGGCAACCGGAATTGGCGCAGACTTTGATGCGCTCCACCTCGCGGCTCGCCAGCATCTCTGCAAAGGATGCCGCTATCCGTCGAATGACCCAACTCCAATCATTGTGCAGCGGAACCATTTCGGCGCGGAACCCATTTTGGCCCTGTACTAGCTTCTGCCGCCCCGGTACGTTCAATGCCTGATTCAGACTAGAAAGCTCTCTGGCATTTAGGGAGCCTCCCGCGGCTAGCTTTTCTGCGGCACGGCGCAGCAGAACGCGCAATTGCACCAGTTTGCGGTGCGGAACGTCTTTCGAAGCAAGGGGATGAAGGTTCCAATGCTTGAGGAAGGTGGCGAGCCAAGGCGCGTTTGCAAGGTGATCGGTGAGTTTCCCAAAGCCGTTCCATTCCTCGCTGTTGGCGAGATCAACCCAGGGGGCGACCTTGCCGAATCCCGCCGCGTGGAAGTTGTTGCGTGATGCTTTCATCGTAATGGCTTAAATGAGTTTGACTCGTTACAAGAAACCGCCTATGCTTTAGTAATGAGTATAGCAGCGATAGGGCGTTACAGCAACACAGGCGGGAAGAGCCGTACGCGGCTTTCGTTACCGCCGATTGGTGAACCGATGTCCATGAAATCCGCCGTAGTCATTCAAGAAGTCCCGGGCGTCATAACCCCTACGCGGCCGCGATTGAATCGCGCCCTCGTCGTCTTTTCCTTTCTTTCCATCTACCTCATCTGGGGCTCCACATACCTGGCGATTCGTTATGCCGTGGAAACGATTCCCCCACTCTACACCGCCGGCTTCCGCCACTTGATCGCCGGCACGATTCTGCTCATCTGGTGCCTGGCAAAACATCTTTCGCCCACCTGGGCGCAGGTTCGCGCCAGCATCATTATCGGCGCATTCTTCTTTTTGATCGGCCACGGCACGCTTCATTGGGCGGAACAAAAAGTACCGTCTGGCCTTGCCTCTCTGCTCATTGCCAGCGAACCCATCTGGGTTTTCTTGCTCACCGCTATCGCTGCCCGGCAGTGGCGCTGGAATGCTTCGCTTCTGGCTGGAATCTTTCTGGGATTCGGAGGCGTCGGCCTGCTGATGGGCCGCAGCGCTTTGAATTCTGGCCCCGGCGTGTTTGTCGGTTCGCTGGCGGTCGTGTTGGGCGCACTTTCCTGGTCCGTGGGAATTGTCTACTCCAGGCGGTCGCATCTCTCCGGACATCCACTTCTGTTGTCGGCACTTTCATTATTGGCGGGTTCCGTGCAACTGCTCCTGGCCGGAACGGCTGTTGGGGAGTACCGCGGATTTTCGTTCGCCTCCGTCTCCATGCGTTCATGGCTGGCGCTCGGCTATCTCATCCTGTTCGGCTCGCTCGTGGCCTTCACGGCCTACAACTGGCTCCTCGAGCACTACTCTCCCACGCTCGTTGCCACCCACGCTTACGTCAATCCTATTGTCGCCGTCCTGCTCGGCTGGCTCTTCGCCGGCGAGGCCGTCACGTTAAACGTGCTTTTCTCCACCGCCATGGTCATCGTCGCCGTCATGCTCGTCGATCGCGGCATGGCCCGCCTTCAGCAAGCCTCCTAGCTTCGATTCCTCACGGCACTGACGGTCGGGTCGTGCTAACCCAGCTGGCGACAAAAAATCAGGCGCGCCCCCGAACTGCCGGACGCGCCTTCTTTCGTCTCGGGAGATTGCTGGCGGTCACATCTTGGTGATTTCCACGGATGCCCGGGTCGTCTCCCAGTCCATCCGCAGCGTGCAGCCGGTAGCCGTCTTGTCAAAGGCGATAGTGAAATTCTCGACTAGCGAAGGCAACTTCGAAGCCTTCATATCCACACGTGCCAGATCATTCTCTGGCCCAGGGTAATCCGTGCCCCACTCACCGGTTTTCTTGCTGATGATCAGAGTCCACTTATCCGGGTTTGGAATCGCGAAAATGGTGTAGCTGCCGCCCGGAACGTGCGCCCCGCCTACCATTAAGTCCGTTGTGGTGACAAAGGTCGTCGCCTCATTCGCTCCGGCGCGCCAAACCTTCCCATAAGGCTCGTGCTCGCCAAAAATCTTGCGCCCCCGTACTCGAGGGCTCGAATAGTCCACAGTAATCGTCTTGCCGCCCCCCAAGTCAAACGTGGCCTGCGCCGGCGGACTCGGTCTCGAAGCTTTATCGCCCTGCGCTGACCCCAGCGCCGCCATGAGGCCCAGAGTCAGACATCCCACTGCCAAAACTGCAAATTCTTTTCTCATTCTTCTCCCCCTCCATCGGTGCCCAAACATTGAACCGGATTTTCCCGCCCCGCGCAACATCGAATTCGTCCAACTCTAACAGACGGTTGAAACGCAAACTCGGCTTCAGCTTTTTATCTCTGCTTTCGCGAAACTACAAGAAAGGAGCTACACCTAAGAATTGTGTGGGCCGGGCAAGCCAGCAGGGATCCGTCTCGGGAGGTGCCTATGCCAGAGTCACGCCGTCGTCTATTGATGACCTTCGTTGGCACTGTTGGAATCATAGCAGTTAGACCTCTTCTTGCCGCCTGGCAAGCAACGGGCGTGCGCCGGAGCGCCACAACCGCGTCCCTCGCCGAACGCTCCCCATCCCAATTTTCCCCCCGGCCTGGACGGCCAGCTAGCCAAAGGTGCGGATACAAAGGCCATTGATTGCGAGAATCAGAAAGAACTTAGGTCCGACGTTTCGAGACTCCATGAAATGGTCTCCGAGCTCAAGGAGCAGGTCGAGAAACCCAACTCAGCTTCCACTCATTCCCTTGTCCGTCGCGAAAAAAAACCCAGCAAATCGAAAAGCTCGCCAAGCAGATTTAAGGTCCTCGCCAAGGGCTGACCGTCAGGCACTATTTACCATTGCGCCCAAATGCCTACCGTTGTTCGATAGGTTCGGTCATCGTCGTCCTTGCACATTCCTTTACACGTTTGTCGAGTTTGTGTTAGCCTGAATAGGTCGAAGAGAAGAGGAAAAAATTCAGGGGACGACGGAGAGGGGCACTTGAGCGCACCGAAATCAGCGTTGATCGAACAATTCCGGACCCACGTTAAGGACACGGGCTCGCCAGAAGTGCAAATCGCGCTTCTTAGCGAGCGGATCAACTATCTGACCTCGCATCTCAAGTCCCACGTGAAAGACCATGCATCGCGCCGCGGATTGATCATGATGGTCAATAAGCGCCGTCGTTTGCTGGACTATCTCAACCGCCGCGACCCGGATCGGTACCGCGAGATTGTTGAACGTCTTAGCCTGCGCAAGTAATCGTACTGCTGTTTCGTCAGAAACAGGGCGATATACACTGCGTTCTCACGAAGTGACACATTCCACACGGAGTCTGTCGTCAGGCTTCCGGCTGAGTTAGTGCCGGAATTCTCGTGGTGTGATCCGTCGCGTTTCGTTAGCCTCACGACAATTCTCACCTCTTGCTCTTCCTCATGGATGGCCGCGCTGCGGCCAACGCAAACCTCAAGGCCCGTTCCTCTGCGAACGTGCCTGAAGATGCTCCGCTCGGATGCGGAGCCAAAGGAAATGATTCATGTCTGAAAATACGCACACTCCCGCACCACATCGCGTTACCGTCGAAGTCGGTGGGCGCACTCTGACTCTCGAAACTGGGAAAATTGCGAAACAGGCCAATGGCGCTATTGTTGCGCGCTACGGCGACACCGTCGTGCTCACCACCGCCTGCATGGCCTCGGCCATCAATGACCGCGACTTCTTGCCCCTCACTGTCGACTACCGCGAGAACACATACTCCGCTGGAAAAATCCCCGGTGGTTTCTTCAAGCGCGAAGGCCGCCCCTCCGAAAAGGAAGTGCTCACCTCCCGCTTGATTGACCGCCCCATGCGTCCGCTCTTCCCTGATTCCTGGCGCAATGAAACTCAGATCGTCTCCATGGTGCTCTCCGCAGACAGCGAGAATGACCCCGATGTCATTGCCGTAACCAGCGCGTCTGCAGCGGCTTACTGCTCGGATCTGCCGTTCGAGAGGCCCATTGCCTGTGTCCGCGTTGGCCTGGTGGATGGGCAGTTGGTGATCAATCCCACGGTGGCCGACCAGAAGAAAAGTCTGATGAATATCATCATTGCGGGCACGGATGAAGCCATCGTCATGGTGGAATCGGGCGCGCTCGAAGTCTCCGAAGAGGCTGTTGCGGATGCCCTCGAGTTCGGCCACACTCAAATCAAGAAAATCGTCGCCGCCATCAAGGAACTCCACGCCCACCTCAAGCCCAAGAAGGTTGATGTCGCGCCGCTCCCGTTTGATGAAGCCATCTACAAGGATCTTCAAAAGAAGTACGGCGACCGGCTTCATGACGCGCTGAACACCGAAAAGCATCCCAAGAAGGAAAGCTATCATCTCGTCGATGCTCTCAAGGAAGAGATCATTAAAGCGATTCCCGAAGAGCCTAAGAAGGAGATGGACGAAAAGCGCATCCTTACCAAGCGCGCCCTAGAACGCCTCCGCGAAAATATCTTTCGCGATGATGTTCTCAACGCCCGCCGCCGTCCCGATGGCCGCGCCTTCGACCAGATTCGCCTGATCACCTGTGAAGTCGGCTTGCTCCCCCGTGTCCACGGTTCCGCGCTCTTTACCCGCGGCGAAACCCAGGCGCTCGCCACTTTGACCCTGGGCACCAAGGAAGACATGCAGCGCCTCGACCTGCTCTTCGAGCAGGACCAGTTTAAGCGCTTCATGCTGCACTACAACTTCCCGCCGTTCAGCGTCGGCGAAGTAAAGTTCCTCCGCGGCCCGGGCCGCCGCGAAATCGGCCACGGTGCGCTTGCCGAGCGTGCGCTCCTCAATCTGCTTCCTCCCGATACCGATTTCCCCTACGCCATGCGCCTCGTCTCCGACATTTTGGAATCCAATGGCTCCTCTTCCATGGCCACCGTTTGCGGAGGATCGCTCGCTCTCATGGACGCCGGTGTGCCTCTGAAGGCTGCCTGCGCAGGCATCGCCATGGGCCTCGTCGTCGGTGACGGCAAGAAATACTCCATCCTCACGGACATCGCCGGAGCCGAAGATCATTACGGCGACATGGACTTCAAAGTCGCCGGCACTCGCGCGGGCATCACCGCGCTGCAGATGGACATCAAGGTACTGGGCATCTCCATCGGCATGATGCGCGAAGCGCTCGCGCAAGCGAAGAAGGCCCGCCTCCAGATTCTCGACACCATGGAGAAGACGCTCGGCGAGGCGCGCACCGCAATTTCCGCCTACGCCCCGCGCCTCTTCAAGCTGAAAATCCCGCAGGACAAAATCCGCGACCTCATCGGGCCGGGCGGCAAGAAGATCAAGTCCATCATCGAAGCTACCGGCGTCAAGATCGACGTCCTCGAAGACGGCACCGTGCACATCTTCTCCACCAGTGGAGCCGGCGGCGACGCGGCCCTGCAGATGGTTCGCGATGTCACCGCCAGCGCCGAAATCGGCAAAACCTATCTCGGCAAAGTCGTTCGCCTCGCGGAATTTGGCGCTTTCGTCGAGCTTTTTCCCGGCACCGACGGTCTCTTGCATATTAGCGAAATCTCCGAGCATCGCATTCGCGACGTTCGCGATGAGCTGAAGCTAGGTGACCAAGTCCTGGTTAAAGTTCTTTCCATCGAGGGCAACAAGGTTCGCCTGTCGCGCAAGGCCCTCATCCGCGAAGCCCGCGAAAAGCAGCAGAAAGCCGCTGCCGGCGGCGGCAACCCCGGTTCCTCGAGCGGGGAAAGCAGCGGCGGCGATTCCGGCTCCCATGAATAATTTTTCGACTCTTTAGCGGTTGCGGTTTGTCTAGCGGCGGACTGATATCCCGAGCGGAGTCGAAGGAGCAGTCCGCTCTTCTTTTTTGTCACGCACAAAACACCAGGCCCGCTATCCAAATCGGGGCCTGTTCTGAATTCTTCTCTGTGTTGGGGTTCGCTGTGCTAGTCCCTTCTCTGTCCTACTCTATCCTTACGTTCCTACCTCTTTACATTCTTACTTCCTGCTTTTCGCAATGTACCGCATCCAACGCCCCCCATAGCGCATCCAAGGCCTCGTGCGTGGTGGCCAAGATCTCTTCCTCATTCCCATCCGCATGCTCGCCCAGCCACTCGCGCCAGGCCGCGCGATGCGCCTTGTCCGCATCCTCATGCACTTCGAAATACGCCAACCCCTCTGGCTTGGTCACCCCATAAAACTTCTTTAACCCGGCAACCTTCGTGGTAGCGATCTCCGGCACCTGCGACTCGTAAGCGTAGAGTGCCGCTACGGCCTCCTCCACCGGCCGGTCCCCGCAAATCTCTCGGAATTTTTGCACCACTGCTTGCGTTCCGGGCAGCGCAGGGCAGCACGTAATGTCATCCTCGCCCACTCCTACGGCCGCCGCAAAATCCCGCCACAGCTTTGGATGCGGCCCCGCCGGATTCTCCTCCTCCGCCAGGTTCTCCCGGATCAATCCCTGCAGCGGACCCTTTGTTCGCGCCACCAGCACCCGCAGGTGCTTCGGAAACGCCTCTACATGCCGGTAATACTGCGCCGCATAAAGCTGTAGCGACTCCCTGCTCAGCTTCCCGGCCTGCCAATCCTGATAAAACGGATGCTTCAGCAGACTCTTCTCCGCAATCGCCGCATCCAGTTTCTTCAACAATTCCGTGTTCGCCATTTTGTCCATCCTCCGCCGCTGGCACCGCCTTATTCGCAAGCCTCCATCTCACCTAAATCGTGTCGCGAATTGTACCAAACTTTTCTTAGCAGTGTTCAAACGTCGGGTGTTTGAACGCTCGCAAAGCACTTAACTGATTCGCAACGGAGGTATTCCACGCTTGGTAAACTCTCCGGCAAGAAACTCGGGGGAACGCATCGAACCAAATCATCATTTCTGAATGTCGCGGGAACTTCAAAATCGGACGTCTCGTTCACCATGGACTCCCTCCCTATGCTAGGACGCCGCCCCATGCACCCGCTCAATATCCGCCCCAACTCCCCTCAGCTTCTCCACAATTCCCTCATACCCGCGATCAATATGATACACGCGCTCAATCGTCGTCTCGCCGCTGGCCACCAGCCCGGCCAGCACTAGCCCTGCGCTCGCCCGCAAATCCGACGCCTGCACCGTTGTGCCTGACAACTGCGCCGGCCCGCGCACCACCCCCTTGCGTCCATCAACCGAAATGTTCGCCCCCATGCGTATCATCTCACTGGCATGCAGGTAGCGGTTCTCAAAAATCGTCTCGGAAATCACCGAGGTGCCCTCTGCCTGTGTCGCCAGAGCCATGTATTGCGCCTGCATGTCCGTCGCGAATCCCGGATACTCTTCCGTCGTAACGTCAGCACCCACCAGCCTCTTCGCGCCCTGCACTCTCATCGTTGTTTTGTTCACAATCTCAATCGGCACACCCGCCTGACCTAATTTCGCAATCACCGCTCCCAAATGCTCTGGCTCGCAATGCGTAATCATCAGCTCCCCGCCGGTAATCGCTCCCGCCACTAGAAATGTCCCCGCTTCGATCCGATCTGGAATCACGGAATGTTCCGTACCGTGCAGCTGGTCCACGCCACGGATCCGCAGCGTCGAAGTTCCATGTCCAGAAATCTCCGCACCCATCTTCCCTAGCATCTCCACCAAATCCGTCACTTCCGGCTCCCTCGCGGCGTTCTCCAGCACGGTCTCCCCCTCCGCCAGCACCGCGGCCATCAGAATATTCTCCGTCCCTGTCACGGTAATTTTCTCAAACACGATGTGCGCGCCCTTCAGCCGTCCCTTTGGTACCCGAGCCTCGATGTAACCGTGTGAAGTCTCTATCTCCGCCCCCATCTGCTCCAGCGCTTTCAAATGCAAATCCACGGGCCGCGCCCCAATTGCACATCCGCCCGGCAGCGAAACCCGCGCCATTCCCACCCGCGCCATCAGGGGCCCCAGCGTCAGCACCGACGCCCGCATCGTCTTCACCAGTTCATAGGGTGCCTCCACGTGGTTCAACTTCAGCGCCTCAATCACGTAATCGCTTGCCGGCATTTCCGTCACCGAAACCTTCGCGTCCATGAACGCCAGCAGCTTGCTCATGGTAATCAGGTCGCGCACTTTCGGGATGTTGTGTAGGGTCACCTTTTCCGCGGTCAGCAAAGCCGCCGCCATTACTGGCAGCGCCGAATTCTTCGCTCCGCTGATCGCCACCGTCCCCCGCAGCACCTTCCCACCCTTGATCCGGAATTTATCCATTCGCTCTCACTTGGTTCTTCAGCGCTTCTCTCGGTTATCATTTTCTTTCTGTGTCGTACTTCTCGCTTCCTAGGCCTCCAACGCTTTTCTCAAATCACCTCTCACGGCCTGCAGTCTCTTCGCTGCCTCCGCGGCGCCAATGCCCCGCTTCAACATCACCAGCGCCATGCGCATATCGTGTCCCGCCTGCCGCAAAGCGTGTTCCGCCGAAGACACCCTCTTACCGCTGGCCTCCGCAAGGATGCGCAGCGCGCGCTCTGAAAGCTTCTCATTCGTCAGCATCATATCGATCATCAAGTTCTCATATACATGCCCGAGCCGCGCCAGCACAGCCGTACTGAGCATGTTGAGCACCATCTTTTGCGACGTCCCCGCCTTCAGTCGCGTCGACCCAGTCAACACTTCCGGCCCCACCTCTGGCGCAATCACGATTTTCGCGAGCCGCCCGACTGGCATCCGCAAGTTGGAAGTCACCGCCACGGTGGTGGCGCATCGCTTCTGCGCGAACTTCAGTGCCCCCAGCACGTACGGTGTTGTCCCGCTCGCCGCGATTCCCACCACCACGTCATTGCGCGTCAATTTCTTCGCCCGCAAATCCCGCTCTCCGTTCCGCGCCGAATCCTCCGCCCCTTCGACCGCCCGGGTAATCGCGCGCCTTCCTCCCGCAATCAGCGCCTGTACCAGTTTCGGCGAAGTCCCAAACGTTGGCGGACATTCCGCTGCATCCAGTACTCCCATCCGCCCGCTTGATCCCGCCCCCACATAAATCAGCCGACCGCCCTTGCGCATCCCGCTGACAATCGCATCCACGGCGCGCGCAATTGCCGGAATCTCCCGCCCCACGCCGACCGCCACCTTGCGGTCCTCGCGATTCATCAGCCGCACAATCTCCACTGCCGTCATGCCGTCCAGATTCCTTGACGCCGCATTCCTCTGTTCTGTGAGTCGCTGTTCGATGAGCCGATGATGTATGAGCGGGCGCTCCGTGCGTCTGCGCTTTTTAGGCTGGGTAGTCATCCCCGGATTATACAGGCCACGCAAAATGTCCTGTGGCACCGCCAGTCCTGGCCGTGTGCCTCAGCTAGGCGCAATGCATTGAACAACGGCACGATGCATCGTCACACTTCATGCGCACCTCAAAGGATAGCAACTCTCCGTCAACCAAATCACATTCCGGGGAATCAGCTATGTTAAAAAGGAGATAGTTTCGCCGATTCGCCAAAACAGAATGGCTGGAAATCGCATTCATGGACGTTCTCAAAAAGCTTTTTGAAGAACATTTCCACGCATCGCCCGAGCGCATCCAGCCGCTGCAGGGTGAGCTTGGCGGTTCCGGTCGCAAGATCATCCGGCTTGCCCGGGAAAAACTCAGTGCCATTGGCATTCTCTACGGTGTTCGCGAAGAAAACGTCGCCTTTCTCGAGTTTTCCAAACATTTTCGCCGCCACGGCCTTCCCGTTCCGGAAATTTACGCCGAAGACCTCAGCCAGGGCGCCTATCTCGAAGAAGACCTTGGCGACACCACTCTTTTCGAATTCCTTTCTAAAAACCGCACCGGCGAAAACATTTCTCCCCAGGCCGTCGAAGCCTATCGCACGGTTGTCGCCATGCTCCCGCGCTTTCAAGTCGAAGCCGGCCGCGATCTGAATTATAAGGTCTGCTATCCCATCTCCAGCTTCGATCGCCAATCCATCACCTGGGATCTGAACTATTTCAAATACTATTTCCTTCGCCTTGCCAGTATCCCCTTCAATGAGCAAGCCCTGGAAGACGATTTCGGCCGCCTGACCGAATTCCTCCTGAGCGCTCCGCGCGACTACTTTCTCTACCGCGACTTCCAATCTCGCAACATCCTGTTGCGCGACGGCCAGCCCTTTTTCGTGGACTATCAAGGCGGCCGCAAGGGCGCTCTGCAATACGACATCGCTTCACTGTTGTACGATGCCAAGGCCGATCTCCCGCCCGACCTCCGTCAGCAGCTTCTCGATCACTATCTCGACAGTCTCGCACGTTTTATCAAGCTGGATCGCGAAGCATTCCTGCGTCACTTTTACGCCTACGTTTACATTCGCATCTTGCAAGCCCTCGGCGCTTATGGCTTTCGCGGCTTTTACGAACGCAAAGCTCATTTTCTCCAGAGCGTTCCCTACGCCCTGAAGAATCTCCGCTGGCTGCTCCACCACGTCAGGCTCCCCGTCCCTCTCCCGGCGCTGATGGACGCATTCAAAGGCATGTTGGCCTCGGAGAAATTGCAGGGCCTCGCTTCCGAAGCCGAAAACTTGATTGTGCGGATCTTCAGTTTTTCCTTTCATCACGGCTTGCCAAAAGACCAAAGCGGCAATGGCGGCGGCTTCGTTTTCGACGGCCGCAGCCTCCCGAATCCGGGACGCGAAGAGCGCTTCAAGACTCTAACCGGTAAAGACGCCCCGGTGATCGACTACCTCAATCAGCAGGAAAGCGTGCATCAGTTTCTTGCCAGCGTCCTGTCGCTGGTGGACTCGAGCATCAACAACTATCAGCAGCGTGGCTTCAAGAATCTGATGATTTCCTTCGGTTGCACCGGCGGCCAGCATCGCTCGGTTTTCCTTGCCGAGCAATTGGCCAAGCGCTTGCGCAACAGGAACGGTCTGGAAGTCGCCGTCCGCCATCTCCAACTGGAGAAACTGGGCAAGCGGAGAGCCCTCCAATGAAGGCTTCCAACATCTCTCGAATGGCGTGCTTTGCAGTCCGCCTTCCGAGGCAGACCGCTCTTCTTGATCCGCCTACCCCCACGGTCATTCTGAACCGAACAGGCCGATTTTATCTTTCCCTTTTGCCCCTGCGATCGAATATTTCGACACTGCCGCAAAGGGGTCGGCCCGCGGGTGTGAGGACCGCTTCCTCTTCGCGCGTTTTTTACGCGAAGGCTCTCTCTTTGGTTTCAAGGTCTTCGAGGAAGGCTGCCCAATGAAAGCCCCCGCATGAAAGCCATGGTCCTCGCCGCCGGCCTCGGCACGCGGCTTCGCCCGCTCACCGATAATCGCCCCAAGGCTCTGGTCGAAGTCGGTGGGCGCGCGCTCCTCGAAATCACCCTCTCCCGCTTGCGTACCTTTGGCATCAGCGAAGTGATCGTCAACGTCCATCACTTCGCCGACATGGTCATCGACTATCTGAAGTCCAAGAAAAATTTAGGCATGCGCATCGAGGTCTCCCGCGAAGATGTGTTACTGGACACCGGCGGCGGCCTGCAGAAAGCCGCCTGGTTTTTCCTCGAAGATCCCAGCCGTCTCGACGAGCCCTTCCTTCTCCACAACGTCGACGTCATCAGCACGATCGATTTTCACCGCATGCTGCAAGTCCATACCGAAAGTCACGCCCTGGCCACGCTGGCCGTCCAAGCCCGCCAATCATCTCGCCTCCTCCTATTCAACAACCAACTCCAACTCCGCGGCCGCCGCGCCGGTGGCATGGCCAATCCTGGCTGTGCCACCCAAATTACCGCTACGCAGAAGGAGTTCGTTAGCAAGCATGAAAACCCTCAAATCGCGCCCGATTCCGCTTCTTCCCAAGCTGGCCTGCCGGTAGCGGAAAACGTCCCGAGTTCCACAGCATCAGTCCCGGAGGTCTCACAGGATTCTTCACGGTCGCTCCACGCCCTGGCCTTCTGCGGCATTCACATCATTTCTCCTCGCCTCTTGCCCATGATCGCCGAAGAAGGCACCTTCTCGATCATCCCCACCTATCTTCGCCTCTCTGCCCAGGGGCGAAACATCCTCGCCTTCCGTGCCGACGACTACTATTGGCGTGACCTCGGCCGCCCCGCCGACCTCGCCGAAGCCGCCCACGATTTGAAGCAAAGAGCTCTCCGGCAATAAATGGCGCCATGTCCAAGGTTCGTAAAACTTCGTCACCCTGTTCCGATTTCTCCCGGCTCCGGGTGTCTTCAGCACCGTCTCAAGCAATGTCTACGACTGTTTTGAACGTCCCATGGCGTTCGGAAAAATGGGTTTACAACTGTCGCCCTCCATCCCCAACCCTCCGGACAACACTTGATCGGACGAACCTTCTCCCGAACTTCTGCCTCAGCATCACTTGCGAGAAAAACTCAGTTTGCCCGGCTCAACGCCGCGGCGCTTCGCGAACGGGTTCCTCGCAATCACATCTCTCATCTCCGCCGTAGTGCGCAAAATCACATCGGGCCGAAACCCGAATTCCCCCCCATCCCGTCCTCGATTCGCTTGGTGAGTCGTGATGTCCTGAAAATCAAATTATCACTCTGCACCTAGGTCTGCGCGTCCTGCAGCTTCTGCGATTTCATACCGCGCCCGGAGCGCATCCAACTTGATCTTGTGGTGGCCTCCAACACCAGCGCCATGCAGCATGGAAATAATCACGGCCGTGTCCGAATTCCACACCACTGGAGTGGATCCTTGCCGGAGCACGGCGAGAAGGGTGCGTCCGCACGAGCGAGGTGATGACAGACAGCTGCGAAGAGTTTTTCCTCACACAAGAAAGCCGAAAACTGAGCGGTTTCAAAACTGGGGGCAAAGCCCGAGCAAACGCTGGCAAGTCGAGCGCAGTTTCGCATGGCTGGACAACTTCGGGCAGCTGGTGGCTCGCTATGACCGCTCGCTCATGATTTGCTGCGCATTTTTTCATATCGGCCTGCTTCATGATCGTCTTACTTTGAATGGCTTCTTCTTAGAACCTCTTTATTTCGCCGACGCCACTGTCGCCAATCCCAGCGCCTGGATCACCGCATCGTGCAGCGCCGGTCGCGCCTTCTGAATCTTCGTATTCTCCCGCGTCGGATGCACGCGATTCGTCAGCAGCACCACAAAAAGCTGCCGGTCGGGATCGATCCAAATCGAAGTGCCGGTAAATCCGGTATGCCCAAAGCTGTGCGCCGAGAAATAATGCCCGCTCGATCCGCCTTCGGTCGGCACCGCCCATCCCAGTGTCCGCGTTCCGCCAGAAAGCTGCTGAGGCGTCGTGAATTGCGCAATCGTCGCGCGTCGCAAAATTCTTTGGTGTGCGTAAACGCCGCCGTTCAGCAGCATCTGGCAAAACGCCGCCAAATCCGGCGCCGTGCTGAAAAGTCCCGCGTGCCCTGAAACGCCGCCAATCGCAAACGCGTTCTCGTCGTGAACTTCGCCCTGCACTAGCCGGTGCCGCAGATTGTTGTCAATTTCGGTCGGCGCAATTTGCGGCCACAATTTTTTCGGCGGACGGTACATCGTGTTCTGCATTCCCAGCGGCGAAAAAATATAATTTCTCGCCAAATCGTCCAGCTTTCTTCCCGTCAAGCGCTCTGTAATTTCGGCCATCAAGATAATTCCCAGGTCAGAATAGACTTCCTTTGTCCCCGGCTCGTAGTCCAGCGGTTCGGCAAATATTTTCGTCAGCGTGTCCTGCTTATTCTTCGAGGTCCTCCAATACTCCTTGAACGGCGGCAACCCCGAAGTGTGCGTCAGCAAATGCCGTACCGTAACTCGATGCCGCCACTCCGCGTTCGGCCCGCTCGCCCATTCCGGCAAATACCGCTCGATCTTGGCGTCCAGGTCCAGCGGAACAGCGAAGTCCCCCTCCGCCAGCTTGGCGACCAGGGTTGTAGTCGCTACCACCTTTGTCAGCGAGGCGATGTCGTACATTGTTGTCGGTGCAGTCGCCGCCGCCTTGGCGTCATAACTCAATTTCCCAAACGAACGCACCGCCAATTTCCCGCGATAACCAACAGCCAGCGTCGCGCCAGGAAACGCCTTGTCGGCAATCGCTTTCTCGATCACATCGTAAGCTGGTTGCAGCTGCGCTTCGCCGCGCGTGTCCATCGATTGCACGGTCATTGGGTTTGCGGGCAGCTCGATTCCAAATCCTGCCTTCATGTTCACACCCGGCACGGTCACCGGCAGATGCCCGCGCACGGGAATTTGCCCAAACAGCGCACGCGCCGCCGAAATCTGTGCGACATCGCTAATCCCAAAGGCCGCCAGCCACGTCTCAGCTTGCGGAAATCGCTCGATCAAGTATGGACTTCCGAATCCCACGGTGATCACCGGCTTGTCCGTTTTGTAAATCTGCTCCGCCAGCGCAGCTTGCTCCGCGGGCACATCCACATTTCCCTTGCGGTCGCTCACGCGCACAAACAGCGCCAAGATTGCAATGTCGTAACTTTCCGGCGGCGGCAATTTCAGAATGCCGGCATTCGCAAATCTCGTGTCCGCACGCAGGGTCGTCACCGAGTCGAATCGCGACCGCAATTCCCGTTCCAGGTCTTCTCCCGGATACGGCTCCGGATCCGCATAAAAAGCCAACAGCAGCGCGCGCGAGGGTTTCGTTTCATCGAGCGGCAAGCGATGTGGTGTGTCGCGCAACAGCGTCACGCCACGGTCTGAAATGTCCTGCGCCTCTTTTTGCCAAGCAGCGCTCGCGAATTTCTGATTGATGGCGTTCACATCCACGAGCCGGTTTTGGCTCAACCCTAAGCGTGCTTTCGCTTGGAGAATCCGCCGCACCGAGGCATCCAATCGTTCTTTGGAGATGCGCCCGGACTTCACCGCCTCCTGTAAAGCTTCGAAGGCGGCGTCCGGCACCGGGGTCATCAGCAGCGCGTCCACTCCGGCCGCGACTGCGCGCACCGCCGCCTCTCCTGGCGCGTAACGCACCGTGATTCCGCCCATGTCCATAGCATCGGTAACGATGAGGCCCTGATAGCCGAGCTGATTGCGCAGTAGATTGGTGAGTATATTGTGCGAAAGTGTCGCTGGCGTGTTTGGATCGGGCTCGAGAGCGGGAACATTCAGATGCCCGGTCATGATGCTGTCGACCTGCACGGAGATGGCAGCGCGGAAGGGCACAAGTTCAAGTTGATCGAGTCGAGCACGGTCAGCGCGAATCACGGGTAGGTCAATATGCGAATCGGCAGCCGTATCGCCATGGCCCGGGAAATGTTTGGCCGTTGCCGCACCGCCATTTTCCTGCACGCCGCGAACGAACTCGGTCACAAATTGCGCGACGCGCCCCGGATCTTCGCCGAACGATCGCGTGTTGATAATCGGATTTCCAGGATTATTGTTCACATCCGCGTCCGGCGCATAGATCCAGTGAATTCCGACGGCGCGCGCCTCTAGCGCCGTGATCTTGCCCATGGCGTACGCGTCTTTTGGATTGCCGCCGGCGGCGACTGCCATGGCCGTCGGAAAAGACGTGCCCTCATCCAGCCGCATCGCCGTGCCGCGCTCGAAATCCGCGCCGACCAGCAGCGGCAGCTTCGACTTGGCCTGCAGCTGGTTGTTAAGCACCGCCGTGGGATAAGCCTGACTCTTCACGATTCCCAGCGGCGATCCTTGTGTGATGTTGATGAACCCGCCGACGTGGAGATCGGTCACGTCGTGCAGGATCTGCCGGTAGGCCGCCATGTCCGTGGCCGTAAAACTTCCGTGATAAGTGGTGAAAAGAAGCTGCCCGATCTTTTCCTCGACGCTCATCTTGCGGAGGGTGGTTTCCACCCAGGCGTACGCGGTGGGCGACAATTTCTTCACCGCGCCCTCCTTCACGACGGTTCTTTTTGCCGAGGTGCTGTGGTTCTGGCTGTGTGCGATATAGGCCATAAGGAGAATGATGGAGACGGGAATCAGAAGCAAAAAACGGACGCGGCGTCCTTTCATCGGTTAGAATCCCCCCGCGGCCGCCGGCCGTCTGTATTTATACATAGCACACGCACATGGTGCTCTCAACGCGGCTGCGGCCAGCGCGTTCCAGAATATCATTGTATGGTGGCGATAGCGGGGGACCCTTTGACTAGACTCAGGCGCCGGCACTCCACGTTCATTCATTTCACGTTCTTGGTCGCACTATTCTCATTGGGCCACGTGCGTGCGGGCGCTGCATCGAAACAGTCAGGTCGCGCAGCACGAGTGCAAACCGGCCTGGACGTTCTCGAATCACAGAAATTCGCGCCACTTCGCGGCAAGCACGTTGGTCTGATCACCAATCATACGGGGCTAGATTCGCAAGGGCGCAGTACCGTAGACATTTTATCCCATGCCCCGGGCGTTCAACTGATCGCTCTATTCAGCCCGGAACATGGTCTCGCTGGCCGCAACGATGAAAAGATCTCTTCTGCCAAAGATCCCGCCACTGGTCTTCCCGTCCATAGTCTCTACGGCGAAACGCTTCGCCCCACCGATGAAATGCTCAAGGGCATTGACGCGCTGGTCTTCGATGTTCAGGACGCCGGCGTGCGGTTCTACACCTACACGACGACAATGGCTTATTGCATAGAGGAAGCCGCCAAACGCAACATCGCGTTCTTCGTCCTCGATCGCCCCAATCCGCTCGGCGGTGAAATCGTGGAAGGCCCGATGCTAGACATGGACAAAACGAATTTCGTCGGCTATTTCCCTCTGCCCGTGCGTTACGGCTTAACCATCGGCGAACTCGCCCAACTCTTCAACGCCGAAAACCACATTGGCGCCGACCTGCATGTCATCGCCATGAAAAACTGGCATCGCAATTATTTCTTTGAAAGCACCGGCACCAGGTGGATTCCTCCCTCGCCAAATCTCCGCACTACCAAGGGTTCCGTTCTCTACCCCGGAATTGAAATCCTGCAAAACGCTGGTGTCTCTGTCGGCCGCGGCACCGAAACTCCGTTTGAAGAATTTGGCGCTCCCTGGCTCAACGGCGATGAAGTCGCCGCCGCACTGAACGAACGTCATCTTGCCGGCCTGCATTTTGCGGCCAAACCCTTCATCCCCATCGTCGGTCTCTACAGCGGCCAGCGTTGCGGTGGCGTCGCCGTGCGCATCACGGATCGCTACCGGGTGCGCGCCATGAGCATGGGCATGGAGACAGCCATAATTTTGCATAGACTCTATCCGCAACAGTTCGATCCCGAAAAACTCCTCTTGCTGATCGGAAATTCCGACACCATCCAGCAATTACAGTCCGGGACGCCTGCCGAGAAGATCGTCGCCAGCTGGTCCGCCGATCTGACTGCCTTTGACCAAATCCGCCGCAAATATTTCCTCTACAAATAACCTTCACCAGAATTGTGTTAAAGTTGCGTCCGTCATGAGGATCGTCTCGCTGCTCCCTTCGGCTACTGAGATTCTCTTTGCGCTCGGCCTGGATCGGGAAATTGTGGGCGTAAGCCACGAGTGCGATTTCCCGTCGCGCGCCCGCACGAAGCCTGTGGTCATTCATTCGCGCTTGCCGCACGATGCTTCGCCGGTGGAAATTGACCGGCTCGTGGGCGAGTATGTGCACCGCGGCGAAAGCTTGTATGCCGTCGATGCCGAGGTCCTGGAGGCTTTGGCACCGGATCTGATCGTCACTCAGGACTTGTGCCATGTTTGCGCCGCGTCTCCCGACGATCTTGCCACGGCGCTGACGCGATTCGAACGGCGCCCCGATGTTCTTTGCCTCAACCCGCAGGATTTGGGCGACGTCTGGCGCGACATTCTTTGGGTGGGGGAAGAATCCTGCCGCGGTCCCCAGGCGGAAGCGCTGCTGAAACAAATCGGTGTGCGTCTCGGCGCGTTGGAGCAAAAGTTGCCGCTATCGGCGGATCGCTCCCGCGTGGCCTTCCTCGAATGGCTGCAACCGTTCTATGTCGGCGGCCACTGGGTTCCGGAAATGATCCACCGCGCCGGGGGCGAAGACGTTTTTGGACGCTCCGGCACGCCTTCCTTCCGCGTCATGATGGAAGATGTGATCGATGCTGCGCCGGAAATTCTGCTGATCGCTCCGTGTGGCTACGGCGCCGAGCAAGCTCGCGACGAGTACAAGTCCATGTCCTTCCCTGAACCGTGGCACGCCATTCCGGCTGTTCGAAACGGCCGCGTCTATGCGCTTGAGGCCAGTAGCTACTTTTCGCGCCCTGGCCCGCGCCTCGCCACCGGCATCGAAGCGCTCGCCAAACTCTTCCATCCCGCCTTGGACGTTTCCCGCGAGGCCGAAACCGCCATCTTGCCAATCACCGCCGGCGCAAGAACGGCCCGCGCCGCCTCCGTTTAGTCCGAAGTTCCAGCAATAACAGAGGCTGAATCCGGGGATAAACTGTAGGAAACGTGTGCATTGTCCCGTGGCGCGACCTCCCATATGCACCCATGTAGTTAATCAGATTTATGCTTGACAAAGCGTAATTATTATGATCTAGTGCACCCATGTACATCGACGTCGTCCCCAACCGCAACTCCCCGCCCGCGGTCCTCCTCCGCGAGGCTTGGCGCGAAGGCCAGA
>QHYZ01000116.1 GCA_003225295.1 Acidobacteriota bacterium | reverse complement strand
TCCGCTGGCCCCAGCAGTGCTTACGAACGATGGCGTCGCCTTCCGCCTTAGGGGCGAGCTTGGGTGCCAGGGCATCGATCCGTTCCAGGGTGGTCACGAACGCCAGGGAAAACCTGTTTCGCTTTCTTCAGATCGCGAATGACTTCGACACCTCCCAGTGCAGCGAGTTCGCTTTCGAAACTGCTCGGTGAGTCGAGGACCACAATCAGCAACTCACGGCGGGCTGCGCTTGCCGTTGATCTCCGGGAGCTAAGCACGCAAAATACTGCTGCACGTGAATAGGTGCAAATATGAAGACCAATGTTACATTGAAAATCGAAGCGGAACTTTTGCGGGAAGCTCGTATTCTCGCTGCCGAGGAAGGCACCTCCATTAGTGCCTTGCTTGCTACCCGGTTGGAGCAGGCAGTGCGCGAGCGCAAGGGGTATCATCAGGCGCGCAGGAGTGCCTTGGCCCGTCTTGCGCTGGAAACCCCCTCGCTCACGGGATGAACTCCATGAGCGATAAGTGCTTCGTCGATACCAACAGTCTGGTGTACGCGCATGACCGTTCAGCTGGAGTCAAGCACCAACGCGGAATCACTGAGGCGTTTTCATGAACTCTTGACGGATCCAAACTTATGACATACAATGTACGTACATTATAGCTGCGAGGGAGCTGTGGGAGTATCGCATTCTAGAACGATCAGAGCTAGGCGCATTAATCTCCGCGCCACGGACCGTCAAGAAAAACTCATTCGTACTGGCGCCGAGACGACTGGCCTTAGCGTGACAGATTTCATCCTGGATAGTGCCTGTTTGCAAGCAGAACACGTCCTTGCCGACAAACGTGAGTTCGTCGTCTCTCCTAAACAGTGGAAGGTGTTTGTCGAGGCTCTCGACAGACCGGCTCAGACAAAACCGGAGTTAGCGCGCCTTTTTTCTAAGACTGCCGTTCTTGGGCGCGGGTCTCGGAAGTGACGAGCAGTTCTCCGAACCAAAATAGAGAACCTCTTTCCGTCATTGAAAAGCTGACGCAGGATCATGACCTTTCATCATTCGACTGCGGAAAATCTTCTCTTAATGATTGGCTCCGCCGATTCGCCCTCACAAACCAACAGAATGATTCAGCTCGCACCTACGTCCTTCATCGCGCTGGCAGGGTTGTCGGCTATTACTCTCTTTCAGCAGGCTCAGTCCGCAGGGAAGAGTCACCGGCTCGCATCGCAAAAGGACTCGCAAAACATCCGATTGGCGTCATTTTGCTTGCGCGTCTCGCGGTTGACCGCACTGAACACGGAGCGGGCCTTGGCAGGACCATTCTGGTTGACGCCTTGTCGCGAGCTATGACCGCATCCGATGCGATTGGCGCTAGGGCGATATTGGTTCACGCCATAGATGAAGAGGCTGTGACCTTCTACAGAAAATTCGGATTTGCAGCCTCACCACTTGATCCCAAACAACTCATGCTGCTTATGAAGGACCTCCGCGCAACCCTGAAATCAGTGGGTTTGGGCTAACCATCGCCCATCGTCCCAACAGGACTTAATGAATGTGTATCCCTGAAAAAAAGCGAGCGGATAATCTGCAACCTTTACCAGTTTCTTTGCCTTCTGCTGGAAATCTGGTCGATCCGTCGTCCTGCCGCACGCGTACACGGTATCGGACGAGTCCTCCTTAATGACCTGCCCTGTTCGCACTCACCAGCTGATGATCCAGCCACTCGCGGAGTTCGTCGCCACCCCACGGGAAGCGTACGTAGCGTCCGAGCCGGAAATGCGGAATCGGATCACCCGTGCGCTTCGCGTTGGTCCGTGATTGGGCTGTCAAGCTGATGCCGTCTTTGACGGAAACGCATCCAGCAAGTATCCATGGTCAGGAGGAGCTTTGCCAACGACGAAGGCTCGAACATTTCACTATCGCGTGGAATGCCTTAGAACGTCCTGGTGGTCGTCGGCGCGGGGGCAGCGCACGCCGCATATAAACTGTCGCCGATGGGCGGCGAGCGCCGAGAGAACGTGCCGATGGACGAGGTAGCTATTGAAGCTCGGCGAGGTGTTTCTGCCTAGATCGTTCGCCGCTCCTAAAAGAGTCAATGAAAGTCGTGAGAGGACATTTTCGTTTGCAGAAAAACGAATGGCTCAATCCGACCGGCTTTCACGGAAATAACTCCGTCCTGGTTTTGCAGTGTGCCCCTGACGATGAGGAAAGACTGGTGCACTACCGTGGTGTGTTCCTTTTCGAAAAGCGGCGGCGCGATGATGATGTTGGCGATGCCGGTTTCATCCTCAAGACTGAGAAACACAAACCCTTTGGCAGTGCCGGGGCGTTGGCGAGCGATGACGGCACCGGCCACGGACACGAATGTGCCGTCCGGCAAGGACGCCAATCTTGAGCACAGCACAACTCCTTGGCGATCGAGGCGGGAGCGGTGTTGCGCGAGCGGATGGGCCCCCAGAGTGATTGCCGTCCCGCGAAAATCAGCGGTGATCCGCTCCTCGCGATTCATGGGCTCGAGGGGCGACGAAAAGGAGGAACCTTCGGCGTCTGCGTCTTTCTGCTGAGCTTTGAACAACGGGCCGGAAGGCCGGCTTGCGCTTTCCACCTGCCACAAAGCGGTGCGGCGATGAACAGGCGCTTTGCCGGAAATGAAATTCAACGCACCCACACTCGCAAGGGCCCGGAATTCGTCTTTTTGAATTTGAGGAACGCGTTGTTTCAAGTCCTCGATCGAAGCAAGAGGCCTGGCATCGCGCTGCGCGACGATTTCCAGAGCCGTTTCCTTGCTTAGGGTCTTCACATACCGAAGTCCGATGCGTACGCGCAAGCCTTGGGAGCCTTCCTCCAGTGTGCAATCCCAGTCGGAGCACGTCACGTCGATGGGCTTGAATTGGAGACCGTGGCGCTGCGCATCCTTTATTAAGGTCGCGGGCTGGTAGAAGCCCATCGGCTGGTTGTTCAACATGGCGGCGGTGAACGCGGCGAGGTAGTGGCATTTCAGAAACGCACTGGCGTAGGCGATGAGCGCAAAGCTGGCAGCGTGCGATTCAGGAAATCCGTACAGCGCAAAGGAGGTAATGGCCTGAATGATGCGGTCCTGCGTTTCACCCGTGATTCCTTTCGCTTCCATGCCCCGTCGCAGTTTGATTTCGACTTCTTTCATCCGCGCTTCGGAGCGTTTGAATCCGAACGCGCGGCGAAGTTCCTCGGCTTCGCCACCAGAGAATCCAGCCGCGATCATGGCGATGCGTAAGAGCTGTTCCTGAAACAGCGGCACTCCGAGCGTTCGCGACAGAGTGGATTCGAGAAGAGGATGGAGGCTCACCGCTGGTTCGCGTCCCTGGCGGCGGTTCAGGTAGGGGTGAACCATTTTTCCGACAATCGGACCGGGCCGGATGATGGCTACTTGCACCACGATGTCGTAGAAACATTTCGGTTTGAGCCGCGGGAGGCAGGACATCTGCGCGCGGCTTTCCACTTGAAATAAGCCAATGGTATCGGCGCGTTCGAGGGCGGAGTACACCGCAGGGTCGTTCTGAGGCAGATGGCCCAAATCGATTTCCTCACCGTGGTGACGTCGGATAAGCTGCAGCGAATCTTCTAGTACCGCCATCATCCCCAGACCAAGAAGATCCACTTTGACGATGCCCATGTCGGCGCAGTCTTCTTTGTCCCACTGCACGACCACGCGGCCGGGCATAGTAGCGGGCTCTAGAGGAACGACGGAATTGAGCTGTCCCTGGCAAACGACCATGCCTCCCGAATGCTGGCCGAGGTGCCGCGGCAAATCCTGCACTTTTTGGCAGAGCTCAAAAAACTTGCCAATGCGATGCTGCCCGAGGTCCAGACCTGCATCTTGAAACTGCCGCGTGAGCGTGTCCTTGGAATCCGTGTATTCCCAGGCGCTCACGAGACTGGCCAGGCGGTCCAGAGTTTCAGAGTCGAAGGAAAGGACTTTTCCAACTTCGCGAGCGGCGGACTTGCCGCGATAGGTGATGACGTTCGCGGTCATCGCCGCTCCCAGCTTTCCGTAGCGTTCGTAGACATATTGGATCACCCGTTCCCGCTGGTCGCCACTCGGGAGGTCGAGATCAATGTCCGGCCATTCCCCGCGTTGTTCGGAAAGGAACCGTTCAAAGAGAAGATTCATTCCCACGGGATCGACGGCGGTGATTCCCAGGGAATAACAGACCGCGCTGTTGGCCGCGGAACCTCGGCCTTGCACGAGAATGTTCTTTTCCCGGCAGAAGCGAACGATGTCCCAGACGATGAGGAAATAGCCGGCGAGGTCGAGTTTTTGGATCACCGACAATTCGTGCTCGATTTGCCGGGAAGCGTTCTGATCATTTGCGCCATAGCGCTGGATCATGCCTTCCAGCGTGCGTTTGCGAAGAAAGGCGATTTGCGATTCGTGGTTGGGCGTCGGATAGCTGGGAAACTGGTAGCCCAGATCCTTCAGGGTAAACAGCAAGCGCGAGGCCAGCACTTCGGTGTTCCGGATGGCTTCGGGCAGGTCTGCAAAAAGCATGGCCATCTGCGCCGAGGACTTGAAATAGCGTTCGCTGTTGGCGGAGAGCAGGCCTCCGGCGTTTGAAAGCACACGATGATGGCGAATGCAGGTGAAGACATCCAAGAGTTCTCGGTCTTGCGGAGCGACGTGGCAGACGCCGTTGGTCGCGAGAAGCGGAAGGTGCATGCTGCCAGCGAGTTCGATGGCCGTCTGATTGCGGCGTTCTTCTTCAATCGAAAAATGCCGCTGCAGTTCCACGTAGACGTTGTGTTTGCCGAATGTCGCGCATAGTTCTTCAAGACACTTTTTCGCTTTCGCCTTTCCTCCAGCGCGCAGCGCATGGGCGAGTGGGCCTTCTCTACCGCCTGTCAGACAAATCAATCCGCTGCTAAATTCTTCCAACTCTCGCGCTTCGATTGCGCCTTGGCCTTTTTTCGAACGCAGTTTCATGCGCGTGATCAGGCAACAGAGATTGTGATATCCCTGCGGCATGGCGACGAGCAAAGGGTAGCGCCATCCGCCCAGGCAACTGACTTCCGCGCCGATGTGTGCCTGCAGGCCCGCTTTTTTTGCCGCGAGATAGAACCGCGGTGCGCCATACAGCCCATCGCGGTCAAGCAGCGCCATGGATGGCATACCGTAGGCGGCGCATGCCGCAATCAGCGCCTCGGGAGTCGAAGCGCCTTCGAGAAAGCTGAAAGCGGAGCGAGCATGGAGTTCGACATACATCAATCATAGACTCCGCGCACCCACCACTTTTCGAAACGAAGGTCGAAAGAAACGCGATAGAGGCCTTCCACGGTCCTGGATTCGGAGGTGAATTGAATCTCCACGTCCCAGGCATCTTCCTGCCAAGGCTGGTCTTCCCACCAATCTCCCGAGCTGCGCCAGGGCCCGGAGGCACGAATGACCGTGCCCAGCATTCCCTGAAAAGCGACGCGCGCCGGGACTTTTTTCTGCAACTGGACCCACGCAGGAAGCGCAGGCCGGAAAACGCGAAATGCCGTTTGTGCGCCGCTTCGCGGTCCTCGATGGGGAGGCGTCGCCGGCGGGACGAAGAATTTCTGCATGTGAAAGGCATCGGGACGGTGGGTGTCAAGCAAGTACGGCGATCCGACATTTCCTTCTCCGACGACAGTGGCGATGCGGGCGAGCGTGAGCTCTAGCTTTTGCGGGTCGGGCGAAGCAGGAACGAACAGGCCACTCTGAGTCGCACGGGAACGACCCGGCTCTGCGAGCAAGTGGATTTTCCTCACCGGAGCGCCGGGCGGTTTTGCTTGCAGGCGAAGCCGCAGAAGTTTCAAGAGCAGCGTGGAATCCTGGGAGGGAACAGGTAATTGCAAGGTGCAGGAAAAGGTTCTCGGTGATTTCCTTGCGCTAATAGCGTCTGGTGAGAAAAGGACGGTGCTCTCGAACGCGGTTTGCAGCTCAAAAGTTACGTGGATCGCGCCGATGGCCAGGCCCCGCGCGGAGATACGGACGCACACCTGTTGAAGGAGTCTGCCCAGTAGAAACGAAAGGGGCTCGAGATTGTCGACCGCATCTTCCAATTCAAAGCATTCCTCAAAACAATCCGTGGGCTGAACGATGAGAAGAGGGCGGGTTGCTCTTCCACCCGCCAGAGCGTGTAAATGAACGCCTTCTTGTCCGGCACGTTCGGAAAGGTCAAGCACCGGCAGCGAAGCGAGAGACTTGCAGGTGCTCACGCCCCAGCGTTCGAAGATTTCCGCCAGTTGCGGGCTGGGAGAAAGCATGGCGACCGGCAAGGATTCGAGAAATCGGGCTTCCCGTCCGTCCGGCACCACCGTTATTCCGAACAACGCGCGCGCCACAATTCGGGCCGTCTCTACGTTCGCGGATACCGCGATGTGAACATCCATTCCCAATTCGGAAGTTCGGCAAAGGATTCGATGAGCTATCTGCTCCTGCCCGCCGAATAGCCGTGACAGGCCAGACAAATCCAGGAGCAAGGTGTCACGCCCTGCGTCTTCCACGCGCGACGAGATCGACCATGCCGCGTCAAGGAGAGCCTGGTGCCCCATCTCTTCCTGGGTCTTGCTGCGGTTGCGGATTTGAACTTGCGGGAATTGTTCGACGTTGGCCTTGGTCATTCCGACGGTCACGCCTAATTTCTCCGCTAGCCGGTTTAGCGCGGCGACGCGGTAGGTCGGCGGTTGTCCTTCGATGACGGCGACGGGTTCGATCCGCAGTTCCGGTTCACCGCGCGCGATGGCCTGAAATGTAAAATTGGGAACGAAAATCGCTGCAAAGGACATAAATGACCGCCATGGCTCGCCGAGAACTGGGGAAAGCTCAACCAGGGTCGGTTATCCTTTCTTTCTCCGAGAAAAGCGACCGGGCCTCTTTCATTCGCAGGTCAAAACGAACGAGGTCTTTGCTTTCCAGAATTGCGGGGTGGCTGAGGAAATGGAGATTCTTCGGCCGCGCACGGGAGCGAATAACTTCGCCGGTTGACGCCCAGCCGTCGAGCAAGCAGGCTGGGGTGTGAAGAGCGGGCGACGGCAAGGAACGCTCCTCGAGCGACCAGGCGGCGGCTTCTTTTTCAAGACGCAGGACCAGAGAGGCGCATGTTTTCGCGTTCGATTCCTGCGAGAGCACCAAGAGAATCGTGGAAGTGTTTTCGACGGTGCGCCGCAGCCGGAACCATATGTTTAGCGGAATTTGGCGAACCAGACGCGCCGGGGCGTCACTTAAGTCCATGGCCACCATGCCGAATCCGCCGCCGTGAAGAAGAACATCGACGGAACGGAACGCGTGGTCGAGGGTTTTGCAACGAATCCAGAGCAACCGGCGCAGGGCAACGCCTGCGGATTCGGCGCCGGCAGGATCAAAGGAGTCGTGCGCATCGATCAGGGCGCACACTTCCGAACTCGCCGTGCGGGTAGCCAGAGCAGATTGCAGAAACGAAGTTTTTCCTGAAAAAGAAGGGCCATAGATCTCCGTGAGACCGCCCCGCGGCAAGCCGCCTGTGACTGCATCTAGAACCGGGATTCCCGCAGGGACCGTGCGAGGCGGCTCCGATGGAGGCGGGCAGAACGGTGACGCCATGCGTCCGGCAAGAGCGGACTCAACATAGAGGCGCAGGGCGGCAGATTTCGAGTGCATGGTGTTTGGGCGAGGTGGAGGAAGGGAACAATATTCGCTTTTTATTCGCCATGGAGATTTTGCCACGGGATCCTGCGTTTGTCAAATTCGAGGTTGTCAAATTCGAGGTTGACAACCTCCCCTACCTGAAGGAAGGGGATTCCTACTGGCTCCATGCCTAATGGGCACAAAGGGCCGCGCCGCCGGCGATCCCCGCGTTCACGCCGTAGCGAGCCGTCACCAGGGGAATTTCGAGACAACGCGAATTCACGCAGCAGGCTGGGAGGCGATTGCGGATTTCATCGAAGAAGGGACTCAGCATGGCGGCCACCCCGCCGCCCATGATCATGACATCGGGTTCGAGAAGGTCCACGATGTTTCCCAGCCACAGGGACAGCAGATCGACGGTTTCAAACAGGATTTCCTTGGCCAGCGGGTCACCCGCGGCGTATGCCTGCGCCACCACCTCGCTGCTGACCAAGTTGAGGTCCCCGCCAGCCAAGTCCAGCATGGCCGACTTACGTCCCATTCCTCCGGCTAGCCTGGCGCGCGCCTTCTTGCCGATCGCGGTGCCCGACGCCAGCACTTCGATACAGCCGTTCTTGCCGCAATTGCAGCGGGGTCCGTTGTAATCGATGCTGACGTGCCCGCCTTCGGCCGCCGCCCCGGTGCGCCCGTGGTAGATGCGCCCGTCAAGAAGAATGCCGGTCCCGATGCCCGTGCCGATGCACGCGTAAAACACATTCTGGTAGCCACGGCCCGCGCCCCACAATCCTTCCGCAAGCCCGGCGGCGTTTGCATCGTTGTCGATTTTGACGGAGCCGCCATAACGGCCAGAGATTTCCGCCGCCAGAGGAAAATCTCGCCAGCACGGCATGTTGGGAGGATTCAGCACCACCCCGGTGCGGGGATCGAGCGGCCCAGGAGCACAGATCCCGATACGCTCGGCCGTGCCGCGCGACTCGGGTGCCATCTTCAGCAAGGCATCGATCGCGGACGTCACGGCGGCGAGCCCTTCGGCAGCGCTACCCGCCGGATTCATCGCCGTGCGCGTGTGAAAAAGGATTTCACCTTGCCGATCGACGAAACCAGCTGCCACTTTTGTGCCGCCGACATCGACGCCAATCACCCAAGTCTCAGAGTTCGGAGCATCCAGCATTCAGGGAGACCTCTCGTTGCACCCCGGGTCCTGCTCGGCCGCTAAGCGACGCGGACCGGCACGAAGGGCATAATAAACATACCAGACGGCGAGTACCGACGGCCGGACCTCCATGAAATAAGGATCCGTGGTGCTCACGGCCGAGGATGTGGAATGTTGAAAGATTTTGTAATACCGCTGCAATCCAAGCCCGGTGCCTATCTCCTTGTGTTTCTTGGGGGTTCGGCAGAGTGTTTTCTAGCAGCTTGCACCTGGCTATATGCGCGCAATGGTATTCTCATGCCAACCATTGACAGGACCGCGAGCCGCACCGTAGCATCGCTTTCACCGGCCGTAATTCTTGCTCACGATTCGTGCCGGAAGAGAGGCCTCTCATGAGCCTTCGCGACTTCATCACCAAACAATTTATCGACGTCATCGAGTGGGTTGAACCGGAAGAAGGCATCCTGGCCTATCGCTACCCCATGCAGGATCGCGAGATCCAGAACGGCGGCAAGCTGACCGTTCGAGATTCGCAAGCCGCGATTTTTGTGAATGAAGGGAAGGTTGCGGACATTTTTGGCCCGGGACTTTACACCCTGACTACCGAAACCCTGCCTATCCTGACTTATCTAAGGAACTGGGACAAAGCGTTCAAGTCGCCTTTCAAGTCCGATGTGTATTTCTTTTCCGCGCGAATGCAGACCGACCAACACTGGGGCACGCAGAATCCCGTCTCCATCCGCGACAAGGAATTCGGAGCCATTCGTCTTCGCGGCTTTGGCATTTACTCCTATCACCTGAGCGATGCCAAATCGTTCTACAGCAAGATCAGCGGCACGCGTGACCTCTATCGCGTCGCGGATCTCGAAGGCCAGTTGCGCAACACCATAATCGCGAAGATGACCGACGCGTTTGCCGCCAGCCAGGTGCCCTTCCTCGATATGGCCGCGAATCAAGGCGCGCTTGCCGAAAAGATCAGCGAGACCCTCAAACCGGCCTTCACGGAATACGGACTCACCCTGGACACCTTCGTGGTCGAAAACCTTTCGCTTCCGGACGAATTGCAGAAAGTGCTCGACCAGCGCATCAGCATGAACATGCTCGGTGACATGGGCAAGTACACGCAATATCAGGTGGCGCAGTCCATCCCCATCGCGGCCGCAAATGAAGGCGGTGGCGCGGTAGGAATAGGCGCGGGTCTCGGCGCGGGCGTGGCCATGGGCCAGGCCATGATGGAGGCGGTGAAGAAATCGACTTCGGCGCCGTCCGGTGGGGCGGCGCCCGGAACCCCCGCCGCCGAAACCAAGTTCTGCAGCGAATGCGGCAAACCCATCCCCCGCAGCGCCAAATTCTGTCCGGAATGCGGGAAGCCCCAAGTATAGTGGCACCGCCGGCCATGAGCGGAATCGAGTGGGTTATCGAAGCCTTCGGATGCTCGGCGCAGTCGCTGCGTGATACTGCCGTCTTACAGGAATTGTTTCACCGCATCATCCGGGAGATGAGACTGCGGCCCGTCGAGGAGACCCAGTGGCATCAGTTTCCCGGCACCGGCGGGATCACCGGCCTGGGTCTTCTCGCGGAGTCGCACCTCGCGTGTCACACGTTTCCGGAGCACGGCTCGCTCTGTCTGAATCTGTTCTGCTGTGTTCCGCGCGCGGAGGGGGATTTCGAGACTGTTCTGCGGCAACTCTTTTGTGCGGATTCCGTTGCAGTGCGCCGGCTGGAGAGACCCTACCAATCCCACTGGAAGCAGGTTGCCAGTGACTGAGGCGCATCTTCGTGCTGCCGGCCCGGTGGGTCATTTGCGATGACCCAGCCGATTGCCAACTGCCCGAATTGCGGCGCCAAGATCGTTTTTCGCTGGTCCAGCAGCGTGCAGACGGTATGTCAGTTTTGCAAGAGCATCCTGGTCCGCACGGATGTGCACCTGAAAAAAGTCGGCCAGGTGGCCGATCTCCCGCCGGACAACTCACCCCTGCAGGTTAATACCGAAGGCCAATACGGCCATCAAGCGTTCGTGGTGGTTGGCCGCATCCTTTATGAGTACGATCAAGGTGGCTGGAACGAGTGGCACGTGATGATGAACGACGGCACGAGCGCATGGCTCTCCGATGCGCAAAGTGAATACGCGCTGTCCCGGTCTTCGAAGTCGCAGAACCTTCCCACCCTCGCGATGGTCCACGTTGGCCAGCAATTCACTTGGAGCAACCAGCGCTATACCGTGAGCGTCATCACCCCGGCGCACTACCGCGGCGTGGAAGGCGAATTGCCGTTTCAGTATTGGGACAAGACGGACGTCACCTTCGTTGATCTGCGCACGGAATCCGGAAAATTCGCTACCCTCGATTACAGCGATCCCCAACCGGCACTGTATCTCGGCGAGTTCGTGGAATTCGACGACCTTAAATTAAAAAATCTGCGCAGTTTTGAGGGCTGGGGATGAGCACCGGCGCGCCGCCGCTTTCCGGAACCCCGAAGCCGCAAGCCAAGGCGCTGAATTGTCCGAAGTGCGGCGCGGCTATCACGCTACGTTCGTTCGGCCAGGCCGAAACGGTGGTGTGCGGAAGTTGCCATGCCATCCTCGACGCCAAAGACCCCAACCTGGCGATCCTTCAGCAATTCGAAGCCGCCACCGGCGAAGTCAAGCCGCTCATTCCTCTTGGCACCCGCGGCAAGTTGCGCGGCACGGACTACGAAGTCATCGGCTTCCAGCGGCGCTCGACCAAGGTCGAGGGAATCACTTACTACTGGCAGGAATATGTCTTGTTCAATCCTTACAAGGGCATTCGCTACCTCAGCGAATATCATGGTCATTGGAACGACATCAGTGTCTGCAAGACATTGCCCGCCGTGGGCAGCAAGCTGGGCGGTTCGTCGCTAACGGCAAACTATCTCGGGGAAACTTACAAGCACTTTCAATCCGCAGAAGCCAACACGGATTTTGTTCTCGGAGAATTTCCCTGGCAGGTTCGCGTCGGCGAACTGGCAGAGGTCACGGACTTCGTCCATCCGCCCCGCGTGCTCTCCAGCGAGAAGCTCCAAAACGAAGTCACTTGGTCGATCGGCGAGTACATGTACGGCCGGGAAGTCTGGGACGCCTTCCAGCTGCCCGGTGCTCCGCCCGAAGCGATGGGGGTGTACGAGAATCAGCCTTCACCCGCCACCACCAAGGTCACCGGCGTGTGGGTCGCGTTCGCCGCATTTGCCGTCTTCCTGCTGGCGCTCATGGCTGGCTTCGATATGCGCGCAAAAAAAGAGCCTGTCCTTCATGAGACCTATCAATACAATCGCGCTGAATCGAAAAGCGAACCCTCTTTCGTTACCGATGTGTTCGAACTCACCGGTCACCCCTCAACCGTGGAAGTGAAAACCTACGCCCCGGTCAGCAACCATTGGATTTATTTGAACTATGCGCTCATCAATCAAGACACCGGACAGGCCTGGGACTTTGGCCGCGAAGTGAGCTACTACTCCGGTTACGACAGCGATGGTTCCTGGAGTGAAGGGAAGCAGAATGACGCCGTGGTGGTCCCCAGAGTCCCTCCCGGTCACTACTATCTGCGCATTGAGCCGGAGGCTGATCCTGCGCTTCCGGGCATTCCGTACACCGTGGAGGTCAACCGCGACGTGCCCGTCTTGGGAATCTACGGCATCGCCTTCCTGGCTTTGCTGGCGCCTGCGGTGATCATGTCCTTGCGCGCCTACACCTTTGAGTGGTCTCGCTGGTCCGAAAGCGATCACCCGCCCATGAATGTTGCCAATCTGGCCAGCAGCTCGGGAGACGATGAATAATGTTCCGAAAATTCTACGTTCTTTATGGATTCCTGGTTCTCGGCACGGCCGCTTTCGGCCAATATCGCGGCTGGAGTTTCGACACCATCAATCAAGTCAAAAACATTCCGAAGTCCGTCCGCGATAATCCCGGCTCATACCGCGCGGTTTACGGCGGCTATCACCATTACACAGGAGGCAAATAAGATGAACCTTGTTCCGCTCGGCAATGTCGTCGCCGCACTGGTCTTCGCGTCTATCGGAATATTCATCTTCATCGTCGCGTTCATGGTGATGGACAAGCTCACGCCTTATCATCTCTGGAAAGAGATCGTGCAGGAGCACAACATGGCGCTGGCCATTCTTGTTGGTGCCATGTCTCTGGGCATTTGCCTGATTATTGCCGCGGCGATTCACTAGCCCATGGGCATCCTGGTGTTCATTTCCGTGCTGCTGGTCGCGGCTTGCGGCCTTATCTATGAGCTTGTCGCCGGCACGCTGGCCAGCTATCTGGTCGGGGACAGCGTCTTTCAATTCTCCACCATCATTGGCACCTACCTGTTCGCGATGGGCATAGGCAGTGCCCTGTCCCGCTACATCCATGGCGGCCTCGCCAATCGCTTCGTGTGGATCGAACTTCTCCTTGGCGTCATTGGCGGCTTTTCCTCGGCGCTGCTGATGCTGGCATTTGCCTTCACCCAGGGTTTCGAATTGATTCTGTACGCGCTGGTCATGGTCATGGGGGTTCTGGTGGGTCTGGAGATTCCGCTGCTGATGCGCATGGTGCGGGACCGCTACGAGTTCCGCGACGTCATCGCGCACGTGCTCACCTTCGATTATCTCGGCGCGCTGGGGGCCTCGCTGTTGTTTCCGATCCTGCTGGTGCCGCGCCTCGGGCTGGTGCGCTCCGCGATGTTGTTCGGCTTGATCAATGCGGGCGTGGCGCTCTGGAGTACTTTCCTTTTCGTCGATCAGCTTTCCGCCACGCGCGGTTTGCGCCTGGCCTGTCTGGTCGTCTTGTGCGCCTTGGGCACGGGCATGGCCGAAGCGCAACAGATCACCGCGACCGCGGAAGACAATATCTACGCCGATGAGATCATTTTTGCCCGCGACACGCATTATCAGCATCTCGTTCTCACGCGCTTCAAGGACGACCTCCGTCTCTTTCTCAATAGCCATCTGCAATTCAGCTCCCGCGATGAATACCGCTACCATGAAGCGCTCGTCCATCCCGGCCTGGCGGCCGTCCCGGCCCCCCGCCGCGTCCTGATTCTTGGCGGCGGCGATGGCCTGGCCGTTCGCGAAATTCTGAAGTACCCGCTCGTCGAGAGCATCACCGTCGTGGACCTCGATCCCGAGATGACCAGGATTTTTTCATCCAACCCCATGTTGACGAAGCTCAACGACAGATCGCTGCTCTCCCCTCGCGTGCACGTCATTAACGCCGATGCTTTCCCTTGGGTCGACGGGAACGCCGACAGTTTCGATTTCATCGTCATCGATTTCCCGGACCCCACGAACTATTCTCTGGGCAAGCTCTACACCACGGCCTTCTACCGCGCCGTCTCGCGGCACCTCAGCGCGCAGGGATTCCTGGTGGTGCAAAGCACCTCGCCGATGTTCGCCCGCGATTCCTTCTGGTGCATCGCCGAGACGCTGAAACAGGCTGGCCTCGAGACGCATCCCTACCATGTCTACGTCCCCTCGTTCGGCGAATGGGGTTTTGTGCTCGCCGGCAGGCACGAATACAAGCCTCCCACGTCGCTCCCCGCCAGTCTGCGTTTTGTGAGTGTGGACGGCCTTCCTGCGCTCTTTCAGTTTCCGCCGGACATGGCGCCGCTCCCCATGCCCGCCAATCAGCTCAACAGCCAGGTGCTTGTCCGTACCTACGAGAACGACTGGAAGGACATCAGTCATTGAAACTTGCCCGCCGCAGGTTTCTCGGTCTTGGCAGCGCGGCGCTCGCCGGTCTTTTCCTCAAAGGTGACAAAAGGATCGAAGGCTCGTTCGTCCACGATTCCTTTCCGAGAGGTCACCTCCTGCGCGGCCGCGCCGGCTTTCCTCCGGCCAAGCGCGTCGAAAAAATCCCGGTGGTCATTGTCGGCGGCGGCATCGCCGGCCTCAGTGCCGCCTGGCGCCTTCGGAAGCGCGGTTTCAGCGATTTCGTCCTTCTCGAAATGAGCTCCCAGCCCGGCGGCAACGCCCGCTGGGGCCAAAACGAAATCACCGCGTACCCCTGGGCCGCCCACTACGTGCCTGTCCCCGGCCCCCAAGCCGCCTACGTCCGCGAGCTTTTCGAGGATCTTGGAGTCTTGAAGAACGGACAATGGGAAGAACGCTATCTCGCCTTTTCACCGCAGGAGCGTCTCTTTCTTTACGGCCGCTGGCAGGAGGGCCTCGAGCCCGTTATCGGCCTTACCCCCAAAGATCGAGATCAGTTCGAGCGCCTGGAAAATCTCTTCCGTGAATTCCGCCAGAGCGGATCATTCACCGTCCCTGTCGAGCTCGGGCTCTCGTCGAAGTTTCAGGATCTGGATGGTATCTCCTTTTCCGATTGGCTCCGCCAGCAGGGCTGCGATTCCCGCTTACTGAACTGGTACATGAACTACGCCTGCCGCGACGATTACGGCGCGCTCGCGCGCGACACTTCCGCTTGGGCCGGCGTTCATTATTTTTCTTCCCGGCCGCCCGAGGAAAAAGGCCCGCTCACCTGGCCGGAAGGCAACGGCTGGATCACCCGTCGCCTCCTCGAACGCGTCGGCGGAAACATTCGCACCAGCCAGATGGTGCACCGCATCACAGAGACGCGCCGCGGCGCAAGCGTCTTTGCCGAGGAAACCGAGTTTCAAGCCCAATTCGTCATTTTTGCCGCCCCCACTTTTCTCGCTCCCTACCTTCTGGAAGATTTTCCGCCTCTCCATGATTTTGTCTATTCCCCCTGGCTCACTGCCAACCTCACGCTCGACCGCTATCCCGAATCCCGCGGAGCCGAGCCGTCCTGGGACACCGTGTTCCTCGATTCACCCACGCTCGGCTACGTCGACGCCATGCACCAGAGCCTGCGCACGCACGTGGACCGCACCGTGTGGACGTTCTACTGGGCCCTCGCCGAAGGCGCGCCGGCCGAAAACCGCCAGCTGCTCCTAGAGAAGAATTGGGCCTACTGGAAAGAAGCCATTCTCCACGACCTCGAGCGCGTACACACCGACATTCGCCAGTGCGTCTCGCGGATCGACATCCTGCGCATGGGTCACGCCATGATCCGCCCCGCGGTCGGATCGATTTTCTCCGAAGAACGGCGCCGCCTGAGGCGCCGGAATGGCCGAATCCTGTTTGCCAACTCCGACCTCAGCGGCATTTCCATCTTCGAGGAAGCCCAATATCATGGTGTCGAAGCCGCCCAAAAAGTGTTGGGGCGACTCCACGGATAGCCGGAAGGGCACTAGTCTTCGTAACCTTTTGGCGTCCGAGGACTCTCATGAATCAGAGGCAGGAACGGCCGGCCCGGCTGCGGATTCGAAAAGGAAGCCTTGCTGGCTGGATTCCAGCATCCAAATCGGAAAGATGCACGTAAGATGATAGTGAAGCCGAAACGCCTCGGCAGATTGGTAGGAGAGAGATGTTGATCCGCAAAGCACCAGATTTGACCTACGCCGATATCACACCCCGGTCCGTGTACCTGGACCGCCGCAAATTCCTCCGCGCCATGGGCCTTGTTGGTGCGACGGCGGCTGCCGGAAAAGGCCTCTTCGATCTGGCCTGGCCACCCGAAACCGCGTTGGCCGCCACGCAGTTTAGCGGCCTCATCAAGAGCCCCTTCAGCACCACGGAAAAGCAAAACACCTTGAACGACGTCTCCCATTACAACAATTTCTACGAATTCGGCAGCGAAAAATCCGACCCGGCGAAGAATGCTCAGAATTTCAAGACGTCACCGTGGACTGTTTCCGTCGAAGGCGAAGTGAAAACCGCGCGCAAATTTACGGTGGACGAGATCCTGAAGCTCGCGCCGCTTGAAGAGCGCATTTACCGTCATCGCTGCGTGGAGCGCTGGTCCATCGTTGTCCCGTGGATCGGTTTTTCCTTGAGCGTGCTCCTAAAGCTGGTCGAGCCCACGCCGAAGGCTCGCTACGTGGCCTTTCAAACTTTCTATGACCCGCGTCAAATGCCCGAGGCGAAGTATGGCGGCATAGATTTTCCCTATGTCGAAGGTCTGCGTTTGGACGAAGCCATGAACCCGCTCGCTCTTCTTTGCGTGGGCATGTACGGCGAGACCCTTCCTCCGCAGGACGGTGCGCCGGTTCGCATGGTCATTCCCTGGAAATATGGTTATAAGAGCATCAAGTCAATGGTGAAAATCCGCTTTCAGGAAAAAGAACCTCCCACGACCTGGAATCGCTATTCATCCTCGGAATACGGCTTCTATTCGAACGTGAATCCCAATGTCGACCATCCGCGCTGGAGCCAGGCCAAAGAGCGCCGCCTCGGCGAAATCTTCACTAGAAACACGGTGATCTTCAACGGGTACGGCGATCAAGTCGCCAGCATGTACAACGGAATGGATCTGAAGAAATTCCATTAAGGTGGGCCTTCTGCGTGCGCGCAATCCTGGTTAGCAAATGGACCAAAGTGGCCATTTTTATTTTCTGCCTGATGCCCTTCGGCGATTTGGTGTGGCGAATCATCAAGAGCGATCTTGGTGCGAATCCCGTTGAGTACTTGCAGCACGCCACCGGCGATTGGACGATCCGTTTCCTGGTCTTCACCCTTTCGATCACGCCGTTTCGCAAGCTTTTGAGGCTCCCTGACCTCATCCGCTTTCGCCGCATGCTCGGACTCTTCGCCTTTTTCTACGTCTCCCTGCACTTTCTCACTTATCTCGGTCCGGACCAGTCCTTCGATTTATCTGCAATGTGGAAAGACGTCGCCAAGCGGCCTTTCATCACCGTGGGCTTCGCCGCTTTTGTGCTGCTGATTCCTCTGGCGATTACTTCCACGACCGGCTGGATTCGCCGTCTCGGCGGCAAGCGCTGGCAACTGCTCCATCGTTCCATCTATGTGGCTGCTGTTTGCGGTGTGATTCACTACTACTGGTTGGTGAAGTCCGATGTGCGCAAGCCGCTGTTTTACGGGGCGCTGGTCGGAATTCTTCTTCTGTGGCGATTGGGCAATTGGTTTTTCAAAAAAGGCTCTGCGGTAGCCGCAAAGCTCTCCGCTCAGCGCGCACCCGCCAACTCATCTCAATAATTGGCTTGCATCCTCAAGCCCTGGCTGGCCAAGGCCGCGCGGCACACGGATGGACAGCTGGGATGTGGTTCTAATGGATGGCGGACTCGCTGGGGAATTCCACTCCCCAGAAGCGCGGCGCGGGGGTAAGAAATTCGATGCCCACACGCTGTCCCTTGTCCCCGGGATCGCCCATGTAAACGATGCGGCATTCCTGCTCTTCCAGCGTCTCCGGATTGGTAATCACCAACATCTCACCGTTGTCCACCTCATGCTTCAACAGCAGCAGGCCTCCGTGCGCGTTCACCACCACGGTTTCGCAGGTCTCTTTGAATTTTTTCCGGTCGTGCGCCCGGCCCTGGGCCTGCACACGCATTTTGTGGAACACTCGGCCGCTGCGCCGCGGCGTTGCTGAAGTGACATCGCTCATACCGCCATCTTCGACTGCCCGCCCCCTACCGTCAATCGCCCATCCGCCGGGATGTTCCCCAACTGCAACGGGGCGCAAGGCCGCCCATGAATGCCTCTGCCATGGGTGGCACAAGGGATCGAGCGATCCCCATTATGTCCATCGTGGGAGCGGCCCTCGTGGGGCTGGGGCTTGATGTTCTGTTCGGGAAGCTGGATGGACCGGCAGCCCAGTTGGCCAATCTTGCCGACACTGCCGCGAGGGAGACACTCGGGCTACTGCCCAATTTGGTCCCGGCGGCCTGGCAGGTTTTCGCTTTCAATCACCCGCAGATTTATCCGTGCCCTCTCGAGCTTTTGGTATCATCCTGGCCGCTCGTAGAGGTCATGGCCGGACTGGCATAGTTGCGGGATGTCTTAAGGGATAAAGCCAAAGCATGCCAAAAATAATTCCAAAAATAAGGTTGCTGTTCCTTTGACGTCCTCCTCTCCTTGAGGGGCCTGAACGGAGAGGGTTCCCGGAAATGATCCCGTGTCGGGAACCCGTTTGCTTGTGCCCAAAGCTGTGGCGGCCCTAAGATAGACGAGGCAGGTCATTTGCAGCTCGACATCCATTCCGCTGCCGCCCACACGGGGCATCAGGACTTATACTGGACGGGACTCCTGTCCTCTGAGGGCTTTCTATGAATCTTGCTGAGTTTATTGATGGTCAGCGCGACCAGCATCTAGCAGAGCTGTGCGATTTTTTGCGCATCCCCAGCGTCAGCGCCAAGAGCGAGCACAAACCGGACATCGAGCGCGGCGCGCGTTGGGTAGCCGGCAATCTCCGCGCCGCTGGATTCAAAAACGTTGAGATCATCCCGACAGCTCTCCACCCGCTTGTCTATGCGGAATCTTTGGAGGCTCCCGGCAAGCCAACCATCCTCTTCTACGGGCATTACGACGTGCAGCCCGCCGAGCCTCTCAATCTTTGGACTTCGCCGGCTTTCGAACCCACGGTGCGGAACGGCAATCTCTTTGGACGCGGTACCGCCGACGACAAAGGCCAGGTGCACATCCACCTGAAAGCGTTCGCATCGCTCCAGAAAATGGACGGCCGGCTTCCCATCAACGTAAAGGTCTTGATCGAAGGAGAAGAAGAGGTTGGGAGCGTCAGCCTCTGGGATTACGTCCAGAAAAACAAGGAAAAGCTGAAGGCCGACGCACTGGTGGTTTCCGATACTTCCATGCTCGGGAAAGGCGTTCCCTCGATCACTTACGGTTTGCGGGGGTTGAACTATTATCAGATGGAATTGACCGGGCCGGAGCGCGACCTGCACTCCGGGGTATATGGCGGTGCCGTCCCCAATCCACTGACCATCTTGACGGAGCTGTTCGCCAAACTTCATGACAAGAATTTTCGGGTCACGGTGCCGGGGTTTTACGACCAGGTAGCAAGAGTTTCGAATGCCGAGCGCAAGTCTCTGAATGCCTTGCCTTGGAAGAAAAAGGATTTTGAGAAAGCTGTCGGCGCACCGGGCTATTTCGGCGAGACCGGCTTCACCACCGTGGAACGGCTATGGATACGCCCGACGCTCGAATTGAACGGCTTGTGGGGCGGCTATCAGGGAGAGGGCGCCAAGACGGTCATTCCCTCAAAGGCTTTTGCTAAGTTCTCTACTCGCCTGGTACCCCACCAGGTGCCGCATGGGATCTCGAAACTTGTGGAGAAACACATTCGCATGCTCTTGCCGAAGACGGTCCGCTGCAAGTTTGAAGTCTTGAGCACGGGAAAACCGTGGGTGGCTTCCTACCACGATCCCATTTTCAAGAAAGCACAAACCGCACTGGAGAAGGGCTTCGGCAGAAAGGCTGTTTTCATTCGCGAGGGTGGTTCCATCCCTTTCGTAACGCAAATGCACGACACCTTCAAAGTGCCGTGCGTGTTGATCGGCTTCGGCCTGCCTGACGAAAACGCCCACGCCCCCGACGAACACCTGGCTCTTGAAAACTATTTCGGCGGCATCAAAGCGGTGGCCCACTTCTACGCGGATCTCACTACGCTCTAAGCCGATTCTCATGGTCGGCGCCAGTTGACGCGAGCGGCCGTTCGCCCATTCGCCGGAAGCGCCGCGGGCTAGCTGCTCCTGCGCCTGCGAAAGCGGTTGGGACGGGAAGCGCCGAGCCGCATTTTCAGCGGTGATTTCCACACCTCTCCAAAAAAACGCGCATTTTTCCGGCCTTTTTTGCGATTTTTCCTTGCGTTCTGCGATTACCTTGGCTATAGTCCTTTGCGGCCCGAGTTTTTTCGGTGAAAATCAGGGGTAGTCAGCAGCTCGCGGCCTGCTTCGATCGTATCGGAGTGGAAAGAAAAATCAGGAGGATAAGCAGACTAGATGGCAGCCAAGCCACTGAGCAAAACCAAGGTTGTGGGACACATCGCCGAGAAAGTCGGCACACCGAAGAAAACCGCCGCTCTCTTCTTTGATGAGCTCTTCAAACTCGCTGTGAAGGAAGCCAAGGGCGGGGCGGGCAAGTTCGTGATCCCGGGGATCGGCCGTGTTGTGAAGGCGCACCGCAAGGCGCGCATGGGCCGCAACCCACAGACCGGCGAGGCGATTAAAATCAAGGCGAAGACCGTAGTTCGCCTGCGTCCGTCGAAGGCGTTTAAAGACGCCGTCCTGAAGTAGGCACAGTTTTGTTTGAGTTCTAGGCCCCTGGAGGCTTGAGCAATCAGGCCCTCGGGGGCTTTTCTCTTTGGCAGCCCAGCTAGAGCGTTCTAACGTAGGCGACCACGTCTTTAATTTGAGCCGGCTCGAGCGCTTCCTTCATGCCGGGCATTAGGGTGTCGCCGTTCTCGATCCACGTCGTCAGGGACTCCGTGGTGACTTTGTTGCCGTTAACCGTGAAAGTTCCCCGCTTCGAAATGCCTTTGAGTCCCGGTCCGATTTTCTTCGTTTCGCTGTCCGCGAAATGGCACAGGGCACATTTCTGGTCGAACACTTCCTTGCCCCGCGTTGCGGAACCGGCGGCAGCGTGAGCCGGCGCTTTTTTCGAACTTTTCTTTGCAGGCGGATCCTGCGCCGCAAGCGCTCCGGCAAGCGAGAAAATTGCAATCCCTAGAATCAAACTATTCCGCTTCAAGATGTCCCCCTCGTCTAGTCAGTAGTAAATCGCCAAATGATAAGCCGCGCTGGTACCCAACTATTCTCTCCATTTGCAGTCCCAATTTCCACTCTTGGCCCGGCACAAGGTACAGGTTCCGCTCGTGCACCTCCCGGATCTAGTACTTTTGACCGTTGCGAAACCGTGTGCTAATTATGTGCCATGAGCATGGAGACCCTCACGCGGGCGTGGGAAGTTTTGCAGGACGCTTATCAGGCGCAGATGGAAGGTGACTACGAACGCGCCGTGGAGCTGTATCAATCGTCGCTCGATCTGCATCCCACTGCCGAGGGCCACACCTTTTTGGGCTGGACGTATCATTTCCAAGGCCGCGTCGAAGATGCCATTGCCGAATGCAAGTGCGCCATCGAGATCGATCCCGAATTCGGTAATCCTTACAACGACATCGGGGCATATCTGATCGAGCTGGGCCGCTTCGAGGAAGCCATTCCCTGGCTTGAACGCGCCACCGAAGCGCGCCGCTACGAGCCGCGCCACTTTCCGCACTACAACTTAGGCCGGGCGTATCTCGGAAAAGAGATGTATACCCACGCCATACGCTGTTTCCAGGAAGCGCTGGAGATCGAGCCGCGCTACTCGCTGGCGCGCCAAGCCCTCGCTTCGCTCCGCCGCATGGTGAACTGAAAACATGTTCACTTTTCAGTTTTGAGTCAAAAAACCTGGCTTGCAGATTTGCCGCGATTCTTTGGTGTCAACTGAAAAAAGTAAGCAGTTACGATTCTCAGTTCAGAAAAATCATCCTCCGTTTTCCAGGGTCTGCCCAATTCACTAGGACACCTCTGGCCCCGATGGTTTGACAACGCGATCGTAGATCCACAGCAAGAGCGTGGTGGCCAGGCCGATGGCGGTAATGGCCCACCAGAAGCGTTGTGGCTGATGCTGGACTTCGCCGAAATGGTGCAGGAGTTGGCCGCCTATCCGTCCTGCTACAAAAGAACCGATGCCTAAGGGCAAAAACGCAAAGCCCATGTAGGTACCTTGTTGGCCAGCGGGAGCGAGGCGCGAAATGTAGTCGTAGTAACGGGGCTGCTGGGTCAGTTCGCCGAGGGCCACAACGACGAGGGTGGCGTAAGCAGCGATGACGCTGGAATGCAGGGCAACAATCGCAAACGCTACCATGGAGATCAGCGTGCCAAGAACGACGGCGCGGAAGGCGGGGATTTTCTGGGTAAGGACGCTGACGGCGACGGTCAGTGCGATGACCAGGAGCGGGCCGGTAATGAGCATTTTCTCCGTGTCCGCGGTGGAACTGATGTAATCGTGAACGTAGATGGGCAAGGTGATGAATTCCTGCCAATAGACAATCCAGTAGCCGGAAAAAATCAGAAGAAACAACATGAACTTGGGATTGACGAGCACTTTTCCGAAATTGCGAAGCGTTTCGGCAAGGCTGGCAGTCTGTTTTTCGTTGGAGCGTTGCGGCTCCTTGAAAAAAAGGAGCACGGCGAAAAACATGAGGAAGACGCTGACGGCCGCAACGCGGAAGACGTTTTCGACGCTCATGTTTTTGTGCACCCAGGAGGCTACAAAAGGACCGAGAGCGCCGCCGATGTTCACCAAAGTGTAGTAGATCGAATAGCCGATGGAACGGACATTTTCCCTGGAGGCCCGGGCGGTGGTGCCCACGACGCAGGGCTTGACCAGGGCGATGCCGAAGGCGGGAAGCATGAGCACGACGGTCACCAGGGCGATCAGAGGAATCGCATTGCGAATGGGAGCGAGCCAGGGCGCCCCCAGGGAACCCAGGAGAAAATAGGACCCCGCGAGGAGCATATAAGCGAAAGAAAGAGCGCGGCGGAAGCCCAGCCGGTCGGCGATGGCGCCGCCGAAAATGGCGAGGAACCAAACCAGGCCGCCGAACAGACCGGTAAGATCGGCGGCGCGTTCGGTGGGGAAATTCAGCGTTTCGTGAAGGTAGCGGGCCAGCGAAGCGAAGGCCGCATAGTAGGAGAGGCGCTCGAAGAGCTCGCTGAGGTTGGCGACCCAGAAGGGACGCTCGAAGCCGTCGCGGATTTCCTGGAGCCGTTGGCTAAGAGTCATGTGCGTGGTGGCTGCATAGCGGTCCATGCGCCTCCTCCGGATGCGAGGCGGGATGATACCAGAGGATGGCAAGCCGCGGCGAAAAACACTCGGGGTGAACGTGTTTTTGTAGGTACAGATTCTCGAAGACTTACGTATTTTCGGCGGCTACGGGCTCGTATAGGTCGTCGCTAAAGGCCGAGAGACTGTTCCCTGCCTTTCTCTGTGAGTGCGTAGAAGTCGCCGCCGCAGGCGTCCAGCATACCTGCGCGTACCAACTCATCAATGGCATCGAGTACCTGCAGCCGCTCTTCAGGCTCGTTGCCCCCGGCTTCGAAGAGCACATGCAGGTCCAAGCGATCCTCCCCCATTGCTCCGAATAGCCGCAGAACACGCATGGAGAGTGGCCGCACCGTGCACCTCCTGGGAAAGTTGCTTAGACTGATGATCTTAGAACTTTTCTCGACGAATTTGTGGCCGACAGGCTCTGACCCGATGCTCGGCCACGGCCGATCACTGCGAACCGGGCTTCCCACCAGCGGTCGCCGGAACACCACGTTTTCTGATCACCTGGGATTTCGCGGCACAAGCCCGGAGCGGCTAGTCTTTGGCGTCCAAGAGTCGTGCCATCACTTGGGGAGCGGCGGTAGGTAACTTGCAGACATAGTTTTCACAGATATAGGCGGTGGCACGATCTTTGGTGCGATGGGCTCCCGCTACAAACGGCAGCCAGCGGGCCAATTGTTGTTGTCCGGCGCCACCGTCGGCGAGAAGAAGAATCTTGTTGGGGAGGAACCTGGTGTTGACCTGGCGCAGCAAATCACGCGTGTCTGGGGATAAGGGATCACCGGCGATTAGGATTTGTTTCGTTTGCGCGAGTCGAAAATCGAGAGCGGAAACCAGGGCTGGCGCTGCTTCGGGGTTGGACCGCAGGAGAGAGGCGAACGCGGAGAGTGTTTTATAGGCCGCATCCCGCCACCCGCCGCGGTCCGTGAATTGGGCAAGGCGAAGGAGATTCATGGCTGCCGTCGCATTGGGGGAAGGCTCGGCGCCATCGTAGGATTCGCGCGTAGGGCTAAGCACGGCAGCATCGGAGGCATCCGAGTCAAAATAGCCGCCCTCTGGCGCATCTCGGAATAGCTGGTCCTGTTTTTCTTGCAGTCGAACAGCCCAAGTCAGCCAGTGGACGTCGAAGCCAGCCTGGTACAGGTCCAGAAGTCCGCCGATGAGATCGGTGTAGTCGTCGAGGAAGCCGTCTACGCTAGGACCACCCGCGCGAAAGCTGCGCCAAAGCTTGCCGGTCTTCGAATCATAGAGATGGGATTCGAGAAATTTTGCCGTGGCTTGCGCGCGTTCAAGATAGCGCGGCTCATCGAGAGCCTGGCTGGCCCGCGCCAGAGCGGAGATCATCAGGCCATTCCAGGCGGTGACAATCTTATCGTCGAGAGGCGGCCGCGGGCGGCGAGAGCGCGCTTCCAACAAGGCGCTCCGTTCGGTCGCCAGCTTCCGGGTGGTTTGTTGAACGGTTAGATTGAATTTCTTGGCGGTCTCGTCCGTCGAGTGCGCTGCATACAAAACGTTCTTACCGTTCAGTTCGCCGCGAACGTCTTGTTGCGCAGGAACGTTACCGCCGGGTTCAACTCCATAGGCATATTCGAAGACCGCCGAATCCTGCTTGCCTAGGACACTCTCAATCTCTTTCGCCGTCCAGATGTAAAAGACTCCCTCACTGGTCTCCGGTTTTCCCGGAGCAATTTTGCTGTCGGCGTCCTCCGCGGAGGCAAAACCGCCGCGAGTCGGTTGCATCTCGCGCAGCGTGAAATCGAGAATGCTTCGCGCGGTATTGGCATAGAAACGGTCGTGCTTGATCTGGTAGGCCTCCGTGTAGACGATCGAAAGTTGTGCCTGATCGTAGAGCATCTTCTCGAAATGAGGAACGAGCCAGGTCACACCTGTCGAATAGCGGTGGAAACCACCTCCCAGCTGGTCGTGAATGCCACCGCGCTCCATGGCGCGGAGCGTGTTGAGCGTCATTTCGAGCGCGTCGCGCTGCCCGGTGCGAGCGAAATAGCGAAGCAAAAAACACAGCGCGACCGGCCGCGGAAATTTCGGCGCGCCCCCGAAGCCTCCGTTGGTGGCGTCGTAGGCCGATGAAATCTGTTTGTATGCCTGGTCAAGAATGACGGGTTGTAGATCGCCCGCCGAGGGAGGCTGCTGGCGGACCATCTGCATGAGTTGTTGGGCGGCGCGCCCAGCGGTCTGAGTGATTGAATCCTGTTGTTTGCTCCACGAGTCGGAGACCTTTTCTAAGAGCGCCTTGAGTTGGTCCGGGG
>QHYZ01000063.1 GCA_003225295.1 Acidobacteriota bacterium | reverse complement strand
AGTAGGAGACTGAATTTGCTTCTAGAAGCGCAGCCACTCAACCTCGCAAAATAAAAAAGGGTCGGCAGAAAGGCCGGGTCCGGCGGCCTAAGGTGGCGCGGGAGGAGTGCTGTTGCACCCTGAGACGGTCAGGTGTAGGCTCTCGGTCGGTCGCAAAGTCAAAACGAAAAATTCGGTTTAAGGAGCAGGAGATGAAGATCCTTGCGCTTGGTTCCCTTTTTCTCATGCTGAGTGGTGCGCCCGCTCTTCAAGCGCAGGACGCGTGCCCGCCAGGACTTCCGCTCGGAACAAATTGCCTGCCCGGGCGGGACACGCATGGCGCGTTTTTCCTGATCGCCGTGCCCACAGGCTATAACGGTCGGCTGGTGCTCTGGAATCACGGCTACTCGTTGCCGCCGCCGGCACCGCTCACTGCGGCCGATCTTTTCCCCGGCGCTCCAGTCGTGCTGCAGCTGGGTTTCGCGCTTGCCGCGTCGAGCTATCGCCCCGACGCTATCGGCCTAGGAGGGTGGGCGGCCAAAGATGGCGCGGAGGACACAGAGCATCTACGGCAGCGGTTTGTCGAGATCTTCGGCCGCCCGGAGCAGACCTTCGTGGTGGGCGCCTCCTTGGGCGGCCTTATCACCGCCGAGATGGTAGAGCGCTTTGGCCGGGGTGAGGACGGGAGGCTGAACTACGATGGTGCCTTGCCGGTTTGTGGTGTAGTGGCTGGCGCGAGCCGCCACTGGGATGGTGCTTTCGACCGGCGCGCGATCTATCAGTATTATTGCCAGAACCTGCCTCGCGCCAACGAGCCGCAGTACCCGCTGTATTTTGGTCTCGCACCGAACAATACGCTTACACCGAATGATGTGGCTGCGCGCGTCAATGAATGCACTGGCGTGCTCCAGCCGTCGGTCATGCGCACGCCCCAACAGACGCAGAACTTGGCCAATATTCTCGGGGTCACGAAGATTCCTGAAAGCGCCTTTCTCGCCGATGTAGTGGGTAATACGTTCGGCCTGCAGGAGTTGGTCTTGGTGAGGACCCACGGACTGAGCCCGGTCACCAACCTCGGTGTGCATTACTCCGGATCCACTGATGACGCGGCCCTAAACCAGGGTGTCTTCCGAGCTGGCGCAAGTGATGCGGCTGAGGAGTTCCTCGAAAGCGCCTATGACCCTAACGGGCACATCGGCATACCCACGCTGACAGCGCATACCATCGGCGACCCCGTCGTCTTCGTGGAACAGGAAAACACGTATCGCCAAACGGTCGAGGACGCACACCGGCTTCGCAACCTCCAGCAGAACTATGTCGATGCCGGCGGGCACTGCCAATTCACCTTCTCGGAAGAACTGGCTTCCTTCCAGGCCCTCCTCGGTTGGGTCGACACACACAACCGACCGACGCGGGAGGAGATCGCCGGCCTTTGCCAAAGCAATGCCCTGATCTTCGGAGACACGTGCAACTTCAACCTGAGCTTCCAACCAAAAGAGCTCGACACACGAATTCCAGATCGCTCGTCCGAACAGCGAGAAGTGCGTCCCCGGTGAGCGATTCGCCATTAAGATCATAGGCAAGCGCCCGCCTCTATAAAAACCAAGGGCGCCGGCGCGACGTGGCTTTAGGGAGCGTGGATGCGCCGCGAGATGAGGGGCGAACGCTTGAAAGCGATTCACGTTATCAACCAAAAGCTGGCCTGTGATCTCGTTCTTGGCGGAGCAACGACATGAGATTAAGTGTGGGTCACCGGGAGATTCCCGTGCCCCATCTCCACAAGTTGATGCTCCAGGACGAGTAGATGAACCCGTCCTCGAAGTTGCCGATCTGGTACGCGCTGGGGGAGACGCTTTCATCGAACGAAGCTGTGTTTGTGGGCGCCCACAAGCAGGCCGATTCCGCGCACGACAACGAACAAAGGTTGATGCGAAATCTTGTCTTCCCACGATTGAATTTGCATACTGACCGCCTCCGCCGCAAACCGGACGGCCACGTTCACACGGATTTATCGACCGCGCACGGAGCATCCTGCCCAATTTTACGTTTCGGTGAAAACGCGCGTCCGATAAATCAGGACCCAAAGAATTGGAATCACACGGAGCAGCAGCGAACTTGTTTTGTTGTTAGCGGCAGGTCAACTTCCAGCTTCACAAGGCAATCGAAAGAGGGCCCTAACTTCTCGGTTGCCCAACTCTTCCGCCAATTGTCGAAACGGCTTTCCGTTTATATCTCTGCCTTGGCGAAGTGTAGGAAAGCGTTCCAGAAATCGCGCCACCCACCTAGCATCCCCAAGCTCAATGGCATAAGCAAGGTCTTGTAGCTCAATGGCAAGATAGCCGCCCCTCTCCCGCAAATACTCGATTGCCCAACCGGTTGGGGTAGCACCGAACCGGCTGTCTAAACTGTTGATATCTGCGCCTCTGTCGAGCAACAGTTGGACGATTTCGCGAAGCCCATCAAGTGTCGCATAGTGAAGAACTGTTGCGCCCGCTTCGTCGCGCACATGCACCAGTTCGCCGTCTTCGTCCAGAATTGTCTTGACTTGATCTATGTCACGTCGCTTTACAGCTTTGGTCAATTTGTCTAGGCCGCCCATTGATGCACTCTCGACGGTCGAGGACTCCGCAAACGAAGGCCCCGAGGATACAACGGCTAGGCTTGCAAAGCCAACAACCAGCGACCTAAATGACCTAAATTCAAACGACCCACCTTTCCGGTAGCGTCGGGCGTTAGCAAGAATTTTAGTGAACCGAACGCAGCATGGCTACTGCGGCACTGGAACGCCGCGCGAAGGATGACAGATCAGCATCAATCCCGACGTGAACGCGCCGGATGTAGGCCTCGGTCTGGAAAAAGTCGGACACATTGTACAACCGTCGCGCATGCTCGCGGCGTGGTTGAATATACTGGTTAGCGACACTATGTGCCTTGCCAGTTTTTCGCGACAGATTCCACGATTTATGTGTCCGGCACTAGGAGGCTTTGTGGCCCCGCACAAGCGTCCATTCCGGAATTGCCGAAGACTGTTCAGAGTTGTCCTACGAAAGCGCGCCGAAGCACCACAACATCAGGCTATGCCGTTATTCGAGTCGGGAGGAGTCGGGAGGAGTCGGGAGCCTTGACTTGAACTGACATGCACCCTAGGATTTTGGCCTCAGATGCTTTCGCTAGGCATCGATCTATGAGCCACCGCAAACGCATTTTCGTCGTGCCGGCGATCGCAATGGCACTTCTGGTACCAGACACAGTGGCGCAGAAGCCCCCGGCTCCAGCGCCGCCGCCTTCCGCACCCCCAAGCCGTCCGGCGACTCCCTCTCCCCCGAGTTCGGAACCAAGTCAACCGAGAGAGGATCTTGTGATGTTTCTCCGGGGACGCGTTGCAACCCACGACGGCTCACCTGTTCCAAACGATGTGTTGGTTGAGCGGGTTTGCAACAACAGACTGCGTCAAGAGGTGTATGCATCCCCTCACGGCGATTTCAGCATGCCATTGGGATCGAGGGCCAATTCTTTTCCTGAAGCTAGCGCCGACCCGACTTCACCATTTGCCGTGGCTAGCAAGGATTCGTTCATGGGAATCTCACGACATGAGTTGACGAATTGTGAGCTACGGGCCTCGGCCTCGGGTTTTCACTCCGGTGTCATCAGCCTTCTGGACCTCGATGCCTTCGGCGGTAGCGTTGACGTAGGCGTTATCGTGGTGCAGAGAGGGACAAAGATTGAAGGCATGACGCTGAGCGCCACCCCCTACAAAGCACCGAAAGATGCCAGAAGAGCTTACGAGAAAGGCCTCCAGGCTGAGAGGAACGGCAAACTTGCCGATGCACGCAAGTATTTTGAAACTGCAGTGGCGCTCTACCCCAGTTCCGCGAACGCCTGGTTTCGGTTGGGTACCGTTTTACAGAAAGAAAACCAGAAGGACGCGGCTCGCCAAGCGTATACCCAAGCCACGACTATCGATACCAGGTTCCTGCAGCCTTATCTGTCACTCGCTTCAATGGCCTACCAGACAGGAAATTGGGCCGAGGTCCTTAATCTTACTGGTCACATCCTGGACCTCGATCCCTTGAATCACGCCGCCGTCACTGGTTACATCCTGGATCTCGATCCCTTGAATTACGCCGACGCCTATTTCTATAACGCGGTGGCAAATTACAAGCTCAACCAGATCGAAGACGCTGAAAAGAGGGGTCTCCAGGCGGAACACCTAGACCTGCGCAATCATTTTCCGCAGTTGCATCTCTTACTGGCGGAAATCTTTGCCCGGAAAAACAACTACGCCCTTGCGATCGCGGAGATGCAAACTTATTTGGCGGTAGCACCGCATGCCAAAGACGCAGATCAGGCGCGGGAGCAGTTAGCGAAATTGGAGAAGCTGAACGGCTCAGTGTCGACCAGTGAAAAACCCGATCAGAGGTGAGTATCGCCTCTTTAGACCTGCGCGTTACCGCTAGCACCAGGCTCGTGACAAGACTCGCCAGAGGAACCGCCAGAAACTGAAAGAAGATCAGGTCGCTGATTCCATTGGACGAGACGACCGACCAATGAAATGGCCAAGAAAAGCACTCCCGAGAAGGAGCGTCCCTCTGTGCCGCATTAGAATACGAACATGCATTTAGGCACGATTCTATCTCATGATGTCGTTAACTCCCGAGTCGCAAAATCGGACAAGCGTCCGGCCAGCTTTCGTGGCGGATTCCACATGTACCTGTGATACGGCTGATACGGCGTTTATCAGATGGGAGAGGCCGGTCTCCGCGGGATGCGATACGCTCCCAATGTTCGACGTGCTCAAGGCACAATGAAAAGGAGACCGGCAATGCGGAAGATTACCACTATTCGGGCAAAGAGAACTGGAATTTTCAAAGTGCGTTAGCTCACGATTGGTCTGGATCTGGGAGATCGCTTGCCGTTCAACCGCGTCTTGGATAAAGCGCGCAGTTGAAAGGGTACTACGGAGTCGCATCGCCCCGGAGACCGCAACGCATTGCCCTGGGGTCCGCCGCTGTTAACCGAGCTGGGCACGAAGTGATCGTCGCGCATGCACGGAAGCTACGCTTAATCGGGGATAGCAGGCGAAAGGATAAGCGCATCGATGCGCAGACACCGGCGCAGCTGGCAAGAATCGATCCCCGGCTGTTGGGCCCGGTCCGGCATGGCAGTGCGAAAGCGCAGATTCATCTGACGGTAATCCGGGCGCGGGCCGGACTGGTGAGTGCACGAAACGGCCCTGGCGAATACGGCGCGCGGGTTGGCGAAGACGTATGGCGAACGGCCGCGCAAGTGTGGACTTGGCTTATTCACGCTGTGTCAATGAGACTTACTCTCGTTGCAAATTCCTTATGTCCAGGGCATGAGAAGCATACGATGCACACGCCACAGATCTGAATCGGAGATTGCAGTCAAAATAATTGCCGCTGACAGTGATAAACTTTTCCGTTTCGCTGGAGGTCAGTGTGACCACTGCTCGGCGCTGTTTGATTTCGTTCGCACTCGTCGGCATTATCCAATTTTCGAGCGCGCCTTCGTTCGCGCAACAAGATTCGCAGACCATCGACCCGAGTCTGTACTCTGCGATGCGCTGGCGTCTCATCGGTCCTTACCGTGGTGGCCGTGTCACGGCCGTCGCCGGGATTTCCGGCGATCCCACGGTCTATTACATGGGCACACCTGGAGGCGGAGTTTGGAAGACGACCGATGGCGGACGCGTTTGGAATCCGATCTTCGATGATCAGCACGTCGCATCCATCGGTGCTGTTGCGCTCGCGCCCTCGAATCCCAACATTATTTACGTCGGAACCGGCGAGCAGACGCGCGGTAACGGCGTGTACAAATCTAGTGACACAGGCGCCACGTGGACGCACATTGGACTCGAGAAGGCATACTACATTAGTTCGATTGTGGTGGATCCGCGCAACCCCGAAATCGTGATCGTCGGCGTTCTCGTGCGTGCCGTGACCAGCGTCTCATCCGAACCCCCGGAACATGGAGTTTTTAAATCCGTTAACGGCGGCAAGACTTGGACGCGCACCCTTTCGAAAGACGCACTCGATGGCATCGCCGATATGTGCGCGGATCCCGGTAATCCGAGAGAAATCTTTGCCGCGATGTGGCATCCACCCGACCCTTCCTCCAATTCCGACGATAAAAATAAACAAGACGGATGGATCTATAGATCGACGGATGAAGGCTCCACCTGGAGCCAAGTTGCAGGCAAGGGTCTGCCCTCCGAGCCCCTCGATCGCATCGGACTGGCAATCGCTCCAGGCATGCGCGGCCGGCGAGTGTTCGCGATCACCGGGCAAGGACTTTTTCGTTCGGACGATGCAGGCGACACGTGGCGCAAAATCACAAGCGACCCGCGCATCATCGGAAGCGGTTACATCAGCCGCGTGTACGTTGATCCGCGCAACCCCGACATCGTACACGTGATGCAGACTTCCACCTATCGCTCGACCGACGGAGGCCAGACATTCGCCGCTTTCAAAGGAGCACCGGGCGGCGACGACTATCACGTCCTGTGGATGGATCCGCAGAATACGAACCGCATGATTCTAGGAGTCGATCAGGGCGCAACGATTAGCGTCGACGGAGGGAAGACGTGGAGTTCGTGGTACAACCAGCCGACGGGGCAGTTCTATCACGTCATCACCGACAATCAATTCCCGTACGTTGCCTACGCGCCACAGCAGGATAGCGGCACCGCCGCCGTACCCAGCCGCAGCGATTACGGCGAGATCAGTTTTCGCGATTGGTTTTCGATTGGTGGGTTCGAGTTCTGCTACATCGCGCCCGATCCCCTGAACTCGAATATTGTTTACTCGGGCGGGTGGTACGGCAGCGTGGTGCGCTTCGACAAGACCACTGGACAGATTGTGCACGTCTTCGTTCGCGGCAACCAGGACCACACGTCGCAAATGCCGCCGCTGGTTTTCTCGCCGCAGAACCCGCGCGCGCTTTACTTTGGCACGCAATACGTGATGAAGACAACCAATAACGGCGATACTTGGCAGCGCATCAGTCCCGATCTCACTGCTCGCCCTGGCACGCCAATGAAACCCGAGGGCGGTAACTCCGGTAGACACGAACTGCAAGACGAGTCTTCGGGTTACGGCACCAATGAGCGTGAAAAGGACGCTGCGCAGGAGCAAGCTCCACGTGGACGCATGGCGCTCACCGCACTCGCGCCTTCGCCCATCGCTCCCGCCCTGATCTGGGCCGGGACCGGCAACGGGATCATCCAAATAACTCCAGACGCCGGTATTACCTGGCAGAACGTTTCGCCGCCAGATCTGAAACCCGAAACGATGGTGAGCATCATCGAGCCGTCCCACTTCGACGCGTATACCGCATTTGTTGCGGTGATCAATAATCGCGATTCGACGCCTTACATTTATCGCACTCGTGACGGCGGAAATTCCTGGCAGAAAATTACGAAAGGACTCGAACCCGGCCGGATCGCGCGCGTGGTACGCGAAGATCCCCAGCGCAAAGGCCTTCTTTATGCAGGTACAGAGAATGCCGTATACGTTTCATTCGACGACGGCGATCACTGGCAATCGCTGCAACTGAATCTTCCCACGTCAGCCGTTCGCGATTTGGCCGTGCACGATATTGACCTCGTTGTCGCCACGTTCGGCCGCGCTCTTTGGGTGCTTGACGATCTCTCTCCGTTGCGGCAGGCCACCACGCAAATCGCAAGTTCCAATGCCTATCTGCTGCGGCCCGCAATGGCTGTTCGCGTTCGCTGGGACAACGACCAGGAAACCCCGCTGCCTCCTGAGGTTCCCACGGGACAAAATCCTCCCGACGGCGCGATGATTTATTACTATTTGAAATCACCGTCCCCGTCGGCCATCTCGCTTGAAATCCGTGACGCCGTAGGAAAACTCGTCCGCCGTTTTTCGAGCGAGCCGCCCCCGCCCGACAAAACGATCAAGAACGTTCCCGACTATTGGTTCGCCCCGCTCGTAGGCATTTCGAAGAATGCGGGACTCAATCGATTCGTATGGGACCTGCACTACGATCCCCCTCCCACGCTGCAATACAGCTACTTTGGGAATACGCTCAATTTTGTGGAATACACGCTCTCGGGCCACGCCATCGCCGGCGACACCCCGCGCGAGCAGACGCTCGGTCCGCTGGCAGTTCCGGGCGAGTATAAGGTTGTGCTCACGGTCGGTGATCAAAAACTTACGCAGCCGCTCGCGATCACACTCGATCCGCGCGTCCACGTTTCGCAAGCAGACCTTGACTGGCAATTCGAAACAACCATGAAGATCGAAGCGGGATTGAAGTCCAGCTACGACGCGTTCAGCGAGCTGTCCGCGCTGCACAAGGAAATTACGGAGCGCAAGAAGAAGCTCGCATCCGACGCGCAAGCCAAAGATGCGGCGGACGCGATAAGAGATCTCGAGATGCAAGCCGACGCCATCCAGGACGGCTCGCCCGCGTCACCGGGGATCGGGCCGATCAATCGCGATCTCGCACGCGTGGCGTTCATGGTTGAAAGCGGCGACGCGGCTCCGTCCGGCGCCGCGCAATCGGCCATCAAGGAGTCTTGCAGCGGACTTACAAAGCATCTGGCCGAATGGCGTGCGCTGCAGACGCACGCGCTCCCGGTCGTGAACGCGAGGCTTGAAAAGTACAAGGTCGCTCCGCTGCCACTCGCAAGCACGGGCACAGCGAAAACTGCCGACGATCCTCGCGGCGACGCGTGCCAACCGTAGTTACTCCGTTTTTGTTTTGTTGTCGTGCACAAGGTTCGAGGAGTGAAACACGTTGCGTAAGTCGGGTCCTGAATTCAACGGCACTGCGGTTGTCCCTAAAACCGAGGACTATCACTCCTCGCGAAGAGCGGCGGTGGGGTCCAGACCTGCCGCCCGCCATGCGGGTAGCCAGGATGCCGTGGCTGCGACGATGAAGAACAATAGCGACATGGTGGTATAGGTTGCGGGGTCGGTCGCCTTAACGCCAACTAGCATCGTCGTCATCCCGCGGGTGAGGACGAAAGCTGCAATCAGACCGGCGGCGATGCCAATGGCAGTAAGACGCAGTCCCTGGCCGACAACCAGTTGGAAAATGTTGCCGGGCTGAGCACCCAAGGCCATGCGAATGCCGATTTCCGCGGTACGCTGTCGCACGATGGTCGCAAGCACGCCGTAGAGTCCGACGGCGGCGAGCAACGCTGCGATTACCGCGAACACTCCGATGAGGAGTAACGTAAATCGCGTGCCGGCTTCTGCCTTTTCCATTACGACGTCCATGGGCTGCATGTCGGTGATCAGGAGGTGCGAGTCGAATGCCTTGATTGCAGCGCGAACGTCGTTCGCGTATTTCGATGGGTCGGTTCCAGTTCGGAGAGCCCAGTGATCGATGGCTCCGGAGCCAACGTACGCATCGGTAAGATAAACTTGCTCGCGCCCAGGCTCGCTCAACGATACACCGCGCTCGTGGGCGACCACGCCGATGATGTCGACCCATACGGGTTCGGGCGTTTGAATGCGGATAAGAATGCGCTTGCCGACGGCCGATTGACTTGGATACGCACGATCGGCCAAAATTTTATCAACAACGACATCGGTGCGACCTGGCTGGTTGTCTTGGTCGTTATAGGTACGGCCCTCGATCAGAGATGTGCCCATGGTTTCGAAGTAGCCGGGAAGCACGATTAGGGGATCGACTGCCTTGTATTTGCTCGCGTCGGCGAGCGCTTCTTCGGTGCCCCAACGAATCGGGCTGAAGCCACCAGTGAGCGGAAATGGATTTGCGGCGGTCGCGCTTTGAACGCCGGGGATGGCGCGCAGGCGGTCTTCGAGCTGGCGAATAGCGACGGCTCGTTCTTCCGGCTTCTGGAGAAACCGATCGGACTGAACCTGAAACGTGAGTAGGCCATGAGGATTGAACCCGGGATCGATGCGCTGCAATTCGAGAAAGGTGCGGACCATAAGTCCCGAGCCGATGAGAAGTACGTAAGCGAGAGCGACTTCGAGGCCGACGACGATCTTGCGCGAGAAACCGCCGCTGGCGAGGCCTTCGCTGCGGCTGGTGCCGCGTAGAACGACCATTACGTCTGGACGGGCAGCGCGCCACGCCGGCGCCATGCCGAAGATTGCGGCGGCCACCAGGCTCGAGATTACAGTGAAGATCAGCACAGTGGAATCAATTCGGATCGTATCGAGGCGCGGGAGATGCGCTGGAGCGATGGCCAGCAGTTCGTGAATTCCGACCCAGGCTATGCCGAGACCGCCTAAGGCCCCGATGGTCGCGAGCAGCAACGCCTCGGAAAGGATCTGGCTGGCCAGGTCCCACCAGCCGGCGCCGATAGCGGAGCGAATTGCAAGTTCGCGTTGGCGCAAAGAAGCTCGCACCAACAAGAGGTTAGCCACATTGGCGCAGGCAATAAGCAAAAGAAAAATGACGGCCCCCATCAGCGCGAGAATTGCAGGGCGGACTTCGGAGACGAGATGCTGCCGCATAGGCTCCACGCGGATTGCGTAGCCCGCGGTGTTCTCGATCATGAAGTTTTTCCGCGCCTCTGCGGCGACTTGATCAGCGGCAGCTTGAGCGCGTCCGATCGTCACTCCTGGTTTCAATCTGCCGATCACGCGCATCGAAACCGAATTTCGTTGCGCGGCGTCGTAACCGAGGCGATTAGCAATCCAGATCTCGGGCGCGGCTTCCAAATCTGCGGAGTGCGGGAAGTAGATCTGAAAGTGCGGCGCGAGGACTCCGACGATTCGCGGACTAAAGGGCTTCCCCTTGTTTAAGGATTGGCCGAGTACAGCCGGATTCGAGCCGAACCGGCGCTGGAAGTATTCGTAACTAATGATCGCCATAATCGGCAGGCGCTGGGGGGGCGTTGCCAATTGAGTCCCTGGCGCCGGCGGGGGTGGCTGCGGTTGTCCGTCCTCGTCGGAGAAATCGCGGCCGAACGCAATCCTCGCCCCTACTAGTTGGAAGTAGTTCGTCGTCACGAAGCCCATGTGGACTCGTTCCGGCATGCCGTCCTCGCCGGTTAACGTGAAGGGGAACGTGAAGACACCCGCCAGGCCTTGGAATTCGTTTTTAGTGGCTTCGCGCAAATCGATAAAATTTGCGTTGGAAAAGGGGAAGTCCTTGACGCCGCGATTGCGCATGTCGGTGGGGACGATCACGAGCTCATGGGGATTTTGATACGGAAGTGGACGCAGCAGCACGGCGTTGGTGACGCTGAAGATGGCGGTGCTCGCGCCGACGCCCAGGGCAATGGTTAGTGCGGCAGTGAGTGCGAAGACGGGACTCTTTCGCAGTGTTCGGCCGGCAAATGCCAGATCTCGTAACGACATTCTTCCTCCTCATTCACTAGCGGCTGTTGCGCTAGGAATGCTACCTCCGTTGTTTCCACTCGCGTTCGAGTTTTTTCTGAGACGCCTTTGTCGGGATATGGCCATGGCTATGTGGCGCAAACGCGTTCTCGTGGCCGCTCGCGAACCGGGTCCCATGCACGCGCGTACACGCCAGGTGCTGCTGCTGTTCAAGAAGCGAGCTTCGCGCGCGATCCAATCGCCTCACGACGGGGACGGCGAATTACACGTCGCGTTTGCTATCCCATCGTCCGAATTGGCCAACTGGGAGTCGTGGCTCCAAACAAGAGGAATCGCGGTAGAAGAGACGCGAACGTGGAAATTGGGAGGCTGGAGCCTCTACTTTCGAGACCCGGACCGTCATTTGATCGAACTCGCCACGCCGGGCACATGGTCGGTCGATTGAAAAGAGATGATTGCACTTGTCCGCGTTAATCAGATGGGCAAGTCAGCCAGGCAAAGACGTGAGCGTAAAGACCATGTAAGATATGTATCTTCGAGGCCGATGCTGAAGAGTTTCCAACTGTTTTGCGAATCGCGGGGCGCAATTGCCTCCTTGGTGGCAATTTTACTAGCGTCCGCGATTCTTTTCGCATTTCTACTTCCGATTCCTGCTTGCGGCTTTGACCACGTGACGTTTTCTTTTCCGGTGCTCTTTTTCTGCCTTGTTATACCGGCAGAGACGAAGTCTGACTGGGTTCTGCTAGGAAGCGTTTTCTCGACTAGTGAGCCCTTCTTAGCCGCGTCTTACGGCCGCGCCCCTCCTGCTTAGTTACTCCTTGTCGACAGTCGTGCCCCCGGTCTTTCCGAGACCGCGAGGCTCTAGCTCCATCCCGCCGGCTAACCGGCCCGAGTAGTCGGGCCTGAAAAGGAGTGGTGTTTCCTTGTATCAAGGCAATTCTGAAAGTCCAAAGACGGCACAATGGTTTGCAGCTATGCGAACATTTCTCGCCGAAGTCAGGCGGGAGATGAAGGACATTAGTTGGCCTGCCTGGCGAGAGGTCCGTTCCACAACAATCACCGTGCTGTTTTTTATTTTTGTGGTAGCCGCGTACGTATACGTTGTAGATCGAATTTGTTTTCGTTTGATCGATCAAATGCTGCTCCGGCGACGCTAGAACCCGGACTCCAGTCTGCAAAGCACGAATGAGAATCGCGTGCGCGCACTCTGCGAATCCCTCGCAAAATGCCAGGACTCAGGGGCCTCCGCGCCAAACGGTTGACCTCAGCGCGTTTCTAGTGCCCTGCTTCGTCTTCGGTTCGGATGCTTATATCGTTTCTAATTCCAATAATTTTTTGTCCACATAAGCCACGATGAATATTGGAGAGTAGTGGCGCGCACACAAGAGATTTACGACAAGTTATTCTCCGAGCTCGGATGATTTCACCTCCGTAAGCATAGCCGACGATTATCTTGATACTGTGCGAATCCAGTGTCGCGAGTTGTGGCTGGCTAATCGACCACAAGAAGAGGGGCACTACTGCAGCGAAGCGGGCATTGAGATTATGCGTGATTAGCTAAGTCAAACTCCGAAGCGCACAATAAAACCACTTTGCTTCTTAGGTCTCAGCGCCCGGTTAGTCGGATCTGCCTGCCCGCCTTCGCCATCGAGCCCCCTTCTCCGGTAAATACGTTGATCAAGAGGTATTGGTGATTGTTGACAAGCACTACCTGTCGCAGGAACGCCGAATTTATTGAGGCTGCCCACCTAACCTGCTGTCAGCGTGCGCTTGTACGCGAGAAATCTTGCGGGAACAAAACTCGTCTGGCGTCTGTCTAATACAACAAAGGAGCTTTAGATGGCGCAGCCAGTGCGAACGGCATGGAATGCGAGTCGCCATTGGCTGGCCACAGGATTTTTCGCTTCCACTATTTTGTTCCTGGTCTTGATGTTCATGAATTGGCGGAATGAACACCGTGGCATCGCCGTGCAGAAAGTGACGGGGTTGACATCCGTCTCCGTAGATTTCGCGTCGGCGGGGCACCAGAAAAGCATCCTTCCATGGTTCAGCACCGGACGGCACGTGCGATCAGGCCTGGACTCCATCAGCGGCTCGCCCGGCGGTATGACCGGCGGTGTGCTCGGGGGCGTGCCCGGAAGTGTCCAGTTGGCCGTAAATGTTTCACAACCAGCTACGCCATTGGAAAATACCGAGCGGATGGTAGTTCGTACCGGGACGCTCGAAATCGTCGTCGTTGATCCTTTGCAAGCCGCTGAACAGTTGCGTGACCTCGCAACGCACTTCTCCGGATTTGTCGTGAGTTCCAGGGTAACGGGTAGCGACGAGCGGACGCGCTCGGCCCAGGTTACGGTGCGCATTCCCGCCAAATACTTCGATGAGGCGCGAACACAGGTGCGAAGGATCGCCAAGACTGTGGAGCAGGAGACCAGTGAAGCGCGTGACGCTACGCGCGAGTACGTGGACCAAGAAGCGCGCTTGCGCAACGCTCGCTCCGAGGAAGCGCAGTATCTGGCAATTCTGAAGCGCGCCGTGGCGGTAAAGGACGTTTTGGAGGTGAGCTCGAAGTTGGCCGAGGTGCGGGGGCGCATTGACGAGTCCGAAGCCGATCTGCGTTTTCTTCATCACCAGGTGGAGATGTCTCTGCTCACGACTAACATCAGTGCGGTGGCTCAAGCACAAGTGTTCGGCGTCCATTGGCGGCCGCTCTACGAGGCGAAGTTGTCGCTGCGCGGCGCACTTGTCGGGATGGCTGACTACGCCGACGCTATGGTGGCACTTTTGTTGAATCTTCCGGTGGTAGTGATATGGGGCTTCACAATCGTGGCCCTGCTAAAGGTCGGCTGGATGATGCTGCGGCGTATCGTGCTGCTGTTTTTTCCTGGACTAACGACATGGCTGCGCCGTCCGGTGAAGGTGCAGGAAGCATAGTTTGCAACGGGACCTTGCTGAACTCCCGGTCCGCTTTCCCGCTGGACTTCGAGATAGCGCGTTTACCAAGACCTATCTCATCTCTGAATTTGAGCTCCGGTTGAAATCCTTAGGCAGTCAAATCGCGTCTATAGACACGCGGAGATTCTGTGGCCCACACTCTCGGGGTGTAAAAGCGTGGGCCTTACTGCGTTCTGCTCATCACCAGGAGACGCGATCTGTTCTTCAGTCCACGGTAATTCGCATCGCAGCCGTTGTGCCTTTCACCTCTTGTAACAGGTTTCCGCTCGGGTCAAAGACTTTGAAATCGAACGTGCCGCTATACGTTTTGTTATCTGCCGCTACGGTATCCAGTTCATCCACGGTAAACGTGGCTTTAATGCTGCCGTCCGGGTTGAACATCAAGCCGACGTGATGCAGTTTTACGGTCAGATGGCTGACTTCCTTCCAAACGCCAAAGCAGACGTTCCCGCCGATTGGCGGCAGAAAGGCATTCTCAAACTCCGTTCCGTCGGCATGCCAAGTCTTGAACGACTCGAGGAATGGCGAACCGTCGGAAGCGGTGTAGTGGAGATGCCACAAGCCAACGATGGTAGTGCGCCCATTCGATTCACTGTTTTCCTGGTGGCTCATCCAAGTGACCACCGGGCTAGGTTGCCCCTTAAACGGCTCGCCACATCCAGCCGAGGCGACGGGGCCGAACATCGCCGCAACGATGACCATTGCGAGGCCCGCGATGAACATTCCTGACTTCGTTTTCATAAAATTGTCCCTTTCGCGTTATGAGATTCCGTCCGTCAGATAGGCGAGCGAATTCGAGCCGGGACGCACTCGGCCTCGTTGCGTAAACCTGTTCCGGGGAACGGAGCCCAACTATCGGGCGGGCAGCATTTAACCGAATCAGTCATTAAAGGGCAATCCTCTCCCGCGCTGTTTCAGCCCCTTTTTGAATCATCGTTCAAGCTTCTCGATTTAAGGGAGATACGCGGCTTTGGGTAGTCTAAGCAAGTTTTGCGGCAGCCCCATGCTACAATCCCATTCAGTTGTTGGGGAGTGACGGAGTGGCAGGCTCGCGCCCACAGGAAGTCGTGTGCTTTGGCCCCTACGAAATCCGTCTGCGCACTCAGGAACTTTTCAAGCACGGATTGCGACTGAAGCTGGCCCCTCAGGCTTTCCAGGTGCTGCGTATCTTACTGGATCGGCCTGGGGAGCTAGTCACCCGCGAGGATCTGAATCAGGCCTTGTGGTCTGCCGACACCTTCGTCGATTTTGACCACGGACTCAACAATGCCATCAAGCGAATTCGCGATGTCCTAAACGATTCCGTCGACGCTCCGCTTTACATTGAGACGTTGCCACGTCTCGGCTATCGCTTCATTGGGCAGATCACCGAGAACGGCAATGCAACTGGACTGGTGATTGCCAGCGATCCGACACCCCTGGTCAATGTGTCCAACCCGATTGATTCCATGCCTCTGTCGCCGCAAGAGAGCCGATGGCCTCGGTTTTCGATGTTGGCTCTCGCCGGCACACTCACGCTTGTGTTCACTCTTGTCGGCCTCCTCAGCTGGCGTCGAACACCCGCCGCCCGTCCCTCGAGCTCGGGCCACGTGATGCTGGCGGTGCTCCCCTTCGAAAACCTTAGCGCAGACCCTAACGAGGACTATTTCAGCGACGGACTCACTGAAGAAATTATTACTCAGCTTGGAGCATTAAGTCCGGATCAGCTCGGCGTGATCGCACGCACGACCTCGATGGCTTACAAACGTACATCGAAAAGCGCGCAGCAGATCGCAAGAGAATTGGGAGTCGATTACATCCTGGAGAGCAGTATCCGGCGCGATGGGGACCAGGTGCGTATTAGCGCCCAACTTATCCGTACCGCGGACCAGGTGCATATCTGGGCTCACAGCTACGACCGGCATATCAGTCACTCCATTGCTTTGCAGGAAGAGGTCGCAAGGGCAGTGGCTGAACAGATCAGAATAAAACTCAATCCGGCTTACAGTGGCCCCGCCGGCCCGCCCCCTCTTGATCCGCAAGCGAACGAAGCTTATCTGCGAGGACGCTATTTTGGCAACCAATTTACGGTGGTTGGCTACGGGAAGGCGATTACCTATTTTCAGCAAGCCATCGATCGACAGGCCAGTTTCGCGGAAGCCTACTCGGGACTGGCGGACTCCTATTATTTCCTTGTCGTTACGGATGCCATGTCACCACGGGACGGCGAATCCAAAGCCCAGGAGGCTGCACACCAAGCAGTAGCCCTGGGCGAAGGTCTGGCTGAATCACACAATGCCATGGGCAGTGTCATGCTCGGGCTATGGGACTGGTCCCAAGCAGAGACTGAGTTCAAGCGAGCCATCGAGCTGAATCCGAGCTACTCCACCGAACACCGCATTTACGCGGCGCTCCTCGTGACGCTGAAGCGCCATGATGAGGCTTGGGAGCAGATTAGCCAAGCAATGCGGTTGGACCCGCTCTCTCTCCCCAACAATGCCGAGGTAGTTCGAACGCTTTACTACGCTCGAGACTACGATCGGGCCGTCGAGCACGGCCAGAAAGCCTTACAGCTTAATCCCGACTACTATCGGACGCATTTCTGGCTGGCGCGGGTCTATGCCCAGAAAGGATTGTACGGGGAAGCGATCGCAGAATCGAAGAAAGTCCTGCAGGCAATGCCGGACAACAGTGTTGGATTGACAGAGCTTGCCTACAGCCTTGCTGCGGGGGGTCGCCAGCCGGAAGCCCGAAGGATTCTCGAGCGTCTGAAGGAGAAATCGAAGCACGATTTCGTCCCCGCTTACAACTTAGCTGTCATTCACGTGGCCCTCAACGAGAAAGACACGGCCCTGTACTATCTGCAAAAGGCTTATCAGGAACGGGATTGGGCGGTGATGGTTCTCGCGGTTGAACCGCGACTCGACCCGCTACGCGGCAGTTACAGTTTTCAAGAACTTCTGGCAAAAAGCAGATTGCCATTGTAATCGACCAGTCATCCTAGCGACGAGCTCTTGTACGACGCGAGATAAGTGATCGAATGCGGCCGCTGATTGGAGACCTGCTTTCCCATTGCCCCAATTGAGCGGTATTATTGCTTGACCACCCACCTGAACCTCCGGACCCCAGGCGGATTTGGCGAGTGCTTGGAGCCGCGACCCAGTCATTGCTCTTCAAACGCAGGGTACACGGAAAAAACCGACGCCCTAACTGATTTATTGCAAAGCTAGAGATCTTGGAGGCGCGGGTGGGATTCGAACCCACGAATGGAGGTTTTGCAGACCTCTCCCTTGGGCCACTTGGGTACCGCGCCGTTCCTGATAACTCAACTACTTACTGCCACTGCACTACCTTCTACGCCCGACTTGCTGCCAAATTTGCTGCCAAATTCGGACCAAGTCTTCCCATCACCAGAGTTTCGAAAATGCTGCGACACGGCATCTGCCGCCTGCCGCTCCGCTCCCCGTGACAGGTGAACGTAGTGTTTCATTGTTGTATGGGCATCAGCGTGTCCGAGTCGATCCTGCGCCGCCTTCATCGGAACTCCCTCGTCATGCAGCACTGTCGTATGCCAGTGACGAAGAAGATGCCAGGTGATGTAGGAAATGCCGACTGTCTTTGCCGCGGCCTGGAGCTTTTCGAGCGCCTTGTCGGCGTGAATCGGACCAGTCCCGCGTTTGTTCAAAAACAGCCAGTCATCGTCGCCCGCCGTAGGAGTCCGCCGCCGAAACTCGGTCAGCCGCTTCATATCCTCGTCTGCAAGAAGAATCGGACGACGGCTACGGTGCGTTTTGGGCGAGTAGAACTTCTTTCGATCTACGGCCTCTACCACCCAAAAGCAAGTGCGGTCCCAGTCTACCGCGCGCCAGCGAAGGGCAAGCAGTTCGCCTATACGAACGCCGCTGATACACACCAACCACACCATTGTACGGTACGGTTCGGGGAGTTCGTCAAGCAGACGCTGCAGTTGCTCGTCACTCGGGAGCAACGGTAGTAGTTTAACTGGTTCGAATGGCAACTCGACAGATCGAACAGGATTGGACTTAAGATACCCATACTTTACTGCTGCCGAGAAGATGGCACCGGCTACCGTCCTAATATTCCTTACGGTATTCCAAGCCACGCTTCCCGCTTTACAATTGATGAAGGACTGGACTCTCTCCGGCGTCACTTCCACGAGTTGGCTGGTTCCCAGCTCGGGGAGAACATGTTGTCGCAAGACAACCTCATATCCGCGCCGTGTCGTAGGTTTTCGAACAGGCAGAATGAGGGTCCTGTATTTGTCCTCAACGAACTGTGCCACTGTCACCACTGCCCGCGGTTTGTAGTCCACATCATTCAACTCCGCAACAATCTCGGCGAGCTTCCGTTTGGCAAGCGTCTTCGTAGGAAGTTCCGCCAAACTGCCGAGATATCGTCCCCTGCGCTTCCGCACAATCCGACCGTCGGGCAGAAGAATGTCCTCCCCCTTCCCAGCTCGGGTTGTGCTGCCGCGGAGACGTATATATCCACTCTCGAATCGCTTTCGGGCCATGAGCCTTTTCCTCCCTTCGTTGGCCCGAGCAACTCCACCGGTCAGCGCCACATTATCACTGATCGGATTCCGGGAGCGAGACTTCAGATAGCCTCGGACCTGCCCGACTTCGAAGCGGAGGAGTCGGCCGATCCGTACAAATGGAATTGGATCTAGCGCGTCAGAACGTGTTCGTCTATAAACCCGGTCCTGCTCTGTCGTGATGGCTATCACATGGGGAAGTGACCCGGGTCACTGGCTTTTGGTTGATTTCGGAGCTAGATGAAGGTGAATGTCGGGACGCTGCGGCCCACAGTGGCCAGAGATGTGACTGCGAGGAGGGCTGAGATGACGAGGAATCATAAGTTTCGGAGACTGAGCCTCAGGGGCGGCCTGGGCGCCTTGGCCCTGCTGGGAAGCACTATCGCCTGGAGTCGATCGACGTCGCATCCGGTCTCTCCTGAACGGCAAGGTGCGTCGGCAAGCGAGTCCCAGTCGTCCGCGCCCACTGGCTACGTGGTCCGGACGATCGAGGAATCCGCCACCGGAGCAATTTCTGGCCGCATCTTGTATAACGGAGGGCCAGTGGTGCCGAAGCGGTTCAAAGTAACCAGTGACACAGCGGTCTGTGGAACTACGAAAGAGGTTTATCCCGTAACCATCGAAGAGGGAGGAATCGCCGACGCAGTCGTGTGGATCGATGACATCACCAGCGGCAAGGCTTTTAATTTCCCGAGCCCTCTAGTCGATCAAAAAAAATGCTCGTTTGTCCCGCATATCCTCCTGATGAAGGGGGGAGGCCTCAAGTTGGGGAACACCGACCTTTGCTTGCACAACATCCATGTTACTTCCTACGCCAACCGGGAAGTGAACAAGGCCATCCCTCCGGGTGCGGCCACCCAGGAAATACCGCTGGCGCGCGCGGACCGAGTAACGGTTCGCTGCGACGTGCACAAGTGGATGAGCTCATATGTTGTCGTCGCAAAGAATCCCTACTACGTGATTTCAGGAGCGGGAGGCAAGTTCCGCATTGAGGGTGTCCCTGCAGGTCATTACCACCTGAAGGTCTGGCAGGAAAGCTTGGGCGAACTCGATGAGGAAATCACCGTCGAACCGACCAAGAGTACAGAGACGAGCTTCACCTATCGGGCAAGCGGCATGTAGACTGCCCGCTTGCCACGTCCGCCACCCAGAACATGCAGTCTTCGACCGGGCAGTATTCCACACAGGCCGGCGATCCCGCGCAGCCCGTGCAACATTCGATGATGACGGCGAGTTCTTTCGGCTTCTTCTTGCGCGCTGTGGTGATGCCCTTGGAGCGGGGCTCCTGCTTAAGCCCGTCGGGCACCATTCCAGGGGCTTTGACAACTTGGGATTCGGCGGCCATGGCCGGGATTATATCTTTGATTTCTGCGTTTTGTAACCAAAGCTCTCGCCCAGTTTTTTCTATCGGCAGCGGCCCGAACGGGAGCGCGTGAAAAATTGGAGACTATTGCGTGATCCCGATCTGTCGGATTTACCAATGGTCCGGTCGCGTTGGCTGTTCACCGCCCCGCAGTCGCACGAGATGTTCTCGGCTGAGTTGCCGGGGAGTCGGCCTTGCGGGAGTCGGGATGTCGGCCAGCTTTGACAGCAACTCTTCGTATGCGGCGCGTGGCTGACAAGGACCGCAGAAAGTACTCGATTTGCATACCCGTCAAGCACCCGGGCGTATAGCGCTTCAAGTCAAGGCGTCCCCTACGTGGCCCGACGCTCACGGGCGGTACGAGCGTGGTTCGACCGATCTGTGAACGCGGAATGCCTTCCAGTGGACGCTTCCGATTCTGGAATCTCGGCCAAGCGATGCTTCAAGTCACAGAACGGCCCAGGTCCCTCACATAAAGCATCCGCTCGCCTTGGAAGCAGAAGCCCTCGCTTTGGGGTGCCAGAAAAATGGGACAGAAAAAGGAGACATTTTCATGTCCTACTTAGTGACGATTATCGGATTTGCTGGGGCCGACCAGGAGCAGCGTCAAGCGCGGAACAACAATGGCTCGAAGTTCAGCGTTCTTTCCGTCGCAACGCAGCGCTGGTGCGGGAACGGCAATGACGAGTAGAGTGCTCAATTGAAAGTGCGAGAATTTGTTGCCAATTTGCTGCCACCATCGGACGAATAGTGCCTAAACGAGCAGGTAAGACCGGTGGAGTTACTCAGGAAAATCAAGTACTTACAACACTTACCCAGTACGCCCAAAGGTTTTGCAGACTTCTCCCTTGGGCCACTTGGGTACCGCGCCGAATCACTAAGTATAGCAAATTCGCTTGAACTCTTCGGGCTTCCCCCGAGCAGCGCTGCTTCCGCCAAAGTCTACTTTTTCTCGGCGACCGTGGGGATTTTGGCTTCGCGCAAAAATCGCGCCGATTCTTCCGGCGGCGTCGGATTGATATAAAAACCCGTGCCCCATTCAAAGCCGGCTACTTTCGTCAACTTCGGAATGATCTCAATGTGCCAATGGTAGTGATCGTTGATCTCTTCGCCGATCGGAGAGGTGTGGATCATGAAGTTCAGCGCTGGCCGGTCGAGCACCTGGTCGAGGCGTATCAGCGTATCCTTCAGCATGCGGGCCAAGCTGGCATACATGGAGCTCTGATTATTCTCGTAAGATGATCCGTGCGCCTTTGGCAGCAGCCACATCTCAAACGGGAAGCGAGGCGCATAGGGAGCGAGCGTGATGAAATGCTCATTCTCGCCGATGACGCGTTCTCCCGTGTCGCGCTCCTGGCGGATGATGTCGCAGAAAATGCATCGTTCTTTCTCGTCGTAATAGTGCCAGCAATTGTCGACTTCTTCGCGCACGCGCCGCGGGACAATTGGCAGCGCGATTAACTGCGAGTGGGGGTGATCGATGGTCGCCCCGGCGGCCTCCCCGTGATTCTTGAAAATCAGAATGTAGCGGAAGCGCTTGTCATTTTTTAGGTCCAGCATGCGGTCCCGATAGCCCCACAGCACGTCCTCTACGGAGCGTTCGGGCAACGTGGCGAGTGTTGCAAGATGGTTCGGCGACTCAATCACGACTTCATGCGCGCCGATTCCGTTCATCTTGTCAAAGAGACCTTCCCCTTCGCGGTCCAGTTCACCCTCGATGCCCAACGCGGGAAATTTGTTTGGCACAACCCGGATGCTCCAGCCCGGCGTGTTTGGGCCTCCGCCGTTCCGTCCATAGACGAGAATTTCCGGCGGAGTGCGCGCTTCATTGCCCACACAGAAGGGACAATTCTTCTCTTCTCTGGGGATGACGCTCTCCCGAAGGAAGTCGTTCGGCCGCTTCCCTCGTTCCGTCGAAATGATCACCCATCGGCCCGTGATCGGGTCCTTACGTAACTCCGGCAAAGCAATCCTCCTTGAATACGTTTCTGGGTCACCCGCGCGGGGTGAGCAACCAGGAGACTTTGAATTGTACCGCGTCTAACGCCCCCGTGAAGATGTTCCGGTCACGCTCCGGGCTTGCTGCTTTTTTCTTCGTGCAGGCCACGCCGCGTCGTCCGGCGCACCGCCCGACACATGGGTAGTGAAAAGATCGCCTCGGTCTCGACGCCGATTCTCCAGCCTTCCGCGCAGTATAGACAAAAATCCCGCGGCGGCCATAGTTCTTCTGCGGCCGCCACAGGATCCGGAAGTCTCCGCTAGTATTTCTGATTCCTATCTCTTCGCCTCGAATCAGACTTTCTTCTCCGCCTCACGGAAGCAATCTTCCAGTGTCCGCGCGGCAAAGTCCGCCTGCTCCTGATCGATCAGGAGCGGCGGCGACAGGCGAATGGTGTTCTCACCCGCACCGAGCACCAGCAAGCCCTTGTGAAACGCCAGGTCGACGATTGCGTTGCGCAGATCCGCGGCTTTTTCCTTGGTCCGCTGATCGCGCACGATCTCAATGCCGATCATCAATCCGCGTCCTCGTACGTCTCCCACGATCCTGAAGTCCTTCACCCAATCGGCCAGGCGTCCGAAGAGGTAATCGCCCATGCGATGAGCATTTTCCTTGTACTCGCTCTCGATCAGGTCCATGGTGGCAAGCGCTGCCGCAATGCACACCGGGTTTCCGCCGAACGTTGTGCCGTGTGAGCCTGGCTTCCAGCACATCACGCTTTCTTTCGCGATGATCGCTCCCAGAGGCATGCCGCTCGCGATGCCCTTCGCGGAACAAAGAATATCCGGTTCGACCCCGGCGTGTTCACAGGCCCACCACTTCCCGGTGCGTCCCATGCCCGACTGCACTTCGTCGACGATGAACATGATGCCGTGTTGGTGGCAGATGCGTTGCAATTCCTGCAGGAAGAACTTCGGCGCCGGCACATAGCCGCCTTCGCCTTGAATCGGCTCGATGATGATGCCCGCGACGTCCTCGGGATCGAACAGCCGCTTGAAAATCTGCCCTTCGAGCTGTTCGAGGATTTCCGCGCCGCAGGTCTCCGCGGTATGACCGTGCGCGCAGCGATAGGCATATGGAAACGGGATGTGCTCGATTCCACTGAGCAGCGCACCGAATCCCTTGCGCTGAGTCGACTTCGAGGCCGTCAGCGAAAGAGCGCCCATCGAGCGGCCGTGGAAGCAGCCGTAAAATGCGATGAACTTGTCTCGCCGCGTGGCGTATCTCGCCAGTTTAACGGCGCTTTCTATTGCTTCCGTACCAGAGTTGGTGAAAAAGACCTTCTTGCTTTCGGTACCTGGCATCGTGCGACCCAGCCGTTCTGCCAGCTCCGGCATGCTCTCATAGTAAAAATCCGTGCCGGACATGTGAATCAGTTCGGCCGCCTGGTTCTGAATCGCAGCGACAACTTGCGGATGGCAATGACCAGTGGAGCACACGGCGATACCCGCAGCGAAATCGAGAAAAGCGTTACCATCCACATCTTCGACAATCGCGCCGCGCCCGCGCCTGGCCACCAGTGGATAGTCGCGCGTGTAGGACGGCGACATGAATCTTGCGTCCCGCTCCAGCACCCGCTTGGCATTGGGCCCGGGTATAGCGGTCACCAGCCGTGGTGTTTTCACTTCCAAAGTCGTTGGCATGTCTTCCTCCAGGGAAGAAATCAAAAGGTTGGAGTTGATCGAACATTGCGGGGCGAAAGCAGGCACGCGAACGGACGAATCCGGACGCGGCTTGCAAGAGAGAAAAAAAGAACTTGGTTAGTCCACGCCGTAGAGTTGTGGCCGCTGGGCGGCCGGCGGGCAGCTTCCCACGAGGAAGGAAGGACGAATTTGAAGATTAAGGCTCACTTGCGTTTCCAGCGCACGCTACCGTCTTTGGCGTCTTCTATTATTATACCACGATCTGCCAGTTCTTTGCGGATCCGGTCGGCCGCCGCAAAGTCGCGTTTCTTCTTTGCGGCATTGCGCTCCGCGACCAGCCGATCGACCTCTGCGTCGTCCGGTCCGCCGTCCGCGCTGCCGTATCCGAGCGCCCGAAGTTTTTCGCCATCACTGTCTTGCACAACGGCGAAAACCCTGTCGAAGGTAGCCAGAAACTCCAGCACGGTCGGGACTTCGCCCTGGCGAAATTCACCTTTATCCACGGCGACATTCGCTTCCCGCACCAGGTCGAACACCGCCGCCAGCGCCTGCGCCGTATTCAAATCGTCCGCAAGACCAGCGTCAAACTCTTCCGCCGCCTTCGCAATGCGCGCAGCCATGCCTTCTTGGTTGCCAGCGGGAAATTTTCCACGCTTCAGCCGATCGGCGAAATTCCGCAACCGTTCCACCGAGCTAGCTGCCTGCTGCAGACCGTCGAAGGTAAAATTGAGCTGCTTGCGGTAAGGAACACTGGCCAGCGCAAACCGCAGAGCTGAAGGCTTATGACCTTTCGCAAACAAATCGCGCAGCGTGAAAAAATTCCCCTGGGACTTCGACATCTTCTCGCCTTCGACAAGCAAGTGCTCGGCGTGCAGCCAGTAGCTCACGAAATGCTTGCCGGTCGCGCCCTCGCTCTGTGCAATTTCATTTTCATGATGCGGAAATGCCAGGTCGATTCCACCGGTGTGAATATCCAGCGTCTCACCGAGATACTTCATGGCCATCGCGGAGCACTCAATGTGCCAGCCGGGGCGCCCCGGGCCGATCGCTGTCTCCCAGAAATGTTCTCCTGGTTTCGGCGCTTTCCATAACGCAAAGTCCCGCGCGCTCTCTTTTTCGTAGCGATCGTTGTCGACGCGTGCGCCCGTCTGAATGCCGGTCAGATCGATCTTGGAGAGCTTTCCATAGTCCGGGAATTTCGCGATGCGATAATAAATTGAACCTTCGCCCGGATACGTGAATGTCTTTTCCTGGAGCCGCTGAATCAACTTCACCATCTCTTCGATATGGTCCGTGGCGCGGATCCAGTGCTCCGGCGCTTCGATGCTAAGCGTCTTGCAATCGTCGAAAAACGCCTGCACGAATTTCGCGGTGTAGTCGCGGATGCTTACGCCGGCCGCAGCGGCATTCGCGATGATGCGGTCGTCCACGTCTGTCAGATTCATCACGTGGTTCAGCTTGAATCCGCGCAGCTTCAGGAAGCGCCGCAAGATATCTTGAAATATGAAGGTGCGGTAATTCCCGATATGTGCGTAGTCGTAGACCGTCGGCCCGCACGTGTACATGCGCACTTCCCCGGCCTTTTGAGGTACGAAATTCTCGATTTTTCCGCTCAGCGTGTTGTGCAGCTGAATATCGGCCATAGGCTCTAGAGGGTCTCTTTCCGCAAACGAATAAGCGATCGATTGTAGCCGAGCCCTTTGAAACCTAGCAATGTCGAAGCTGCGCGATGTTTCGCAGAATACCGTGTAGTGGGACCTGATTGGTCCTAATTGACGCCCGCCACCGACACAGTTACAGTCCTCCTTCTCATCTAGTGAAGGAGTAATCGATGAATCGTTTCCTATCGATCGGCGCTCGGTTTGTTCTCTCGGCTCTCGCGACGGCCACCCTTGCGCAGGAGCCGCCCAAGGCCAGTGTACTCAAGCCGCTGACTCCAGAAGCTTCCTTGGATCTGCGTAGTATTTCCGATCTGCAATTCTCTCCCGACGGCAACCGTCTGGCGTTTGTGGTCACCGAGCCCGCGAAGGGCGAGCGCCGCGCACGTCACATTTGGCTTTACGACAAACAATCGGGTTCACTCCGACAGTTCACATATTCCGCAAAGTCCGACTTCTTGCCGCGCTGGTCACCCGACAGCAAACGGCTGGCTTTCCTCTCAGACCGCGACGATCAGCAGCAGGTCTACGCCATGCGCGCAAACGGCGGCGAAGCGAGCGCCCTGACCAAAGGAAAGCGCGGGGTGCAGAATTTTGTCTGGTCCCCCGACGGCAGGCAGATCGCCTTTCTGGCCCCCGACGCAAAAACGGAAGCGGAAGAAAAGAAAGAAAAAGACAAAGACGACGCACACGTGGCGGACAAAGAAGATAAACATGCCCGCCTGTGGCTTCTTACTCTCGACACGGGAGACGCCAAAGCCCTCACCGAACCCCAATGGAAAATCAGTGAAGCCGTGTGGCATCCTTCCGGCACCGGCCTCGTGCTCAGCGCCACGGATCACCCCGAATCGGATCAGAATACCGAGCGTATTTTTTCCTTTCGTCTCCGGGACACGGTAAGCGATGACCGCAAAGCGGTCGACTCGATGACACAGGTCCTCGCTCCTCGTGGGCCCTTCGGAAATATCCGCATCGCGACGGATGGCCAGAAGATGGCGTTCGTCGGCTGCCGCGAAGACGGCCCAACGCCGCACGACCTCATACTCGCTCATCATGGCGACAAAGCCACTCAGAATCTCAGTGGCGCTGACGTTGACCGACCGGTCTTTGACTACCGCTGGTCCAGGGACGGTGGGTTGCTCGCCGTGGTTGGCGATGGCTTCCACTCGAAGTTCGTGGCCTTCACCGCCGAAGGCGCGCTCAAGGATGTCCCTGCGATTCCCACCAATCCGAATGCTTTCGGCGTTTCCGATTCCGGAGAGGTTGCTTTTGCCGGGCAAACCGCGACGACTCCCCAGGAACTATGGATTTGGGATCAGAAAAGCGCCCCGAAGCAAATCTCTCACTTGAATGATTCATGGAAGCAGTACATGCTCAGCGCCCCGGAGTTCTACAAATACAAATCCTTCGACGGCCTGGAAATCGAAGCGGCTCTTCTGAAACCACTCGGCTACGACGGCAAATCGAAGCTGCCGGTCATCGCCCTGATTCACGGCGGCCCCACGGGCGCCTGGCAGGACGCCATCGAAACCTGGGGGCAGCTCTTTGCGGCGCGCGGGTACGCGGTCTTCTATCCCAATATTCGCGGATCAAGCGGTTACGGCGAGAAATTCATTGAGTTGAATCGCAGCGACTGGGGTGGCGGCGATTACCGGGACGTCATGGTCGGTGTCGACGACCTCATCGCGCGGGGCCTCGCCGATCCCGAAAAGCTGGCCATTGGCGGCTGGTCGTATGGCGGCTACATGTCCGAATGGGCGATTACGCAAACCACGCGATTCAAAGTTGCTGTCTCCGGCGCGGGCCTCTCAAATCTCATCTCCGAATACGGCACCGAGCAGGGCCCTTCCTACGATGAATGGTTCTACGGCGTCCCGTATGAGCCGGAAAAAATCGCCGGCTTCTTGAATAGTTCGCCCTTCGTGCACCTCAAGAATGTGAAAACGCCGATCTTGATTCTTCAAGGAGACGCCGATTCGGTCGATCCTCTCGGCCAAAGCCAGGAACTTTATCGCGGCCTCAAGCGCTACGGCGTGGAGACTGAACTCGTCGTCTATCCTCGCGAGCCTCACACCTTTCATGAGGAAAAGCACCTCCTAGATCGCCTGAATCGCATCCTCGCCTGGTACGACAGGCATCTGAAAGAAGGATCGTCAGCTGCCAGGTAGGCCCAAGACGAGACGTCGGACATTCCAAAAACACTTGTGGCGTTAGCAAGGCGGCCACAAGTTGTGCCGTAAGGCTTTACATGCGATGAACATCGTGTTACTGTTTTTTCCCGTACCGCCATCCTGCGCCAGGCGGCTGGGCCTCTGACTGAGAACCTGCCAAACGTTCTGACAGGCCACCCGAGAAGGGTTGACCTGTTGCTCCGAAGACCCTCCCCTCGAGGAATGAAACGTCGTCCCTCTGCACGAGTTTATGCCCCAGCCGTAGGAGAACAGCTGGCTTTCGCAGTTTTCGAGCTGTATGCGAGTTCATGCTGGCAGCCGTGGGAGAAGTTGACGACCAAAAGGGGACATCTTGCTGAAGCTGCGAAAAGTCGAAATCGTTGGCTTTAAATCGTTTTGTGAGCGCACCATAGTCACATTCAGCGGGTCCGGCACGACCTGCATCGTCGGGCCGAACGGCTGTGGCAAATCCAACGTTGTGGATGCCATTTCGTGGGTTCTCGGCGAGCAGAGCCACAAATCACTTCGCGCCGAGCGCATGGCCGATTGCATTTTTAATGGGACCACCAAGCGCCCTCCGCTGGGACTCGCCGAAGTCACCATCACCATGGAGGATCCCGAGCTGGCCGAAGCGGCCCGCTTCGTCATGGCAAGCGCGGCGTCAGACTCTGGAGCGGATGCTACGTCCCTTGCCACCGAAAACGAAGAAGCCTCCGGCTTGACCGATACGACCGAAATTCCCTCGCCTGACCCCGCCGAGACCCCCGAAACGCAAGAAGAAGCCACTGAAGGTTCAGCTCCATCCCCAGCTGAACCCGGTGGCAAGTTCAAACGGAAGAAAAAGTCGTTAGACAAGCTGGTTTTGGCCATGAAACCGGGCGAAGTCGTGGTCAGCCGGCGGCTCTATCGTTCCGGCCAAAGCGAATACCTGATCAATGGCCGTGTGGGAAGGCTCCGCGATATCCAAGAAATGTTCATGGGCGTGGGCCTGGGGCCGGACTCTTACGCCATCATCGAACAGGGCCGCATCGGACTGATTCTCTCCACCAAGCCCATGGAGCGTCGCGCCATCATCGAAGAAGCCGCTGGTGTCACCAAATTCAAAACCAAGAAGCGGCTTGCGGAAGCCAAGCTGGAATCCTCCAAGGTGAATCTCTCGCGTGTCAATGACATCGTGGTGGAAGTCGAGAAACAGCTCGGCTCGTTGAAGCGCCAGGCCGCCAAAGCGCGCCGCTATTCCGAAATCCGCGATCAAATGCGCGGAATCGTTCGTCAAATGCTGGCGGGCAAGGCCCGCGAGCTCGAGGCCGAAGCCGAGCGCGTCGCGAAGCAGCTCGAAGGACTGAACGCCGCCGAATTGCAGCGCGCCACTGCCATCCAACAGCAGGAAGGGGAACAGGACCGGCTGAACCATCGAATTTATGAACTGGATGCTGAGATCCGGCAGAACCAGAATGTCATGAATCTCACTGCGCTCGAAGTCGACCGCAGCGAAAATCGCATCGCCTTCAACCGGCAGCGTGCCGAGGAGCTCGCCGGGCGTGACGCCCAGGTCGATGTGGAATTGGCGCAAGCCACAGCGCAGGCCGCCGAATGGGAATCGCGAAGTGCCTCGCAGATTCAGGCGGTTACGCTCCTGCGGGAAGAGTCGGGCGTCTTAACCGCTCACGTGGAAGAGCTTGCGAAACGCGCCGAGTCCCGGGCCGCCCAGATTGGCGAATCCGAAGCACGGGTCGAAGCACTGCGGCAATCCTCATCGGAAGCCGGCGAGAGCCTGCTGCGTCTCCATGGCGAGCAGAAGCAAGCCGAAGAGGCGCTGGTGCACCAGGGCGAAGCACTGCGAAAGCTCGAAGCAAGAGAGCACGATTTGTTGGAAACTTCGATGCGCGCGCGCGATGATGCCGAGCGCGCCGCTTACAATCATGAATCCGCGACCGGTCAACTCAATGCGCTGAAGCAAAGCGCCGCCGAGCTTCAAGCCAAGATCACCGGATTCCGGGAGCAGCGCGATACCCTGTCGAAGGAGGCCGCTGCGCTCCGCGATTCGTTGGCGGGGATTCGCGCTCGGCATTCGACGCTCACGCAAATCCTGAACGATCGCTCCTACACTGCGGACGCCGTGCAGAAGCTTTTTGCCGCCAGCGAACGCCGCGGCGGGAAGGATTTTCGCGCCGTCGGCGTGCTGGCCGATTATGCCGAAGTCGAGGAACAGCACGAAGCCGCCATCGAGCAGTACCTGCGCGACGAACTGGAATACGTCGTCGTCGAAACCTACGAGCACGCGCGGGTCGGCGTTTCCATGCTGCGCGATGAAGTGGGTGGACGGGCAACGTTCTTTGTGGATTCGCTCCGAAATCTGCGCCTCAGTTCCGAATACCAGCCCATCGCGAACTTCCGGGCGGAAGACGGGGTGATCGCGCGGTTCGACAAGCTGGTGGAGTTCCGCGATCCGCTTGGTGCGGCGGCAAAACAATTCCTGCCACGGCTGCGCTCGGCGTATTTGACGGACAGCACGGCGTCGGCGGAGAAATTGGCACGGGAAAATTCACAATACGCCTTCGTTACGCCCGACGGCACCTGCTACCAGGGCCGCATGGTCACAGGCGGCCGCCCCGATGAAGCGGGCCCGCTGGGGATGAAGCGCGAATTGCGGGCCCTGGACGCGGAAGTGATGCAACTTGAGCATCAGGTGAGCGAAAAACAGGCCGTGCTGGAGGCCGCCGCTGCCGAGTTGCGTGCAACCGAGCAAGCCCTCACCGATATCGATGAGCAGCAACGCGAAGCGGAGCGCGAAGCCATCTCCGCCATGCACCGCCACGGGCAAATGCAGAGTGAACTTGCCCGCCTCGGGCTGGAACTCACCACCTGCCAGAACGAACTCAAGCATATCCGCCTGGACGTGGAAAACACGCGGCAGCGTGCCGAGCGCGCAAAGAACCAGCATACCGCCGCCGCGCTAAGCCGCGCCGAAGCCGACGCCGAAAGCGTGCGTCTTGCGGAGGCACTCGTCCAGCTTCGCGGGTCCATCCAATCGGAACAGAACGAACTTGCCGCCGGTCGCGCCGCATTCGCCGCGATGAATGAGCGGCTCATGGCCGCCGAAGCTCTGGCCGCTCGGTTGAACGAAGAGCGCGCCGAGCTCGAACGCCGCGAAGTCGCTCTCCAACAGCAAGTGACGTCCATCGGCGACGAAACCGCCGCCCTGGCCCGGCAGAGCAAAGAGCTCGCCCTGCAGCTCGATGATCTGCGCGGCGAAAAGCTGCGCCTGGAAATCCGCCAGCGGGAGCTTGAGCAGGAATGGGACGCGGCCCGCACGCGCGTCACGCAGATGGAAGACCACCTGCGCATGGGCCGTCAGTCGCTGCAGGAAGTTCGCGAGCAGCGCAGCCACGCGGAAGTTGACCGAGCCAAGAATGACTCTGACCGTCAGCACTTGCGCGAAACGTGTATGGGCGAGGTAAACGCGCAGCCAGAGGATCTGATCGCCACAGAAGCGGCCTTCATGTCCGGCGAAGAGCTGGCCATCGCTGAAACCAACTACCGCGAGATGAAGCAGCGCATAGAATCGATGGGCCCCGTTAACATGATGGCGCTCGAAGAGTTCAACGAGTGCGAGCAGCGCTTCACATTCCTGACGCGCGAGCGCGACGATCTTTTGCAGTCGATTGCGGACACCCAGCAGGCCATTGCCGAGCTCGACTTCGCCACCAAGGAAAAGTTTGAGCACGCCTTCCACGCCATCAACAAGAACTTCTCCGAAGCCTTCCACACCATTTTCGGCGGCGGCATGGCGGAGATGCGTCTGACCGAGCCGGACAGCTCCGGCGACGCCGGCATCGACATCGTCGCTTCACCTCCAGGCAAGCGGCTGCAAAACGTGTTGTTGCTCTCGGGCGGCGAAAAGGCCATGACTGCGCTGGCGCTGCTCATTGCCATCTTCCGCTACCAGCCAAGCCCGTTCTGCATCCTTGATGAAGTCGATGCGCCGCTCGATGAAGCCAACGTCGGGCGCTTCACGCGCCTGATCGGCGAGATGAGCGGCCAGACGCAGTTCATCATCGTCACGCACAACCGCAAGACCATGGAGATGGGCAGTGTGCTTTACGGCGTAACGATGCAGGAGCCCGGCGTCTCGAAACTCGTCAGTGTGCGCTGGGAAGAACCGGAATCGTCGGCGCCAAAGCAGCATGCCGCGGCAGCCTCCGCAGCCTAAATTGGCTCCGCATTTGACAAGCAGAGGGGCAGCCTGGTCCAGCGCGAAGGAATGCGACGCCCCGGCCACTTCCCTCACGGCAAGCTGCATAATTTTTTCTTATGTCGTTTCGCAAAAATTCCACTCGCGTCCCTTTGACTTCGCGTTGCGCTGCGCTAGAATGCTTCTCACTTTGTCGGGAGAACTTCTCCGTGCCAGCTACTCCTGCCATGAGAGTTTTGAGCGAAACGCATTTCGCCGGCCTGTTGCCCGCCGCGCGTGGCAAGGTCCGTGACATCTACGATCTCGGCGGCCAGCTCCTCATCGTGGCCACCGATCGTCTCTCCGCTTTTGACGTCATTTTGCCCACGCCGATTCCCGACAAGGGCCGCGTCCTGACGCAGCTTTCTCTTTTCTGGTTCCAATTGTTGGAGGATGTAATTCCCAACCACGTCCTCAGCGCCATTGAATTTCCTCCTCCTTTCGACAAGTTCAAGGATGAACTCACAGGCCGTTCCATGATCGTTCGAAAGACTCAGCCGCTGCCGATTGAATGCGTGGCACGCGGTTACGTCTCCGGCTCGGGTTGGAAGGACTATCGCACCACGGGAAAAATCTGTGGCCTCCAGCTGCCTGCCGGTTTGCGCGAATCCGACCGGCTGCCAGAGCCCATCTTTACGCCCGCAACGAAAGCCGCCACCGGCCACGACGAAAACATCTCTTTCGAATACGCCGCATCACTCATCGGCAAAGAACTTGCCGAGAAAGTCCGCGGCGTGAGCCTGGAACTCTACCGCCGCGCTGCGGCTTATGCCGAGCCACGCGGCGTTATTCTGGCCGACACCAAATTCGAGTTCGGCCTCCTCAACAACCAATTGATCTGGATCGACGAAGCCCTCACGCCCGATTCTTCCCGCTTCTGGTCCGCTGCCCAATACAGCCCCGGCGGTCCTCAGGCATCCTTCGACAAGCAGTTTGTTCGCGACTATCTCGAGCGAATGCAGTGGCCGAAAACCCCGCCCGGCCCGGAACTTCCTCCTGAGGTCGTGGAGGCCACTCGCGGCAAGTACCGGGAAGCCTATCGCATCCTGGCCGGCCGCGAATTGGACTAGCAAGCCGGGCCCTCACACCATAAGTTATCGAGCGGAGCGTGCCATCGTGAAAGATCAATTGGAAGGGCTTGTCAATCAGATGGTGGAGCGCGGGATTCTGTTTGAAGAAGCGGTCGGCGAATTCGAAAAGCGCTTCATCAAACGTGTTCTGGACCGCGCGAACGGCAACCAGTCCCGCGCTGCCGAAATTCTTGGCATTCACCGTAATACGTTGAGCCGCAAGATCGACGAGTACAAGCTCGATTCGAACGGTCACCGCCGGTATGCGCGCTGACCGAACTCCAATCACTTGCAAGAACGAATACGGCTCCCCAGATTGGCCGGGGAGCCGTGTTCTCAACCAAGTCTAGCGAAGCTGGAGAAGACTAGCTCGGTTTTGCTGCTGGCCTTTTCGCTGCCGGCTTTCGCACGGGCTTCTTTGGCGCTGCCTTCTCCTTCGGAATATCTTCTTCCTTCACTTTGGCCTTTTCCCAGTGCAGGAAAAACGCCGGTTCGGGATCGTAGGCAGTCAGCGTGCCCGTAAAGTGGACAGCGCTGTCCTTTTCCACGCGTGCCGCTTCGGGCTGGACGACGACTTTCACGTCCATGTTGGGGGTGGTGGCGGCATCGAACTCTGCATCGTTGGTCACGAAGGCAATCTTCAGAACGATGGCGTCCGTACCGGGCACGACTTCGATCACCTTGCCCGGCACTTCGGGAAACTCCAGGCCGCAGGATGCCAGCCAGGTCAATTTGCTCTTGTCACCCCCGGCCTTCAGGTCCGTGACTACCGACGCAATGGTCATGTCCTTCTGGGCGGCAGAGAGGTCCGCCGCACTTGGTAACGAGTAGCTGGCGGGACGCTCTGCCGAGCTTCCGGCGAGTTGCAGGAGCTCATTCAGCTCTGCATCTGTCAGACTGTCGCAAACGGTTCCGCCCTGGTAATTGGCCAGCAACTTGCGCAGATAACCCTTGATTTGCTTGGACTGAGCTTCCGTTGCGCCCTTCGCCGTTACCGCCCGCGCGAATGCCCAGAAGGCGTCCATTTGCTGCGGTGGTGACATGGCTTGGTAGGCTCGGCCCAAGTTGTAACTGGTGACCGGGTCATCTGGATTCAACGCCAGTACAGCCTTGAAAGAAGCCACCGCGGCGGCGTAGTCCTTCATGGTCATCGCCGCGCTGCCTGCAGTGTAATTGAAGAGAATGGCGGGCTGCTGTTTCTGTTTAGCAAAGTCCTCGGCGGACATGGTGTCAGGCTTTTTTAGTTCATCGAGCGTCTTCAGTCCGAGCAGCGCCGCTTCTCGGCCCTTGGTTGACAGATCCTTTGCCGCCGAGTCCGTCTCTTTGATGTTGAGGCCGGCGTAGGAAAGGGCCCGGGCGTAGAGCGCCTCGTACCGGATTCCCGGCTCCGCCTTTTCACCCAGCGCCACCAGCTTGTCCGCGTACTCGATCACCTTTTGAGGATTCTTGAGCTGCGTGTAAGCGCGATAGTAAAGCGGATAGATGTAAACGAGGAGATCCGAATTTGGATACTTCGCGACAAAATCATCCGCACACTTGATAATGGCCGCAGGAACTTTCTCGGCCGCGCACGCCTGCTCGGCGTTATATTCCGCCTGTGTGTACTTCGGCCCCTTGGCCGCTCCCGCGTCCTGACCCGTCGCCGGCGCTTGCGCGAATGCACCCAGCCGGCTTCCAGCAATCAGGAAAAGGGTTGCCATGATCGCGAGCCCCGACAATGTTCGTGTTGCGTTCATTCCCATTTCTCCTCGCTCAAACTGCAAGCTTGAGTATTCTGCTTCCGGTGCACCCCAGAATGCTTCTGCCGGGAATCGCTTTGTTTCGGAAAACCCTGGGATTATAGGGAAACCCGCACCCTATCCGCAAGACGTTCCCTTTCGTTGACTTGATAACCTGAGGAAATTTCTCCATGCGGATAGCGGCTTTTCTATTTGATTCCCTCACGGCTACCAGGGGACCCCAAGTACTGCGGAAAACTCTGGTGATAGGATGAGTGTCGCACAAAAAGAGTGGCCCTTACGAGGGAGAATTCTCATGGCGGTAATAAGCAGAACAGATGGAGCTTCCCGGGTGAGGAAGCCGCTGAGGGGCGGTGTGGCGCTTGTCACCGGGGGGAGCCGTGGCATCGGTCGCGCCATCGCGTATCGGCTGGCCATGCTGGGAGCCGCCGTTTCAATTTGTGGACGGGATCGCGCGGCACTCGAGGAGTCAGCACGGGGGCTGGCAAGAATCGGCCGGCCCGTGCATACCCAGATAGCCGACGTCACAAAAGGTGCCGACATTACCGATCTGATTGCCAACACGGAGGCCGCGCTAGGTCCCATCACCATCCTCGTCAACAACGCCGGCATCGGCCTGTTCGGCCCGGCCCACGAAAAAACCGAGGCCGATTGGGATCGCGTGCTGGATACCAATCTTAAGAGCGTCTTTCTCCTCTCTCGCGCTGTGGCGCCTTCCATGATCCGCCGCGGTTCGGGCGACATCGTCAACATCAGTTCTCTGGCCGGCAAAAACGCATTCGCTGGCGGCGGCATCTATTGCGCCTCCAAATGGGGTGTCGTCGGTCTTTCTGGCTGCCTCGCGGAAGATCTCCGGGAACACGGTATCCGCGTCAGTGTGATCTGTCCGGGAAGCGTGGCCACGGAATTCTCCGGCCGCGGCCCCAAGGACTCGTCGAAAGCGTTGAGCCCCGAAGATGTTGCCCACGCTGTCGAAGCCATCCTCACACAAGGTCCGCGAGGTTTCCTGAGCGAGATCCACCTTCGGCCGCTGCGGAAGCCATAGACCGACCGGCCTGCCTCAGCCGGATTCTTTCCTCTTGACATTAGTCGTTATAACGACTATGTTGGGGCGTGAGCCTGCGGTTCAAACTCTCCAGTTCTTCCTTCTCCCTGGAGAAATGCGTTTTTGTGTCGCTCTTGCAAACAGCCGACACCCTCGGCCAGGAAGCAGAACAGCTTTTGAAAGCCGCGGGGCTTACGGGTGCGCAATACAACGTCCTGCGCATTCTTCGCGGGGCCGAGCCGAGTGGCCTGGCTTGCCGTGCCATCGGCGAGCGTATGATTTCTCACGACCCGGACATGACGCGCCTCCTCGACCGCATGGAAAAGCGCGGCCTGATCACCAGGGAGCGCCAGTCCGACGATCGCCGCGTGGTAAAGACGCGCATCACTGCGCAAGGACTCAGCCTGCTAAAAACATTCGACCAGCCGGTTCACAATCTTCATAAGCGCCAGTTCCGGCACATGTCGGCCACACGCCTTAAGATTCTTTATGATCTGCTCGAAGAAGTCCGCGTCCGCAAGCCTGCGTAGCCGACCTTTCGGGGCGAATTTCGAATGTCCAATCAAAAAAAGCGAGAAGGAGAAGAACATGGAAAACTATTTATCTCGAATCGCAGTAGCCGCGGGGCTCGCAGCCGTTCTGTCACTGACTGCCGGCGCGGCCACCTCCGAGTGGAAGCTTGATCCGCAGCATTCGTCCGCGCAGTTTTCGGTTCGTCATATGGCCATCTCCACCGTACGCGGAGCTTTCAGCAAGGTCAACGGCACGCTTGTGCTGGACGACAAAGACGTCACCAAATCCACCCTTGACGTCACCATTGACGTCTCGACCGTGGATACGCGCGAGCCCGCCCGTGACAACGATCTGCGCAGCGACAAATTCTTTGACGTTGCGCACTTCCCCACCATGACTTTCAAATCCAAGAAGGTCGAACAGATCGCTCCCGGAAAGCTCAGAGTCACCGGTGATCTCACCATTCGCGGCACCACCAAGGAAGTCGTGCTCGACGTTGAAGGTCCGACGGCTCCGATGAAAGATCCCTGGGGCAATCAACGGGTCGCGGTCAGCGCCTCGTCAAGAATCAACCGCCAGGACTTCGGCGTGAAGTGGAACGCCACCTTGGACAACGGCGGTGTGGTCGTCGGTGACGATGTCAATATCACCATCGACGCGGAAATGATCAAACAAGCGCCGGCGAAATCCGCTAACTAACAAGGCTATGTCCGGTGCGGTTTCCGAAAAAGGGCGGGTGGTGTGAATGCACCGGCCCGCTGGGCTTGAATCATCTAACCAAGGTCTGCCAAGGAAAGAGATCGAAATCATGCACAAACCAGCCCCTACTGATTATCCAGTCCACGAGCTAATTCGCGAGCGTTGGAGCCCGCGCGCTTTCGCTAGTAAGTCTGTTCCACAAAACGTTCTACGCAGCCTTTTCGAGGCGGCCCGGTGGGCGCCCTCGAGTTATAACGAGCAGCCCTGGGCGTATCTCGTGGCGACCAGAGACGAACAGGACAGCTTTGAGAGAATGCTGAGCGTCCTTGTGGAATTCAATGCCAATTGGGCCAAGAGCGCTCCGGTGATGGCGATCGCCGTGGCGGAACTGGCGTTTGCGAAGAACAACGCCCCCAACCGCAACGCTCAATACGACCTTGGCGCGGCAACGGCCTTGCTCTCCGTGGAAGCGACCGCCGAGGGATTGGCCGTCCACCAGATGGCCGGATTTGATCCGGAAAAAGCGCGCCAATTGTTTGGGATTCCCGCGGGATGGGAAGCCATCGCCGCGATCGCCCTGGGCTACCCGGGCGATCCAGCTTCCTTGCCACCGCCTTTACAGGATCGCGAGATGGCACCCCGGACACGCAAGCCGATGGCCGAGTTTGTTATGGCCGGTCAGTGGGGGCATACTGCTCCTTTCGCAACGAAATAACCGGAGATTGCCAACCCCGCCCCGCCATGCACCGCACGCTCGAATTCCTCCTCCATCATGGATACGTAGTGTTGCTCGGATGGGTTTTCGTCGAGCAGGTGGGGCTGCCGCTACCCTCCATGCCGCTGTTGCTCGCGGCGGGCGCGCTCGCGGGCACTGGCCACCTGAGTTTTTTTGCCTCCCTGTTCTACGTTATCCTGGCGGCGGTGGCAGCGGATTCCATCTGGTATCAGCTAGGCCGCCGCAAAGGTATCAAGATCCTGCAGCTGCTCTGCAAGATTTCGCTTGAGCCGGATTCTTGCGTTCGCCGCACCGAAGGCGTTTTTTCGAAGCAGGGCGCCCGCTCGCTTCTGCTGGCCAAGTTTCTGCCTGGCCTGAGCACCGTCGCACCTCCCCTTGCCGGCATCTTTCACATGCGTCCGCGGCGCTTCCTGTTCTTCGATGCCTTGGGATCATTTCTCTGGGCAAGTACGTTCCTCGGCCTGGGCTATATATTCAGCGGTCAGATCGAGCGCGTAGCAGAGCATCTCGCCGCGCTCGGCGGCTGGCTCCTGGTCCTCCTCCTCGGCGCCCTGGCGGCCTACATCGCATATAAGTTTGTCGCCCGCCAGCGCTTTCTGCGCGAGCTGCGCATCTCGCGCATCACCCCGGAGGAATTGAAGGAAAAACTCGACGCCGGCGAAGAACTGGTCATTGTCGACCTGCGCCACTCGATGGACTTCGAAGCCGATCCGGAAACCATCCCGGGCGCGTTCCGCGTGGACTCCAAGGAGCTGGAGGAGAAGAGCGACCGTTTGCCGCGCGATCGCGAAGTAATCCTCTACTGTACTTGACCAAACGAAGCCACCAGCGCCCGTGTGGCGTTGCTCCTCAGAAAGAACGGCATCAAGCGGATTCGGCCGCTGCAGGGCGGCTTGGATGCCTGGCGCGAACGTGGCTATCCACTCGATACTGTCACGCTCCCTTAGTCTTGCAAAAAAGCGTGCCCCCCCCTCCCCAGGGCAAGCGATACCAAAAACAATTCCACGAATCCAGGCTCCGACGTCCAAATCCGGGCGCGACCCTTACAGGCGCGGCAACACAATCCCGCTCTGCGACTGGTACTTCCCCTTCTTGTCCTTGTAGCTCACTTCACAATCTTCGTCGGATTCGAAGAAGATCACCTGGCACAGCCCTTCATTGGCGTAAATCTTCGCAGGCAGCGGCGTCGTGTTGCTGATTTCCAGCGTCACGAAGCCTTCCCACTCTGGTTCGAATGGCGTAACGTTCACGATGATCCCGCACCGCGCATACGTCGATTTGCCCAGGCAAATCGTCAATACGTTGCGGGGAATCCGGAAATATTCCACTGACCTCGCCAGCGCAAAAGAATTCGGCGGAATGAGGCACACGTCGCCTTGGTAATCCACCAGTGACCGCGGATCGAAATGCTTGGGGTCCACAATCGTCGAGTTCACATTCGTGAAAATCCTGAACTCATCGGCCACACGGATATCGTAGCCGTACGACGACACACCGTAACTAATCACTCCCTCGCGCACCTGGCGGTCCGTAAACGGCTCGATCATCTTGTGCTCCAGCGACATGCGCCGGATCCAGCGGTCTGGCTTGACGGCCATCCATTCCTCCCAAAATTTACCTTAGACTTGTCTCTTCGATCTGTCGCTACACCAAAATGATTCGAACGAGAGCGCCAAAAGATGTTCAGTGTAGATGACCCCCCACGTCCTTGACAACCTGCGCCGCACCCTCTAGCATCTGGCTCGGAAGCGCGGGAGGATCGCGTGATTAAGCTGGATATCGTAAACGCTGTCGTCGCTACGACGAACATCAGCCGCACCAAAGCCGAGCAGGCCGTCGAGACCGTCTTCGAATCGTTGAAGCAGGCTCTCGGCCGCGGCCAGCGCATCGAACTCCGCCGCTTCGGCGTCTTCAGTGTGAAGCCGCGCAAGACCGGCATCGGCCGCAATCCCCGCACCGGCGAAGAGGTGAGCATTCCGCCGGGCAAAGCTGTCCGCTTCAAACCCGGCAAGGAACTTCAGGGCATCGAAGAGGTGAAGAAAGCGGAATAAACGCACTTCGTCCTGTCTCAAACAATGCAGACAAACCAACCTCTCGCCAATTCGAAACTGGCGCGAAACCCTTCAGCTATGCTGTACTGACTAGTGCGATTTCGCTTCAAGCGCTAGACATTTTCGTGACCACACCGCTTCCAGAAAATCCACCGCCGTCCATCCCAGTCAACGGCGGTTGGCGGGCCATTCCCTTCGGCCCGACCACGTATATAACCGTTCCGCCTCGCCCCTCGCTCAAGACGCTCTTCATTGCCGTCGTCTTGTTTCTTCTTACTCTGTGCACCTGCCTGGTCGCCGGCACACAATTTGCCGTCGCTTACGAACAGAATCAGGCTGTTTCGCTGGACGAGTTTCTAAACGCCTTTACCCTCTTCTACAAACATCCCGCGGCCCTCGCGGCCGGCCTGCCTTTCGCCCTCACCTTGCTCACCATTCTGCTGGCTCATGAGCTCGGCCATGTCTTCGCCTGCCGTTATCATCACATCCACGCCAGCTATCCTTTTTTCATTCCCTTCCCGTCGCTGATGGGCACGTTCGGCGCATTTATTCTGATTCGTTCGCCGATTCGCTCCACTCGGGCACTGTTTGACGTAGGTGCCTCCGGTCCGCTTGTGGGATTCTTTCTGGCCGTTCCCGCACTGGCCTACGGCGCACTCCATGCGAGAATCGTTCCCGGCCTTGACGACACGCGTAACGTCGACTTGGCCTTCGGCACTCCTCTTCTGTTGCGTCTCTTTGCTGCCTGGCTGCATCCCGGCATTGCCCCCGGCGCGCTCTTGCTTCATCCCGTTGGCCGCGCCGCCTGGGTCGGGCTTTTCGCCACTTCACTCAATCTTCTGCCTGTTGCCCAGCTTGACGGCGGCCACATTCTGCGTTCCCTGAGCGCGCGCGTACACCGCCACGTGTCCGTCTTTCTTCCTCTTGTTCTCATCTCGCTCGGGCTATTCGGTTTCTGGCAAGGCTGGTACGTTTGGGGAACCCTGCTTCTCGGCATGCGTTTCCTTCGCATCGCGCCCATCTACGATCCCGCTCTGCTCGACCCGTATCGCCGATGGGGAGCGTTTCTTGCACTTCTCGTCTTTCTTCTCTGTTTCATGCCTGCGCCGCTCTACTTTTCTCCAACTTCCCATTGACCGCTTTCAATCTCCGGTTATGATGCCTACCATCTGAACGCGCCATGCCGCGCCAGCTTGACCGTGCCTGAACTCGTCCGCACACTTCGGCTTCGAGATCTTCTGCTGCTCTTCATCGGGTCGGTTATTGGTTCCGGCATCTTCCTCACTCCCGGGCTCATTTTTCGCCAGCTTGACGGCTCTGTCGGTCTCTCCCTGCTCGTCTGGCTGGTTGGCGGTGTCCTTTCTCTTCTAGGGGCGCTCACTTACGCCGAGCTTGCCGCCTGCAATCCGGAGGCCGGAGGTCTTTACTGTTTCATCCGCGACGGTTTCGGCCGTCTTCCCGCATTCCTCTACGGCTGGTGTCTCTTCCTGGTCATCGCCAGCGGTTCGGTCGCGGCGCTCGCCCGCGCCTTCAGCCGCTACCTTTCCGAAATCATTCCGCTATCGCTTCTGGCCTCAACAATCGTTGCTGTGGTGATGATCGCCGTCGTCACCGTCGTGAATATCTGGGGCACACGCCAGAGCGCCGACCTCCAGAATTGGACCACCCTCGTAAAGGTTGCAATCATCGTTGTCCTGAGTATGGTGCTTCTCGCTCGGGGTCATCATGCTCGCGAAATCCCCTTGGCGATGGGCACAACACAGCACGGGGTTGCGCTCTTCTCCAATTTCGGCCTGGCGATGATTGCCGTCCTGTGGGCCTACGAAGGATGGCAGTTCGGCACCTACAGCGCCGGCGAAGTGCTCGATCCGCAAAGAAATTTCCCCCGCGCGTTTCTTTCCGGTTCGTTGCTGCTCGCTGGCTTGTACATGATTGCCGTTCTCGCCTACCTCGTGGCCCTTGGTCCCGCCCGAGCCACCGCCAGCGACGCGATCGCCGCCACCGCCGTCGGCGAGGTCTTCGGTTCCTGGGCCGGCAAACTGGTGGCGCTCACCATTCTGGTCTCCACGTTCAGCGCCACGAACAGCGTCATCCTCACTGCGCCGCGTGTCTTTTACGCCATGGCGCAGGACGACCTCTTCTTCAAGAAGCTCGCGGTCGTGCACGAGAGATTTCACACTCCGGCCTTCGCTATCGTGGCTCTCGGCGTGTGGTCGGCAGTGCTGACGTGTGCTGGAAAATTTTCGGAGTTGATTGGCGGCGTGATTTTTGTGGGATGGATTTTTTACGGCCTCGGCGCCGCGGCCATTTTCCCCATTCGCCGGGCCTCGGCGGGCCGGCCGATTCCTTATCGCGTTCCCGGCTATCCGTGGACACCCTTGATCTTTGTTCTTGCTGCCGCCGCCATCGTCGGTAATGCCATCTACCTCGCCTTCCGCGACCCTTCTCAGTTCAAGAATCTCGCCGTGGCCATCCTTCTGTTCCTCATCGGCCTTCCCGCCTACTTCTTCTGGCGAAAACGCGCTGCCGGTTGAACTCGGTGCATGTGGATCCGGGACTTTAGTCCCGCACTTTGCTGGCAGGCATCGGTCGCGCACGGTGAAACATTGCGCAGAGGAAACCAGGGTTCAGAGGAGGAGCAAATCAGTCGTCAGGCTGATGCTTGGCTAGAATTCTCAAAACCACTTCGCGCGCTTGGCGGGCGTGCTCGCTGTCCGCGCCATTGGGCTCTAGTTTCAGATAGGCATCCAGACCTTGCAGTTGCGTCCGATACTCGTATCGGCGCCCGCTGACATCCGATAGCACAAGATAGGCCTCGGCGAAATTGGGATTACGGAGAAGAGCCTCGTGCGCACTTTTTTCCGCTTCCTCCAGACGATTGAGCCGCAGTAGCGCCATACCCAGGATAAAGTAGGCATACGGTGAACTCTCGTCCTTTTCCAATCCCCTTCGGATGGCGGTCACTGCCTCTGCTGGTTTTCCCTCCCGATAAAGAAGGTAGCCGAACCCAAATTCTGCCCAGGCGTACCTCCCCCCACTCAAATCAATGGCCTTTTGAAAGGCTTGCATCGCTTCATCCAACTGACCCAGGGTCGTCTCCACTACGCCCATGTGATAGTAGGCCTCGTAGTAATCGGGGAACGCCTGGGCAGCCTTGGCGAAGTGGCTCAGGCTCCCAGTGAGATCTTTCTTGGCCAGGCTTCCCAATCCTTTTTCGTACTCACCTCGCGCTTTACCGGGAATCTTCAGCTCTCGCGCCGAAACCGCGTAATTGATCCGCCCGGTTTGCCCCAAGTTGGATGACTTCAGATAAAGCACCAGCTTCGAGGAGGAGCCATCGAGCCGTGCGCTCGTTTGCGCCGGCTCGTAGCCCGGTTCATCGACCGCGATCTCGTACGTGCTGGGAGGAAGGCTTCGAACTTCAAAGTGACCCTCAAAGTCTGTCAAGATGCTGCGGAATATTCCCGCCGCGTGTGATTTTAACTTTACGGCCACCTGGCTCACGGGCTGATTGTTGGATTTCAAGAGCACGGTTCCGGAAATCATTCCATCCGCATGCTCTGAGCTAGGGGCTTGCGCCTCGGCCATCGGCGCCCAGACGATCACCGTCATGTTGACGAAGAGGATTGCGAGGAATCCAGACTCCAGTGAGCGCTTCTTAACGTTCTCCAATTTGCACAGCATCTCGACCTGCTGCGCACTTTTGAGGCATGGCCTCAGGAGACTGGCGGTTGGGGGAGTCAATCCACACGGCTGCGAACTGCCACTTCCAACAGTCACCTTCAGGCTGCGGTTGTGGTCTCGTCAGCGCCGCTTTGCACCATTCCCCAGAAACCAACCGTCGTGTGCGCGGACCAATACCACAATCTCTGCACCGCGCATGCCACGGCGCTCGCCACTTCACCCCCCGCCCGGCATGCCGCTCAAGAAAATAGGTTCGCAGAAGCGGCTTTACGCCCCTATCTTCTTTTTTTTCATTGCGGCAGTGCCGTCATCCTTCCTTGAGAATATTCTTTCAGCGTCCCTCGGAGTTCTCGTGATTGAACTGACCCCGACTGTGGCGGCTCTCGGGAACTGTCTCAACCAGCGACACCACATGCCACCTTGACTCACTTTGAGATTCGCAAGCACTCAGTTCGGTGTTCCCCGTCGCCAAATCCAACGAGCAAGAGATTCGTTAAGGTGCCGACCGGCACGCCAATCGAAAGCGTTGGTCGATGGCGTCAACGGATGGACGCTCCTGATGCACTCCTCAGCAAAAAAAAACGGCCGTGGGGCTACTCGGGCTACGCCGAACCTCAAGTTTAACTTGAGGGTTTGCACTAAAGCCCCTGATTACAAAAAGCTTAACGGATTTATATCCACGAGCACGGTGGCCTGTGGAATCTGCTTGGCGTCGGCACACGCCATTCGCGCCGCTGAGCAGCTTCATCCTCCTTCTCCCCGGCACGCTCGTCCATTTCTTCTTACCGAGAGGCTCGACCGAGGCCTTCGGGCAGTTGTCCGTTATCCAATTCCCGGAACTTTGCCTATTCCCACGGTGTCAAAGGAATGGTTTCAGCACAGGGCGCAAGTTTGTCTGTTCGTTCAAGGGGATGGCCGTGCTCGAAGCGATCGCTCTAGCGAAATCCTACGGCTCCGTTCCTGCAGTTCGAGAAGTCACATTTCGCCTCCAGCCCGGCCAGGTGCTCGGATACCTGGGCCCCAATGGCTCGGGAAAAAGTACCACCGTAAGAGTGCTCACCGGCCTGCTGCAACCCACTCATGGCCAAGTTCTCTTCGAGGGCCAAGACATTCAAAACAATCTGGTATCTTATCGAAAGCGGCTCGGCTACGTTCCTGAAGAAGCCAATCTCTATCCGTTTCTCACGGGCCAGGAATATCTGGAGATGATCGGAACCCTTCGCGCCATGTCTCCGAAGCGAATGAAAATCAAGATCAGCTCCCTCCTCGAGCTTTTCTCTCTGTTTGCTCATCGGCATGTTTCTCTGGGCTCCTACTCCAAAGGGATGCGCCAGCGTATCCTCCTGATCGCCGCGCTTATGGACAATCCCGATGTGCTCATCTTGGACGAACCGCTCTCCGGCCTCGACGTAACCTCTGTGCTCATTTTCAAGAACCTCATCCAGGCATTCAGCGCGCGAGGAAAAGCCGTTTTCTATTGCTCGCATATTCTCGAAGTCGTCGAAAAAGTATGCTCGCAGCTTCTGATTCTAAGAAAGGGCCAGGTTATCGCCTACGGCTCAGCGGACGAAGTTCGCCGGCGGATCGGCCAGTCCTCGCTGGAAGGCATCTTTTTGCAACTCCTGGAAGACACGGACGTCGCGCAGGTCGCCAACGAGATCGTGGATGTGGTGGTGTCTCCATCGTGAATTCTTGGAAGCAGTCCCTCGCAGAGCGGTGCATGGTTTTATCGCAACGCCCCTCGCTGCAATTGTTGCGCCTGTTCGCTGAACGCATGCTTCACGGCGGCGGAGAACTCGGCGCGGACGATTTGGACCTTGGCATGGGTGTGGTGCTCATCTTCTTGGCCATGCCGGGGGTCTTGGTGTCTCTTCTCATGTTTGAGAAGTTTGGCTCGCTAATTCGTTTCCTGCGCGGTGACGGCGTATTCGATCCCTATATCGCCACCGTTCCAGACGAATATTTCTTCATCGTGCTGTCCATGGCCGTCAGTTGCGTCGCGGCGCTGTGGCGGTGGAACTCCATTTTTCTGGACCGCCGCGACTATCTCAATCTCGTGCCCCTGCCCATCTCGCTGACCAGGATTTTCTTTGCGAATCTGTCCGCTATCTTCGCTCTGACGGCCCTGCTCACCATGGTGGCGAACGCCGCTTCCTTTGTATTATTTCCCATGGCGGTCATGGGTTCGCAAGGATCTTTCTCTAAGCTTCTTCGGTTTGCGTTTGGACATGCCATTTCCGTCAGTCTGAGCAGCGCATTCAGTTTCCTGGCCATATTTGCGCTCTCGGGCACTCTAATGGCGTGCCTTCCCTACCGCATTTTCCGCAAAGTCTCGGTGTACGTCCGTTTTGCGCTCGCGCTCTGTCTCCTGGCCCTGCTGACCACAAGCATTACGGTATCTTCTGTTCTCTCGGGCGGCTCACAGTTGATTTACCTGCGGCTCGGCGGACTGCCTCCCGCCTGGTTTCTAGGGCTGACCGAAACATTGTGGGGCAACGGTCACGATATTTTCTTCGCTTCCTTGACGCGAAGGGCCATAACTTCGTTGGGACTGGCACTGCTCGTTTCCGTCATTGCTTATACTTTCAGCTTTCGCAGATCCTTCGTCCGCATCCCGGAATTCGCCGATGTTGGCCCGCTGCCGCGAGCCCGACGTTTCTGGCTGCCTGCAAACTTTCTGGATGCCACAATTCTCCGCGCTGCAAAGCTACGCGCCTGCTACCACTTTGTTTCGCGCACACTATTGCGAAGCGATGCCCACTTGCAGATTGTCCTGGCCTTCGCGGCACTGGGTCTCGTTGTTGCCGCACAGACCGTGAATGCCGCCTACCACTCCGGCTTTTCATTCGCTGCACAACCCCCTGCCGTGGAACTCCTTTCCATACCATTTATCCTGAGCTACTGCCTCCTCGTGGGAATACGCTTGGCCTTCGAGGTCCCTTCGGATTTGCCCGCCAACTGGATTTTCAAGCTGTGGATCGAGCCTGACGGGGAACTGCCTCGTCAAGTCGCCAGAAGAGTACTTCTCACATTCTCTCTCGGCTGGCTTGCTCCCCTATGTTTTCTCTACTCCGCCCTATTGTGGGGATGGCTTAGCGCGCTGCTGCAAACGGTCGTTCTCATTGCTTGCTCCGTGGTTTTTGTAGAAGTTCTGCTCGTGCGCTTCCGCAAGATTCCTTTCACGTGCTCTTACCCCGCCTTCCAGAGCCAATCTACGCTTGTCCCTGTTGCTTACCTCATCGGCTTCGTGGCCTTCGCGATCTACATTCCCCGAATCGTGCAGTGGTCCCTGGTCACTCAATGGGGAGTCGCTGGTTTCATGCCCGTGGTTCTCCTCAGCCTCGGCGGCTTGCGTCAATTCCGTAAACAGATGCTAGACATGGATAAGAGACTGGTCTTCGAGGAAGACTCCGCTTCTAGTTTCTGAAGAGCGTTCAGCGGATCTCTAGAATCGACTCACAATAGGCTCAGTGCGTCCATATCCACGAGCACGGCAGTCTGGGGAATCTCTTTGGCGTCGCAATACGCCATCGCGCCAGTAAGCACTTTCGTCAACACCGACCGTTTCGGCGATTTTAGAAGAAACTGGAACCGGTGTTCCTTCTTCAGTCGCGCCAGCGGTGCCGTCGCCGGTCCTAGGATGCGAACGCTTTCCCCGTCATGCGGAGAAAAATACTCGGAAAGCTGCCGCGACCATCGAATCGCCTTTTCCAGGCTGGTATCGCGCACGATCACATTGGCTAGCGACGTGAACGGCGGATACGCCATCATCCGCCGGAAGTGCAATTCGCGCTCGAAGAACGCGGTGTAATCCTGCTTCACCGCGTCCTGAATCGCATAATGCTCGGGATAAAATGTCTGAATCAGCACCGCGCCCTTCAGCTCGCCGCGCCCCGCGCGCCCGGCAACTTGCGTCAGCAACTGAAAGGTGCGTTCCGCAGCGCGAAAGTCTGGCAGGCTCAACGAGGAATCGGCGCTGACGACACCCACCAGCGTCACGCGCTGAAAATCGTGTCCCTTCGCCAGCATTTGCGTGCCGACAAGGATATCCAGCGCCCCGCCCGCGAACGCGCCCAGTGTCTCCTGGTATTGCCGCTTCGTCCGTGCCGTATCCCGGTCCAGCCGCGCAATTCGTGCGCCGGGAAATTCCTTGCGAAGTCTCTCTTCCACATGCTCGGAGCCCTCTCCAAAGAAATAGACATATTTCGACTGGCACTTTGGACATTGCTTCGGTATTTGCTGGATCGAACCGCAGTAGTGACACTCCAGCCGGTTGCGGTGTTTGTGATGGGTCATCGATATGCTGCAGTTCACGCACTGCACGGACGAGCCACAACTCCGGCACAGCACTGACCACGAATACCCGCGCCGGTTGATCAGCACCAGCGCCTGCGTGCCATTCGCCAGGCACTCATGAATTCCGGCCTGCAGCGCCGCGGAAATCGGGCTCGCCTGATGCCTGTGCTGAAAATCTTCGCGCAGATCAACAACCTGCACGTTCGCCAGCGCACGGTCTTCCACGCGCGACGCCAGCGTCAGTAGCTCATATTTGCCGTTTCGCGCGTGGTGATACGTTTCCATCGAGGGTGTCGCTGAACCCAGCAGCGCCAGAGCGCCCTCCATCTTTGCTCGCACGATGGCGACGTCGCGGCCGTGATATCGAGGAGTCTCTTCCTGCTTGAAGCTATTTTCCTGTTCTTCATCGATGATGATCAGCCCGACGTTTTCCAGCGGCGCAAACACTGCCGACCGCGTCCCAACAACAACGCGCGCGTCGCCATTCCGGACGCGCCACCATTCGCGCGCTCGCTCGACATCGCTCAGCGCCGAGTGCAAGACAGCGACGCCCTCGAATCGCGCGCCAAACCACGACCGGCACTGCCGCCCGATCCACAGCGTCAACGCAATCTCTGGCACCAGCAGGAGTGCCGTTTTCCCGCGCGCCAGCGTCTCCTGCACGGCGCGCAAATACACTTCGGTCTTCCCGCTGCCCGTCACGCCATGGAGCAGCTGCACGCCGAATTCGCCCAACGCAACTCGCGCGCGTATGGCCTTCAAGACACTCTCCTGTTCCGCATTCAATTCATGCGGCGGAGGCGAGTACCCCACATCAAATGGATCCTCGGTCGGATCAATCGGCTCTTCCCAACTTTCCAGCAACCCGTCGCGCAGCATCCGCTCGACCACCGCCCTGGTCACTTGCGCCAGCTTCAAGAGTTGGGGCAGAGGCAGCGGCCCACGCTCCGTCTCGAGCAATTCCTGCACGCGGTCTTCTCTGCCCATCATCTGCGCACTCTGCCTGCCCTGAGCGTCGCCAACCGGCGTTTCGGCGTTATCTTTTTCCTGGCCTTCCTTCTCTGTCAGTTTTTCAGCCGCCGCCCGGCTACCCTTCCAAGCGATCACTCGCTGCGTTCTTGCCTTTCTTCCCTGCACGGTCTCCCGGAGTTCAATGAGCCCGCGGCGTCGCAGCCGCTGCAACCCGGAAGGGTCGGTGCCCCACCTTGCCGCCGGGCCCAGCGGCAAAGTTCCTTTCTTTTCCTTCAATTTTGAGAGAAACGCGGTCTCTTCGGGAGTGAGCCCAGGCGACAATTCACCGCCGCCCGAGCTGTCCACCGCTTCACGCCCCGCATCCGTCAAGATAATCTGGCGGTGTGATTTCAGCTCTGTTACCGGTGGCAGCATCGCGCGAAAGACTTCGCCGGTCGGTGCCAGGTAATACCCGGCGATCCAGTTCGACAGCTCGATCAGCTTCGGCGTCAGCGCGGGAACAAAATCCAATATACCGGTGAGCTCACGAATTTTTGTCCCATGCGGGGCGCTCTCCGCCATTTCCACAACGACGCCGACCATCGCTTTCTTCCGGAACGGCACGAGCACGCGGCTGCCTGGCTGCACGGTTCCTCGCAACGTCTCCGGAACCGCATACGTGAACGTCGTGCGCAGCGGCACGGGCAGTGCGACATTGCAGAAAGGAGGAGTCATCCCGCCGTGTAGTGTACCAGCACGGGGAAATGCGGCAGAAAGCGCGGAAAAGAAGGATACAGGGTCAAACAAGAAATCTACCAGCTGAGGAGAAAAATTCCGGCGAAAATCGTGACGATCCCTGTCCATTGCCAGCGCGACACAAGTTCCTTGAGGAAGATGGCCGCGAGGCCGACGGTGACCGCTCCGTACAGCGAACCAAGAACGCTGATCACCGCAACCTGCTCGATTTTCATGCCGAAATTGCTGAGGACAAAGGCACCAGTATCGAACGCGCCCATTCCCAGTGCCATCCAGCGCACGTCGCCACGTGGAAGGCGCATTGGCTGTCGGGAAACGAGGATTACGGCTGCGGTGAGCAGCGAACTGGTCAACCGGATCATCCATACAGTGGGAATGGCGCCGACGCGCGGGATGACGCGAATTCCCAGCAACCAAAACAGCACCGCGAAGCCCACAGCAGCAAACACGGCCAAGCCGATTCCCCGGCCGCTGCTTTGCACGGTGGCAGCATTGTTCTCGTCCGGTGTTTTTTCTCCATGAGCGACAACTATGACTCCCACCAGTGTGCAGATGATTCCGATGATTCTCACGATGCTCAGCCGCTCGCCGGTCATGCAGGAAAGCAGCAGCGTCAACGCGGGATAACTGGCCGAGAGTGGAGCCACCACGGCCATTTTTCCAATCTCAAACGCACGGTAGAGCGCCAGTCCCGACATCGCATTGACGCTTCCCGCCAAGAAGCCCCAAGCCCAGGGCTGCCATCCCGAACCATCCGCGAGATGCCCCCAACCACCGAGAGCGGGAAGAAGAAAGGAGAGCAACAAAAAACCCGTCAGTTGCATGTACAACATGGAACGGAGAGCGCCAATGCGATGCGTGGCAAAACGCGCAATGAAATCCGCGCCGCCCCAGGTCAGCGACGTCAGCAGGCCCAGCAGAATTCCCATGATAAGTTAGGAGGACTTGCCTTTCTTCACTTCGAGGCCCAGCACGGCCATGACTTTTTGGAGATCTTTCCAGACTTCACTCTTCGCGTGCGGATTGCGCAGCAAATAGGCGGGGTGATAGGTCGCCAGCAATTTTCTTCCGCGAAATTCCAGCCACTCTCCGCGAAACTGAGAAATCCCGCGATTGGTCTGGAGCAAAGTCTTTGCCGCGACGGCACCCAGGCAGACAATCACTTTGGGAGCGATGACATCAATCTGGCGCCAAAGAAACGGCGAGCAGGTGCTTACTTCGTCCTCTTCCGGCTGGCGATTCTCCGGAGGCCGGCACTTCACCACATTGCAGATGTACACGTCTTTCCGTTGCAGTCCCATCGCTTCTATTATCTGCGTCAGCAGTCTTCCCGCGCGCCCGACGAATGGCAATCCTTGGGCGTCTTCATCAGCGCCCGGGCCTTCGCCCACAAAGACCAGCTGGGCCCTGGGATTTCCGTCGCCGAAAACAATTTTGTGCCGCGTGCTGTGGAGCTTGCAGCGGGTGCATTCGCCAAGATTCTCACGAATCTTGAGCAGCGTGTCGTCCGCAATCCTGTCCGCGGCGTCGAAAAGCGACGGTCCCGCAGCCACCGGCAGGGACGCGATCTTGAGGCTTACCGGCGCCACGACGGGGGCAATTTTTTGCAATGCGAGCTTTCCCGTGGGCTTCGGCAAGGTCGTTTCCCTTTGAAGATCTATGGTTGAGAGTTGGGCAACGGCAGGAATTTCCAGCCGGCGCGCGATATCCGGCGCAGCACCCTTTCCGCGGTCCCGATAGAACAACGGGATTCCGAGGTCTTGGTAGAAACTGAGGCGGTGCGCTAATCTCTTCTGGAGGGTTTCGGGAATGCGCTCGGGCATGGCGAGATCAAACGCCGGAGCGCTTCAGTGCAGCCGTTGCGTGCAGCACGCTTCGCAAACGCACGACTTCGTCCAATATCCGCTGCGCCACTTCGCTCTTGCTCATTTTCGGAAGCGCCAGGTCGCGTCCATCGCGGGAAAAGAGTGTCACAATATTCGTATCATGATCGAACCCTGCGCCTTCGGCGGTGATGTCGTTGGCCACGATCAGATCGGCGTTCTTTGCGGAGAGTTTCTTGCGCGCGTTCTCCGCGACGTGGTCCGTCTCCGCCGCAAAGCCCACCACGATTTTCTGGCCTTTGTTTCTCGCCACCTCCGCCAGAATGTCCGTGGTCCGCTCAAGTACAATCGTCAGTACCGCGTCGCTCTTCTTGATCTTTTCCGCGTGCTGCTCTACCGGACGGTAATCCGCCACCGCCGCTGCAAGAATGGCGACGGAACAATTGGCAATCCGCTCTACGACGGCTTGATGCATTTCTTTCGCGCTGCGCACGCCAAGGCATTCCACACCCGCGGGGGCTTCCAAATTCACTGGTCCGCTCACGAGCATGACCTTCGCGCCGCGCCGCGCCGCTGCCTCCGCGACCGCATAGCCCATCTTCCCGGACGAGCGGTTGGTGATGTAGCGAGCTGGATCAAGGTCTTCGCAAGTCGGGCCGGCCGTTACCAGAACCTTCTCTCCCTCCAAATCCCGCTGCGTTTTCAGCGCCTCGCCTACGGCGGCGACAATATCTTCCTGCCCGGCCAGCCGTCCCGCGCCGGTCATGCCACACGCGAGGTAGCCCTCGGCGGGGTCAACGATTTTTACGCCGCGCGCGCGCAGCACCTCGACATTTTCTTGCGTGGCCGCATGGTTCCACATGTTCACGTTCATGGCCGGCGCCACCACCACTGGCGCCGTTGATGCCAGGTACAAAGTCGTCAGAAAGTCGTCAGCCATCCCGCGCGCAAATTTTGCAATGATATCCGCCGTGGCCGGCGCGACCAGCAGCAGATCCGTCCGCTGGGCAACCGCGATGTGTTCGATGGCGCTTTCCAGATTTGCTTCGCCGCCCGAAGAGTCGCCGAAGAGGTCGGTGATGACCTTCTGTCCGCTCAGTGCCGCAAACGTCAGCGGCGTGACGAACTCCCGAGCCCCGCGGGTCATCACCACCTGCACGGTGAACCCGTCCTGCTGCAAACGGCGCACGAGCTCCGCGGCTTTGTAAGCCGCCACTCCGCCGGTCACACCCAGCGTGATGCGCATCACTGCCTTTCTCGGCCCGCTACTTCCGTCGCTTATTGCCGTCCTTATCCGTATCGATCGATGCCGGCTCTGTGAATTCGTACTCGATCAGGCTGTGCTCTAGCTCTTCGCACGCGATCCGCGTGGCCTTCAATGTTCTTGGGTTCTCGATCAGCGGCGGCGCGCCTGCCATGATCTGCCGCGCACGCCTCGCCGCCAGCACCACGTACGCAAACTGGCTCTCCGGAGCTTTTGTCTGCACAGTCATTTCAGTCTTTCCCCCCAAACGATGCCAGAAGTTTTTCCACCCGGGCCCTTCGCCGTGCGCTGGTGCAGCGCAAAGCGGTAATGATCGCCTGCGCTTCGCGTCCCGCGCGTTCCACGTCCTCATTCATCACGCAAAAATCGTAATACTTGCCCAACTGCGCAATTTCGTCGCGCGCCTGCGCCAGTCGTCGCGCGATCTCTTCGCTTGAATCCTGTCCACGGTCGCGCAGCCTGTGCTCCAGTTCCTCGCGCGACGGCGGCAAGATGAAAATCGCCACCGAATCTGGGAGCTGTTGTTTCACCTGCGCCGCGCCTTGAACATCGATCTCCAGCACCAAATCGACTCCCTTTTTCCGCGATACTTCCAGCCACTTCCTCGGCGTGCCGTAAGAATATTTTCCGAAGACTCGCGCATACTCCAGAAATTCTCCGCGCGCGACCATGGCGTCGAATTCCTCTTCCGTCACAAAATCATAGCACTTCCCGCTGGCCTCGGTCGCGCGGCGCGCCCGTGTAGTACATGAGATCGATGGCATGGTGCCGGGCAGTTCCAGGATTCGCTGCACCAAAGTCGATTTTCCTGATCCCGACGGTCCGGACACGATCAACACCAGCGGCGCAATCTCTGTCCCCGTGCTCATTCGATGTTTTGCACCTGCTCCCGCAGTTTCTCGATCTCCGCCTTGATCTCCAGCGCCAAGCTCGTGATGGCCAACGCTTCGCTTTCCACGCCGGGCGTTTTTGACAGCATGGTATTCGCCTCGCGATGCATTTCCTGCAAGAGAAAATCCAGCTTCTTGCCCATCTCGCCCGCGCCGTCAAGCAATTTCCCGAACTGCTGCAAGTGGCTCCTCAGCCGGTCCAATTCTTCACTGATATCGCTGCGTTCGGCAAGCAGCGCCGCTTCCTGCGCAAGCCGCGCCGGATCGATGCCCGTCCCGCCCAGCAATTCCTTCAGTTTGGCATCGAGGCGACGTGAGAACGCCGGCCGCAGCGTCGTGGCGAGTCCGCGCACCTGCTCAACATGACCGCCGATCCGCGCCAGGCGATTGCGCAACTCCTCCACCAGATGACGCCCTTCCGCCCTCCGCATATCATCCAGCTTTGCCAGCGCGTCCCGCAACCCGCCGTCCAACAATCGTCCAAGCCGCTCTTGCTCTTCTTCCCGCTCCGGCACGGTGGCGGTGACACCAGTGATCACTCCGGGCAGTCGCAACAGGGCGACAACGTCCATATCCGTTGCCGCTCTCGTTTCCTGCCGCAGCGCTTCCGCCGCTTTCAGATACGATTGCACCAAATCCCTATTTACCTGTACCGGCGCCGCGTTCCCAGGTTCTACGCCCACGGTCACTTCCACGTGTCCGCGGTGAATCTTTTCGCGCACGATCTGCCGCAACCGCAGCTCGTACAGATCAAATCCCTCCGGCATCCGCAGCTTGAGATCCAGGAACCTGTGGTTGACGCTCTTGACGCTGACGCGCACGGCCCAGCCATCCTGCTGGGCTCGCGCTTGTGCGTAGCCGGTCATCGAGAAACATTCAAATTTTTTTGTTGGTACTGGAGTCGTTTGGCTCATAAGGAATCCGATCGAACATTCAGCTTTCCCGGTGCGGCCGGCGCCAGCATGGCGTCGTCCGCAAACTGCAGATCGTGAAGCCGGGCATACGTTCCGCCCCGGGCCATCAATTCCGTGTGCGTTCCGCTTTCGCGAATTTGCCCGTCTTCCAAGACGAGAATCTTGTCCGCGCGGCGAATTGTCGAGAGGCGATGCGCGATTACAAACGTGGTTCGCCCAACCATCAGGTTGGTGAGCGCCTTCTGCACGAACATTTCGGACTCCGCGTCCAGCTCCGAGGTGGCCTCGTCCAAGATCAGAATCGGCGAATCTTTCAGGATCGCACGCGCGATGGCGATGCGCTGTCTCTGTCCCCCGCTCAAGCGCGTTCCCCGCTCGCCAATCAGTGTGTCGTACTTTTGTGGGAGCTCCATGATGAAATCGTGCGCCAGCGCGGCCTGCGCTGCAGCGGTGACTCTTTCCGCGCGGATATCTGTCAACCCATAGCAGATATTGTTCCAGACGGTGTCGTGAAACAAGATATTCTCCTGCGTCACCATGGCGATCTGCTCGCGAAGCGACTTGATCGTCACAGCGCGAACGTCGACGCCATCGACGCGAATTGCGCCTGACGTGGGCTCATAAAATCGCGGCAGCAGATTCACCAACGTCGTTTTTCCAGCCCCGCTCGAGCCCACGAGCGCAATCACTTCTCCGCAGCGTGCACGGAAATAAATCCGCTCGAGCACCTGAGTCGAATCGGCGTCATACGCAAAACCCACGTTCTCAAAAACGATTTCCCGCGAGAATGGCGCCAGCGATTTCGCGCCCGGCTGCTCGCTCTGCTCTTCTGCCCGGTCGAGATAGGCAAACACCTGCATGCTGGCACCCTGCGCGAGCTGAAATTGCTGATATACCTGGCCGATGCGCTTCAGCGGCATGTAGGCATTAAACATGGCAAAAAGAAACGCAATAAAAATTCCTGGGGTCATCAGACCGTGCTTGATCTGATCACGAGCATACAAAATGAGCAGCGGGATGACCAGGGCCCCCAGCAAATCCATCGTCGGACCGGTAGCCACCGCTGCTCGCACCCAGCGCATATTTTCACGCAGCAGCCGTTCGGCCGTATGTTTGAATTTGGCGATTTCAAAATCCTCCATTCCGAAGGCCTTCACAACGCGATTTCCGCTGACCGTCTCCTGCAGGATCTGGCTGAGGTCCCCAAGCCTGGTCTGGCTGTTTTCCGAAGAGCGGCGAATCTTCTTTCCCAGTTTTCCCACCGGCACGATGACCAGAGGCACCAAAATGGCCGATCCCAGCGCCATCTTCCAGTTCAGCACCACGATGACCACCAGAAATACCATCAGTGTGAACCCTTTTTGGAACAGGTCGGCCAGGTATTCCGAGAGCGCGATGCGCGTCCGCTCCACGTCGTTGATGGTGGTGGAAAGCAAGCGCCCCGTCGGATTGCTCTGAAAAAATCCAATCGGCTGGCGAATGATCTTGGCGTACACCTGATTCCGCAGCCTGGTCACCGCAGCTTGCCCCACGTACTGGATCTGGGTGACACCCACATACTCCGCGATGCCTTTGGCGACGTAAAGAAAGACCACCGTCAGCGCAAAAATCGTCCACACATGGTGGATACTGCGCGGAAAAAATCGGTTGAGATAGATGGTATAACCGTTGGGAAAGGTCACCAGTGGCAGGGTCGAACCGACAACGGTGGGGTTAAGGACGTAATCAAATCCCGGCCGGAGCATCAGCGCCACAATACCGTCCGCCAGCGCGGTGATGGCCACCAACACCACGCCCACCGCCAGCCGAAAGGAATACGGCCGCACGTAACTCAGCAATCGCTTCCATTGCGGTGATAACAACGAGGCCACGCTCGAGGCTCCCTGACTCACCCACTTGCTACGCTATGCGCCGCATAGCGGCCTGTCAAGTTTCCACCGCGGGTCGAACACGAGATGGTGCGGCGTACTGGTTCGCTTACTTATCGATATCGCGGTGCACGACTTTGGCGGAAAATCCACGCTTCGCCAGCAACTTCTTCACCGACTCCGCGAGCATTACCGAGCGGTGTTTCCCGCCGGTGCATCCAAACGCGATGGTCAGATAACTTTTTCCCTCGCGGATGTAATGCGGAATTAAATAGGTCAGCAAGCCTTCGATGCGACGCAGGAATTCCCCAGTCTGCGGAAACGACCGGATATACCTCTGCACTTTTAGGTGTTTGCCCGTGAAGGGCCGCAACCGCGGCACGAAATGTGGATTGGGCAGAAATCGCACGTCGAGAACCAGGTCCGCATCCGACGGCACACCGAAGCGGTATCCAAAACTCACGACCGAAACCAGCATCGGCCGTTTGTCCGGATTCTTGAATCTCGCGGTGACGAAGCTGCGCAATTCATGCACGTTGAATTGCGTCGTTTCAATGACCACGTCCGCGAGCTTGCGGATTGGCGCCATCAGCGCACGTTCCTGCGACAAGCTTTCCCGTACGGAAAAATTCTTTCCCAGAGGATGCGGGCGGCGGGTCTCGCTGTATCGCCGCAGGAGGGCATCCTCGTTGGCTTCGATGAAAACAAGCGTGATGGGATGATCTTTTTTCAGGTGTTTCAGAAGGGGCGGCAATTTTTCCAGTTGCATGCCCTCGCGCGCGTCTACCAGCAGAGCCGCTCGCGCAAAGTCTCCTTCACCCGCCGCGTGCAATTCCGCAAAGATCGGGATGAGCTCCACGGGAAGATTGTCCACGCAGTAGAAGCCCATATCCTCGAAAGCGTGTAACACGGTACTTTTGCCGGAACCGGAAAGTCCGGTAAGGATGACGAGTTGCCGGGCGTCGTAGAGCGTCTGCGGCTTCACTGGTGATGCCGCTCAGCTCTTTTCCCGACGTTGGTGAGTGCTGGGAATTCTCATGTCCTCGCGGTACTTCGCGACCGTCCGCCTGGTGACGTGAATGCCCGCATCATCCAGCTTCTTGGCAATCTGCTCATCGGTCAGCGGCTTCGCGGAATCCTCCTCTTCAATCATTTTCTTAACCAGCCGCTTAAGCGTCAGCAGCGACATCCCGCCGCCCTCCGGCCCATTTACGGACTCGCTGAAGAACGACCGCAGCTCCAGCACACCTTGTGACGTGTGCGCATACTTGCTGGCCACTGCGCGGCTCACCGTCGAGGGGTGCACCCCGACCTCTTCGGCCACTTCCTTGATCATCATGGGCTTCAGCGCATCCTGCCCGTGATCGAGGAATTCGCCCTGGCGCGCGATGATCGACTGGCACACCCGCAGGATGGTGTGTTTTCGCTGTTCGATGTTCTTCATCAACTGGACCGCGGCCGTAAACCGTTCCTTTACGTAGTTGCGCACGTCGCGGTCCGCGGCATCTTTGACCAGTAGCCTCCGGTACGTGGGGCTCAGCCGGAGTTGAGGCATGTCGTCTTCATTCAAGAACGCCTGCCACTGATCATCCACTTTGCGGAAGTAGACGTCCGGCTCAACGAGGCGCGGCTCCGTCTTGTTGTAACGCAGCCCGGGCCGGGGATCGAGCTTCTTGATTACCTCCAGAGCGCGCTTCAGGACTTCCAGCGGCCGGTTCAAGGCCCGCGCGATCTCTTTCAACTGGTTCGATTGCACTTGCTTCAGATGCTCGGAAACGATCTGCTGGGCCAACGTGTTTTGGGGATCAAAGGCTTTCAACTGCCGCAGCAGGCATTCACGCAGGTCCCGCGCGCCCACTCCGATCGGGTCGAAGTCCTGTACCACGGCCAGCGCGTCATCCAGGTCATCCTGCGAATACTTTCCGTTCTGTGTCAGCTCTTCGGTGGAAGCCGTCAGATAGCCGTTCTCGTCCAGATTGCCGATGATGCTGTCGGCGATCTCTTTTACCGCGTCCGAACAGATGGTGACGCTCAATTGCCACTGGAGATGGTCGGTCAACCCGCTCGGTGAAGAGAGGAACTTTTCAAAGGAGGGCCGCTCGGAAACTTCGCGCTCTTGCGATTGCCCGCCGTCCCCACCGGTATCCAGGTACTGGTTGAAGAAGGTTCCCACGTCAAACTCATCAAAGGGATTGGCCTCGGGTTTTTCGGGAACTTTTTCTGTTTCCGCTTTCAGGAAGGTTTCGTCGCTGTAGTTGTCAGTTTGCGTGGGTTCTTCGCTCTGCTCTTCCAGGACCGGGTTAGCGATCATCTCCTGGTTGATCATTTCCCGCAGCTCCAACCGGTTCAGCGCGAGGACGCTCACCATCTGCACGAGGCCGGGCGTCAGAATCTGCTTCTGCGCCACTCGGAGGTTGAGTTTGAGTCCCTGCCAGGCCATGGATGGTCCCGTGTTTCCTTTTCTAACCCTAGTTCAAGCGGAAATGATCGCCCAAATAAACGCGCCGGACTTCGGCATCGTTGCTTAATTCGTCCGGGCGGCCCTTCCGGAATATTTTCCCACTTTTCAGGATGTACGCGCGATCCGTCACGCTGAGAGTTTCCCGGACGTTATGATCGGTAATCAGCACGCCAATTCCCGACTTGGCCAGATCCCGGATGGTTTCCTGAAGATCCTTGACTGTTAGAGGGTCGATTCCCGAAAAAGGTTCGTCGAGAAGAACAAAAGAAGGTTGCAGGGTAAGAGATCGCGCGATCTCCAGCCGCCGGCGCTCTCCGCCGGAAAGCGTGTAAGCCTTGCTGGTTCTCACCGTTTCGAGTCCCATCTGCACCAGGAGCTCCTCCAGCCTGTCGCGCTGCTGTTCCGGGGTCAGCGGCAGCGTTTCCAGCACGGCGAGCAGATTCTCTTCACTGGTCAATTGGCGAAAAACGGAGGGTTCCTGAGGAAGGTAACTGATTCCACTGCGGGCCCGGAGGTACATGGGAAGATCCGTGATTTCGTCGTCGTTGAGGAGTACCCGGCCGGAGTCGGGCCGCGCAAGACCTACCAGGATATAAAATGTTGTCGTCTTGCCAGCCCCGTTTGGGCCGAGCAGCCCGACGACTTCACCCTGCCCGATCTCCAGTTCAACGTCGTCAACGACCTTACGGCCACGGTACGACTTGCTCAAATCGACGGCCTGGAGCTTCAGCATACCTCTTCACGGGCGGCCGCGGCGGAGTTGCGTCACTTCTCGACTCGGTGCCTCGTCAACGTCCGCGGACCATTTTCTGAGTCGACGATGATCGTATCATCCGCTAAAAAGAAGGTCAATTGACGACCCGTAGTGGTCCCTTCCACGGCATCGTAAATCGTGGGATTTCCGCCGCTCATAACGAATTTTCCGTCCGCAGCGCTGTATTCTCCGCGCTCGGCAGTGGCTTTCCTCGTCCCTTGCTCAACAATTACGCCGCCCGTGCCCACCGCCCGGCTGATCTGTTGGGCTCCGGCCGCCGGATTTGCCGCAGCGGATCCAATGACCACGTTCGAATTGGGCTTCTCGGCTCTCGTAAAATATAAGTCCACCGCCGCGGCGCGCATCTTTTGCTCCGCCGCTTGCGCCACTACGTTCTTCTCCAGATGCGTGCGGCCCTCTGCGTCGCGGTAGGTCAGTGTCCCCGCCGTTACATGCCACAACCTCGGCTTCTTCGGCCTGGGTTCGACGGCCACGGTTTGCGCCGGCCATGGCCCCGCGGCTTGGGGGAAAACAGCGCGAACATTTCCCACGGCATTCATCACCCGCTCCTCGCGCAGCAGCTCGATCGAATCCGCTTCCATCACCGAATCGCCCTGCCACAAACGCGCATGTCCCGTGTACAAAGCTCGTCCCGTTTTCGAATTCGCCTGCATCGCGTCCGCAGAAATGTTCGCCGGAACGGCGGCAAGTTGCGCTCCGCTCCCTGCTGTCGAAAAATCGGTCGACCGAACACCTCCCTCGGCACGAATCTCTCCACTAGCCTGGACAAAGGTGATCCGCGGCGCCTGCGTCTCCGCGGTTGTGTCGCGCGCCAGCGCCTTTCCCGTTAGCAGAACCGTCTGCGTGGCCCGGACAAACGTCGCGTGGTCCGCTTGCACACTCCGTTGGCCCTCCTTCAGTCTTACCTCTCCCTGCAGATCCATCTGCGACCATCCGCCGCTCGCTAACAGGTGAGCCACTCCGCTATGCGCGGTTGCTGTCTGTAGGAGCTTGCCGGCCGCCGCCCGCTCCGTCAATACGTTGCCGGTCGCCACCAGCTGTCTCGCCTTGCCCTCCTCTCCGAATTCCATTTCGAGTTTATCCGCCTGCAGTTTTGTGCGCGCAGCCTCGCTGCTCGCGGGAGGGCCCGGCGTTCCCGTTTGCCGCTGTGCATCCGTCCATTCGATACTCCCCGTCCCTAGGGTCTCCGCTCGTTTGGGCTTGCTGCCCTGGCCTTTTTTTCCATCGGCGAATTCCACAAGCAATTCGCGCGTTTCGAGCATTCTGGCCTCACCCGACGTGTCTGCTTGCGTGGTCAGCTGCACGCTACCTTTTAAGTTCATTTGTCTCGGCTGGTTTACCTTCGGCCACAGCTCCATCGTGCCGTGCTCCGCGCGGAAGTCATCTACCTCTTTTCCGGTGCGCCGCGAACCGCGCACATCTCCCACTCCCTCGATGATCGTCAGCCACCCCTCGGGGGAAAACTGTGCCGTGATTGTCACTGCGCTCAGATTTGTCGAACCATCTGCTCCCCGAGATTCCAATTCCGGGTTTTTCCCGTCCGGCCCCGGCGTAACCACCAGTTTCTCCGCGCGATACGCCGCGTCTAGCGAGAGAGTCAGCTTGCCCGCACGCAAATGCGCTGTGTGGGTATCCGCTTCCACCGGTCCGTACAATCGCATTACTCGGGAGTCCCGCTCAAAATCGAGGCTCTTCCCGGTCACACGAATAGGTTCTTTCGCATTCGCACGCGCCGTTTTTTTCTCCGCGATGTCATTCCTCGGCGGTGCCAGAGAAAACTGCACATCTCTCAGCAGCCGCACCGTCCCTTCTTCGGAGTGATATTCGACTCCTACGGCTTCCCCATGCCCATTCGGAAAGACGAACTTCACGGGTTGCTCCGTCCGCGCCATCCCACTGGCGTGGCTGAAGACCACGCCGCGGGTCTCCACGTGTACTTTCTGCTGTACCGTTATCCCCCGATTTTCTGCGGCTCGCTCGGCTTCCGCCTTGCTCTCCAGGTCGATCTGCACTTCGCCGCTGCATGCCATGCTTCCCCCCTCTTTTTCGTACTGGCAGCTTTCGGTATGAATGGTGTCGTACCGCTCTCCTTTCTTTCCGAAGATCGTGATCTTTACCTCTTCCAGCAAGCTGGCCTCCTTGCCCTTGAAATCTGTGGCCTTCGAAGCCTCCACCGTGAAGATCTTTTGGTTTCCTTCCATCTTCGAAAAGGTGAGCCCGTTCGAGCTGCGCGTCACACCTTGCGGAGCCGGCGGAGGCGCCTTTTGCTTTTCTCGATGAGCGACCCATTGGCGGTCCAGATACACGCCCACCGTCAGACTTGCCAGTAGCAACGCCGCCACCGCAGACCAGCGCGCATACTTCGCCGCTTCGCTTCGCTTCATGTCTTCAGTTAAACAAAATTTCGGCGGAGTGTATAGAAGATGGAATGTTCGTTCAGAAACAGCGGTGCATTAACCGGCCGACTCGGCGCTCGCCACAGGATTCGGCAAAATCCCCATATTCGCCGCGGCGACGCTGTCGCGCTTCGTATTCTTCACCAGGTACATGGCCTCATCAGCGAGGTGCAGCAATCCTTCCTTGGTTCGCGAATCCACGGGATAGGACGCCACGCCCACGCTGGGCGTCAGCCGGATGTTCAACCCTTCCGGCACAAGCCAGATGGCCTCGCGCACCAATTTATGTAAACGTCGCGCCACGTTCAACGCATTGTCTTTCGATGTCTGCGGCAGTAGGACTACAAACTCGTCCCCGCCATAACGGAACGCGAAATCGATCAAGCGGCAATGCTCCTTCAGCGCATTTCCGATCTCCGCCAGCAGCCGGGAGCCCACCAGGTGCCCGTGCGTATCGTTTACTTGCTTGAAATGGTCCAGGTCGATGAAAACGATCGAGAATTCGTAGTTGTAGCGCTGCGAACGGTAGATCTCCGTCTCCAGAATGAAGCCCATGTGCCGCGCGTTATAAAGCGAAGTGCAGTCGTCGGTGATGGTCAGCTCGTGAATTTTCTTCACGTGCCGGGCGTTCTCCAGGGCAATGGCCGCAAAGTCCGAAAGCGCCTCGAGCAGCTTCAGGTCCCGCGGATCGAATCCCTCCGGACCGATGCAATTGATGAGCTCGATCACTCCCAGGCAAGTGTCGCGAAACCTCACCGGCACCGCGACGATCGACTGCGTCTCGGTCTTGGTCTTCTCGTCGACCTTCGAGAAAAAGCGCGTGTCCTTGGTCGTATCCGGGACCACCACGGTCTCCCCGTGCTTCGCCACCCAGCCCGCAATTCCCTGCCCCATCTTGATCCGTACGTCCTTCAGCGCCTGGGAGGCTTTCCCCACCGCCAGCTCAAAGTACAGTTCCTGCTTGGCCTCATCCAGCAGCAGCAGCGACCAATTGTCCGGGCGCAGAAATTCATCGATCTTCTCCATAATCGTGCGGAGAACTTGATCGAGTTGCAGCGAGGACGTCAGCGCCTTCCCCAACTCCTGGAAGACGGCAACCTCTCCCTTTTCCCGCTGTTCGGACGGCACCGCAGGATTGCGGCGGCGTTCGACGGCCGGAAACTGGTTTACTTCCTCCACTCGCGTTTCTTCCTCTCCCTTGCGATTCCACGCCTGGCAATGCCCGCGCCCGGTCCTGGCAGGCGTATTATCGCCGAGAAACACAAACCCGACCGATTCTCACGAACCGTAGGGAATCTCCGCCAGTATAGGCCCCTCCGAAAAAACCATGCAACCCGCTCGTGGTACAGGCGTGGCTATCTCGCCATCCTCGCCCTGGCTCTCGTAGTGCCGACCTTCAGGCCGGGATTCGCACGCGGCTGCCGGCATGACGGGTCGACAGGCGCGCTCAAAGGCGGCCATTACACTCCGTGTCCGGCGACTGCCCCGACTTGGTCGGGATGTTCTCTCCTGAACTCGCTGCTAGGTACTTTATCTTTCGACCGAAGGAGCACGCGAACTCGCAACGCGCTACCTAGCTGGCCACTGAAAGCACAGGTTATACCCGTCGGGATCGCTGACGTACAACTGTTTCATGCCATAGTGCGCCACTTCGGGTTCCTTCACAGCCACGCCGCGCGCGCGCAGGTGAGCGTACGCCGCATCCACGTCCGGGCAACCAAAGTAAATCGCCGTATCGTCGTGGGCAGCAATGCGAGCGGGATCAGGAACTGACGGCCGCGCGTGATCTTCGTAAGCCGTGTTTAGCATCAACTCCACGCCATTGAGCTTGAGCAGCGCCCAATCGAAGCGCTCTCCCCTAGGTTTGGAGGTGCTCTCCACCTCGAACCCCAGCACATCCCGGTAAAACCCGATGGATGTTGGCATGTCGAAGACTTGCAGCAGCGGCGCCATTCCGCGAATCTCAATGGCCATGTGATCCCCCTGTCGAATGCTTATGGTTTGGCGCCATGGCGCCGGAGCAGCTCGTCAACTTCCGCGTAACCGGATGGAAAATCGATGCCGCTTACCGACCCTCCCGCATGGAGCAGCATCTGAACAGAGTCGGGCGAACGCCTGCACGTCCAATACGAGTCCACGCAGGCACGTACGGCGAGAGCCAACGGCGTGCGTCCCCGGCCATCCGGAACGTCCACTGGCGCCCCGCGTTCGATGAGGAGTTTCACTGTGGCGTGTTGCGCGCGCCAAGCCGCTACGTGCAGCGCCGTGCTGTTCTTGGCCATATCGAAATAGCCGTCGCCTTCCTTGTACAGCGCGGCGACGCTCAGCCCGAGATCGAGGAGCTGCCGAACCCCGTCAGTATTCCCGACACCCGCGAACTCCGCGAGCAGCTTGCCTTCCTCTGCCACCATTTCGCGAACCAGCTGAGGTTCGCGCCCCGCCATGAAACGAACTCTCGCCGCATCGTTTCTCGCGCATTCAGCCATCAGTCGCTCGACGCCTTGGAGCACAATAGGAATGCCTCGTCGTTCGAATAACTCGAGCACATCACGGCGTCCTCTTCGCGCGGCCATCGCCACGGCGGACTTCCCTGAAGATGCGTGCCGTGAGCGATCTGGGCAGTCTGCAATGAGCGTCGGGTCGGCACCATGGTCCAACAACACTTCGAAGATCTTCAGGTCGTTGTCGCACAACACGGCATTGTGAATTGCCGTCTTCCCCCATGGCGTCCTTCGGTTGGGGTCAACGCCATATTCGAGCAGCCATTTGATTCCTTCATAATCGTGCCAGTCGGTCTTGCGGAGCAGGATCATCCCGAGACTCTCCTCATTGAGCTTTCCGCTCTCCACCAGGGCCTTTAGGGCGGCGTTGTCGTGAGTTTCCGGAGCATGATAGGGCGTTTCCCCATCGTTCGGGTCCGCGCCGCGCTCGAGCAGCAGGCGAGTCAGCTCCGCGTGGTGCGCAACTCCGGCGGCGCCGTAGAGCGCGCTCTCCCACTCCGGACGGGGTTGATGAGACTTCTCCATCCACCCAGTGTTGGCGCTCGCCCCTGCATCCAGCAGCGCCGTCGCCGCCCGTAGGAAGCCGTCCGACCGCGCGCGATCCAGCCGCAGATATCTCGAGAAGCAGAGGTGCGTAAGGGCATCCCAACCGTGGGGGCCGCCCTTCGCCGTGGCGTTCCCCGGATTGAGGGCGAGGAACCGTCGCACGCCGGCTTCGTCGCCAAGAATTGCCGCCGCGTGAATGTCGCTGCTGGCAACCCCTGGGTGCGCGGCCAGGATCGCCTCGGCGCGCTCGAGAGTCCCCGAGGCATGCCCAGAGTCGCGCGGAACACACGCGGCCTCGATGAACGCCGCCCACGGATTGTCCAGGACGACAACGGACCCCTCACGAATCAGCGCTTCGACGTGTTTCGCAAACTTCGGCCAGCTGACGAAGCCGTGCTCCCGGGCGACCACCAATTGCGCGTCCACAAGAGCAAATTTCGCGTTGCGAATGTCCGCGTCCAACAGTTTCGATAGCCGAGGGTGGTGCTTCTTGATTCGCTGAACCGCCTCCGGATCACCTGACTCACCGGTCCGGAAGGCCTTGACGAGCTCCTTGGCTTGTTTCTTGTATTGTTCCAGGCTAGGACGAGCGGGCAGTACTTTTGCATCCATTACGACCTTCCTTTCGTGACTGCGCCTGGAGTCCGCCCGAGTCAGGCTGAAAGAAGGTTCGTAACCTTCGACGTTTTGCTAAGGTGGGCACGGCCCTTTCCGCGGACTGGATGCGCCCTTCGCGCAAGTCGCCAGCCTAAGCATTTCCCATGGCCAAGTCAATCACGCCATAGCTCTGCGGAATCACCTGCGGGCCGTCGTCGGAACGGCTCACTGCCCACCTTACCTTCTTCCCCGTTTGACCCATGGTGAGCGCAAGCCCCGGCCTTCTGGGCGGTGTAAGCGATTGCCTTTCTTTTCGGCATGGTATATATTCTTCGCGTCCAAAAGAGCTACGGGCGGATAGCCCGAAAGTTAAGCCTCTTCGTCGTCCTCCGCTGAAGTAAGGCGGTTGTGGGAGGAGCCCACCGAAGAGATTCCCGCAAAACCCGCGGGGACTCCGTAGGAATCCCTGCCATTTATGGCGGGGAGGATGCGTCAAAGTATTGGATTCCTCCGCCCATAGTCCGTTCAGGGATCCCACGCCGCCTACCCGATTGCCCTGACCGGGGTCGGGGCGTTGGAGACCGAGGCGCCCGCCGATTCATCAAGGACAGGTTTCAGTTCATGGCCAGGGGAAATTTCGGTGAACGCCTGAAGCGCGAGCGCGAGATACGCGAAGTCTCCCTGGACGAACTCACCAAGGCCACGCGCATCAGTGCCCGTTTTGTTGAAGCGCTTGAGAATGAAGATTGGGCAAAGCTGCCCGGCGGCGTCTTCGGCCACGGTTTTGTGCGCACCATCGCGCGTTATCTGGGCCTCAGTGAAGAAGCACTCCTCGGCGAGTACGATCTTGCCCGCGCCGAACACTCGACTGCGCCTTTCCCCAAACCCGAGGAACGCATTCCATCGCCGCCGAAGTGGCTCCCGGTTCTGGCCGTGTTCATCGCCCTTCTTCTGTTCGCAGGACTTTTCTTTGCCACCCGCTACGGCTGGCACCGCTACACCGCTTATCGCGACACAAGAAAATCCGTGTCTGGTTCCTTGGAGATGCAGCCTCAACCCCGTTCCGCTTCGGAGCGATCCGCAGAACAATCCGCCTCCGCAGCACTTCTCGACCTTTCCATCTCCACCTCCGCGACCACGCGCGTCCGCATCCTCGCCGACGACAAACTTCTTCTCGACTCCGAGTTGCCTGCCGGCGAGACCCGTCACTTTTCAGCTAGTCAGCAATTCCAAGTGACCGCTGGGGACTCCTCCGCGGTATTGCTGAAATTGAACGGCAAGGCCATGCCGCCCCTTGGCGCGCCTGGCGCCTCCGGTACAATGGTGCTTAGTCAGAAGGACTTGAGGCCCTAGTCTGGTGGAAACTCTCAGCCCTGAAATTCTCGAGGATCTGCGCCACGGCCGCGCCACGCGCGAAAGAAAAATCGCCGTTTGCACTGGCGGTGCCCATCTTGCCCCCGCCGAACGCGCGGAGATTCTCGCGGTTCTCGCTGGCGACGCCGACGAAATCGTCGCAAACCGCGCGCAGGATGCGATTCTCTCACAGCCCGTAGAAACCTTCGTCGAAGCCCTGAAGCGGGAGCAGGCTCTGCCTACACTCTTCTCCTATGCGGCAAGGAATCTTGCTGACAAACCCGGTGTCTGCGACGCCATGGTGCAAAACAGAAACTGTCCTGCCGAACATCTCGTTCCTCTTGTTCGCCACCTCTCGGCTCTGGGCATCCAGGCGCTGATGGAAGAACTTGAACGCGTCAGCGAATCTCCGGCGCTGGCCTCCGCTCTCGAACACTCCACGTCACTGACCGCCGATCAAAAAAATCAGCTCCACGAACTACACGGCCCCGGTAATCCTGTCGACGAAGCGGCCCTATCGGAAGCCGCAGCCGCGGTTGAACCCGACGTCCAAAGGCGGCAGACTCTGATTCAGCGCCTGGCGAAAATGACCGTCGCGCAGCGTGTGCAGTTCGCGATGAAAGGCGGCCCGGAAGCGCGCCGCACGCTCATTCGCGACAACAACAAAGTTGTCCAGCGCGCGGTCCTTCAGTCTCCCCGCCTCACCGACCAGGAAGTCGAAGCTTTCGCTGCAATGTCTAGCCTCACCGATGAGATCCTTCGCCTTATCGCCGGCAACCGCAATTTCCGCAAGAACTACACCGTTGTCCGCAACCTCATCAACAATCCCAAGGCACCTCTTGACGTCACCATGCACATGCTTCCCATGCTCAACGCCGTCGATCTCAAGCGCCTCACCACCAACAAGAACGTTCCCGAAACTCTCCGCACCACGGCCGTCAAGCTCCAGCGCACTCGCGCCGATCTCAAGAAATAGGGGGTCATTATCTTTGGATCCACAAGTCCATGCGGTTTGGTATCGGGGCATTCTTCGGCGGACCCTTTTGGCGCCAGCAAGAAGCCGTTTCCAAACTCTTTTCTCTGTTTCAGTCCTTGCCGCCTTGTTCGCTGCTCCCGCGGCGCTCGTCTCCGTTCCAGCGATCCGCGAAGACCAAAAGCGGTCCTCAGATCCGTGGCCGAGCGCTCAAGCCCTGAAGCCCGACGACTTTATACGAGAAATCTCGGACCAGAGTGGGGCTTCTTCCACGGTCATCTGTGTCGGATTCCACACGCTCTTCGCGGGCGGTCATATCCCTGGTGCTTCGTTCCACGGCTCCACTTCCCCCCAGCAAGGGTTCGCGGATTTGAAAAAGTGGGCGGACGGTCTCCCGCGATCCGTGAATCTGGTCATTTACTGCGGCTGCTGTCCATTCGACAAGTGTCCAAATATACGTCCCGCGTACACGGCTTTGAGCAACATGGGATTCAAGAAGTTGCGGGTCCTCGTTCTTCCCACAAATTTCGCCACCGACTGGGTCGACAAGGGCTATCCCATTCAAAAAGGGATGTAGCCCGGCTCAGCCACGGTCCATTCGAATTTGATTAGGACGGGGGCCCGAGCTTCGGGTGTTGCAGATGGAAATCCGTCGCTTCCTGGTAGCCGCGCGCGAACGCGAGTAGTTTTGCCTCGCCGTACAATTTTCCGAGAAAGGTCAAGCTGGTGGGCGTTCCGGGGCCGCCTGCGTTCTGGAAATCGCTCGCTTCTTCGAAGGGCGGCTTCGGCGCGTCCTTTCCGCGCAACCCATTCGGCAAAATCACTGCCGGGTGTCCGGTCAGATTAGTGATCACCAGTTGTTCGCCGTTGGTCGGCGCCACGATTACGTCAAAATCGTTGAACACTTTTGAGACCGCATCCATCGCCATCCTGCGCGCTCTTGCGGCCTGGATGTATTCCACGGCCGGAATGAACCGCGCCGCTCGAAACGTATTCGGCCAGTCATAGTCTTTCTGCGAGGTCAGCAGTTTGTCATTGCCCGTGCGCGTTAGTTCATCGAAGGCCGCCGCAGATTCCGCCGTCAGCATCGTTACCATGGCATCGTAAGGGAATTTCGGCATCTCTACCGGCACGAGATTCACCCCCATTTCTCGCAATTTTGCGAGGGCTGCATCGTTGTACTTTCTGTCGTACTCGGCCCTTGCCTGCCTTGCTTCGCGGCGTTTCTTCTGCTCTTCACGCTTTTTCTGTTCTTCGGGAGTCGCGTCTGGTTCTTCCTTGGCGGATTCTTGCTGCTCATCCGGTTTCCGTTCGAATTCTGTTTTCAAGTAGCCTACTCGCAGTTTTCGCCAATTCAGGTTGGCGTCCCAATTGAAAGCCGCGGGCCGTGTCGTTCGATCCAGGCCATCGGGTCCCTGAATCGCGTCCAAGACGAGTGCGCAGTCTTCCACGGTTCGGCAGATGGGCCCCAATTTGTCCATGCTCCAAGAGAGTGCCATCGCACCCGTCCGCGGCACCAGGCCAAACGACGGCCGCAGTCCCGTGCATCCGCAGCGTGTCGATGGTGACGAAATCGAGCCGAGCGTTTCCGACCCGATGCTGAATGCCACGCATCCCGCCGCGGTTGCAGAAGCAGGACCTGCAGAAGAGCCGCTCGATCCCTGATTCGTGTTCCAGGGATTCCGCGTTACGCCGCCGAACCACACATCGCCCAGCGCCAGCGCGCCCAGCGTCAATTTCGCCACCAGCACCGCGCCCGCTTGATCCAAACGTTTTACAACCGTTGCGTCTTCATCGATCCTCTGGCTTTCGAATCCGCCCGCGCCCCACGTTGTTCGATAGCCCTTTGTCGCCAGCAAGTCCTTGGCGCCCCAAGGCAAGCCGTGGAGCGGCCCGCGGTACTTTCCCGCGGCAATTTCCGCGTCTGCCTGTTTGGCCTGCGCGAGCGCGCGTTGTTCCGTCAGCGTCACGGCAAACTTCAGCGCCGGGTCATATTTTCTCAACCGCCCCAGGTACATCTCGGTCAGGGCGAGCGACGAAACTTTTCTCGCTTGAACCAGCTCACCTAATTCGCGCGCGCTCGCGAACGCCAAGTCCTCGAGGTTCTTCGGCGCGCTCGCCGTGGCGGCATTCGCGACTTTGGACATCCGCATGGGCTTTCGCTCGGTTTCGAATCTCATCCCCGGAAGAACGGGATCAAAAATCAGGGCCGGGTCAACCGAATTGGGAATATGCAGCTTGTAAATTTCTTCATAGCCCTTGGCCTGATTATTCAGGCTTTCGAGCATCATCTCTTTGTATTCTTCGGAAATTTGGACGTCCGCGACGACGGCCGCACTTTCAATCATTTCTTTGGTGATCTTCTTCGCCGCGTGCGCCTGTGCTTGTGCCCACAACACCCCTGGAAAAAGTGTTCCTAGCAGACCCATTTCCGAACACGTCTTCATGAAACTTCGCCAATCCAGCATCCCTATCCTCCCCTTGTGCAATCCCGCAGGCGAGCGCGTAAGATACCACACCATTGTCCACACCCACTTCGCATGTCTTGGTCAGCTCCAGCACTTTTTGTTGAAACGTCCACGTAAAACCCGCATCGTCCGAGGAGGCTGCCGCAACCGCTTCATCCGTATCCTTCGGCCGCCAATCGAAATAGCCCTGCAAGTACTTTCCGTGGCCGGTGACGAACCGAAAATAATACGGTGGCATCCGTTGCGTACCCGGATTCCGATCTGGATTCCGTTCGTGTCGCAGTATCCCGCCGACTTCAAACCGACTGCAACCCCTGATTGTTCTAACGTCCGAAGATCACATTCGCTGGACTAAGAATGGAGCACCATCCGAGACGTGTCCTGTGTCGCAAACGCGGCCACAAAAAGGCGGCTATCGCGACGAAAATCTTGAACGCCGTTTTCAAGGGTGTCCCTCCTAATAAACGAAATCGCGTGGTAGCCCTTCATTCGCCGCAAGACGGTGCCACACGGCGTCTGACTGTTGATGAAGCATTTGCAAAACTTGCGTTATGGCGAGTTAAACACCCGATGGGTTCCTACTCGCCACGCCCTGCGCATTTGTTCGTCCTCGGTCGCCGCGCTGTCTTCCGCCGGCCTGCAGCAGCGTTTTTGCGCTGACCCTGGGGAGTGTTATACGATTCCGGCATTCTGAAAGGAGTTTCCATGACGCGTTTTACGAGGTCTTCCGTTTTCCTCGCACTCTTGCTTCTGGGTTTTCCCCTCCGGCATCTCCACGGCTCCAGGGCTGACAATCCCCCCGCTGCCGGCAAAGAGGTGGTCCTCAAGGCCGCTGATATCACTCCGAAAATCTTCCCGGAACGCGTTTTTTTTCGAGGCCAGAGTGCGCCGGTGCAGTTCCGCAACAGTGGCGGCGTTCACTTTGCTGACGACTTTTATGTTCTCGTGGGACTGGTGGACAGCTCCGGCTACTCCTCGGGAATCAAGGAGAAATACCAAGCCTATCTCCTTAACGAGGTCACTCTCGAAATAGCCGGTCAAACTTTGAAGCCCGGCGCCTACGGCATCGGTTTCATCACCGGCGGAAAGTTTGTGGTGATGGACCTAGGCGCAAATGACGTCTTGCAGGTGGGCTCGCAGCACGACGCCGAAATGAAGCGCCCCGTGCCGCTGCAGGTGCTTGTCTCCAGCACTGCGGGCGGCTACCGGCTATACATCGGTCGCGATTACGTGGAGTTCCGTCGCGCCCCCTAGTTCAAGCATCCAAACTTAGAAAAGCCCGAGCCGAAAATAAATTCGGCTGGGTCTTTGTTTTTTTGATGGAGATTTGTTTGCGAGAGAAGCGAAGCATCTCTCTTGCTGCTCAGTCCTTGTCGTACTTCAGGCGGAGTTCTAGTTCTAGTTGACGGATGGCTTCCTCGGTGGCGCGGACAGCTTCCCCATGATGACCCCAAAAGCCACGTGCGCCATGTTCCGAATGTTCCTTCGCCCCGCTGAGCGCCGCGGGTGCCTCGCGGATTTGCCGATGCCGTTCCGTCGGATTTGCCCGTCGGCGTGGCCGGAACGTTGGCCTTGCTTGGCGCGGCCGGCGCCGTTGCGAGGACACAAACGCGAGGATCAAGGATGCCAAAGCCGGCAGACGCACCATTCTTGTGCTCATGAACCACTCCTCTCGTCCGAATTTCGGCTCGGACCTGGCTCACTCCATTTTGCTCGACTTGAAAATTCTCAGGGAGCGTGACGAAAAGAACCTCGCTGGCAGCCCGGAACGCAAGGACTTAACTCTAAGACTTTGGAGCGAGATGATCGGGCAGGAACGCGGCTGGCAGCAAACTGTGAAAGACTTCCGCCACCTAATTTTCCATTGCATCATACCGAAACGCATCATAGGATGGCGCCCGCAGTTCCCCGCATTGCTGACGGGAGAAAATCATTCATGCACATGCATAGCTTGAATTGGCTGGCGATCCTGGTAGCCGCGATATCCACAATGGTGGTGGGATTCCTGTGGTACTCGCCCCTGCTGTTCGCAAATGCCTGGGTGCGCGAGATGGGCTATGACCCGAACGACAAAGCCCGGATGAACGAAATGAAGAAGAGCGCCGGCCCGGCCTATGCGGGTTCTCTTTTGGCCAGCATTGTGTCGGCCTTCACGCTGGCGCTGATCCTTCACGGGCTTCGCGCGGAAAGCGCACACTTCGGCTTGATGGTTAGCTTCCATGTGTGGCTCGGATTCGTCGCCACCGTGCAATTGACTGGCGCGCTGTTCGCGAAGCAGAGCATGAAGCTCTTCGCCATCAACACGGGCTACCAGCTCGTCTGCTACCTTGTCATGGGAGCGATCCTCACTGTTTGGAGTTAAGGGCGTGCTCCAACAGGAGAAACCGGCTGCGGAATCTTTTCAAGAGTCGCCACGCAATGCTGGCAAGATGCCGGCTTGAAAATGAGGTCACGATGAAGTCGGTGCGAAGTACCTGTCTTTCTTTCTTGGCTTTCTTGGCTTTCTTGGCTTTCTTGGTTTGCGGTTCCGCGGTTGCCCAGTCGTCGGGCCCGGATGCGCGCCAAATCAGCGATCCAAAGACAATCACATCGGCGTCCAATCCAAACGCGCGCCCCATTCCCATTGATGATCTCTATTTCACGCGGAGCGTTTCCAGCGCGTCGTGGTCTCCCGGCGGCAAAGAGATTGCGTTCACCACGGACATCTCCGGCCGAGCGAATTTGTGGAAAGTGAACGCAGACGGAGGATGGCCGATACAACTGGCGCAGTCAGACGAGAGGCAGTACGGCGACACCTGGTCTCCCGACGGCAAGTGGATCGTCTTTCAACAGGATACCGGTGGAAATGAGTTGTGGGATATCTTCGCCATCCCGAGTGATGGTGGCGCAGTGATCAACCTGAGCAACACTCCCGAAATTCGCGAAGAGAGCCCCCGATGGTCTCCCGACGGGAAGACCATCGCACTGAACACCAAGCCGAAGGAAGCCACGGTGTACGACATTACGCTGCTGGATTGGGCCACGCGGAAGATGACGCCTCTCACCCACGAAAGCACTCCGAACCATCTGTGGCAATCGGTGGCCTGGAGTCCCGACGGAAAAACGCTCTACGCGGACCGTCTGGAAGTGAGTTTTACGGACGCCGACGTCTACGCGATTGAGGTCGCAACTGGAAAAACCACGAACCTGACCGCGCACCAAGGACAGGTGCTCAACATAGCATCTTCCTTGTCCAAGGATGGGAAAAAGCTTTTGATTACCTCCAACGAAAAGAGCGGCTACCAAAACGTGGCCCTCTTGGATATCCCCGGGAGAAAGCTCGCGTGGGTCACGGATACCAAGTGGGAGGCCAGTTCGGGTGACTTCTCTCCCGACGGCAATTGGCTTACTTATACGATCAACGCGGACGGGCGCGTAGATACGTATGTGGCGGACGTGGCCACGCTGCACTCGGAAAAAATCCCAGTGCCCGGAGGCGTGAACGGTTTCGCCGGCTACCCCAGCTCCTTTTCGCCCTCCGGAGACCGGCTTCTGTTATCGCACGAGAGCTCGGTTGAGCCGGGTGATTTTTGGATTTGCCATGTGTCATCACGGAAATCGAAACAGCTCACGTACTCTGCAATTGCAAGTTTGAACTCTGTGCCACGATCACCGTCACAGATCATCAGCTACAAATCCTTCGATGGAAAAACGATAAGCGCGCTGCTATGGATGCCCTTCAACCTGAAACGTGACGGCTCGAACCCTGCGCTGGTCTTGCCCCACGGCGGGCCGACCGGCCAGTCCGGAGACTACTGGAGTCCGCGAGTGGCTGCCTTGGTGTCCCGGGGATACATCTGCATTGAGGCCAACGTGCGTGGTTCGACCGGCTATGGCATGGAGTTTCAGAAGGCCAACTACCAGGACCTGGGCGGCGGAGACTTACAAGATGAGGTTTACGCCGCCAAGTTCCTGGAAGCTACCGGTTACGTAAATCCGAATAAGATCGGGATCACTGGCGGTTCCTACGGTGGATTCATGACCCTTATGGCCATCGGCAGGACTCCGGACATCTGGGCGGCGGGGGTGGAGATGTACGGCATCATTAACTGGATGACCATGCTGGAACATGAGGATCCCATGCTGCAGCAATACGAAATGAGCCTGCTCGGTGATCCCGTGAAAGATCGCGCCGCTTACAATGCGGCCTCTCCCATCACTTATATCCACAGTGTGAAGGCGCCGCTGCTGGTGTTACAGGGGGAAAACGATCCGCGCGTCCCCAAAGAAGAGGCGGAGCAAGTTGTCATTCTGTTGAAGAGAGATGGGAAGACCGTGGATGCGCACTACTACGCGAACGAAGGGCACGGCTTCGAAAAACGTGAGAATCAGATCGATTCGATTCGGCGCACGGTGGCGTGGTTCGACAAATACCTCAAGGGAACCAACTGATTCGCACGGATGAAGACACCCGGACGGAAAGAAATGTCCGGCGTTCACACTTGCCCACCGCACCCGCCAACGAGAACAGCAGGCTTTCGCGTCCGGCCACGCGGGCGATTGCGCTCCTGGCTCTTTCCGCCCTTATCAATTACATCGATCGCGGTAGCCTCTCCATCGCCGCACCTTTGCTGAAAGCCTATCCCTGCTATGCGAGAATGCTGGTGCGACACGTTCCGGAGGTGGGCCGTGGATTTGCAAACGCGCCCATCGCTGCCGGAGTTGGATGCGGCCCGGCCTTGGGCACATTTTTCGGGGGCACGCTCTTGGCGCGATTCGGATGGCGTTCCTTCTTCATCGTTCTTGGCGTCGTCAGCATGGCCTGCTGGTTCCCTGGTTCGCATGGATCCCGCTAGGACGTACCGTCGTTTCCCGCGTAGAACAAAGCGGCGCAGGATTTCTCGAACTCCTGATGCAACGATCGATGTGGGGAACCTGCGGGGGCCTGTTCGGCGCAAACTACGTGCTGTACTTCGAGATCACCTGGCTGCCATTTTATCTGGTGCGTGAGCGCCACCTTTCGATGGGTACGATGGCGAAAATTGGCGGGCTGGGATACTTGTGCTACGCGGCTGCCGCGGTAGTTTTCGGTTGGATCTCCGACCGGTGGATCGCCGACTCTTGTTCGCAAAACTTTTGCGCGTGCCGGAGCGGGGACTGCCGGGCTATTCCTCCTTGGCTGCACCCTCGCCGGTCCCACGGTCTCTGTTATTCTGCTGCTACTAGCGTTCGCAGCCGGTGGCATGTGCGGATCCAATATTTGGCGATCACACAAACGCTGGCCGGTCCGAGAATGGCGGGCCGATGGACGGGCTGGCAGAATTCCCTCGGAAATCTTGCCCGGTGTCAGCGCGCCGGCAGTGACCGGATTCGTAATCGATTACACCGGACGGTTCTTCGTGGCATTCGTGATCATGGCTTTCGTCGCACTGCTCGCTGCTGTTTCTTATTTCTTTGTGATTGGCCCGGTGAAGGAGATCGCTTGGGAAGGATGACCCGGAAGCGACGTCGGGGGAGATGCCGTCTCGTCGATTGAAGCAAGCCTCTCTTTGTCCTAGAATCTTGCTCATGAACGTCGATTGGCTGCGCGAGGTTTGCCTTTCCTTTCCGGGTGCCACGGAACAGATTCAGTGGAGCAGCGACTTGCTGTTCAAAGTAGGCGGAAAGATGTTCGCCGCGACACCGCTGGAGCCGGCTCCGGTGTTTCTTTCATTCAAGGCGGAGCCGGAAAGTTTTGCACAACTCACGGAACGACCCAACATCATTCCTGCGCCTTACCTGGCGCGAGCGCAATGGGTCGGGCTTCAAACCAAGGATGCTTTGCCGGCGGACGAACTCGCGCGCTTGCTGCGCGATTCTTATGACCTGGTATTCGCGAAACTTCCAAAGAAGGCACGCGATGCAGTCTCCAACGCAAAGCCGTTGGTGCGCAGGGCTCGAAGCAAGAAACCAGTGAACAAGAAACGCAGCCGTAGCCGCTGACTTCGGTAAAAGATATACTCCCCTGGGATTCGGCACATTCGAAGGAAAAGGATGTTCCGTCGAGGTGGTCGATGCTGGTACGCCTATCACTGCTCCTTGCTTCCATGATGGTTGTCGCTTCATCTGAGCTACGAGACGCAAGAGTAGCGTCACCTGCGGGCGGTCTGTTGGTCGTGGCCAATCAGAAGGAGCACACCCTAGTGGTCGTCGATCCCGAAAATCGCCGTGAACTGGCAAAGATTTCTGTGGGCGTGAACGGACATGAGGTCATCGTGTCCCAAGACGGTCGCTTTGCTTACGTTCCGATCTACGGAAACGCTGGCGTCGGAAGGCCTGGGACGGACGGCAGCACGATTGATGTGATTGATCTGCAGGCGCGCAAACTCGCGGCCACGATCGACCTGGGTAAGCCCCTTCGCCCGCACCGCGCCGAATTCGGGCCCGATGGTCTTCTTTACGTCACCGCCGAGCTTGCAAATGCCGTCGGCGTTATTGATCCTTCCACGCGCAAGCTGGTCGCGGAAATTCCGACGGGGGAGCCGCAATCCCACATGCTGGTTCTTTCGCTCGACGGCCACCGCGGTTACACCGCCAACGTCAGCGCCGGCAGCGTGAGCGTGCTCGATCTGGTGAAGCGCAATCTCCTTGCCACGATTCCCGTGGCAAAGAGTGTTCAGCGCATTTCCATCTCACCAGATGGCCTCCGCATCTTCACCCACGATCAAGGTGCTCCCCGCATCGCGGTCATCGCGACGGCTACGAACAAAATTACGAACTGGATCGAATTGCCGGACGTGGCGTATGCGTCGGCGCCGACTCCCGATGGGCGCTGGTTGCTGGCCGTCAGCCTTGGCGCCAATCGGCTCCATGTCGTGGATTTGCGCACTCTGAAGGTGGTGCGTTCACTGGAAGTTCCGGAGAGATCCTCGGAAATCCTGATTCGACCGGGCGGAGAAATCGCCTACGTGAGCGGGACCGGTGCCGGCAAAATCGCCGTGCTCGACCTGCGCTCCTGGATAATGCAGCCGCCTATCGACCTCACTCCGGGCGTCGATGGCCTTGCGTGGGTTCCTGCTTCACATTAAGAGTCACGCAACGTGACAAAGACGAAATTGTCATGCAGGAATGTCTGTGCGCCAAACCCAGAAACCCACGCCTTCTGTTGGTCTTCCGTTGATGGCGCCGATTGAGCTGCCTAGAGCGGCGCATCCGTGTCTGCGCAGGCCGTGCCGCTGGGGTTACCGGGATGGTTCGAGATCCACGAACTCCACGTCGTACGGTATCCCTCCCAATCGCAGATGTGCCACCGTGACCGGTAATTGAAATCTGCGCGGTCCCGCGCTTCCAGGGTTGACATAGAGCACGCCCTCGCGCTCCGTCTTTCCTGGTTTGTGGGAATGGCCACTGACGACGATTTGAAAACCGGCTGCGGCAGGATTCAAATCCAGGGCGTTCACATTGTGTAGAACGTAGATCATGGCCGCGCCTGCCGGCTTCCCCACGTCTCCTGCGTGGATGATCAGCTCCGACCCACGCAGGGCTTCCACTGCTTCTTTGCGCAGTAAGCCGTGGGTATCCGAAATTAAACCGATCCTTTTCACACCATCTGGCACACGTAGATCGTACCGCGGAATGAATGGCATGGCATGAAACCCGGCGAAACGAACCGCTCCTCTTGACAATCTAGGGTATCCATGCCATCTTCCTCCTGACGCTCGAGAGGAGTACATTTCATGGCGGACAAGCCGAGCGGCCTGGTTCAGGGCACGCTGGACATGTTGATCCTGAAAACATTGGAGCTGGAGCCGATGCATGGATATGGTATCGCCATGCGTATCGAGCAGATCAGTAAAGGCGTCTTCCAGGTGAATCCGGGATCGTTGTTTCCGGCATTCCGCAGGCTGGAACGGGCCGGCTGGCTCAAGAGCGAATGGCGGGACACTGCGAACAATCGGCGCGCTAAGTATTACGTTTTGCAAGCGCTCGGGCGCAAACAGCTCAAGGGCGAGACCCGCGAATGGGCGAGACAAGCAGCGGCTATCGCGCGGATTCTCGAGGCGGAGTCGTAGGAGGTAAGCGATGTCACTGCTGCGAAATCTGGCGGGTGGTCTGCGGGGATTGTTCCGCAAGCAACAGGTAGAACGCGAAATGGATGAGGAACTGCGCGGGTATCTGGACGCCGCCGTGAACGAGAAGATGCGCCGCGGGTTAGACCGCGAACAAGCGGTGCGGGCCGCGCGTATCGAGATGGGCGGCGCGGAGAGTGTAAAACAACGAGTCCGTGCGGCGAGCTGGGAGTCGCTGGTGGAAACACTCTGGCAGGATCTGAAGTTTGGTTTGCGACTGCTGCGATTCAGTCCTGCTTTTGAGGCCGCAGCGATTTTATCTCTGGCGCTAGGCATTGGAGCCAACACCGCCATCTTCCAGCTCTTGGATGCGATTCGTCTAAGAGCGCTCCCGGTAAAAAACGCTCAGGAACTGACCGAGGTGCGCATCGCGGAACGCAACGGTGCAACCGGTGCCTTCGTGTCGCGCTATCCCAATCTGACAAACCCCATGTGGAGCCAGATTCGAGCGCAGCAGCAGGCGCTCTCGGGCGTATTCGCCTGGGGACCAACGAGCTTCAATATCTCTCCCGGCGGCCCAGTCCACCCCGTCCAGGGCCTTTGGGTGAGCGGTGAATTCTTTGGCGTATTGGGAATTGTGCCCGAAAGAGGACGATTCCTTTTGCCTGAGGATGACCGCGCCGAGTGTGCCTCTCCCGGAGTAGTCGTCAGCCACGCCTTCTGGCAGCGTGAGTACGGTGGCGACGAATTTATCGTCGGACGCAAGATCACCATTGAGAAGCATCCCTTCGAAGTAACCGGAGTGGCGCCGGCGAGTTTCTACGGTGTGGAGGTCGGACGGAACTTCGATGTAGCCGTGCCCCTCTGCGCGGAACCTACGATTCGCAGCGAGTTCAGCGTGCTGAACCGGCGAGATGGCTGGTGGCTCACAGTGATGGGCAGACGGAAGCCCGGCTGGACCATGGAGAAAGCATCGGCGCACTTACGCGCGATTTCGCCAGCAATTTTCGAGGCTACGTTGCCTTCCGAGTTCGACCCTGGCGATGCCAAACACTTTCTCGGCTACAAACTCGGGGCCTTTCCTGCCGGTACAGGTATCTCTGGCTTGCGCGAGACGTACGAGGACCCACTCTGGCTGATGCTGGGGCTGGGGGCGCTGGTACTGCTGATTGCTTCGGCGAATCTAGCCACCTGATGCTGGCGCGGGCCAGTGCCCGCGAACGGGAAATGGGCATGCGCATGGCTGTAGGGGCGACCAGAGGCCGATTGATCCGGCAATTGCTGGCGGAAAGCCTGCTCCTTGGTCTTACAGGTGCGCTCCTGGGCGCTCAACTCGCGCATGGATTGACTCGCTTGCTGGTGGCTTCGATCAGCACAGACAGCGCTCCCCTGTTTGTGGACCTGGCCATGGATTGGCGATTGCTGGGATTCACCTCAGGGATCACCGTGCTGACGTGTGTCCTGTTTGGGCTGGCTCCGGCGTTGCGGGCAACGCGAGTGTCCCCGGGAGCGGTGCAAAAGTCGAGCGGACGGAGCGCCACGAGCGGTCGAGCACGGTTTGGGTTGCGGCGCGTTCTCGTGGTTTCGCAGATCGCCATGTCGCTCATGCTGGTTGTTGGGGCGATTCTCTTTGCGAGGAGCCTGCAAAAACTGGCGACGCTGGATGCGGGATTCACGCAAAACGGGGTGCTGGAGCTGGATCTGGACCTGACTGCGCTCCATTTACCCGTCGACCGACGCGCGGAATTTAAGGGGCTGGTGCTGCGGCGGGTTCGAGCGATTCCCGGCGTGGAGTCTGCCGCTGAAGCAGGAATCGTCCCGCTGAGCGGCAAGGGAATGAACCGGCAAGTGCTGGTGGACAGGGCCGGACAGGTCATCGAGGGCAAGAGCGAGCTGAACGAGATCAGCCCAAAGTACTTCGCGACGTGGCATACGCCGATTCTGGCGGGCGGGATTTTGACGATCGCGATACGTTGACATCGCCCAAGGTGACCATCGTCAATGAGAGTTTTGCCAGCAAGTATCTCGCCGGGGCAAATCCGGTCGGTGCCACGTTGCGCGTAAAGTCGGAAAGCAAAGAGACCGGTCTATTCCAGATCGTCGGACTAGCGAAAGATGCCAAACTTTACGATCTGCGGGAAGAGAATATCTGCCCACGATGTTCATGCCGGTCACCCAGAAGGAACACCCCGAGCAGGACGTGACCATCCTCATTCGATCCCAGGCTTCGCTCTTCGGCCTCATCTCCGTATTGAAGAGCACCGTCCAGCAAATCAATCGCGGGATTGACATGGACTTTACGCCGTTCGACAGTATGGTGGAAGTGTCTCTTCAGCGAGACCGCCTGATGGCCCACCTTTCCGGATTCTTTGGACTGCTGGCTGTGCTCCTGGCCAGCGTAGGCTTGTACGGGGTGATCACCTGCATGGTGGAACGGAGGACCAGCGAAATCGGTGTTCGCATGGCGTTGGGAGCGGATTGCGCAAGCATTGTGCACCTGGTGCTGCGGGAAGCTTCCGTTTTGCTCGGCCTCGGTCTGCTGATCGGAATGGCGCTGTCCCTGGCAGGCAGCAGGGTGGCCGCAGCGATGTTGTTCGGACTAAAGCCGACCGACTTTGTCACCTACGTCCTGGCAGTGGCGAGCCTGTCGGCCTTTGCGGCTTTGGCAAGTTTCCTGCCCGCCCGGCGCGCCTCTCGGCTCGATCCGATGGTGGCGTTAAGAAATGAGTAGGTATGGGATAGGCTGAAAAGAGGTATGGGCTGAGCGCAAAGAGGAATTGACCCGAGGAGCGGGAATGCCGCGCTCCGGTTTACGCGGAGATTTTGGTGGGAACGATTCGACGCAGCGGTTTGGAGCCTGGAATCGGGAACTGCATGTGCCAAAAGTTTATTTCCGGCGAGATGAACTCCACCCCGATATACTGCTTGCCGTCGCGAGCCCGATGGATCGAGACGACACGGGACTCCATGGACTGCGCGGAGTGATCATTCATCAGGATCAGCGTTTGTCCCACCAACACGATCTCTTCAAGCTGAAACAACGCCCCGTGCCGGTTCACCGCCTGCGAATGGGTCTGCGCGGAGAACTTCTCGCCAGCGTCCGTCTTTCCGTGGACGGTCAACGGCACGGTCAGTGCTACCCGCAGGGTACGACGACGTTCTTTGCAACGAAAGTGAAGCAGGGACATTTCGGCTTCGACCTCAAATCTGATTTATGAATCCACGACGTTTGGCCAACTTCAACCCACACGTCTACTCTTACCGAGTCGTGTCAGCAGGGTGCTAAAAAGACAGAATGACAAAATAGAAGTGACTAGCACTAACCTTGCCCACACACCCCAAGACTGCCTATTTACAACTTCAAAAACAATGGCGGAACGGTACCACAAGAGGAAGCCCTATAACAGTACCCTCGTACCTCCCCTACCTCCCCGTACCTCGCCCATCTTCCCACACTTGCTTGCTACCAGGCCCGGTAACAATCTCGATTCCGCCGCCACACCTACCCCCTACCTCGTCCGAAACGCAACATTCTCGGCAACTTGGCGGCTCGCCCCGGGGGACCTCTTCCTCATAGATGCCGGCCGCAGCTAGGGCCCGAGGGGGCTCGCTTTATGCAGTGTCTCTCACTGGCCTATCGTTCAATGGGGCTTTGTCTTCCCGTGCTGGGAAGCCTGCTTGGTGCGCCCACATTGTGGAAATACGTGAGAAACGCGCTCCTCACCGAGTCCAACAGATGGGACATCAAGCGCAAGCTACTGGAAGACGGAGGAAGTCTACAAGCGCACCACGACTCCTGTGACGATACAATCCGAATCGCAAACCAAAGTTGTCATGGGCGCACAAACTGTATTCATTCCGGGGCGGTCATCACATGTCACAGGCCTGGTCCGCGCTGATCACAGCATCTAGGTCGAACAGGTTGAGCCGCTGCTCGGGCTCGCACTTCAGAAGGCAGGAGCGGAGCGCCGTTTCTGCGGGCAACTCACATCGGAGCATGTTGCTCATCGCCGCGCTGGTCCTCTCCCACGGGTGGCTCAACAGTGATCTCCTCCCCATCACGGCCGGCCTTCGAAATCCTGGACATTCAAACGCTCATTCGTTCTCTAGCAACTTCACAATATGCAGCGGGTTCACCCGCGCTCTTTCCACCGTGAGTCCCCAGTGCAGGTGCGGCCCGGTGACGCGCCCGGTCGCTCCGACTTTACCCAGGGCGGCGCCAGCTTCCAAAGTGTCTCCCACCTTCGCGTCGATCTCCGAGAGGTGCCCATAGAAGGTGTAAATTCCCAGACCATGATCCAATACCACGGTATTTCCGGAGAAGAACAATTCCTCTGCCAGCGCCACCTTCCCGCGCTGCGCGGCGTGCACGGGGGTTCCGGTGGTCCCGGGCAAATCCACCCCGCCATGTGGTGTCCCGGGATTCCCATTCAGAATTCGCCGCCTCCCAAAATTCGAGCCCGTGGTCACACCATCCAGCGGCATTCGAAACTTTCCGTCCCATAAACGCTCCGGCGTCACGCGGTCAAAAATATCGCGCAACTTTTGCCGCTCTTCGTCCGCGCGCTTGATTTGTTCCGGGCTGGGCTCCACGAACTGTTTCCCCACCTGCAATTTTTCCGTCGCGAACCGGCCTTTCCTCACGGTCACCGTCGCGCTACAGCTCATTTTCTCCCCGCGCGTCGTTTGCCCGGTGACCTTCAACGCGTATGCGCCGGGCGCCTTTTCGAGGTCAACTCCCAGCAAACCTTTTCGCCGGGTTTCACTTGCAACCTCCCTCCAGAACGGGACGCTCCGCCCGCCCCAATCTCCTTGCACTTCCGACAAGGGCTTCGCACTTTTCACCTCTATCAGCAGCAAACTTCCCTGGCTTGATTCGGGCGCGCTCAATCGCAATGTTGTTCCCGCAGTGCAAGTGCCGGCCCCTTTCGCCATGGCTCCGGGTGGAAGCAACGCGGCGGCGGCCAGACACGCCAGGGCGAAGAACATCCCCTGCTTTCGGACTATCGTTCTGCCTTGCGAGCTCATCGCTGCTCCCGCATCGCCGCCACACGCGCCTCAACTTTTTCAAATTGCGCTCTCGCCATCTTCGATCCCAGAATGGCCTTTTCCATCGTGAGAAACAGATCGGGATTCTTCATCTTCTCGCGAATTTCTGGGAGGAAGGGCCGCACCTTGGCAAAGATAAAGTATAGTTCTCCGCAAAAGGACAGCTGAAAGAAAAGCTTTTCACTCACCACCCCATTCAGAACAAATGACACGGCAATTCCCCAGTAGCTGCCCACCTGTCTCAGCCAGTTGTTCTCTTCTGACCCCATGGTCGTTGCCACTTTCACGAAATCATCCGCATTCTTGGGCCAGAACGTGATCAGCCACCATTGCCTGGCCTTCCGAAGCTCCGGCTCGCGCCTCAGGTCGTAAAGCTCGAGTATCAACCTGGCATCATCGATAGTCGGTTTTTTCGGCATCATCTCCTCCCCAGGAAATCTGAGATGCGATTCTACCTGATTAGCGGCCGGGGTCTTTCTCTGCCACTTAGTAGGGTGTCCGGCAACGCGACAGTCTCATCCCGCCAACGGACGCAGGCAAACCCGCAGAGTCCCTTGGTTCTTGCCAGAAGTCTTTTTGATTCTATGGCTTCCGCCTTTTCCGCCTGCGGCATCAAGATTGCCTTGATGCTCTGCGGGAAAGTTCGTCCGCCGCATCTAAAAAACGCCCCCTCAAGGAGGCTTCCGTGAAAAAGATCGATCGTATGCGAGAGAAAGTCAGCATCTTGCCGACTTCCGTTTACCTGTCGAAGATGCACGATGCGGGTTGGAGCCTGGTCGCCCTGGAATGGGAACGCGAAGTGGAAACTTCCGCCACGCCTGAAGAGCAGGAAGCTCCCAGCGCCTCTGAGGAAATCCCGTTCGGCCTTCGCATTGCCTCCGACTGCCGCCATCTAGAAGACGATCCCTTGGAAATGCAAACTCTCAAGTTCCTCGCGGAAATGATCGTCCAGGACGTCTCTTTCACGAGCATGGCGGACGCCCTAAACGTCCGCGAGTATCGTACGCGCGACGGCCGACCATGGACCGCCGCTGGCGTCTTCAAACTCACGCCCCGCCTGATCGACGTAGCCCCGCGCGTGCTCTCCGGCGCTCAGTGGGAATCCCGCAAGAAACAGTTGTCCCGCGTCACCTGGAACTCTTAACCACAGTAGATCGCGACCCGCCGCCCGCCATGCGGGCAGCCAGGACACCATGGCGGCGATCGGTGAAGACCGCTCAGGCCATGGTGAGGAAAGTTGCGAGGTCGATCGGCTTAGCGCCTACCAGCATTGCGGTCGGTGACGGGAAGAGCGGCGATTAGACCAGTCGTCACCCGCTTTTGCTATGCTGAATGTCGCAAGTGGCTTGCGGCCCCCAACCCATCCGCCTGTGCAACCGCAAGGAGCCCCATGCAGTCGCTTCGCCTGAATCCCATCCTCAACACGGACTCCTACAAGCTCACCCACTGGTGGCAATATCCCCCGGACACTCGCCACATCTATTCCTATGTCGAATCCCGCGGGGGCATGTTCGACCAGACCATGTTGGCCATGCTGCAATACATCATCAAGTCCAATTTCGCCGGCCACGTATTCACCCTCGACGATGTCGAAGAAGCCCGCCGTATCGCCCACGCGCATTTCTCCGGCCACACGAAAACTTTCAATTACGCGGGCTTCAAATCTCTCTACGCGAAGCACGGCGGGCGATTGCCTCTCCGCATCCGCGCCGTCAAGGAAGGCACGGTAGTCAAAAGCCACAACGCTCTCATAACCATAGAGAACACCGACCCGGAGTTTTACTGGCTGACCAACTGGGCCGAAACTGTTCTCCTGCAAGTCTGGTATCCCATCACTGTCGCCACGCTCTCCCGTGCGATCAAACAGGTGATCGGCAAAGCCCTCGCCCGCACCGGCGATCTCTCGCTTCTTCCCTTCAAGCTCCACGACTTCGGATTCCGCGGCGTCTCGTCCAAGGAATCTGCCGCCATTGGCGGCGCCGCGCATCTGCTCAATTTTCTCGGCACCGACACGCTTGCCGCCGTACAGATTCTCAATCAGTTTTATTCCGCCGATCTCGGCGCTCAGAATCCGCTCGACTGTGCCGCCTACAGCATCCCTGCTTCCGAGCATTCCACCATCACCGCGTGGGGCGAAGCGCATGAGCTCGACGCTTACGCCAACATCCTCGCAAACTGTCCCCAAGGAGTCGTGGCGTGCGTCAGCGATTCCTACGACATCTACAATGCCGTCCGCAACCTCTGGGGCGGCGCGCTGCGCGACAAAGTCATGCAAAGGAAAGGCACGCTGGTGATTCGCCCTGATTCCGGCGAAGCGGTGACCGTCCTCGAGGAGCTCTTCAAAATTGTCAGCGAAAAATTCGGCTACGAAGTAAACCGCAAAGGCTGGAAAACCACCGTTCCGTGCGTGCGCTTCATCCAGGGCGACGGCGTCAACTTCTACACCATCCAAAACATTACCACGCAACTCACGCGCAAGGGCTGGTCGCAGGACATCTGGAGCTACGGCATGGGCGGCGCTCTGCTGCAACAAGTCAACCGTGACACGCTGAAATTCGCACTAAAGTGTTCCGCCATCGACCGCAAGGGCCAATGGCACAACGTTTACAAGAACCCGAAAACCGATCCGTCGAAAGCCAGCAGGGGAGGCCGCTTCAACCTCATTCAAAACGAAAAGGATTTCGCTACCGTCGAAGTCGTTGACGGCGCTCCGATCCCGTCCAACAACGTCCTCGAAACCATTCTCGAAGACGGCAAACTCCTGCGCGATCAAACTCTCGCGGAAGTTCGCGCCATCGCTGCTTCCTACGACACCTACAATGATTCCGACTGATGGCTCGCAGGGTAATGTGTACGGGCGGGCCTTGGCCCGCCCGTTTTCGCTCACGTACCGCGCAGTTTGAAGCGCTGAATTTTTCCCGTCACGGTCTTCGGCAGCTCCCGGCAGAACCGCACCTCACGCGGTACTTTGTACGACACCAGCCGCGCCTTGACGTGCTCACAAATTTCCGCCGCTAGCTTTCCCGATCCTTCGCACTCTGGGCGCAGCACCACGTGCGCCACCGAGTACATCAGACCGCGTGCATCCATCTCACCGACGACCGCGGATTCCACGATCAGCGGGTGCCCCAACAGAGCATTCTCCACTTCCATCGGCGAAACCCACATTCCCGCCACTTTCAGCATGTCGTCCGCACGCCCGCAGTAGTGGTAGTAACCGTCCGAATCAGAAAAGAATTTGTCGCCGGTCACAACCCAATCCCCGCGTTTCGTGCGCGCCGTCAATTCGGGAATCTGCCAGTACTCCGCAAACGCACTAGCCCCGCGTACCCAGAGATTGCCGATTTCGCCCTCCCGCACCGATTCTCCGATGTCATCCACGATCTTCGCGTCGTAACCCGGCACGGGAACGCCGCAACTGCCTGGCTTGCATTCTCCCGGACGGCTGGAAATGAAAATGTGCAGCATCTCTGTCGAACCAATTCCGTCGAGGATGGCGATTCCGAATTGCCGCTTCCGCGCGTTGAAGATTTCAGCGGGCAACGTTTCACCGGCCGACACGCACTGGCGCACCGAAGAAAAATCCACGCGGAGGCCCGGCCGCTTCGATTCCCGCAGGACCGCTGCATAAAAGGTCGGCACCGCGAAGAAAACGGTCGGCTGGTACCGCGCTACCATTTCGATCACATGCGCGACATTGGTTCGCTCTGGGTTCAACACCATCCGTGCGCCCACCGAAAGCGGGAAATACATCCCGTTTCCGAGGCCGTAAGCGAAGAACAGTTTCGACACGGAAAACGTCAGGTCGTCGGCGCACAGCCCAAGCACGGCATGCGCATAATTCCGGCTGCTGACCAACATGTCCGCATGACCATGCACTGCCGCTTTTGGCCTGCCACCGCTTCCTGAGGTGTAGAGCATGAATGCCGGATCGTGAGGCGAAGTGTTTGCCGCCGTTAGGTGTTCGCTCGCCGCCGCTGTCCACGTGCTCCACTTTGCGCCGGCCACATGATGCAGGTCGATTTTTTCCTTGCCGACGACGACAATCGGCATTTGTGGGCGCACGCTGGATGCCGGCAAAAACTCCGCGAGCGCCTCAGAATGAACAATCGCCGCTCGCGGCTGGCTATTCTCGAGGTAATGAATATAGTCGGAGGATCGCGCGAAGGGATTCACGGGCACAGCCACGGCGCCGATTTTGGCCGCACCGAAAAAGGCGGCCACAAACTCCGCCGAATCCGGCAGCACGATCAGAACACGATCGCCTCGAGAAATGCCCTGGCCACGCAGCGCGTTCCCCGTGCGATTGGCAAGCGCTGCCAGTTCGGCGCAGGTTACCTCAGCTGGCTCGCCAACGATGGCCAGGCGCTCAGGGTGCGACGCTGCCGGCGCTTCCAGAAAATGAGCCGCCACGTTGAAATATTCAGGCAATTCCCCGTACATAGACTGTTCTGACGGCACCACACTGGGCCTTCAGCCCTCACCAATATCTTCGTTCCAAATCTCAGGATGGTCCGCAATGTATTTCGTAAGTATTTGCGCACATTCCTTGGAGTGCAGATCGATGACCGCGATTCCGTTTTCGACCAGCCAATCGATCCCGCCGCGGAAGTTCACGGATTCCCCCACGACTACGGTGCCAATCCCGAACTGGCGGATCAAGCCGCTGCAATACCAGCACGGCGCCAGGGTCGTCACCATGATTTTGTCGCGGTAACTCCGCTGCCGGCCCGCCTTTCGAAACGCATCCGTTTCACCGTGCGCCGAAGGATCTCCTTCCTGCACTCTGCGGTTGTGACCCCTTCCCAGCAGTTTTCCATTGCCCTCGAATAGCGCCGCACCGATGGGAATTCCTCCCTCGCCAAGCCCGAGGCGCGCTTCTTCCATTGCTGTCTTGAGCATGACGAGATATTGCTCTTGATTCTTTTCTGCGTCCGTATGCACTTTCCTCCGCTTCTGAATTCGCGCCTCGTCACTTTATTTCGCAGTGGCGGCAACAGGAAACATCCAGCTCAAGAGAAGATGGGTCGGCCAATAAACAAGCGCGAAGGCTCCGACAAAAATCACCGCGAGATGCACGGGAGCAGCACCCCATGAGCGATGAAAGAGAGGATCTTGATACACATAGTTCATATTGAATCCCGAAGGCAAGAACCGCGAGGCCACAAGAAGAACCCCGGCAATCGCTGCCTGCAATGCCAGAGCGCGGCGGTCGTATCCAATTTTCCGCATCGCCCAGAGCAGTGCCAAGGGTAGACTGATGTGAAAGCTAGAAAGGAGCCGCGCCCAAAGCGGTACGCGTGTATCCCACATGTACTCCGTTCCGCCAACCAGAAATCGTCCCGTCACAAGCCGCCAACCAATGTCGATGGACCAAAAAATCCCCGCCCCCAGCAAGCTGACGGCCTGGCTGGAAATCAACAAGGAACTTCCCCACCACAACCCCACGCAGCCAAGGATCACCGCGATATCGCACAAGTGCAGCAGATTGGCCCAGCCCCACACGCGTATATAGGTCGGCAGCCACACCACCGTCCACAGCAGTCCCACCCACCGCAACACGGGGAATGCGATTGCGCCGGTGGTCAAAGGTCTTCTCCACTTGATGCTTCCATTGCGGCACAGCCTACCACAGGCGGCTGCTGTTGCATGCAGGCGAGCTAGCACCGTGGCAATTTTGGCAAGCAACTCTCCGTTACCGCCGAGATCGCTCGATTCATGAAGATTACCGAAAGCGGCGTCGTATTGAACGTCAACGATAAACTGGCCGTCCATGTCACTCTGTGAGTTGGCACGCTGAGCGAAAGTGTAACCGTCGAAGCTAACCCGTTGCGAGTCTAGCGGCAGTCCGCCACCGCGACCGGCTTGATCAACGGCACCCAACTCCGGTACCTCTCCCTCAACAGCCGAAACTACGCGCCACTCGTGCTGGTGGCGCCTGGGCCCGGCAACGCCGACCGAGATATTTCCTGGCGCTACCGCTCCAGTCGGTACCAAACCTATGTCCTTCGAGATCAACTAAACCGGCGGGAGCAAAGCAACTGGCAGGTGAACTTCAATGAGATTGGCTCACCACGCCATCCTCGTGTCATGCAAAGGCAGGAAGCTCAACTTCGAGAAAACTCGGCGAACATCGAGCGACGGCCCGCGATGCTCCAGGCTGTTCTCTTCTTGCATGGCCCGAAACGGGTCTTGCCTAGCGCAGCACCAATATGGCGGTTGGAGTCATCGGCGCGGGATTCTAGCATGTGGGCCGATGAGCAGACGATCGAGCGAGCGTGAAGCACGAACCGGCCCGATTCTTGACTGGCTACGCCAGCGCGAGGAGGACATGGCTGCACTCTTAGCCGAGCTGGTTGCCAACCCCACGGAAAATCCGCCAGGGAGAAATTATCGCGCGTGCGCGGATGCCCTCGAGAAACGGTTGCGAGAATTTGGCATCGAATGCGAGCGTGTGGACACCGCCGACCTGACAAAAGATGGCGCGGAGTCTTCCGTATGCCTGCTGGCAGGGTACGGACGCGGGGAACGGACTCTCTATTTCCACGGACACTATGACGTCGTTCCCGCGCAAACCCCCGAACAATTCCGGCCTTTGCGCAAGGAGCATTTCGTGTTTGGCCGCGGCTCCTGCGACATGAAGGGCGGGATTGTCGCCATGCTGTATGCCATTCTGGCGCTGAAAGAAACTGCTGCCAAACTGAATGGCAGGATCGGCTTGACGCTGGTTCCCAATGAAGAGACGGGAGGCGAGGGGGGCTCGGCGTGGCTGGCGGCGCAGGGACGGCTAGGCTGTGGCGGAATCGGCATGCTTTTGGCTGAGCCGACAAGCGGCGTCGTTTGGAACGCGAATCGCGGCGCAATTTCGTTGCGCGTCCGAGTGCACGGGAAATCCGCACACGTTGGCCTGCAGCACCTGGGTGAGAACGCGTTCGAGCGCATGCATCGCGTCGTTGGACAGCTCCAAGAGTTGAAGCGAGAGGTGGAGCAGCGCGTCACCAACTTCAACGTTGGGGCGGAACAAGCGCGCAACTCGATTCTGATGCTGGGGGGACAGAGCGGCGGCGGCGCAAACTTCAACGTGGTGCCGGAAGAGTGCTGGTTCACGATCGACCGGCGCATCAATCCGGAGGAAGACTCTCGGGAGGAAGGGTCGAAGCTGATCGCGGTCCTAGAGAGTTGCAAGCGCGAGGGTATCCCGCTTGAATGGGAGACACTGCAGGAAGGCCGTTCTTCCGCTTGCCGCGAGGATGATGCGCTTGGCAAGGCGCTGGCTCGCAGCGCTAGGGCGGTCACCGGCGAAGCGCCGCCTTTTGAGATGTGCCCCGGCCTGCTGGAGATTCGTTTCTATATCGCGCTGGGCGTCCCGGCCTATGCTTACGGTCCCGGTCTGCTCTCTGTCGCGCATGGCCCGAACGAATATGTGGACCTGCGAAAAGTGATCGATTGCGCCGCGATCTATGCGCTGACAGCTATGGACGTGCTCAGGCGGTAAGCCTGGTCGCCTTCCGGGCTCATCGCGCTTGCCGTCTGGGCCGATAGGGATCCCTCTCCGATTATCCCTCCGCCCTGCTCCGTTTGACGGCCGTGCGTGCAACGCTGAGCCACAGTTGGGGGATGGCCGCAATGTGGTTCATTTTGGGAATTGTTCCACTGAGTGATCGCGCGGGCCCAGAGAAATCCGGATTAGTCACTAAATCATTGAATCTAATGAGTTTCAGGAAAATTAGAGCTGTTTTCCAGCGTCTTTAGCTACCCCGTTCCACCAATGGTCCCATAGTACTATTTAATATTTCCGTACCAACACCTACTATTTCAACGTATGCCAAATCTCTACTTTTGCCAACCCCACGCAAGAAACCAGGGCATGCTCCGCGCTGTTCTATCCGTGAACGAGTGTGAGCTCGTCGTCAGTCTGCACCCCGCCACCTATGTTGGCGATCAGTTTCCGGAGCTGGCCAACGAGCCAAGGGCAGCAAACGATTTTGCCGTGCTCAACATCACATCAAGTGAGACTCCGGCTGGCTTGCGACCCGGCTACTATCGACTCGATTCCGACTTGACCCAGCTCAACGAATCGCTGCTGGCACTTTTCCGCTAGGCTCTAAGGGTTTTTCCACGAATCTAGCGGGACCATCAATAGAGCTCGTTGCGGAGCTATTTCCATTCTCCCGCACAGGCTAGCAGTTGCAGACCGATGGCAAATGAAGCGGGTCCAAGGGGCTCGCAATAGACTACCCGGGCCCGGGCCCGGAAGTGTCCCCGCAGGCACCACAAGTTCAGCCGATCCCGCAGTTTCCACGGATTGCTTGAAACGACGCGCGCGCCGTGGGAGCTTACGTTTTCTGTAAGGGCTTCATCGGCACGATGACGGAGGTCCAGGCTGCAGAGATCGACTCTTACTGCCAGGGGAATGCGTTCTTCCAATCGGCGCACGATGGCTTGCAAGGGACACCCGCCAAAATGGGGAGGATGGGTGTCGGGGGTGGGAACGACGACAGCGCTATCATACGCTGGCAGGTGCCGGTAATGGCAAGAATTTCAGGTCCGCGACGGGCATCGGCTTCCGCGCACCCGCTATTTCGTGCCCGCGCAATCGCCTACGTCGAGGAACTGGAGAAGGAGTGACGCTTCCGCTGCGCGGTCGCTACACCAAGTCCTGGGCGCGCACCGTTATGGACGGTTCTGGAGCGCCTTCTCGAGCGCAGAAGCCACGTGGACGACCGGACCGTTCGAGAAAACAGCCGTCGGTGTCTGCCGCCCCTTGGAATGTGGCGTATAAAGAATGGCCATATCCCAGAAGAATCCCCGGTTGACGCAGCCATCAGGCTTGGGTTGGTCGGCGTTCTCATCGGCCACCCTGCCAAGCTCTTGGGCAACGAGATGTTGCGGGTCAGAGAACTGCCGGGCGCGCGCGCACATGCCTGAGTCTTGTTTCCTTCCTTCTCTTCTTTGCGGAGCTCGAACTTCATAGTTTTCCGGGTCCATTTTTTCCTGGCTTACTTCAGCGAGGCCTCAATTTTGTTCTTGAACTCTCTCGCCTTGGCGATCACGGCCGCTTCATCCACGGTGAGCAGTTTTTTGTCGCGCATCACCACGCGGCCGCCGATGATTACCGTCTCTACATCGCTTCCCTTCAAAGCGTACGCCAATTGCGCATAGACGTCATACATCGGCACAGCGTTTGGCGCATCGAGGCCGATAAAAATAAAGTCCGCTTTCTTCCCTGGTTCGAGCGAACCAATTTCCTTCTCCATGTGCAGCGCCCGCGCTCCCTCGATGGTGGCCATTTCGACGACGGCCTTCGCCCCCAGCGCTTGCGGGTCCATCTTGGTGACCTTCTGGAGCTTCGCCGCCAGGTCCATCTCTTCCATCAAGTCCAGATCGTTGTTGCTGCCCGCCGGCCCGTCCGTGCCCAGCCCGACCGCTACGCCGGCCGCGCGCTCTTCGATCACCGGAGCAACACCGCTCGCCAACATCATGTTGCTGGAAGGATTGTGCACGCAACCCACTTGCCGCTGCGCCAGGATCCTGCGGTCCGTCTGGTCAACAAAAATGCAGTGCGCCGCCACCATGTCCGGCCCGAGAATACCGAGCTTATCGAGATACTGTACCGGTGTGGTGCCGTTCTGAGCGCGGCTGTCGTCCAACTCTTTTTTCATTTCTGCGACGTGGATGAGAATCCGCGCGCGGTACTTCCGCGCCAGCGCCGCTGAATCCTGAAGCGTCTTTTGCGAACAGGTATAAATCGCATGAGGCGCGACCGCGGTGTGAATCAGCGGGTCGCCTTGCCAGCGCTTCAGAAATTTCTCAGCATATTCGAGCATCGTCTCGTTGTTCTTATTGTCCGGTGCAGGGAAATCAACGACCGTTTCGCCAAGCACCGCGCGCATCCCTGCTGCTTTCGTCTCCTCGGCAATGACATCTTCAAAGTAATACATATCGGCAAACGTGGTGATGCCACCGCGAATTTGCTCGGCTGCCGCAAGCCGCGTGCCCCAGCGGACAAAATCCTCGGTAACGTTCTTTGCTTCGGCCGGAAAGATGTACTTCTGCAGCCATTCATCGAGGGGCACGTCGTCACGCAAACCGCGGAGCAAGGTCATGGGCACATGCGTATGGCCATTCACAAATCCCGGCAAGACGAGCTTTCCACGTGCATCGATGGTCAGCCTGGTGGTAACACCTTTCACCTGGCCCAGCACAAAGTCAGAGCTCTTGCCGACAAAGGCGATCACGTCACCCCGCACGGCAACCACGCCGTCTCCGAAGATACGGTGCTCCCCATCCATCGTGACAATGGTTCCATTCTTGACCAGGAGGTCGAAGCTGATTGCCTGCTTCTCAGTTTGTGCGGGTTGGCGAACCGAAAATAGAAGACTGAGAATGAAAATTAGGAGCGCAACGGCTGCGAAATTAGCCTTGCATCTCCAAATTGCAATTTCCACGGTCATGCCTCGTCTCATCACAAATGGGAAGAATCAAACGGTCTAGGAAAGAGGTTTTGCATCTGCATGATCTCCACTCTGCCCTTCAGATTCGCCATGATCACGGGGATGTCGCCGCAAAATTCCCAGATCAATTGGCGGCAAGCGCCGCAGGGAGGCGTGAGGGCATCGGTGTCAGTGACGACGGAAATAGCATCGAACCCGCGCTCGCCTTCACTGATGGCTTTGAAAATGGCGATGCGCTCGGCGCAAACGGTGAGGCCGTAGGTAGCGTTCTCGACGTTGCAGCCGCCAAAGATTTTTCCCGAAGTGGCACGCAGCGCCGCGCCGACGCGAAAGTTGGAGTACGGCGCATGCGCGTTTTCCCTTGCTTGCCTCGCGGCCGAAATCAGAGTTTCATTCTCGCTCACGCCAACGTCTCCCGGCACGCCCCGAAATATTCTACGCAATGGCCTCGGCAATTCGCGGAATGACCGCTTTCAGCAAGCCGATGAATTGCCCTTTCACGCGCGCTGCGGTTTCCAGCACTTCTAGGTGATTGAGTGGCCGATCCAGTATTCCCGCCGCCGCATTGGTCACGCAGGAGATGCCCAGCACGCGAATGCCGCTGTGCCGCGCGGCAATCACTTCCGGAACCGTGGACATACCTACCAGATCGGCGCCGATCGCTCGCAAGTAGCGTATCTCCGCCGGTGTCTCGTAGCTCGGCCCGAGGAGACCTGCGTACACCCCCTCATGCATCCCAATGCCCAGGCGGTTTCCTTCAGCGACAGTCATTTCACGAAATCTGCGGTCGTACGCCGAGGTCATGTCGTGAAACCGCAAGCCGAATCTCTCGTCGTTTGGTCCGATGAGCGGATTAACGCCCTGCAAATTGATGTGATCGCTGATCACCACCAGCCGGCCCTGTACGAATTCCCGTTTGATGCCGCCCGCGGCGTTGGTGAGGATCACGGCCTGTACGCCCATGCGCGCGAAAACGCGGATGGGAAAGGCCACTTCTTTCGAGGAATACCCTTCGTAAAGATGGACGCGGCCCTGCATCGCGACAACGGGAATTGTTCCCACCTTTCCGATGACGAGCTTTCCGGCATGGCCGATGGCCGTGGATTGCGGGAAACGCGGAATTTTGGCGTAAGGAATTTTTGTAGCGCTAGCAAATTCATCGGCAAACGCGCCTAGGCCCGAGCCAAGAACCAGCGCGATCCGGGGCCGGACAGATGTTTGAGAAAAGATGAAGTCCGCAGCTTGGCCCGCGCGCTCGAACTCGCCGCCCGGCGAACTGCCGGTTTGGCTTGGAGCCGCGATTTTTCCGGATGAAATCGTATTCGCAGTGTTCTTCTTAGGGCTCTTTCTTGCGCTCACGTAAGGATCCCCACGATGGAAGCCGACATTAAGTTTGCCATAGTGCCGGCGAGCATGGCGCGGATGCCGAACCTTGCGAGCTGGCTGCGCTGCTCTGGTGCGAGCGCGCCGATGCCCCCGATCTGAATGCCGATGGAGCTGAAGTTAGCAAAGCCGCAGAGAGCGAAGGTGGCGATTGCAAAAGTGCGCGGATCGAGCGAGCCTTTCAAGGGGCCAAGCTGGCCAAAGGCGACAAATTCATTGATGACCATGCGCGTCCCGAGAAGATTGCCAATCTTCGCGGCATCATGCCAGGGCACTCCGATCAGCCAGGCAACGGGCGCAAAGACCCAGCCGAAAACGGTCTGCAGACTTTCCGGGAACCAGGCCATGTGAGGCCAGTTGTGAACGCCGCCCATGATGGCGTTGAGCAACGCAAGCAAGGCGATGAAGGTGATGAGCATGGCACCGACGTTGAGCGCGAGGTGCAAACCATCGACCGTCCCTCGTGCGATGGCCCCGAGAATGTTGGACTCCTTTTCCATCGGCGGCATTTCCACGCGGCCGGCGGTGAGCGGCTGCTCGGTCTCCGGCACGAGCATCTTGGCCATGAGCAGCGTTCCGGGTGCCGTCATGATGACTGCGGTTAGGAGGTTTTTGGGATCGGCACCACCCACTTGGATATACCCGGCCATCATGCCACCAGAGATGTGCGCCATCCCGCTGGTCATGACAACCATCAGTTCGGACTTGGTGAGTTTGGGAAGAAATGGACGTATGGTCAGCGGAGCTTCAGTTTGGCCCATGAAAATACTGGCAGCCACATTGAGGGATTCCGCGCCGCTCGCACTCATGATTCGCGTCATCAGCCACGCGGCGGCGCGGATGATGAGTTGCATCACCCCGAGGTGATAGAGAACAGCAAAGAAGGCGGCAATAAAGATGATTGTGGGGAGTACTTGGAAGGCAAACGAAAAGCCGAGCCGGGAGAGTTCCTTGGGCATGCCAATGTCGCCAAACACGAAGGTGGAACCCGCATAGGAAAAGCTCAACAACTTATTTGCGCCGGCACCCAGGAAACCAAACACCGAACTGCCAACGCTGGAACGGAGCACGAAAAATCCAAGAGCCAACTGGAGCCCGAGGCCCCAAGCGATGGTCTTGAGCTTGATCGCGCGACGACTGGTGGAGAACAGCCACGCCAATCCGAGAATCACGGCCATGCCGAGCACGCCCGTCCATCTTCCCATGAACCATCCTCCCGCAATCGATTTAGGCGCCGATGATCCGGCGCACCAGGGGCCGCTCGTCCTGCGGCGCATTTTCGCCAACGAAATAGCTGCCGGCAATAAGCGCTTGCGCTTCGGCAAGTTTGGCGTCGCTATTGTAATGAATCGTGGCCAGCGGTTCTCCCTTTTTCACACGATCACCGATCCGCTTATGGAATTCGAGGCCCACGCCGTGATCGATCTGGTCTTCTTTTTTTTCGCGGCCTCCGCCGAGCATGGCGAGCGCGATTCCAAACTGCTCGCAGTTGGCGCCCGTGATGAAGCCGCTACCCGAACTCGATACGTGGAAATGCAGGCGCGCGGTGGGCAGGCGTTCTGGCTCGTCAATGACGCGTTCATCACCTCCTTGCAGGCGAATCCCTTGCCGGAATTTTTCGAGTGCCTGGCCGGTGGCGATCATGGTTTCGGCGAGGCGGCGGCCTTCTTCCACGCTTTTCGTTCTTTCACCTAGATAGAACATCCACGCGGAGAGATCGAGGCTCAAGCCACGCAGATCGGCGGGGCCGCGGCCTTTGAGGACTTCGACGGACTCGGCAACTTCGTTCGAATGGCCAGCCATCCGGCCAAGCGGCTGATCCATGCCGGTGATGAGGGCCACCACTTTCTTGCCCATGCGCTTGCCGGTTTCCACCATGACTTCGGCGAGGCGAATCGAATCCTCCTCTTGCTTTATAAAAGCGCCGGAACCTGTCTTCACGTCGAGCACCAGCGCGTCAATGCCTTCGGCAAGCTTCTTGCTCATGATGGACGCGCAGATGAGGCCGATATTCTCGACCGTCGAAGTGACGTCACGCAGCGCGTAGATCTTCTTGTCGGCAGGAGCAATCTCCGCGGTCTGGCCGATCAACCCCATTCCGCACTGGCGCAGAACCCGGCGAAATTCGTCCAGCGACAAATTCACGTTGAAGCCCGGAATCGCTTCCAGTTTGTCGAGCGTGCCGCCGGTATGGCCGAGGCCGCGGCCGCTGATCATCGGAACCGTTAGGCCGCCCGCGGCCACAATGGGAGCAAGGATGAGAGAAGTCTTGTCGCCAATCCCCCCGGTGGAGTGCTTGTCCACTTTCTTGCCGGGAATTTCAGAGTGGTTGAGGACTTCTCCGGAGTAAAGCATCACTTCGGTGAGGGCCGCGAGCTCGGAGCGGTTCATCCCGCGGATCCACACAGCCATCAGCCAAGCAGCCATCTGGTAGTCGGGTATTTCGCCGCGGGTGTAGCCGGAAACCAGAAAATTGATTTCTTCGCGGGAGAGTTCACCGGAATCACGTTTCTTGCGGATCAGGTCGACGGCGCGCATGCGTTTGGAAAGCGAGCGGCGAGCGTAACATCCGCTTTAGGGGGCGTCAACGCAAGCCACAACTCGCAAGCCACAACTCGCGCTACAGAGGCTGCTGTACGTCCGGAGGCAGGTTGGTTGTTTGGCCAAAGACCACATGCCAGCCCCGTGGGGTATCCACATAAACGTGCACCGCCCGAATCTGGACGCTTACGTGCTGGCCCTTGATGATACTTCGCGATGACCAGAGACAAGTTGCCACCGCCGTCTCTTGAAAGACCCGGACGTTGATCTCAGAGGCGTTGAACGATTCGTATTTGACCGCGGGAGATTGAATGACATCGATCCACTGCGTCTTGTTTACCTGCTGGCCGTGAGAAAGTGTGCCAGCAAAATCGTCGCTGTAGATACGCTGAAAATAAGTGCCATTGTTCAACTGGATGGCGCGCGCGGCTTCTCTTTCCAGGCTGACGATCTCCTGCCTCTGCACTTCCGGATCTCCAATCAGGGGCTGAGCGATACACCGCTGGATGCACGCATCTCGCCAGATTTCCTGCGATTGCCAGGAGGGAGCGAGCAACAGCCCGATTGCCAGTGCCACCATACCTGTAATTTTGATCATGCTGGAGTGCCTCCCTCAAGGAGTGACGGAATTCCCCCGGAGTGACTCAAGAAACGGTTGTCGTCGACACACTCCATAGTACGGAAAGAATCGCGTATATCCATCACCCCCATCGTGTCCGTGTTGTGAATGACAAGCTTCGTTCCCGGAAGCGTTCACGCCAGAATGGGTTGCGGAGGTGCTGGCGTCTCCATCTGGCCGAGGTGCCAGTTGCGCCTCGGGCTTTACCGCTCTGCTAGAATAATCTCCTTCTAGAGAGCGTCATCACAAGAAACGCAATTCCATGGGAGGAGCCATGAGCAACTCGAGCAGCAATGGCGGTGAAGTGGCCGGTGTCAGAGGTGACCGCCAATTGCTCAACTCGCTGTCGTTTTCACGGCGAAGCTTTCTCACCAAGACCTCATGTTTCGGAGCATTTTATTCGCTGGCCAAGCTGATTCCCTTGCCGGCACTGGCGGCAGAGCTGGCGATCGACTCGCGGGTGTCGCCAACGCCGATTGTGGACAAGGGGTTCGCGTCGGTGCGGAAGATTGGAAACGGGCTCTATGCCACGATCTCCGATCCGTCGAAGGGCACCACGACGATCTGCAATGGCGGGTTTCTCGCTGGAAGGGAGGGCGCGCTTCTGATCGAAGGATTCATATCGCCGGCGGGCGCATCCTTTCAGATGGACGCCTTGCGCATGGTAAGCCAGGTGCCGGTGAAGGGCGCTCTGGACACGCACTATCACTATGACCATTCGATGGGGAATTCGTTTTACGGTGCCAATGGCGTGCCACTCTGGGCCCACGCAACCGCTGCGCAGCGCATGGTCGATAACTATGTGCCGTTGCAGGGGGCGGACAAACAGGCGGCGCTGGGGCCCTTCGAGAAGCGCGTCAAGGACGCCAAGTCGGATGCGCAGCGGCAGCACGCACAGAGTGATCTGAACGCGGTGACGGGACTCTTCCAGGTTGCGAATACAAGCGTGGTGTCGCTGCCGAATCATCCGATTGATCCGGCCAAGCTGCCAATGTCGATTGACCTCGGGGGTCTGACGGGGGTGATGGAGTCCTATCCCGGACATTCCGGAACGGACATCCTCGTGCGTGTCCCAGACCAGAATGTTGTCTACACCGGTGACCTACTCTTCAGCGGCTGGTATCCCGTCTGCTTCGACGAGAAAGCCACGGTTTCAGGGTGGCGAGACACGCTGAAGAAATTCGCCGGGTTCGATAAGGACACGCTCTTTGTCCCAGGTCACGGCCAGATTTGCGGCCAGGAAGGCATCGCTTCGATCCGCGAAGTGTTTGACGACATCGCTGGGCAAGCCGAGAAAATGTACCAGGCGGGAGTTCCTGCCGAAGAAGCGCAACACCGCTACGTGGTGCCAGAGAAGTTCAAGAACTTCCCTGTTTTCGCGTGGGGATTCACGATCGGGCCGGCGATTGCCAAGCTGTACGCGGAGTGGCAGGGCAAGTAGCCGTGCGTGCGTTTTCATGCCCGCTTCGCTGCGGGAGCGCGCTCCACAAGATGCTAATCGGCAAGAATGCCGCCGAAGCTGTGAATGACACCGCCCGCAGTTGCCGGCGAAGATGCGCGGTCGCACAGGATCGCTTGCATTCCCACGGACTGCGCCGCTTCGATTTCCTTCACCGCGTCGGAGATGAATAGAAATTCACCGAGCGCACGCGAGAGAGAAGCAGCGATTTTTTCATAGCTGGCGGGTTCGGTCTTGATTCCAACGCGCGTGTCGAAGAAAGTGGAGACATACGACGTCAGGTCGCCTGAGGTCGTAGTGCGAAACAGGAGTTGCTGCGCGAGGACGCTTCCCGACGAGTAGATGCAGATAATCCTTTTCTGCCGCCGCCATCGTTCAAAAGCAACGGGCACATCGGAAAAAACTTCGCCGCGCAATTCCCGGCTCGCAAATCCTTGCTCCCAGATTTTCCCCTGAAGCGATTTTAAGGGCGTGCACTTGCTGTCTCGTGCCATCAGCCACTGGCCGTAGGCGACGCTCGAACGTAGCCGCGCTTCTTCCGTATTGTCCAGCCAACCGGGCGGTTTAAGGCCATCGCGTTCATCCAGGTCGTGTTGCGCACGCAGATGCTGAACCAAAGAGTGAATTTCGGGATCTTGAGAGCGCTCTCGAAGAAAAGATTCCAGCATGCGGGTCGCATAGGGGAAAAGCGTTTGATAAACGAAATCGACGGGGGTTGTCGTGCCTTCGATGTCGAGAAGAATGATGCGGATCTGGGATTCGTTGATCAGCGACACACCAGCTACTTCGCCGCTGCTTGCGGAGGAATGTATCTTGGTCCCCAGCATAGGGGTTCGTAATTCCGGTCCACGCCGCTGCTTGTATAGTGCGGCGTCCAACCGGACTTATCCTGGAACAGCCGGATGGCGCGTATGCGGCGGTCTCCGCAGAGATCGAACCAGTGGAGCGTGCCACGCGGAACACGAATCAAGTCACCCGCCTCGACCTCGATCGCGACAACCGGACCCTTCTGCGGGTGGATATGGAAGAGGCCCCGCCCGGCGACGATGTAGCGGACTTCGTCCTCATCGTGCGTATGCTCGATGTTGAACTTCGCGAGCATGGCATCCAGCCCGGGGGTATCGGCATCGACGTCGATTACATCCGCTGTGACGTAGCCACCCTGGTGCTTGAGCTTCTCGACTTGGTCGCTGTAGGCGCTCAGGACCTGATCCGCGGAAGCATCCGCAGGGAGGTCGGCCGGAGACTCCCAGCGTTCGTAGTCAATGCCAATCCCGGCGAGATAATCTCGCACCTGGTCGTGTTCACGGAGCGAACGGTTTTCATCGGGGATTCGCAGGACAGCCACGGCATTATCTCCAGGCTCAGGCAGCGCGGGAATCACCTACTCTATGCGGCGCCCGAGCGAACTAGTACTTCCATCAGGAACTCCAGGATTTCAACATGGCGCTTGGCTTCCTGCAAGCCTGTACCCCAAGTATAAAGCCCATGCCCCCGCAGAAGAAAACCATGAATACCGGGGCTTTCCCGCAGGGTATTCGAAACGCGTTTCCCCAGTTCAACCATGTCCTGCGAATTCTCAAGAATGGGCAGCCACTCGCGGTGCTTGTGGGTTCGAACGCCTTCCAGTCCTTTGAGCATTTCGTACCCCTCCAAGGCGATGCCGCCCTGTGAGGCATGCGAGCCCGAAAGGACGGTGCTCCAAACCGAATGAGTGTGCAAGATCGCGCCGGTGTCTACGCCGCACGCGATGGCGAGATGGAGCAGAGCTTCCGCAGACGGTCGGCCATCGCCGCGTATGACGTTGGCCGCTTCGTCCATTTCCAGAAACTGCGCAGGCGTAAGGCATCCCTTGTCCAAGCCCGTCGAAGTAATCGCCAGCCGCAGCGGCTCGTGGGAAATCACCGCGCTGAAGTTTCCACTGGTGCCCAAAACCCATCCGCGCGCATGAAAACCCTTTCCAATCTCCACCAAGCAAGCGGCTGCTTCCGCAAAGGCCAGACGGTTGGGACTGGATTGCGGAATCGTTCTGGAGCTCTGCTCGCGCTTGCGGTTTCTCTTGGATTTCTTCATCACCAAGCCGTCATGAATTCTGCGAGCGCGGTGCCACCTGCGCACCTGTCTATTCTACGACGGTTCTGTGACGATGAAAAATGGCAGAACTTGCGGCGCGGCTAGAACATCCTATGTCGACCGATGCGGGAGTAGGGCGAGAGATTTCATGATCGAAAAGGCTCCTGGGGCCGGATCGAAATTTCTAGCGCCAAGGCTCGCATCTCTTCGTGGATTAGCCCGTTGGTGGCGAGAATGACGGGTCCGCCAAGCTGATAGGGATTTCCGGCGAAATCGCTCACTTTGCCGCCGGCTTCTTCGACCAGCAGGACGCCCGCGGCGGTGTCCCACTTCTGAAGGCCGAATTCCCAGAAGCCATCGAAACGGCTCGCTGCAACAGACGCGAGATCGAGCGCGGCGGAGCCATCGCGGCGAACGCCGTGAGAGTGCTGGGTGAAGTCGCCGTAGTATTGAAGATTCGGGCTGGCTTGGCGATTCCGCACAGGAAAACCGGTGCAGAGTAAGCTGGTGGAAAGTGTGGTGACTTTGGAGACGCGGATTTTTTTGCCGTTGAACGTTGCGCCTTCGCCGCGCGCGGCGGTGAAAAGTTCATGGTAAAAGGGATTGAAAACCGCCGCGGCAAGAAGGGTATCCCGCTGGGCGAGAGCGATCGAAACGGAAAAGCAGGGATACCCGTGGGCAAAATTCGTGGTGCCGTCGAGCGGATCAACGTGCCAGCGAAAGTCCGAAGCCGAAGCGCTCTCATGCCCGGTTCCCTCTTCGGCAGCAATGGCGTGGTCGGGAAAGTACTTGGTCAGCCTTTCGACGATGAACCGTTCCGAGCGCTTGTCCGCCTGGGTAACGAGATCGACTTCATTGCCTTTGTAAACGATGTTCAATGGACGTGACAATTCTTCCACCAGGATTTTCCCGGCTTCCTGGGCGATTTCGATGGCCACGTCGAGATAGTTCTTGGTCATGGGGGGAAGGGTAGCTCTCCGAAGTCTCGGCCGGCGCGACGCGCAACGGCTCTCCTCACTTTACCATCCATGGGAGAAAACGTCGGAGGCCAGACCGCCTCTTGCAGGTGCAAAGCGAAACCAGGTCCCTTTTGCACAATGCTGCTTTCGGAGATGCTCGGGGCAGACGGCATAGAAATCTTCTTTGGGATTTCTCGGACTACACCATCAAGGCATGGGATAGCCCAATCTGAGGCACTCTTTTGCTGCATCCGAAGCTTCCGAGAGTGAGAAACTGTAGCTGTAGTTCCAGAAAAAGAAAAGCCAAACGCATTGGCGAGATCGTGCCCCTAGAAAAACGCAGAGCAGGTGTGGCCGTGCCACGAAGAGCTACTGGGGGCCGGTGAGGTAGGACTTGCGGTGGCGGACATGATAATCGGCGGGGGTCACGGTGACTTGGATGGAGCGGAAAGTGTTGGCGGGGCCGCGTGGAGTCGGATAGTAGGCCAAGAGATACTGGGTACGCAGCTCGCGGTCGATGCGATCAAAGATGGCGCCCAGCTCTTGGGGCGTGTCGGGATAGAACATGGCACCGCCAGTAGTGTCGGTCATGGTTTCCAGCGCGTGTTCGCCGGCGGTGTTGCGCCCACTCTCATTTTTCACCGGGCGGATGACGATGGTGTAAAGGAGCGCATTAGCGCGCACGGCTTCCTTGCGAGCGACGTCGAAGTCGGAGCTGCTGGTGGTTTCGCCGGCGTCGGTGACAAGGATGATGACGCGGCGGCGGTCGTCCCCACGGCTTTCGAGGGAGCGCGAACCGAGAAGCACGGCGTCGTAAATCGAAGTGCCGGCGCCGGCGGGAATCCTGCGAACCGCTGCTTGCAGATCGGCGACGATGTCCGAAAACGCTGTGACCTGCGTCACGTTTTCATCGAACGCGAAAACGGCCAGGCGGTCGCCCGGCCGCAACACCTGGCGGATAAAGTGCGCGGCGGCTTCCTGCTCGAAGCTGATCTCCTTGTGGGCGCTCAGGCTCGCGTCGATCATGATCGCCAGGTCCAGCGGCTGAGAAGTCTCGGACTCGAACTTGTCGATTTTCTGCTCAACGCCCTCCTCAAATAGTTGGAAGGCCTCCCGGGAAAGGTCGGGGGCGGGCCGATTCTTTTCGTCGAGGACGCTGACGAGGACATTGACGAGATTGACGTTGACCCGGATGCGTCCGCGCTGCGCAGCGGACTCCTGTGAATTCTCCGTTGGGGCCGGTGGCGTAGGCTGGACGATTTTTCCAGGCTCGCCGGTGGGAGACGAACTGGAAGTCGAGCTGGCGCTGGATTTCGGCTTCTGCGCCCAGGGAGGACGGTCGGGCTTGTCCTGGGTAAACGCGATCCCGGCGAAAAACAGCGCCAGGGCGGCCAGCAGGAGGGGGGGGTGGGGGCGTAAGTGGGTTATCGACATTTGAAGTTAAGATGCAGGTTTCGCGCGAGGCGTCGCCGCGGGTGCCGGAGGGAGTTCACCGTCAGCCCACACCGCGCCGTCTTCGAAGTACTCCTTCTTCCAAATGGGCACGGTACGCTTGAGGGTGTCTATGGCGAAGCGGCAGGCGTCAAAGGCGGCAGCGCGGTGGGGCGCGCTGACGGCAATAAAGACGCTGGTTTCACCGATCTCCAGGCGCCCGAGTCGGTGGACCACGGAGACGCGATGGATGCGGTATTTTTCGTGGAGTTGGGCGCCGATTTCGCGCATCTTGGCGAGGGCCATGGATTCGTAAGCTTCGTAGTCCAGGTAGAGAGTCGGACGATTGTGAGACTGATTGCGGACAAAACCGTCGAAGATGACCATGGCGCCGTCGTCGGGAGCGCGGACGTGGCGGGCCAGCGCGGCCATGTCGATGGGCTCACGCACCAATTGATAGATGTCATCGTGAGGGAGTTTCGCCATATTGATGCCTCAGCCGCCGCTCACGGGAGGGAGAAAGGCGACTTCGTCACCGGAGCGGAGAGGCGTATCCCAGGCGGCAAATTCCTGGTTGCGCGAAGCGACAACCGAGGAGCGGTATTTTGCGAGCTCGGGATGGCGGGCGGCATAGAGAGCGAAAAGGTGCTCGATGGTCGGGGCGTCTGTGAACTCGATGGAATGCTCGGGATGGCCAGTGAGCTCCTTGAGGCGGCCGAAAAAGAGGACCGTGACGCGAATCGTTTGTGATACAGGTGGCACAGGGGAATTGTAACCCGCGCTGCTTGAGGGGGCCAGTGGCACGGGTTTGAGCATGTGCAATCCCGAACCTTGCAGCGCTCGATCTGTTTAGGACGACGGAGAATTCAACAACTTCATCATCGAGCTAAGATTTGAAGATTTCGATTGCTTGACCGTTGAGAGCGGGTTGCGTAGCGTGCAGGAAGATTTTCTTTTTGTCCGCTCCAGACAAAGAAGACCGAAGAGGAAAAAGATGAAGATTCTGGTAACGGGCTCGTCGGGGCTGGTGGGGACCGCGCTGGTGAGCGCGCTGGCGCGGGGTGGGCATACCGTGTGCCGGTTGGTTCGACCGCAGAGTGCTGGCGGCGAGGCGGCGAAAGAAGGGTTTGTTGTGTCGTGGAATCCGGCGACGGGAGAATTGGGCGGCGCGGGCGTGGGCGCCGATGCGGTTGTAAACCTGGCAGGTGCATCGATTGCGGACGGGCGATGGACAGCGCAAAGGAAAGCGCTGCTGGGTTCAAGTCGGATTGATACAACGCGCGCGTTGGTTGGAGCGCTGACCAAGATGAATGCGCGCCCGAGCGTCCTGGTGTCCGCATCCGCGATTGGATATTACGGCGATCGCGGCGACGAAACTCTGACGGAGGACAGCAAGCCGGGTGGGGATTTTCTTGCGGGCCTAGCGCAGGAGTGGGAAGCGGAAGCGCTGAAGGCCGAGGCCCTGGGGATTCGCGTGGTGCTCCCGCGGTTCGGGATTATTTTGGCGCGCGAGGGCGGTGCGCTGCCGAAGATGATGCTCCCATTCAAGATTGGCGTGGGGGGGAAGCTGGGTTCCGGGCGGCAGTGGATGTCGTGGGTGACGCTCGAAGACGTCATCGGGATTTTGCGATTCGCGATCGAGAACCCCCCGGTGAGGGGCGCCATTAATATTGTGTCGCCGCAACCGCTGCAAAACGTGGAATTCACAAAGGTGCTTGCGAAAGCGATGCGTCGGCCGGCGCTCTTTCCTGCCCCCACTTTTGCGCTGCGGCTGGCGCTGGGTGAAATGGCCGACGCGCTACTGTTATCCAGCCAGCGCGTCTTGCCTCGAGCCATTGAAAAACTTGGCCACAGGTTCTTGCACTCCGATTTGCCCACCGCACTGAAGAGTCTGGTAAAGACAAACTAATGCCCAAGGAGAATCACTTCACAATCGTGAAACTGACATCAATCTTGAGCACCTTTCCGCTAAGGGGATCTGTGGCCATAATGCTCTCGACGGATTGGCCCTCGCGCAACTTCAGATCGAGTTCTGAGGTAAAGTTTCCGATGATCGGTTCCCGGAAATGTCCGCTGGAGGTTTCCGATGCGGAGCCATCAGACTTCGCCACTGGGACGGAAACGTCGCCCTCTACCCACGAACGCTCAATCTTCATTTGTAGCAATAAGCGGCCCTCGCCTGTGTAGGCGGACCGAGCGTCCATGTTGGTACCCACATCTAAGTAGGTCATGCTTCCCGCAGTGCCGCCCGTATATACCGGCACGCGACTTCCAACTCGTAACTTGACGAAGCCACTAGATTTCCAATCGGGCGCGTCGGGCGCGTTGATATAAAGCGTGTACGGGAGACTCTTGATCTTCTTGTCGCCTTCCAATTCGGTGATGACGATCTGCACTTTGACGGGGGTCGTCCGCACCTCCGCCTTCTGACCATCTTCGGCTTTCGGCTTTTCCTGGGCCGAGCAGAATGGCGAGAGCACTCCAAACAGTAGCACCATCAACGAAATCATCGATCGCTTCATTTTATCCTCCGCATTCCTTCGAAATTGATTCGACCATCCGCTACTGTTCTTGCTCCGCCCCGTCGGATTGCTCTGATTCCGTTCCTGCGAGCGGTTTGATCTCGAGCCCATTGATCTGGAGCGGCTCCAGACTGGGCGACTCGTCTTTCGTCGGCGGGGCCGGCGTCACGAGAGCAAGAGCCACTTCCCTGCGCTCATCCAAAACGGCAACGAAGCGGGAAAACGCCTCGCGCTCGTCCGCGGGAACGAGGACTTCTGGTTGGCTAGACGCCACCGGGCGCAATAAAGTTGAGTGAACTCGCGTTTGGGAATTGTTCCTGTTGAACGAAACGATCTGCGAGCCTGAGCCAGAATTTGGATGGCGATCGTCTGTCACTGGCGTCTCGCTAACCGGCAACTGGGGAGTCTGTTTGGCTTGGCGATCTGGGCTTGCGTGATGGGGCCGTGCAAACAGCAAGATTACAAGTGCGAGAGCGACGCTGGCCGCGGCAAAGATCATGGGTTGAATCCAGCGACGTTGTGGAGCGATCTCTTCATCGAGGCGCGCGCGGACGCGCGGCAAGAGAGAGGCAGGTACCTCGGCGTTGGCGGTCACGTGAAGGCCGGTGTTGATGGAGGCGAACAGGGATTGCTCCCGTTCGAATGCGGCGCGGCAATCGAGGCAGACGTCCAGATGAGCGCGCAGTTCGCCTTGTGGATGGGAGTCGCTGGCTGCAGCTTCGATTAACGCGTTCTTATAGTGTTGGCATGGCATTGCAACTTCTCCGCTAACTGTCTTCGCGCATAGAAAATTCTGGACTTCACCGTGCCCGTGGAAATGCCCAGCATGGACGCAATTTCATCGATGGTGTGGCCTTCCATGGCCGCAAGCAAAAGGACCAGGCGCAATTTTTCCGGCAATTCCGCGAGGGCGTCCTCGAGATGCGCTTGGAACTCGTTCGAAACAGCGAGGTCTTCGGCGGTCGCTCCAAGCGGCTGGGGCACCGGTTGCGACCAAAGTGTGTCGCGGAGTTCGCGGCGTTTCCCGGAGCGCAAACGGTCGAGCGCGAGACGAAACGCGATTCGAACGAGCCAGGCGCGGAAGCGGTTGCGGTCGCGCAGTCGATCGAACTTGCTATAGGCGTGCAGCAAGGCTTCCTGGGCAACGTCTTCGGCGTCAGCCGTGTTGCGCAAGACGCCGCGAGCCACGCGATAGGCAAGCGGGCCACACTCGGCGAGGCGCTCCTCGAACTCGCGCTTGGTATCAGCCTGGGCTGCTTCGCGCGCCAGCTCATCCTCCTCGTCTTGCGCGACCGCAAAGCGGTCGACCGTGCGACCTGGTTGGACCAGAACCAGCTCCTGCATTTGTTATCGTGCGCAGCCTCGAACGCACGCCCTCCCGTACACCTAACCAGACGCCGCCACCTCCAGATTGGTTCAGTGTTAGATAGCCGTCCCCGATGATGCGGTTTAGATGCCCAATTGCCCGAGCAGCTCTTCAAGGTTGGACTCGTCGACGAGCACTTCCCGGGGTTGCTTGCCTTCGGGTGGGGCCTGTACGGACCCTTCATCAAAAGCGCGAAAAAGACGCATCTTGGCGACGGCATATTCCTCGCTGCTCGTGAGCGGGCGGCCGTTCTGCTTTGCCCAGGCGTCCAACACCGATTGCATGACGAAGATCTTGAAGGGGAAAGCGGTGCGGCGGTTGGCGGAAACCACGTACGTAAACTCGCCACCGGGACGGCCGTGCCGTTGCGCACGATTTCCTTCGAAGAAGTAGTACTGGTAGACGTAGCCGTCGGCCGCAGAGTAGCTCTTGATGCGGCGTACGGCATCGGGGCGAGGCATGGGCGGATTATTGGAGGCCCGACCGGAGATGTCAACGCAGGAATTTGCGCCGAGGGGTGTGGCAATGCGGAAGCGCCGAAATGGCGCGGCTGATCCTTCGCAGTTCAGATAATGCGGTGGTCTCACTCTGCCGGAATAAAATTAGCGATCCGGGCTGGCTAGCAGACTCCCGGGATGCGCGGTGCCCGCGGTAGACTCGACTTACCGCCTGGACATGGCCCAGACCTTGAAGAGAGGTTCTTGAAGTATTCAGTTCTTGTTTGGGAGCTTTGGCTCATAGTCTCGAGCCGCTCCGTGCCCCAAACGGTTTGGTTTCGACCGCCACGATGCTGCAGGACGGACAGCTCAATCGTGGGGGATCAGCCAGCCGCCGCCGAACAGCAGGCCAGGACCGAGCGAGGCAAGAAAGATTGGTCGACGAGCGCCGCGAGGTTGCCTCGAAGCACTCCGCAAAGCTTCGTGCAATGCCCCGCCGCACGTGGATGAACCGAGATTTCCGGAAACACGCGCGATGGGCGGAAAGGTGCTGAGGGAAACGCCGCACTGCTTCGCGAGAAGAGCAACTAGACGCGGATTCGGCTGGTGCGTTGCAAACCCGCCGACGGAGCCGCGCGCGATCCCGCTGCGCAACTCCACCGATGTAATCACTTTTTCCATACGCGTGATCGCCGCCCGAGAAAGGGCTTCACCGTCGAACTTCACGCCCAGGCGGCCATCCTTCGAATCGCTGACCTGGATGGCGGCGGCGTACTGGCCCGCACAGCCGAAGAGAAATTCACCAAGGCCATAACCTTTGCCGGAATAGTTATTAGCGGTGCTTCGCAGGATAAAAGCACTGGCCCCGTCGCCGAACAAGCCACCAAACTCGCCGGCGACTCGGCTGGGAGTGAGCGCTCGACTGTGGACGTCGGCGGTGACAACCGCTACGGTCTGCGCCTGCCCCGAACCGATCAGCGATTGCGTGACGGCCAGGGCATTGAGCAAACCGAGGCAGGCGCCGCCAACATCCAGCGCACCACAATTCTCGCGCACGAGCAATCGGGAATGAAGTTGGGCCGCGAGCGAGGGATAATCGTGATGCGTTTCGCTGGTGGCGACGATCCAATCCAGCGCTTGCGTTTCGCAGGAGGCAGCGCGCAAGGCTTCCTGCGCGGCGGTCGCGGCAAGCGTCAACTCGTTCTCGCCTTCGGCAACGTAGGCCAGCGATTCGATGCCTGCGCGGCTACGCAATTTGCCCACTGGCATTCCAAAAGCGCGATCGACCTCCCCGGAAAGAATGATGCGGGATCCCGTAACAGCCGCTGAGGAAATGATCGAGACGTTGGCGGTTTTCGTCGGTTGATGCTCTCGGTCTCCAGCAGGCCCTTGGGTCATCCCAGATTCTCGTTTTCCTCGAGGCCGCTCGATTGCTCCGTGCCCGTTCCCTATCTTCGCACCAGACTCTGACGACTTTCTAGTGAAACAAATCGGTTTGAAACCAGATGGGGAAGCAGTCGGAATGCGCAAAGATTCCACAGACGTCTTGGACCGGTGTTGTTATATTCGAATGGGGGAGGAGAGGCGCCGAGTACGATGGAGTTCATGCTAACGTAAAAAGACAATTTCTAAAGTGCATCAATGCGCGTTGGCTCGTGGCAAATGCAGAGCGGCAAGGATTGTAGCTATCGACCGAATCGATCAGAGATGCTCGCGAGAAAAACTATACGGACTATGGGAACCGTTGCGCTGGTGTTCTTGAGCGCGGTGGGCGCGAGGGCACAGCGCGTGCGCGGCGAACTACGGCTTGAGGTGCATGACCCGCATGGGACTGCGGTGTCGCCAGCGGGCGAGCTCGTCAGCGAAGCCAATGGATTTCGGAGGACATTTGTGGCGGGGCCTGAGGGGCGCTATATTGCGCAAGATCTTCCGTTTGGAGTTTACCGGCTGAGTTTGCAGGCGGAAGGATTCGCGCCGTGGAACGATTTGGTCGAAATACGCTCCGAGGTGCCGGTGCGCTTGGCCGTGACGCTGGGCGTTGCGCCGGTGACAACACAAGTGCAAGTGAACGATTCGGAGACCCTGGTGGACCCCTATTCGACGGGATCGCTGTACTCCCTCGGCCGGCAGGCGATCGAGGAACATGACGCGGCGCAACCGGGGCGCGAACTGTTGGACCTGGTATCCGAACAGCCGGGTTGGTTGTATGAAGCCAATGGCGTGCTTCACCCGCGCGGTTCTGAATACGACGTGCAATTCGTGGTGGACGGACTGCCACTGACGCAGAATCGCTCGCCGGCGTTTGCGCCCTCCTTGGATGCGGGCGATGTTGAGTCCTTGCGCGTGTTGACGGCAAGTTTTCCAGCGGAATATGGGCGGAAACTGGGAGGCATCGTCGAAGTCACTACCAAGAAAGATGTCTCTGCGGGATGGCACGGGCGGCTCGACGCGGGCGGCAGAAGTTTCTCAACTCTGAACGGCGCCGCGGGAATTTTCTATGCACGGGGAGCACAGCGGTTTTCGGTTGGTGGCGAGGGATTTCACACTGACCGTTATCTCGATCCTCCGGTGCTGGGGAATTTCACGAACAGAGGAAATGCCGCCGGCTTCTCGGCTTCCTACGAGATTGATTTTTCGACCAGCGACCGGCTGCGCGTGAGCCTGATGCGCAATGTCGTCCGCTTCCTCGTGCCAAACGAACTGGTGCAGCAGCAAGCCGGCCAGCGGCAGGATATCCAGAACATCGAGACGAACGGACAGATCTACTTCCAGCACACAATTTCGTCTGATTTGTTTCTGAGTTTTTCGGGAAGCGTGAGGGATTCGAACGCGACAATGGCGTCAAACGCGCCCTCCACTCCCGTTGTCGTTTCGCAGGACCGCGGCTACCGCGAAGGGTACGCGCGAGCCGACCTCGCAGGGCACCGCGGACATCACGATTGGAAGACGGGTGTGGACGTCATCTTCGGTCCGGTGCACGAGGCCCTGCAATACACGATAACCGATCCGACTCAATTCGATCCCGGGACGCAGCTGACCTTTCGTTTTCCTTATCAACGGAAATGGGACGTCGAGCCTTCGATTTATGCGCAGGACCAGCTGCGCCTGGGGCGCTGGAACGTCAGTGCGGGGCTGAGGTTCGATGATTACGGATTTGTGGTGCATGAGTCGGCGTGGAGTCCGAGAATCGCTGTATCGAGATTCGTGCCGGCATTCAACCTGTTGCTTCATACTTCCTATGATCGCGTTTTTCAAACGCCAGCCGTCGAGAATCTGCTTCTCGCGAGCTCGCCGCTACTGGATGCCATCGGCCCATCGGTGTTGCGGTTGCCAGTGAGGCCGGGTCGCGGGAATTTTTACGAAGGCGGTGTGACCAAGGCATTCTTTGGCAAGCTGCGGCTGGATGCCAATATTTTCCGCCGGGATTTTCGCCAATATTCCGATGACGACGTCCTGCTGGATACGGGCGTGAGCTTTCCGATTGCCTTCAGGAAGGCCCGGATCTTCGGAGAGGAAATCCGCGTGGAAATCCCGCATTGGGGACGCTTCTCAGGCTACTTGAGCTATGCGAACCAGTCCGGCTACGGGCAGGGGCCGATCACCGGCGGCTTGTTCCTGGGAAGCGATGCGGCCAATGCTCTGACCGATACGAGCAGGTTTGCCGTGACGCAGGATCAACGGAATTCGCTAAGCGCTCGTGTGCGTTTTCAGGCGCCCCGGCGCATCTGGCTGGCGATGGGCGCACAGTATGGCAGCGGGTTGCCAGCCGATATTGGCAACGCCAATGTCAGTAGCCTGCTGGCGGCCTTCGGGCAACAGATTCTGGATCGCGTGGATCTGGCTCGCAGGCGCGTGCGGCCGAATCTTGCCCAGGACGTGGCGGCGGGCGCAGAAATCTATCACAAAGAATCGAGGAGCGCGGCCCTGCAGATTCAGGTGGCGAACCTGGCAAACCGGCTCAACGTGATTAATTTTGCGAGTTTGTTTTCCGGGACGGCACTGGGAGAACCACGGAGCGTTTCGGCAAGCTTGCGGCTTACGTTTTAAATCGCGGTAGCGCTGTGTTTCAAAGCTCAGGGTCAACGGTGCGGCGCGCCTACTTGGCAAGGTGTTCGAGTTCGGTCACGATGCGGTCGAGCTCGTCGATGAGGGCACCCGAACCTGCCTTGTGGAATACGTTGACCATCTCACGGTAGTACCAGAGCGTGCCGTCCTTGCGGCCGGTAAAGCGGTTGAAGACGGCATCGCCTTCCACGTGATAATCAGAGAGAATTTCGCGAGCGTTGGCCAGCTTGTCAGCGGCGGAGACGAGCCGGACATCATCGGGCTCATGCGCAACCTTCTCGATGTAGGCGCGTTTTCTTTCGCCCCAGTCCCGTTTTTCGCCGGAGACTTCATAAGAATCGGTGCAGCCATCGACGATGCGCGCGACACGGACGCCGAATTTCTCGCGGATTTCGTCGAGGCGCGGGAGGCCGCCCTGATCCTCGACGGCATCATGCAGCAGCGCGGCGATGACTTCGTCTTCACCGCCGCCATGCTGAATGACGATGGCCGCAACGCCGAGCAAGTGGCCGACGTAGGGCTGGCCTTTGCCCTTGCGGCGCTGGTGCAGGTGCAGCTCCGCCGCGTAACCAAGCGCTTCGACAAAACGGTTTGTGAGCACCTGCTTTCCGATGATGGATTGCCCGCAGTCAATTGTTTCGCTTATCTGCGGCGCGCCTTGCCGAGCAAGCGGAGGATCTCCAGATAGAGCCAGATGAGCGTGACCATTAGGCCGAACGCGCCGTACCACTCCATGTACTTCGGTGCCCCACCCTGGACGCCACTCTCGATCATGTCGAAATCGAGAACCAGATTTAGCGCCGCAACGATGACCACAAAGAGACTGAAACCGATTCCCACGGCCCCACTGCCGTTGATCGCCGGGACCTGAATGTGGAAGAAACCGCCAAGAACCATCTCCACGATATAGAGAAGCGCAACCCCGCCGGTGGCGGCGATCACGCCGAGCTTGAATCCTTGCGTGGCACGAATCATGCCGGTCTTGTAGGCGAGCAACATCACGAAAAGCGTGCCGAATGTGAGCCCGACGGCTTGCATCGCAACGCCCGGGTACGTGCGCTCAAACATGGCGGAGATGCCCCCCAGCGCTAGGCCTTCAAGGAGCGCGTAGATCGGGGCTGTGAGCGGAGCCCAATTTTGTTTAAAGATCGTAACCAGGGCGACGATGAAGCCGCCGAAAATGCCTCCAATCATCCACGGAACAGCCGCTTCCGGCGCCGGCGAGTGTGACAGGCCCCAGGTCCACGCGGCCGTGGTCGCGACACAGAGCAGGAGAAAGCCCGTCTTGTTGACAGTGCCTTGCAGCGTCATCGCTTCGCCGAAGGTGACTTGGCCTTTAAAGGCCTTTTCATTGAGCGCTGGGTTGGAGCTGCGCATTAGGGTGGCCATGGCTGACGCTCTCCTATCGAGGAGTTTCCGATCTGGCGACATTCTGTACTTCTAAATTCTACTCCCCGGTTTCGGTTATTTCCATCACGCTGCGCCAGACGACAATCGCTCAGAAGCGTTTTGGTTCTCCGGCGATCTGGCGCTGGACTTGCTCTCTGAATTCCAAGGGCCTGGCAATCTGCGAAAAAACCTCGGGCGTCCCACCAGTGCCTCGCACGATGACCGTTCCGTAGCCCAGGAGCCTTCCCAGCGCAGGCTCCTCGACGGCGATACTTTCGATTCTTGGCAAGAGAAGTTCGATGGTCCGCCGATTTGCGAGCCCCGACTTTACGATGACTCTCTTATTGGTGACGGCCATCTCCGTGGCATTGCGCTTGAGAAGTCCAATGCAAAAAAATATCGCTCCCAGCATCAAGCATGTGAGAGCAGCCCAATACATGACGCCGCGCGGGGTTGCAACTTTGGCTCCTTGCCAACTTGAGGGCGAAGTAACCAAAAATGCTATTGCAATGAACGCGAGGACTGCGGCGATCAGAGCGTGGCCCAACATCACAATCCAGTGCAGCCGGGTTTCGTACTGGACGGTTTCGCCCGCGATAAGATGCTTTTCGGCGTAGCTCAAAAAGGCCCCTTGAAAAAAGCGTCAAGAAATTTGCCGCCGGGAAACCTGCGACGGATGATCGCCGGAGGTTGTGGCTGGCCAACTGTCATCTGGCGCAAAGCAGAAAAATCGGAATCAAGTTGGTA
>QHYZ01000197.1 GCA_003225295.1 Acidobacteriota bacterium | reverse complement strand
TGGAACACGATTATATGATCGAGGCATTCGCGCCGAATGGATCCGATCACTCGCTCCACATAGGCTCGCTGCCAAGGCGAGCGCGGTGCAGACAGGACTTCGCGGATGCCCATGTCTCGCACCTGTTCTCGGAAGTCATCGCCAAAGATGGCATCACGGTCACGCAGCAGGTAGCGCGGGGGCTGGTCAAAGGGGAACGCTTCTCGCAGTTGCTGTCCCGTCCACTCCGCGGTCGGGTGGGCGGTCACATTGAAGTGCAGAATGCGACGCCGGTCATGGGCCATTACCAGAAACACGTAAAGAACCTGGAAACGGAGGGTGGGTACGGTGAAGAAGTCGATGGAGACCATCTGCTGGGCATGATTCTCCAGAAAGGTGCGCCAGGTCTGCGACGGCGGCTTGCGGCAGCGCACCATGTATTTGCTGACGCTGCTCTCCCCGATTTCGATGCCGAGTTTGAGCAGCTCGCCGTGGATGCGGGGTGCACCCCAACCGGGATTCTCCCGGCACATCCTGCGGATCAGATCTCGAACCTCTCGGGGAATGACCGGTCGTCCGGGTTGGCCGCGCCGCACCTTCCAGGTCCAGAACAGGCGAAGGCCGGCACGATGCCAGGCAAGCACCGTCTCGGGTTGAACGATGGCCAGCGCCGAGCGCCAGCCGCTCCACGCCCGGGACAGCCAGACCCAGAGGATGCGGTCCACAGGAGTCAACGTGAGGCGTTTTCTCGCAGAACGCTGCAGCACTCCGATTTGGTGGCGTAGCGCCAGGTTCTCCAGCTCAAGGGCAGCGCGCGAACGGAAGACCGAGGACAAAGTGGCGAAAAGTGTCGTGAGAGAAATGAGCATCGGAGGAGAGAACCTAGGAAAGAAGTATAATTCCCGTCCAGTTAGATATTTCGAGGTTTTCGAGAGGAACAGTCTGGGTGGGCGGAGAAAAAGGCCGTGTCTGAGGAATTCGTTGACGAGAAAATCTGACTTCCTGTTGTCGGCGGAACGCTGCCCTGTCACGGCACGCCAGATGGTGTAACGAGCCACGTTTTTTTCCCTGGCCAAAAGCTATTTTTCTCAAATTAAGTTCTGCTTGGGCGGAAGCGATTGTGATTGGTGGCTCAGTTGCAATAGCGCAGCTCGATGCCAAGGTCGGCTGCTGTTCTCTCAATTCGTAAACTAAAATAGCTTTTGCCAGGTGAAACAGAAGCGGGCACTGCGGGGACGCAACCATTGCTGAGGGATAACCTGGCGGGGCTCATCGAGCCGATCATGGGCAGCGTGGGAACAATCACCTCTCGCGCTGCCGCAATCCTATATTCATCGTGCACGGTACAAAGCATCGGACGATAGACCCCGGATGCACTTGAAAATCCCCGCCCCGAAGGGGCGGAACCTGGAGAACGTTGCTTCTCCATTTTCTTCTCAAGCCCAAACAATCTTTTCTTGCGGAAAGCGGTGGGATACTCGGCCTTCACCTGCACAAGCAAGTATCCTATCCCACCGTCACAACGGCAAAACATGTGGAAAACCCGAAGGAAGAACCGGAAGGAATGCGAGAAAGTACCCGCAATTTTCGTGAGAAAATCCACGGAAAACTTCGTGACCCGTTACACCCAGCGTTTCCTTCGGTTGGCGTTCGGGCAAAAACTCCTGCAGCATGATTGCAGCCTCGCCAAGCTCCAGCCAACACCAGCGAATCTTCCCATCAGCCTTGTAATGATCTTGACCATCAGACTGATCTGGAATCCACCAGCGCTTCATTTTGAACCCAAGCCCGTCCACATAGAATCGCAGCGACGATTCCATGTTGCTCACGGCGAAAAACGGCACCGCCTGCTTTACATTCGCGCTCGTCACGGTTTCGACAGGCATCGGTCACCTCCATCGGCCTCACGCCTCATTATGAAATGGAAGCTGTGGCGTTGCAAAATCTCTATGTCACTCATTGACTTCACTGAGGTTTCTATCGGTGCTAGGCGTACAGAAACAGAGATTGTAGCCATCTGGATCGGTTACCGCAAACTCACGCAGTCCCCAGATCTGACGAGGCAGTAAACCCAATCAGTATCATTGCGGTCAGTTTGTTGGCCGGCATGCGCAGCACCAGCTGGGAAAGCTGCTCAAAACCCAAGCCCGGGCGCACTTTCGTTCAGGAAGCCCGATCCGCGCTTCTGCACGCCGATCGCGCCATCATCTGGCGCGTGCGGCTCATCATGGATATGACAATGTCTTGTTAGTTGGTCATGCGCACCATGCTGATCAGGCGTGGGTCTCGATACTGCTGACAATTCGGCTGCCGCTGTTTCCCAAGCTGAAGGTGCGCTTGACGACCCTCTTCGCGATGGAATTAGTGCGAAGTGTGCTCGCGAACGAACTTCATATGGCGCTTGTTACGGCTCCAGTCTCTGACGCCAAGCTGACGGTCGTTTCTTTCGCGGAGACTCAACTCTGTGTCGTTTTGCCCGAGGCGCACGTGGCGGCTCACAATGAGCGACTTCAACTTCAGCATCTCGCAAGTGACGAATGGATTCTGTTTCCAAGAAGTGTCAATCCGGTGATCCACGACTCGATATTGGAGACGGCCGGGCGAGAAGGAATTCCTACAAGGCAGGCCCATGAGATCATCACGGCGCAGCAGGCGTTTCACTTGGTATACGAACGTGCGGGAGTGGCAATCTTGCCTAAGCCAAGTACCTTGGGCCTTCGCGCCGAAGGGGTTGTCATTCGCCCGCTTTCCGATCCGTCTTTATCGTTCGAAACTTGCTTGATTATGCGATGCGATGACGATTCTCGACTTGTGAACGAATTCGCGCGAACGTTCCTTCGCAAGCAGATGCCGAAGCTCTGGCGAGGACGGCAAATGGACTTGCCATTATCCGCGAAAAGATTGCGACTAGGCTTGATCGCGAGCTGCCGATTGTCCACGTCTTTTTCGAACGGATCAGCACCCTGGAAGTTGCGATGACACAAAACGATCCAGTCGCGATGCACTACGCAACCTTTGTTACCTATTCACGATGGAAAGCAGCGCCCGAATGCAAGCAGCAACTTGGGCGACCCTTGAATGCGAATCTTCCGCCGGAGCAGCGCCCATATGAGATTGGTTTCCTTGCGCAGAAAGCGCAGCCAGGTCTGGCTGTCGGCAGTAAGTCGGAGATCGGCTTGCCCATTGTGGCCCTCGGAAACCTGCAACTTTTCGTCTCGAATCGCGACTGTTGCTTTCACTTCGTCGTGACCCGTGAACGTGAAGTGATAGACAGCGTTAAGACCTTTTGACTGACCTTTCTGAAAAACGAAGTTCAAGCCTCGCAGGAAGGCGCGAATGGTTCCTTGGCCGGCGAGGCCGTTCGACACACGCTTGGTCTTTTTGTGGGGAAAGCGCCGCGCTACGAACTCTTCCGCGTCAGAATTGGGAACAACATAGACGGTCTCTGGCTTGTTCTGCAGGGGGCGAACGACATCGTCCAGAAACTGCTTGCGGTTCGTGAGGAAGGGGGCTATTACGTCCTCACCCGCAGGGCATACCGCCATGCAATAAGCGGCCTTGTAGTTGGCGCCGAACGACAAGCTCTGCCACATGGACACAGTCTCAGCCCCTGAAACATTTTTGCGGTAATCGTGTGCATTTCTGCTATCCGCGATCTTCTCCACCCAGTCGTTGAATCCGCCCATGAACTCGCGATAATTGTGGGTGTAGCAGGCGGAGAAATTGAACTGACCGTCTGGGCTGATCGCACCTGTCGGGCAGGCTGCAACGCATAGCTTGCATTCCAGGCAGGGGTTATAGACGACCGGATGTGAATATTCGGAGACTTCTGCATCCACCAGTACCGTTGCCAACAGAATGAAATTCCCGAACTTGGGATGAATCACGTTGCGATGAATCCCCATCTGTCCGAGGCCGGCCGCCACCGCTACGGGCTTGTGGGAAATCACCCACATTTTCGATCCCCAACGATCAGCCTCCATAGGGAACCCAACGGCTCCGCCATTGATCGCGCCAATCCCAACCTCTTCCAGTGCCGAGACGATTCGGCGCGCCACTTCGTTGGTCTCGTCTGTCGTGTGATGGAATTCGAGATTCGAGACGGAACGAGCCGGCGTCCGGATGTTCTCCCGGTTCATGCGGCAGACGACACTAATGAGCGTTCTCGTTCTGGGAAACACGTTCTCAATGTCAGCCTTCTGATCGGCAATTTCTGGCCGGTCCCGCTCAACAAAGCCCACATCGTCTGCGCCCGCATCCAGGCACAACTGCCGAAGCCAAGCTGCATCAAGGACGTGATCCCTGGGGACGTCACCCCGGTTCGCCCTCTCCTGGTAAAAATGCTTCACACTTGGGTGTTCAGACAATTGCGCCACGAACATTCCTTCTTTGTTCCAACTGGCAGCGGCGTGCAAATTCGTCAGCTGCAACCGGCCTCTATACGCTGACCGGAACTAGCTTCTTAGACGCCTTCCAGAGCTGCCTGTTGATGAAATTGGGGGCGAGGCGACGCATGAATGCGAGCTGTTTGGACTGCCCTGGCCGGATCTCGAGGGCCCCGGCCTTCAACAATGTAAAGGATTGCTTCACCAGTTCATCGGTGCTGATCACGCTGCCGCCGCCCTCAGCAAGCTCCGTCGTCATGTCGGTCTTCACCGCAGGAGGCATGAGCTCGATGACCTCCACTCCGGTTTCTTCCAATTGGAACCGCAGCGACTGGGTGTAGGAGTGGATCGCGGCCTTCGTGGCGGAGTAGATTGGCGCTGCTGGCAGCGGCACAAAGGCGAGCCCGGAGGACACGTTGATCACTGTGCCCTTATTGCCCGTGAGGACGTCAATGAGCGCGGAGGTCGTTCCAATGACACCGCCCACGTTGACGTTCATCTCCGCCATTAACCCGGTCAGGTCAGCGGCCGGGGACTTGAGGTTCTTGTAAAGGAGGATGCCCGCATTGTTCATCAGCACGTCGAGCTTGGGGAAATCCGATTTCACGCGTGCCGCAAGGGCGGCGATTTGCGCCGGGTCCGCGACATCGCTCTGGATCGTGTGGAGCTTCGGATATTTCGACTTCACCTGACCGAGCGCAGCCTGACGCCGACCAGTAACGATGACTTCATTACCGAGTTCCAGGAACTTTAGGGCGAAAGCCAGCCCGATGCCGGCTGAGCCTCCGGTGATAAGGATCGTGCGACCAGTGAGTTTCATGAGAGTCCTTTCGTAACTGCGTATAAGATTATTGGTATAATCCAACCGATTCAAAAAAAATCAAAAGGTGCGTAAAAGATGAGCTTGCATATCGGCCAGCACCTTCTGCCTGTCGGCAGGGTCGGTAAGAATGCGCGCAACGGACACGGCACCCGCCATCGCACTAAAAATGACAGAAAAGTTTTGCTGACGCTCAGTGGCAGTCCGTCCCGGCATGAACTCCACCCACCGCTCCGCGCGGTCTTTGATCAAGCCGGAAATTCGCTTCCTAACACCGAGCTTGGCGCGCGCCATCTCAGGCGCTAAAGCCGCCACCGGACAGCCGGAATCGGGATGGTCACAGTGCTCGGGTGAGAGGTACAACCGAACGAGCTCTTTCCACCTGTGCTCGCGCGGTACGTTTTGCAGAGAGGAGTAGATCTTCTCGCCAGATTCCGAGAAACCTTCCGCAATTGCATCGGCGAGAAGCTCATCCTTGCTCCGAAAGTGTTTGTAAAAGCCGCCGACGGTGAGGCCCGATGCCTTCATTACACTGGCCACGCCAGGACCTCTCAGCCCTTCAGCGCGAAGCTTGCGAGCGGCGTTTCGCACGATACGATCGCGGGTTCGCGTCTTGTGTTCCGGTTCGTAACGCATATCAGCTTATTGGATTATATACATAATCCACGGGCTCAAAATGTTTCGCTCAGAAGCAAGCCACTCCCGGCTGTATCTAGGGCCATCTTTTGATGGGAAGGCGCCGTTTCCGAGGCGAATTCGCCTTCGAAACAGAAGTATTGCCCGCACTACAAGGGAAGTGCTAGTCTAGGCGAATAAAAGGCGAATACTGCCGGAGTCCCTCATGTCCGCTTTCCCGTCCTTAGCCCCGCCAGCAAGTCTTGAAACCGTTCACAACATCCTTGGAACGCTCGTCGCCCGTCATCGCCAAGAGGAAGTGCTCACTACCGTGCGGCAGATTCCGGCCCGAGATGCCAACTTTCGTCCCGTCCCTGCTTGGGTGACAAGTGCCTTGGCTGAGGCATATCGGGCTAAGGGAATCCGCGATTTGTACTCGCACCAGGCATCGACCGCGGAACGCGTGCGCGAAGGCAGGAACGTCGTTGTTGTGACGCCAACCGCATCGGGCAAAACGCTTTGTTACAACCTTCCGGTCTTGAATGCAGTCCTGGAGAATCCTGATACTCGCGCTCTTTATTTGTTCCCAACCAAAGCGCTGGCCCAGGATCAGTTGGCTGAATTGCAGGACTTGGCGAAACGTCTCGACAACAGTTTCGGAGTGTTCACCTACGACGGCGATACTCCCAGCGATGCCCGAAAAGCAATTCGGGAGCGCGGGCACATTGTTCTGACCAATCCGGACATGCTGCACACTGGCATCCTTCCGCACCATACAAAATGGATGTGCCTGTTCGAGAACTTGCGCTATATCGTGCTCGATGAGTTGCACACCTACCGAGGCGTATTCGGAAGCCATCTCGCCAACGTATTGAGGCGGCTCAAGCGCATTGCCAGGTTCTATGCCTCCGATCCGCAGTTCATCTGTTGTTCCGCCACGATTGCGAATCCAGGCGAGCTTGCCTCACAGCTGATCGAGAATGAAGTGAAAGTTGTCGAAGAAAACGGAGCGCCCGCGGGCGAGAAGCTATTCGTGTTTTACAACCCGCCGATCGTGAACCGAAATCTCGGGATTCGGCGCAGCTACATCAATGAAGCGACGCGGGTTGCGAAAGAGATTCTCGCCCGGAAGCTGCAGACGATTGTCTTCGCAAACAGCCGATTGCATACCGAAATCATTCTGACCTACCTGCAGCAGGCGAACCCTCCAAAGCCAGGTCAGCCGGAAGCGATTCGTGGCTACCGCGGAGGTTATCTGCCGGGAGAACGGCGCGAGATTGAACGCGGTCTGCGCGACGGGCGCATTCTCGGTGTCGTTGCTACGAATGCACTCGAACTTGGGATCGATGTAGGTTCGCTCGACGCGTGCGTTATGGCTGGGTATCCGGGATCGATTGCGTCCACTTGGCAGAGGGCGGGTCGCGCCGGACGACGGACGGGAAGTTCGTGCGCGGTGTTCGTTGCGTCATCAGCTCCGCTCGATCAATTCATCGTGCAGCATCCCGATTACTTTTTCGGCAGCTCGCCTGAACACGCCCACATTCAGCCAGACAATCTTGAGATTCTCGTCAATCATTTGAAGTGCGCGGCATTCGAGTTGCCCATCTCGCCTGATGAGACATTGGGCAATGTCGATCTTCCAGGACTCTGTGAACAACTCGGTGAAGCGGGATTTCTGCATCAGAGCGGTGGTGATTGGCACTGGATCGACGAAGCCTATCCAGCGGACACGGTCAGCTTGCGTTCAGTCACGTCAGACAACTTCGTCATCATCGACACAACCGGCGAGGACAAGGGCAAACCGGAAGTAATCGGCGAGGTCGATTTCTCTTCTGCGCTCACCACTGTCCATCCGAAGGCGATCTACATCCACCAGGGCCAGCAATACCATGTCGAGCATTTGGATTTCGAAAAGCGCAAAGCCTACGTGAAGCCGGTCAACGTGGACTACTTCACGGACGCGATCCGCTATACGCAGGTCCGCGTCCTTGAAGTGGCCGAAGAAGAGAGCATTAGTGGTCCGGGAGCTCGCGCATATGGCGACGTGCTCGTACGGTCACAAGTCGTAGGATTCAAGAAAATCAGGTTCTTTACCAACGAGAACGTCGGCTCGGGAAAACTTGAACTGCCGGAGAACGAGATGCACACGACCTCATTCTGGCTAACTCTTGGACACAGCCTGCTTGCCGGTTTGCCGTTCAGTCTCTCCGAACGTCAGAACGGGATCTTTGGATTGCTTTACGCGCTCGGGTCAATGGCAACCCTCCTGATGATGTGCGATCGCCGTGACCTTGGCACAGCCGTTGGTGAACGGCCTCCCAGTGCAATAAGCGAGATCAAC
>QHYZ01000115.1 GCA_003225295.1 Acidobacteriota bacterium | reverse complement strand
ATCGAGCACCGCTTCTTGCAGGCCGGCGTGCACACCTCCTGGGGGACCATTCGCGATCTACTCCGAACCCATCAGGTCATCAGCATTGTCCTGCCCGAAGATCACCAGGGCCGCGTACTGACCATTCGCAAAGCCACTATCCCTGAACCCGAGCACCGCCAAACTTACGCCACGCTCCGCATCCCCGCCGAGGTGATGCAGCCCATCAAATCCTGGCAGGTCAGCACACGTAGTGACGAAAAAAATCCTAAGTCATAGAAAACAAAGGATCCGGCCCTGAAAACCGTGGAAGTTGGGCTAGCCAGACCTGCCACAGCCGCGCCCACAAGAAAGTACGGGAAGGTCCATTCATAACAAGAGGACCAGAGATCTCTTAGAGGCCGGCCCTCCGCCAAGGCGATGACTAGCGAGACCAGTCCGGTGTTTAGCACCACGTAGACGCAGGCTCCCAGGACCATCATCGCTGCCACAGAATTCAATCCCGCGGGAATAGCGTGCGAAATCCAAAACGCCGCCGCCGTACAAACCGTCAGACATGCCGCATTGAAAAGCACCTGCACCGGCTTGGGCCGACTCCGCGTCTTCCAGAGCGACTGCACGAGCGCCCCGCCTAGACCGATCAGCACAGTCTCGCCAAAGCTGAACAAAGCGAGGCCGATCAGAACAAAGACAAAGTTTATGGAGATCGTTGTCTTGAAGCCCGGGAGGCGGATCTTCATTGCGGAGGCCAGCGTCGCCAGCGCGAAGAACAGGACGAAGCGCCCGAGGTTTTCCGGATTCCATCGAGAGGTCACGACAACAAGTACGGCCGAGGCAAGTGCGGTGATCATTGCGATGTAGGCTTTGGCTGGGCTTGGCATCTTCTTGATTCCTCCTCTCGTCATTTGCGCCAATGCTTGCCTACTATTTATCTCCTGTACCTCCCTTGTGATGGCCCTTGCCCACCCAGTTGCCCCAAACGACCGAGTCACCCCATACGACGGAGTTGCCCCAGACCACGGAGTTACCCCAAACCACGGAGGAATCCGTCACGATAGAGACCGTGTTCGTCGACGAGTTATACGCCACTTTAGGTGACTTTGCGGCACCCACGGTTGAGGGAGCGAGATCGGTATTGGCCAGTGCAGCAGAAGCGTCCACCGCGCCAGCGCCCACCGCAAAGATGTCTTGCTCAATACTGTAGACGATGCCTGTGGCGAGGTCCGTGGCGGTCGTGGAGGAAGAAAACCCCTTCCAGGCGGTCTTCATCAATCGAGCCTTCACCTGATCGGGCGTGAGTGAGGGGGTCTTCTGCAGCAGGAGAGCCGCGATGCCGCTAACCACTGGCGTCGCCATGCTATTATAGTGCCGCTGAGACGCATGTATCGAGCGCTGCCGTATGTTGCTCCACAGCTGGTTCGCGAAGAGTTGCACGGACAGACGGCGAGTTCGGGGTACGAGGCCACTAGCGAGTTACCCTGAGAGCCGATGCGTGAGACCACTCGATTGCCTGGGGCCATGAGGTCGGGCTTGACGATATGATCGAACGACGTGGGACCCTTTGAGCTGTAGCTTGTCATCGTCTGAGCTGCTTGCGAGCCCGTACCGTGCGTGTTAGTCGCACCAACCGTTATCACGTACGGATCGTTACCCGGCGCGCCGATTGTGGCGTAACCGTTTGTGCCGGCACCGTTGTATTGACCCATATTACCGGCGGCGACGACCACGATTCCTGCTCTCCATGCGGATTCCACGGCCTGGCAGAGCGGATCAAGCGTATAGCTTTCATATACTCCGCGAGCTAGGGACAGGTTGATGACTCGAATGTTATAGGTATTCTTGAGTGTGATCGCCGCCTGGATAGCCGAGATCACGGAACTAACTGTGCCGGCACCATTGGAATCCAGCGCGCGGAGATTGATGATTTTTGCTTCTGGCGCGATGCCGCGGTAGACGCCCGGATAGTATGATGTCGAGGAAGTGTAGGCGTTCCCCGCGATGATTCCGCTAACTAATGTGCGTTCCGTGGCCAAACGCGTCGCCGCTGGAGAAATCGCCCGGCACAAAGCTCTCATTGTAAGAGATGCGCGACGATTGATTGTCGTCGGTATTTAGGTCATAAGCGCTGCCGACACCGCTGTCAATGACAGCGATTCCGATGCCCTTGCCATTCCAGCCGCCGGCGAAGGCAAGATCTCCGTTTACAGCAGTGACTACGTCGTCGAGGGCGCCTGCTACAGGGCGATCCGGAGAGATGTACGCCACGCCGGAATGGGAGGCCAGACTGCTCAGGCTGCCACCTTTGACGTTGACCAACTGTGCGTGGATCAGGGGCAGGTCGCTTTTTGCGGTGGCGCCATCGGCCGTCAGGTCTGTCGCGTCATTCTTGAACTGGACGATAACGTCTATGGAAGCTTCGGGGTCCACTCCCTTTAGGTCCGGGGCGATCTTTGCGACCACTACTGACTGGTCGTCGTTGGGGCTCGCGCTGGCAGAATGGGTGCCGATTTCATTGATCGGAACGCTGGAGTGGCCAAGATCAGCTTGATTCGAACCTATCGGGATTTCTCGAGTGGCCGCAGCGGAAATGACGGGTGTGGCAGTGACGGTCGGAGTGGACTTGGCGTGGCTGGAAACAGCCCGGCCAGGCGCTTCACCTTTAAACGAGCCATCTTGACTCGGCGTCCGAGGATGCGCGGCCAACGGCGGGGCCTGCTCCGCTACTTGAGCGTAGGGGCGACCAAGATCGCGAGAATGAGTCCACGGGTTGTATCCGAGAACTCCTGCCACGAAGATAGCGCCCGAGAGAGCGATGAGCGCGCCCCAAGTCGTCGTTTTGAGCACGCTGCTGGTGGTGCGGGGAGTTTCGTAGCTACCCGGCATGGGCTTGACTCGTGCGAACTGGACTGCGGGCCTCAAATCTTGTCGAGAGACCCGGTAGACGTTTGTGTTCTCTGCACAGCGAGTATCGCGGACAGGTCGAATCCGGGTCGATGGTACAGAGGACCCCCAGGTTTAGTACTAGAGTACAGGTGGTTCTGTGTGCCCCTGAGACTCGCCCAGGGAGAACTTCATGCAGGATTGGTCAATATCCTGTGAGCACGCCCGTCTAGCTGAAAGACAGTACCCTTTCAATACAAAGCACTAGCCGTACTATTCCCAACCCAGGCCTCGCCTCTCAAGATTCTACGGAAGGGTTCGGTTCCGCCGTTCGCATCGGGTTGGGGCTATGTCAGTTATCTAGCCGCCCGTGCAGACCTGTTGGTGGTGTGCCGGAAGACCGGTTGTTCGCAGAGTTCCGCTCATCGCCAGGGTGAAAGAACCTTCGCATCCGGATAGTAGAGAGCGAGACCGTCAGTGGAAGTAGCAAAAAGAGAAGATTTCTGGAGCATCACCTGGCTTGACTTACAGTCACTTGGGGTTCCTGCGGTCACGTTCATTTTCACCCAGCTCATTGGTGGACTGCCGCTCTTGCCATACGCTATCTACCGCTGGCAGTCGGATGACTTGTTTCGATATGTGTGCTTCCTGGTTGTGGCCCTCGCCGCCTCCCTCTTGAAAGTGCGCCTGCCGGGCATCAAAGCCACGATGTCCGCCAATTTCCTGTTCATTTTGGTCGGTATCATCGATCTCTCCTATTCCGAGACCATGTTCATGGGCTGTTTCGCCGGTTTGGTTCAGATGCTATGGCGGGCGCATCCGCGTCCCCGTCCGATTCAATGGCTCTTTACCCTGGCCAACCTGGCTCTATCCATTACCGCTGCGGAAATGGTCTTCCACAGCCGACTGGCGGCAACGATTGGGTTCCGCTGGCCACTTCTGATGGCGGCGGCGGCAACCACTTACTTTGCCTTCAACACTATCTCCGTCTCCGGCATCATCGCCATGACCGAGGGACGTAATCCCGTCCACGTTTGGAAGGAATGCTATTTGTGGGCCTTTCCCTATTATTTGCTGGGTGCGCTGATCGCTTGTGGCGTGAGTGTTGTTAACCGGCTGCTCGGGTGGCAAGTCGCACTTCTGGTTTTCCCTATCGTCTATTGGATCTACCGCTCCTACCAGACCTACCTCAGCCGCCTCGATGCGCAAAAGAAACACGCCGAGGAAATTGCGGCTTTGCACTTGCGCACCATCGAAGCGCTCTCCCTGGCGATCGAAGCGAAGGACCACACCACGCACGATCATCTGCGACGGGTGCAGGTTTACGCGGTAGAGATTGCCAAGGATCTCGGGCTAGATGAGGCCATGTTGAATGCCATTCGTGCGGCCTCCATGCTGCACGACATTGGTAAGCTCGCCGTCCCGGAGAACATTCTCTCCAAGCCGGGACGCCTCACTCCGGAAGAGTTCGAGAAGATGAAAATCCATCCGATTGTTGGATCGGAGATTCTGGATCGCGTTGAATTCCCGTACCCCGTTGTCCCCATCGTGCGCTCCCATCACGAGAAATGGGACGGCACGGGATATCCCGACGGCTTGAAACGCGAAGCGATACCCATCGGGGCCAGAATTCTTTCGGCCGTGGATTGTTTCGATGCCCTGGCTTCCGAGAGGCCCTATCGGCAGGCATTAAGTCCTGAAGAGGCCATGACGACGCTTAGCGCCGAAAAAGGACGCAGTTTCGATCCGCGCGTTGTAGAGGTGATGGAGCGCCGCTATGCGGAATTGGAAGTGACGGTCAACACCATGGAATCCGAACGTAGGCGCTTGGACATCACTCCAAAGATGGACCGTCCGGTCGCCCCCTCCTCGGGTTTCGCGGAAGTGCCGAACGAGGCTGAAGTTCGCGCCACCTCCTTCCTGACTTCGATCATTTCGGCGCGCCAGGAGGCTCAGCTGCTTTTTGAGCTGGCACAGACACTCGGAAACTCCTTGAGCTTAAAGGAGACGCTTTCAGTTGTTGCCGTCCGTTTGAAGGAAATGATTCCGCACGACTCGATCGTTTTCTTCGTTTGCCAGGGTGAAACGCTGATTCCTGAATATGTTCATGGTGTGGACTATGATCTATTTACGTCCATCCGTATTCCTTTGGGTCAAGGTCTTTCCGGTTGGGTGGCGCGCAACGAAAAACCCATAACCAATGGCAATCCCGCCGCTGAAACTTTCCATCTCGGCAGTTCCTCGCGAGTCACATCCTTGCAGTCGGCCCTGTGCGTCCCCCTTCGTGGCCGCGATGGCGTCGCTGGCGTGCTTACGCTTTACCATCACGAGAGAAATTGCTTCACCAAGGATCATCTGCGCTTGCTGTTGGCAGCGAGCTCCAAACTCGGGCTTTCCGTGGAAAATGCCCTCCAGTACGAACAAGCTCAAAGCACCGCCAGCACCGATTACCTCACCGGATTGCCCAACGCCAGATCGATTTGCCTGCATCTTGAAAAAGAACTCACCCGCATCCAGCGTTCCAGAAGACCGCTTGCTGTCCTGCTGTGCGACCTCAACGGGTTCAAAAAGGTAAACGACAAGTTCGGGCATTTGACGGGAAACAAGTTACTTCAGGAAGTGGCTACGAAGTTCAAGGGATCCTGCCGAGAATACGACCAGGTCGGCCGGCTGGGCGGGGATGAATTTGTCTTTGTGCTCCCGGAGGTGACCAAGGACCTCTTAGCGGAGATGGAACGACGATTGGCGCGCGCTGTGCGGGAAGCGGGCCGCACCGTGTGCGGTGAGACGATCGTGTCTGTCAGTGTAGGTAGTGCCATCTTTCCTGCGGACGGGGTATCCGGAGAAGCGCTTCTATCGGAAGCGGACCGCAGCATGTACGAGCTCAAAGAAAAGCACTATTCGAGCATCCAGCCAGTCCCCTAGTCGGATGGCTCACTTGGCAAGCTTTTTTTGCGTGGACGGAAAGTGATCGAGACAAGAAAATCTACGAACTTTTTTCGGCTCGGGCTGAGGCGACTGCTGTTTCTTGTCTGTCTCGGCCTCGGCGGCGTCCTCGCCAGTGCCACCCTCGTGCGTTTTGCGCCTGGATACGGCGCTGAAGAACGTGAACTCGATCCAAGATGGCGCGCCGACAGTGTTGAAGCCTTACGCCAGAAGCAAGGGCTCCATCGAGGGCTGCCTTCATTCTACTTCCATTATCTCTCGGCACTCGCCCACGGCGACCTGGGCGAATCCGATTCGCTGAAGCGGCCAGTTGGCGAGCTACTTCGGCGAAGATTGCCGGTAACCGGCAACTCCGTCATTCGAGGACTCGGCGTTGCGTGGCTGGCAGCCGCAGGGCTGGCGTCGCTGGGACTTGTTACACGTGGCTGGTGGTTCGAAGCTTCGACTACGGCGTTCAATAGTTTGCTGCTGTCTCTACCCTCGGCCGTAGTTGCCATGCTTGCCGTTCATTTGCGAACCCCGGTCTTCTGCGCGATCGCAGTAGTCGTGTTTCCGCGGCTTTATGGTTACATCCGAAATTTGCTGGTGCGATCCTACCACCAGCCCCACGTGCTCGCGGCTCGGGCGCGAGGACTAGGGAGCAGCGCCATCTTGTTGCGGCATGTCCTGCCGTTGGCAGCTCCGCCGCTCCTGGCTCTTTTCGGTGTATCGTTCGCCATTTCCTTCGGTGCTGCAATTCCTATCGAAGCGCTCTGTGATTCACCGGGGTTGGGCCAGCTCGCCTGGCAGGCGGCGCTCAGTCGTGACTTGCCCCTTATCGTCAATGTGACTCTGGTTGTCTCCCTGGTGATGCTCGCGGCGAACTCGCTCGCCGATCTGGCCGGCCGCGCTTTCGCGGGGAGCACGCAATGAACCCTCTACAGAAACTGGCAGCCTCCGCCCTCTGCGCGATCTTCGTATTGATGGTGCTCGCAACCTTTCTGCTGCCGACTCCCTATGCCCGGCAGTTCAGAGACATTCCCAACGCCGATCCTTCGACCGCACATCCTCTTGGCACCGATGCACTGGGCCGCGATTCACTGTCTCGATTGCTCTACGGCACACGCGTTTCCCTGCTCCTCGCGCCGGCTGCCGCTCTTCTTTCGACCATGATTGCGGCTTTGTTGGGAAGCATTGCGGGTCTGCTGGGAGGCTGGTTCGAACGCATTGTCCTCGCTGCGACTGATCTCTCTCTCGCTTTGCCGTGGCTCTTTCTTCTTCTTGTCGTGCGAGCCACGTTGCCCCTGGATGTTCCGCCGTTCGTGTCCGTCGTCATCGCCTTCTTGATGATGGGTCTGCTGGGCTGGCAGGCTCCGATCCGCGTCATCTGCGCTGCCGCGCGCGGCGTTCGAGATTCCGATTACCTGCTGCTGGCGCGCTCTTCCGGCTGCAGACCTGCGCGCCTCTTGCTGGGTCACGTAGCGCCAAACCTGCGCCCTCTTTTCTACGTGCAATTCTTTATCTCCATCCCGCTTTTCATTTTGACCGAGGCAAATTTGAGCATCCTGGGTCTCGGTGTGATGGAGCCGATGCCGTCCTGGGGAAACCTGGTGCGTGGCTTCGAAGATTTCTCCACGCTCGCGGCAAGTCCTTGGAGGCTGGTGCCGCTCATCCTCCTCGTGATTGTGGTCATGTGCTTTCAATTGGTTCTTCCGTCGCAGGAGGTCACCCAGTGATACGCCGCGTTTGGTTTGTTCTTGCTCTTAACCTTGCCTTTTGCTGGCCAGCCCTCGTTAGCGCCCAGGCTCCCGGCCAGTCTGGCGGCGAGCTTCACTTCTGTCTCCGCGCGGAACCGAAAACTTTCAATCCTCTGCTGGTGGAGGAGGATGCTTCCGAGACCATTCGCTACCTCACCGGCGGCGTTTTGATCCGCTTGAATCGGCAGACCCAGGCCCTCGAACCCGGCCTGGCAGTTTCCTGGAAGGTCAGTGAGGAAGGCCGCAAAATCTCATTCCGTCTCCGAAGCGGTCTGCATTTCTCCGATGGCACGCCATTCACCTCCGAAGATGTCGCTTACACCATGAAAGCATTGATGGATCCGCAGCTGCACTCGCCCACCGGCGACTCTTTCCGCTCCGGCGATGGCCAAGTCGTCGTCCAAACACCTTCTTCGGACTCGGTGGTCGTCACCTTTCCCGCTCCTGTGGCAGGACTCGAACGCCTCTTTGATCAAGTCGCCGTTCTCTCCGCCCATTCTCCCAAGAAGGAGACAGCCGTCCTCGGCCCCTTCTATGTCGCGGACTACTCTCCCGGCTCCTACATCCTGCTGCGACGGAACGCGAACTACTGGAAGAAAGATAAGGAAGGAAAGTCTCTGCCCTATCTCGATTCTGTTCGCCTCGATTTTCAGCGCAACCGCGACATTGAGCTGCTGCGCTTCCGCCGCGGTGAAATTCATTTGATCAATACTCTGGACGCCGATTATTTTGACCGTTTGCAGAAAGAAACGCCCGCCGCCGTCCATGACGCCGGCCCCGGCCTCGATTCCGAGTTTTTGTGGTTCAACCAAGTCTCCTCCGCGCCGCTTCCCGAAAACAAGAAGACCTGGTTCCGCACCACCGAATTTCGCAAAGCTATCTCCATGGCCATCAATCGCGCCGACTTGTCCCGCATCGTTTTTGGCGGACACGCCCATCCCGCTTTCGGACCCGTTTCGCCGGCAAACCATTTCTGGTTCAATTCCTCGCTTCCCATCCCGCAGTACGATTCGGCCGGAGCGCTTCGCCTGCTTGCTCAAGCAGGTTTCCGGCTCCAAGGCGGAACGTTGCGCGACTCTTCCGGAAATCGCGTGGAATTCACCGTCATCACCAATTCCGGAAACAAATCCCGCGAACAAATGGTCGCCATGATTCAACAGGATCTTTCGCAGATAGGAATCAAGGCGAACCTGGTCACTCTTGATTTTCCTTCCTTGATCGAGCGCATCACCCGCACATACGACTATGAAGCTTGCCTGCTCGGCCTAGTGAACACGGACCTCGATCCCAACAGCCAGATGAACGTCTGGCTCAGCTCGGCGGAGAATCATCAGTGGAATCCAAAGCAATCGAAGCCTGCCACCGCGTGGGAAGCTGAGTTGGACCGCCTGATGCAGGCGCAATCCTCGGCCACTACCGAAAAAAAGCGTAAGTCGGACTTTGACAAAGTCCAGCAAATCGTCGCCGATCAGCAGCCTTTCATCTACCTCGTCAACAAAGATGCCATGTCTGCCATTTCTCCCGTCATCAGGGGATCCTCTCCCTCCGTTTTGGATCCTCACGCGTTCTGGAACGCCGACGTTCTCCGTCTCGGCCCCGATCCTGCCCTCGGAGCACAAAAGTGACCGACGCAACTCCACTTCTGTCGCTCCGACTCTCGGTCGACTACCGCAACAAGGCCGGAGTCTTGCGCGATGTCTCGCTCGAAATCCAGCCCGGCGAAATTCTCGGCCTCGTGGGGCAGAGCGGCTCGGGAAAAAGCACCTTGTCGCTCGCCATTCTGCGTCTGCTGCACTTGAAAGGCGGCGTGGCGCGCGGCGACCTGCTCTTCAAGGGACAAGACTTATTCGCCAAGACCGAAGCGCAGATGAGATCACTTCGTGGCCGCGAAATCAGCATCGTTCTACAAAGTCCGTTGTCCTCTCTCAATCCAGCTCTTCGCATCGGCTCCCAGCTCAGCGAAGCCTGGCGCGCTCACGCCACTGGCACGCGAGAAGAGTGTGCCGCGGCCACCAGGGCCGCACTCACCAGCGTGAGTCTCTCCCACGACAGCGACTTTCTCCGCCGCCGCCCAGGGCAGCTTAGTGTCGGCCAGGCCCAGCGCGTCATCATTGCCATGGCTGTGCTCCACCGCCCTTCCCTGCTCATCGCCGATGAAGCCACCAGCGCACTGGACACCATCACCCAGTCCGAAATCCTCGGCTTGTTTGCGCAACTCAATCGCGAACTCGGCATGGGCATCCTCTATATCTCCCACGACCTCCTGTCCGTCGCCGCCCTTTGCCATCGCATCGCTATTCTCGACGCTGGCGAAATCGTCGAATGCGGCCCCCCGTCGCAAATTTTCGGTGCACCTCAGCACGCCTACACGCAAAAACTCGTCGCCGCGCTCCCGCGGCTCCCAGTCTTCACCTCCCCAGCTTCCCCGACCTTCGCCCGCCACGCCGAACCGGTTCTAAGCCGGACCTAAACTCCTTTGGAATGCATAGTTTATCTTGGCTCTTCTGGGGGTCGGGTTTTTTCTGAAGCCCATCCGGACCCTCAGCTTTCAGCATGGCACTCCACAACGTCGCGAGTGAGGAGTCACAATTCACGCGCTCATCGAGTATTCATCGAGTACCATTGCCAAATTCCCACCTCCTTTGTATACTCCCGGCATGTCGATTTTCCCCCAGAAGAACGCGCAGCTGTGCATCTGTTGTATGTGCTGTATGCGGGTGTCTTCTGGCGCGGGGAGGCTGACCTTCTAGAGTTCTAAATCAGCCTGAAAAGTTTTCGTACCCACCGCCAGGAATAAACTGGCAGGTGGGTTTTTTGTTTGTGATCAAACGAATTTCAAAACCGAACGCACAAGGAGAAGCAATGTCCGACTACAAACACTCCGAAGTTCTAGTCTCAACCGATTGGGCCGCTCACAATCTCAATTCCCCTAATCTGCGCTTCGTGGAAGTTGACGTGGACACTACCGCCTACGACCAGGGTCACATTCCCGGCGCCGTCGGATGGAACTGGCAAACGCAGCTCCAAGACAACATCCGCCGCGATCTGATTGACGAGTCAACCCTCGAAAAACTTCTCAGCGCTTCCGGCATTTCCAATGACAGCACCATCCTTCTCTACGGCGACAACAACAACTGGTTCGCCGCCTACGCCTTCTGGCAATTGAAATACTACGGCCACAAGGATGTTCGCCTCATCAATGGCGGCCGCAAAAAATGGCTCGAGGAGAAGCGACCGCTCACAGCCGATGCCGCAGGCATCGCTCCCGCGTCCTATCACGTTTCAGGCGTGGACGAGTCCCTGCGCGCTCGCAAGGAAGAAGTCTTCGCCATCCTCAACGGCCGCAAACAAGGCCAGCTCGTCGACGTTCGCTCCGTCGATGAGTTCACGGGAAAAATTCTTGCACCTCCCGGTCTCTCCGAAACGGCGCAGCGCGCCGGCCACATCCCCCAGGCCGCGAATATCCCTTGGGCCCAGGCCTCTAACGAAGACGGCACTTTCAAGTCCTTTGAAGACTTAAAGAAACTCTACGAGTCCAAGGGCATTACCGGTGGCGACGAAGTCATCGCCTACTGCCGCATCGGCGAGCGCAGTTCGCACACATGGTTCGTCCTCAAGTATCTGCTGGGCTTCAACCGGGTCCGCAACTACGACGGCTCGTGGACCGAATGGGGTAACCTCATTGGCGCCCCCATTGTCAACGAAATACGCGCTGCCCGACCTGAGCTGGCAGCCGCAGCCCACGAATAGCGCTCGTTTGCGCAATTTTGCAGGGGCGGGGCCTGCACCGCCCGTAAGGAGAGATCATTCACAAGAGCAGTAGGTGCAACACAAGGTAGAGAACTGGACGGGGAAAAGCTGCACTCTCTCCGGGCTTCACCCGTCCAGATCTCATTCAGTTCGGTGGACTCTTGATTGTTTTTCCTTAAACTGACCACTGATTATTGAAAACTGGCAACTTCTTAGTCCGGTGGCCGCGGTCGCCGAGTGGTAAGGCAATGGTCTGCAAAACCTGCTGAATCGGGAGCCTCCGTGCGCCGACCTTAGTGGGTTCGAGTCCCACCGCTACCTCCAATTTATTCATCGTGCTGCTTTCGGTCGCGTAAACAAGAAGGCTCCTGCCGCATTCACTTGCGTTCGAGAAGCTGAACAAGTTCAGCGTTAAGCTGTGAGAAGTACACTTCGTTCAAAGGCAGACGAAGCACTTGACCGGACCAATCATCAGCGGCGTTTTGTAACGACGCAAACAATATTCGTCTGAACCATTCCGGCTTTATGACTGAGCCCAATGCCGGTCGATTTTGGTTACACCAAGTCATCGCGTTAAGCATTAGGCGGTCCATTCGAATTGCCTGCGGGGGATATGCCAACCGGAACAGAGTATGTTGGTCAAAGACAACCGCAGGAAAGATAGCAAATACGGTCGCGACAGAGATCACGAACGAACATAAGAGTATCTCGTCCAATTCGCTCTCTGTGAAATTCAACGTGAGCAACGCGCGGCTGTGGTCACGCCGGAAGCCCGTAATTAGATGGCTTAAGACCATGTATGTTGCCAACCCGTCCGCATCAACTTCTTGTGCTTGTAGTTTAATTGAGCCGGTTTGGTGTGAAAGTTCGAGGTGCAATTCGAGTGGTGATGGGAGGTGCCCTCGCTTGTGGTGCGCAAATTCGTGCGCAATCACAAACGACAATTGAGTCGCAAACAAGAAAGCCTGAATTGCCCAAGGTTCGGGTATCCCCGGCTCGACCTTCAGAATCTCTCGAACAGCTTGCTCGTAACTAAGCTGTTCGCTGATGTGCCATAGCTTCCGAATCAGAGGCATTGTTATCGCAACGAAAATATAGCCTTCGTCGGCGAAAGCAAGGGCGTTAGTTAGCCTCGGATGACTCGATGTAATCGAAGTAGAAGTTCGGATTTTGCTGTTGCAGGTCTTTATTGAAAACGTCTTGGATATTTGCAAGCAAGCTACTCAGCCCTGGCTCCATTTTTGGGTCTTCTAAGTCTTGTTTGCCTCGGAAACGGCGACGAAGGTCCAGCCTAAGTTTTTGGAAGTACCTGTGGAAGACAATTTCCTCTGGGGGCCTCGATGAATTAGATGCCATCTTTGCTCCGCGGTCGTAAATCGTCATGTCAGAATGCAACTAGATGTTCCAGTTTGAGATGGTCGGGAAATTCGTATCCCTGTGCTTTCGGATGAGTTTGGAAAAACATCCGAATATTTGAAATTGACCGATACACTTCCGCAATAAGCTCCTGCTTCTTGTCCTGATACTTAATCGAGAATTCGTCGTCAACGAATTTGTGCGCCGGGCTCTGGCGCAGCTTTCGCACTTCTTTGAGAGGCGCGATGACCACGGCAGGGCCGTTCTCACCCTTGATGTGTTGATGTATTTCGTCAACCACACCCCTAACAGACGCAACGTCCCCTTTTGCATCTTCGATGGCGCGATCCACGAAAAATCCCTTCGCCATGTTCGGTTTGTTCGGGTCCAAGTCGATGAGTTTCCGCGCAGCCAGAATCGTTGCGGCAAATAAAATGGCGACTTTCTTTCCGCGGTCACGCGGGGACTCCTGCATTCTGCGGGCCTAGATGCGATTCGACACAGCCCTGCCGCTGTCTTGACACCGCCCATCCACGGGTGTAGCGTCTGCCTCAATACCCTTCCCGGAATCTCTCAGCCAAAGGAGGCAGTCATGTTGAGGAGAGCCGTTTGGGCCCTTGTAGTTGTCGTGTGCCTGGCCGCACCCGTGGCGGTCCATGCCCAGGGAGACTATCTCGATGTTTACATCGTTAAAGTAAAGCCGGAGAAGCTGGCAGACTTCCAAGCTCTTACGAAAAAATGGATCGACGCGAATCGCCGGTTCAACGGCGATCATTGGATCGCCATGGAAACCGTTTATGGTGACGGCAACGTGTTCCAGTTTACGAGCGTCCGTCAGGACTACGCGGACGTCGACAAAGTCAACGAAGCCGTGATGAATGCAGCCAACAAGACCTTTGGTAAGGAAATCGCCGACAAGATGGGGCGTGACTTTCAGAATTGTCTGGTGTGGTCGCGTTCCGAGTTGCGCCGCCGACGTTGGGACCTCAGCCGTAAAGCACCTACCGATCCTGCAACGTACGCCAAATTCATCGGCGAGTCCCGAGTGCTGCGCACCAACGCCGTGCATGTGCGCCCCGGCCACGTGCCGGAGTTCGAAGCGCTCATGAAGGAAGCCAAGGAGGCGGGCGAGAAAGCCGCCAATGCTCAACCGCTCTTCATCTCCCAGGTGGTCGAAGGGAGCAAAGGCCCGACGTTCTACGTTACTTCGCTGCGCACATCGCTGGGCGGGTTCGACAAGAACCCCACTATCCGTGAGATTCTGGGCGAAGAAGGTTTCAAAAAGTTCCAGCAAGTGAACGCCGAGTCAGTAGATCATACCGAGTCGACGCTATTTCGTTTTTCACCCGAACTGAGTAATCCGCCCGAAGAAGTCGCCACAGTAGCGGCAGACTTCTGGCGCCCAAAGGCGGCTATGGCGGCCTCTGCCTCGAAACCGAAAGCCCCGACCGCCAAGAGCGCCGAACTCAAGCCAACCGCCGATAAACCAAAACAGTAACGTCTAGCACGTCCATCGAAGCGTACGGTCGGGGGATCATCCCTCAGGGTCCCCCGCCATATCAACCGTGTGTAGAGTTCCGAGTGGCGCTTTTTGGCAATCCACTTCGACCGCAGCAAACTGCGCGGCGTAATAGGAAAGAAAATGACGTGGCTGCATTCCCTGTGGAAAGAAGGAACTTTCCCAGCCCGTCGCCGTGAAGGCCGAAGTGCCGATAAGAATTCCCTGTTCTCTCTTCCCGATATCGCGGGTTCTCGGCGGGGTTTCCGGACTCCAGCCTTACCCGCTGGCCAATTCCTTCAGCAGCGCCTTGCCCTTGCGGAACCACGGCCGCTCCCGTCTCTGCATATACCGGGGCAGCGTACGCTTCTTCGCCAGGAGCTTTTGCGCCCATTCCCGAGACTCATCCCGGCGGTTCGCCGTCTTCAGAAAACTCGCGTAGTTGTAAAGCGTCTCCGGAGTCGTCGAAATCTGCGTGACTTCGGCGAAAACCGGATCCGCGCGTTCCAGCTGACCCGTTTGCGCATACGCATTCGCCAGCAGTCCCGCGGCCCGGTAATAATCGAACTTCCGGTCGCCGGCGACTACTCGCTCCAGGTCCGGAATCGCCGCAGCCAGATCATTCATCCCCAGCGACGATTGGGCCCGCGAATAGAACGTGTAGATCGAGTCACTTCGCCCCGTGATCGCACGATTGAATGCTTCGCGCGCCTTCTCATACTGCCCCTGATCTCTGTAAAGCTCCCCCAGCTCTTCGTAGTTTGCCGGAGAGGGATTGTCGAGAATGTCCGTTTCCACCTTTTGTATGCGTGACCGTCGCCCAAATCCCTGAAACACGCCGCGAAGAAGTCCGAGATCCGGAATCACTTCAGCGACAATGTACACAGCTGCCCCCAGCCATCCTAAGAAGAAAATGACATAAAACCAATAGTTCTCCGGGCGCCGTCTCACAAAATGCACAATGGCGAAGATTTGAACCAGAAATCCCCAAGGATAAAAGAGATGGCTAAGCCCAAACATGGATGACCGTCCTGTCAACAGAATCGCTTTCCTTTATCAGCCGGTCAAACAGAACCTCAATCCTGCGGATGCAGGAGTAACTGGCTGTCCGGACCATGCTGGCCTGCTATGATGACCCTGCATGGACTCAATGGAAACCCTCGGTCTTGCGCTTGGTACGGGATTTTCCTCGGGATTGAATCTCTATGCCACGGTTGCCACGCTGGGGCTTCTGCAGCGCTCCGGAGTGCTCCATCTTCCGCCTGGATTGCAGGTTCTTTCTCATCCCTGGGTACTCGGAATTGCGCTCGCACTCTACCTGATCGAATTCCTTGCTGACAAAATCCCTTATTTCGACACGATCTGGGACGCCATCCACACTTTCATTCGTCCACCCGCCGCCGCGCTTCTTGCTTATGCCGCCGCAGGAGGAGCTGCACCGGAATGGCGCTGGGGCGCCACGTTAATCGCCGGCGGAATTGCCCTCACCGCCCACGGCACAAAAGCCAGCGCGCGCGCCGCGGTCAATGCCAGCCCCGAGCCGTTCAGCAATTGGGCGTTAAGTTTGGGCGAAGACGTTCTCGCCGTTTGGCTGACCTGGATGGCCACCGCTCATCCGCTCGCGACAACGGTCATCATTGCCGCACTCATCGCGCTCTCAGCCTTCTTGCTCTATCACCTCTTCCGCTTCGCGCGCCGCGCCGTGCGAGAGATTTTCTCTGTCGGCTAAAGCAGCGGCAGTACTTCCCCGCTCGTTCTTACTCCGGCGCCAATCGCGCTCTCATTCGCAGGGCTGGACTCCACATCCTGTGCGCCAAACGATATTCGGCCGATCTGCTGTCTTGCGTAGAAGCGTGCCGACGGCACGCGAATCGCTTGCCCATCCTTGTTGATTGGAGCGCTGAACGGCCCTAACGTCCCGGTCGAAATCAAAGTTCCTCCCTGCGAGGACGCGGTTCAGGTCAGCGCGTAGCGAGTCCTCATAACTCGAGAACGGCGTTGTCAGCAATTTGATCCGCTCATTCGGCTGATCTGCCACCGATGCCGTGTTGCCTCCGTAAAAGGTCAGCACGGTCGGCCGGTTGGGATTCGATCGGTTGGAGGTCACCCAGTCCGCAATTACAAAATCCGCCCAATACTGGCTTCCCCAGTAGTATGCGTCGTAGCCCAGGTCCACGACCGGCGCCGCGCTGCGAATCGTCACATTGGCTACGAGCGCGGGGCTGAGCGTGACTTGATCGAAAGCATCCGCCTGCGATGCACTTAGCAGTTGCGCGCACGCGGTCCGCGCCGTGTGCGATTGTCCGGCGAAAATCACTGCTTTCGCCGTCGCGCGGTAGAATTGTCCGTTGCTAAAATAAACGACGCTCGCATTTGTATTCGTTGTATCTCCGCGAACTACCATCGCTCTCTGTCTGATCCGCACGTTATTGTTCGGGCCATCCATTGCCGCCAGGTTGAAAGGGTTGGCCAGCAGTTCGGCGTCACTCGTTCCGTTGACCGCTCCGGGAATCAGCCACTTGACGATGTGCCTCAGCATTCCCGAGTTCCCTCCCTAGTATGCAAACTCGGGGAAATATTCCGCTCTCAGAAAACTGATGGACGTGTGGGCGCTGGCCTGGCTGGTTGTTCCGTCGAGAGCGTCCACAGCGTAACGCGTATAAAAATCCGAGACCGCCGGATGAAATCCCTTGGTCTCGGTGAGATAAGAATCAACAGTCATCGGCGATAGATAATCGTATTTCGGATCGCTGTTATCAGCTGGATCAGTTGGCGCCCCCGGCTTGTGATACCAGTTCATCAGGTCCGCGCGCGCCGCCTTCAAGTCATTGACGATGTTTACTGGATAAGGCACGCCATCCAGTCCCTTCCCGTAGGTGTCAAGGTTCCAGCTGTGCGTCCCCGCATTCACGTACGGCGTCATATCGTCAAAGTAATAGCTATAGAAGGGTGAAGGCACGACATAGTTCTGCCAGAGAATCCCTGTCGTGTTGTAGATGTCATCCAGAAACGGAGCGTAGGGCTGTACCGCGTACGCCGTCGCTGTGGAAGCAATATCGGGAATCGGCGCGGCGTCATCCCGGTTCGCATTGCCTCCCGGTGTTTGCTGCCCGTCGAGAATCAGGATCTTCGTCCCCGGCCGCTGCCGGGTGATGTAATAGGCCGCCGAACATCCGCTCATTCCCGCACCGACAATGATCACTTCGTAGTTTCCATTGTCGGCCAGGATCGGTTGGCTCCCTTGGTAGCTGTCGCAATGAGAAGAAGAGATCAGCGCGCTGTTGGTCTTGAACGTGAGCCGGTTGTCTCTCAACCAGTGCGCAATGTTGAAAACCGAGGGCAAATTGCCGCCACGCAGGGCTCGCGGATCGCTGCCGATCGGCCCGTCACAAGGAAAAGTCGTTCCCCCATCGTACGCTGGCATGGGCAAGGAGCCGCCAACGGCAGCCGCGCCGGCGGCAATTAGCATCCCGTTGATGAAATCGCGGCGATAAACCTTGTCGTTTCCTTTTTTTGGTGTCATGGGTGATCGGCCTCCTTGGCGGCATGCACTGTGGAATCATTACTGAGGACTTGCGCGGAATCTAAACTCTTGGAAAGAAGAATGCAAGATTATTTCTTTCTAGCAAAGATAGGAGGCAGGTCCCCGTATCTTGGAGCCGTTTGTTTTCGGTGCCTGCCTTAACGCCCAGATGATTGGAGTGAAGAACGGCTGGTCGCCCCCCATGGCACCTTGGCTTTCAGAATTAGAACGACGGCTATTGGAGGTAGGTTCCCAGCCAATCCAAAAACGTCTTGTACCAGAACTGGCTGTTTTGCGGCTTCAGCACCCAGTGCCCTTCGTCGGGGAAAACCACCAGCTTCGACGGTACTCCTTGCCGCTGCAGGGCGCTGAAAAATTCCAGCGATTGCGTGTATGGCACGCGGTAATCCCGCTCTCCTGCGATCACCAGCGTCGGCGTTTTGAATTTTCCCAGCTCGCCGGCATACGTCGACGGCGACCACTTCTTGTAGCTCTCCGGATTCGTCCACGGCGCGCCCTGCATGTCGTGTTCTTCAAACCAGAGCTCTTCGGTCGCCCACATGGCCGTCTTGTCGTACACGCTCGCGTGGCTCACGATCCCCTTGAACCGTCCCGTGTGTGTCGCAATCCAGTCCGCCATGTACCCGCCATAAGATCCGCCCGCCGCCGCCATGCGCGTCCCATCGATGAAAGGATATTCTTTCAGCGTGTAGTCCACGCCATTCATCACATCGGTGTACGCTTTTCCGCCCCAGTCGTTCGTAATCTCATCCGTGAATTTTTGTCCGTACCCGGTCGATCCGCGCCGGTTGATCATCAGCGTCACGTACCCCGCTGCGGAAAAAACTTGCGCATTCCACCGATAACCCCATGCATTCGACCACATCGTCTGCGGCCCGCCGTGCAGCAGCACGAGGAGCGGATATTTTTTTGTTGCATCAATTTTCGGCGGCCGAATCAGCATCGCCTGCACTTTGGTTCCTTCGGCGCCGGCGAACCAGAAAGATTCCGGTGCGTTCATCTCCAGCCCCGCGAGAATCGGTTCATTCTGATGGGTCAGTTGTCGCACGTTCGAGCCATCGCTCGCCGCCAAGAAAACTTCTGCCGGCTTCGTGAGACTCGTGCGCTCAAAGACGAGTGTCTTTCCATCGCTGCTAAACGAAATCGCAGAATTGAATCCTTCCGAGATTACTTTTATCGGCAAGCCACAGCTACATGCCGGAATCGAATAAACTGGCTGCAACGTTTCGTCCTCTGCTGTGAAGTAAATCGTCTTACTGTCGGGCGACCAAGCCAACCCATCCGCGCTCCGGTCAAATGTCTCAGACAGGTTTTCGATCTTCCCTGTATGCCGGTCGTACAGCATCACTCGCCAGCGATCCGCCTCGTATTCCGGCGTTAGCTGCGCGTGATAGGCGATGTATTTTCCATCCGGTGAGTACACCGGATTCCCGTCAAATCCCGGCTGCGTAGTGATACGCTTAGCCTCGCCACCTTCAACCGGAACGATGAACAAATCACCGTTCGTGCTGACCGCCTCCATCTTGTCGGTGACGGCAGTGAAGCAAATCTCTTTCCCGTCGGGCGAAAAATTTGTATCTCCCGGCCCGCCCCGCTCATCCGGCGGAACGTCGTAGTTTGCTCCCGGAGTGAGGTCTCGTGGTGCCGAGCTTCCATCCGCCGGAACGACGAACAAATGGCTGCGCTTCCCCTCATTCCAATGCGTCCAATGGCGGTAGAGAAGATGCTCCGCCACATGTACTTTCACCTTGCTCTTTTCTTTTTCCGCGTCGCGCTTGCTGTTGCAATCGTCGTCTTTGCAATCCGGATAAACTAAAGAAGTAAACGCGATCATCTTTCCGTCCGGCGACCACTTCACGATGTCCGCACCGGTAGAGACTTTCGTCAGCGCATGCGCTTCGCCTCCATCCATCGAGAGCACATACACTTGCGAATCACCGCCGCGCGAAGAGAGAAAAGCGAGCGTCTTCCCGTCGGGCGACCACACGGGCGACGAATCGTGCCCGCTCTGACTCAGTTGAATCGCGGAACCCCCCGTCGTTGGCACCATCCAGATGTTGCTCGCATTGCGGTTTGCTTCCATATCCGGCGTCGCCACCGTGTAGGCCACCCACTTTCCATCCGGCGACACCTGTGGCTCCGCAATACGGTGCAACTTAATCAAGTCGTCAAAAGCGATGGCATGTTTCGCCGCTTGTTGCCCCGCAATTCCAAGCCCGCCGCCGAGCAACAACGCGCCCACAAGACCGCACCGCAGAAAAATGCATTTCATCTCGATTCTTCTCCTTCGGAACACTGTGAGGTGCAACACTCCGTGCAGAATCACGGATATTGTCACGTTTCGGTCCCGAATCCAATAGTCCTGCCCGCGGCTCGCCGCTCAAGGAATCGCCACGCCTACTGCCCAGATGTATCCGTCGGGATCTTCCAGCATTATGTCCCTCCACCCATGCGGAAAATCCATCGCGGCCTGAATAATTTTCGTTCCGGCTGCCTTTGCTCTTTTCTCGGTCGCGTCAGGATCAATTCCCATCACGCGCAACTCCGCTCCGGTTCCGCGCGCTCCGACCACTTTCAGCCGCTCAAACAACGGATGATGGTCATAGGTATGGTCGGCGTGCAGCATGAAGTCCACTCCCTGCAGACTCAGCGCCGCGAAATCCGCGTCCGCATATTGCACCTTCGCCGCAAGGACATCTTTATAGAAAGGAATTGATTTCTGCACGTCGCGCACCAGCAGATTCAAGGTAAATCGCGGCATCGCGCGCCCATAATCGGCTGCCGGCATCCACGCGTCGCCCGATCTCTTCTTCGTCATCGTTTGTTCTCCCGCGCATTACTCATTCGCAGCAAGGAAATCCCACGACCGAGCAGTGCATGCAACCGCCAAAATGGCCGCGGTTCCCTCGCTATCTCGCGGACGGATTAGCGCGCAACTTGTGAGAGCGTCACCTGCTTCCGTGCCCACAGCCAGTTGACAAACGCGAGGGCCGCCGTGATGGAAATCACGATAAGCTCTCCCTGGCGCATGCGTGTCACTAGCACTCCCGTGAAAAGCAGCGCGAGTCCGGCAATCAGGACGCCGTGCGGCAAACGGAACGCTTCGGCTTGTGGGTGTGTTTTTCTCAGCGCCGGCAGTGCCGCGGCGACCGAACCGTAAACAAAAAGCCGGGCGACGCTGGACAGCAAGGCATTCCAGCGGAAATTGCCCGCGATTGAAAATAACAGAAGCACCGCGGCAAAAATCACGATCGAAAGATGCGGCGTTCGAAAGCGCGGATGGATCCTCCCGAAAAATGCAGGGAAATCTCCGTGTTGCCCCATGGCAAACGTGATTCGAGGTGTGTGCAGCATATTCGCGCTTAGATATCCGTAGGCGGAGACAAGCGTGCCCGCAGCGACGATTCGAACGCCGAGGGGCGGGAGAAACCGTCGCGCGGAGTCCGTCGCTGGTGCGCTCGACGTCGCTACGTTTGGAATCGTGTGAATCACCAGGTACTGCACGGCGATAAACAAGAGCGTGGTGGCCCCGATGGCGATGAACAGCGCGAAGGGGATGTCTTTGCGCGCGTCGCGCGTCTCCCCGGTCGCGATGAGTGCCGCCTCGAATCCTCCGTACGAGTAGATCATCAGCAGCAGCGCCTCAAACCAGTCCGCGGCCGTGGTTTGCGTCGCCGCCGGCGTCACCCGTATCGCTGGATGCAGCGCCAGCGCCGCAAGTCCCGTTACGATAAAAAACGTCAGCGAGGCCACTTTCGTTACCGTGAAGAAATTGCTGAGCAGTTTTCCACCTGTGGCGCCGCGATAGTTCACGACTGCAAGAAATCCGATGAGCATCGTCAAGACTCCCGCCCTGGCAAAGGGGGCTCCTACAAGCGGGAAAAGCTCGGCCAGATAAATGATGAAGAGATTTGCAACCGCGGAAACCGCCGCAATCCGGCTCAGCCACGTCAACCAGCCATTCTGAATGGCACAAAATCGTCCGAACGCCACTCTGGCGTACAGGTACGGCCCGCCAGCCTCTCGGAATTGCGACGCGACTTCCGCCATACACGCCCCGATAATCGCGATCCCAACGAACGCCGCCAGAAATCCGATGGGACTCCACCTCCCCAGTCGCGCGGCAATCAACGCGGGCAAACCAAAAATACTGGCTCCGATCATCGTGTTGATGATCAACGCCACCAGACTCCAGCGCCCAATAGTCCTCACCAGTCGTTGCGATTTCTCGGCCAGACTTCCCCCTGCTTCATCCCAAAAAATCCGCGCCAGCGTAGCACATCTCGGTCTGTAAGGTCGGCTGGCCAGCGTCTTGCTGGCTCCGCTTCTAACTCCGTTTCCTCTTTCCCAGCCCGCGCGTGCTCTGCGTCTCCACGTTATTTTTTCCCGTGCTCTCCGATTTCGAGTACAGTCCGCGGCTGCTTCTCTACTCTGCTACAATTCTTTCCCGGACATCTCATGCCGACGAGCAGCGGACTTTTCCCCCGAAATTTCAAGAAGACCTTTCCTATTGCCGTTCGCGGAAAAGGTTGCTGGATCATCACCGCCGATGGCCGCCGCTTTCTCGACACTTCCGGCCAGGCCGCCGTAGTTTGCATCGGTCACGGTATCCCGGAAATCGGCCGCGCCATGGCCGAGCAGTCGTCACAGATCGCTTTCGCGCACACTTCACAATTTCACACGGCGCCGGCAGAAAAACTTGCCGAGCGATTGCTCGCCATGGCTCCCCCGAATTTTCGCAGAGGCGGCCGCGTCTATTTCACGTCCGGCGGCTCGGAAGCAACCGAAACCGCGATAAAACTCGCGCGCCAGTTTCACCTCGAAGGCGGCCAGAAGAATCGTTACCGCGTTCTCTCCCGCCGCCAGAGCTATCACGGCAGTACTCTCGGTGCGATGTCCGTCAGCGGAAATGTCGCGCGTCGCGCAGCCTATGAACCGCTGATCCCGGAATGGGGACACATTGCTTCGTGTTTCTGCTACCACTGTCCTTTCGAAAAGACTTTTCCGCAATGCCAGCTCGTTTGCGCCGACGATCTCGAAGTCTTTCTCCGCGAACACGGAGCCGGTGAAGCCGCAGCTTTCATCTTCGAACCAGTCGTCGGTGCCACTCTCGGCGCCGCCGTGCCGCCCGACGGTTACGCCCAGCGCATCGCGGAAATCTGCCTCAGGAACGGTATCCTTCTGATTGCCGACGAAGTTATGACCGGAATGGGCCGCACCGGAAAGCCGTTCGCTGTCCAGCATTGGGGCGTCGAACCGGACATTATTCTGGTGGGTAAGGGAGTTGCCAGCGGTTACGCGCCGCTCGGCGCGGTTCTCGTTTCCGCGCGCGTCGTCGCGGCATTCGAACGGGGCTCGGGCGCCTTCATGCACGGCTTCACTTATCAAGCGCATGCAGTATCCACCGCCGCGGGCAACGCTGTTCTCGATTATCTCGAATCGCACAAACTTTTTGATCGCGTAAATACCGCCGGGCAAAAGCTGTGCGCGGCCCTTTCACCGCTTCAATCGCATCCGAATGTCGGGGATATTCGCGGCTCTGGCCTTCTGCTCGGCGTCGAGTTTGTGAAGGACAAAGCCACTCACGAACCTTTCCAAAAAGAGCAAGACATCGCAGAGAAAATTCGCGAGGCCTGTCTTGAGGAAAATGTGCTCGTCTATCCGACGCAAGGCTGTGTTGACGGCGTGCGCGGCGATCACATACTTCTCGCTCCGCCGTTCACGATCCTGCCGGAGGAGTGTGCGCTGATCGCTCGCGCGCTGCAGTCGGCTGTGGCAAGAGTGTTTGCATCTTGATGCGCTGTCCGTCCGTTCTCTTTCGTCTTCGGCCCGGCCGTTTTTTTTGGAGAACAAAATAACCATGCCCCTTCGTTCTCGAAATCTCTACCCCTTCTTCTTTTCCTTCCTCGTTCTTGCTTTCGTGCTTTCCGCTGAGCAGCAACAGTCCCCACCACCGAGCTCACCGATTCTCGGCTTTTCCCCACAGCACGCCGCCGCCGAGCACCAAATCGAATCCATGTTTCAGTCGATCCCGTCTCCCGCCAAAGCCCGTGAATGGCACCGCACCTTCACTGCGGAACCTCACCCTGCGGCATCCGGTCGCAACAACCAGCTCGCGGACCTCGTCGCGGACGAATGGCGCAAGCAGGGATGGGAAGAGGTCACTCTTCGCCGCTACGATGTGCTGCACTCGCGCCCGCGCAACATCTCTCTCGAAATGACCGAGCCTGTCCACTTCATCGCCTCTCTGCGAGAGGATGCCTACGATGCCGATCCAGACACGAAGAACCCCGCTGTCTCGGGCTCCTACTTTGGCTATTCCGCTTCCGGCGACGTGACAGCCGAAGTCATCTACGCGCACAGCGGCAATCCTGAAGATTACGATCTGCTTCGCAAAAACGGTATCAGCGTAAAGGGCAAGATCGTGCTGGTCCGCTATTCGAATCCCTACAGTTATCGTGGCTTCAAGGCGCTCACCGCTGAGCGCGAAGGAGTCGCGGCATTGCTTATCTATTCCGATCCGGCCGAAGACGGATACACGAAAGGGAAGATTTTCCCCGACGGCCCCTGGGGCCCGGAAAGTCACATTCAGCGTGGTGCGATCACTTACGATTACATCGTCCCTGGAGATCCCACCACGCCCGGCTGGGCTTCCGTCCCGGGCGCACAGCGCATCGCTCCCGAAGAAGCGCGCTCGCTCCCGAAGATTCCTGCTCTTCCCCTCTCCTGGCGCGACGCCAAGCCGCTTCTGGAAAACATGAACGGTCCTGAAGCACCGCAGGATTGGCAGGGTGCTTTGCCCATCCGCTATCGATTCACCGGCGCGGTAAAAGTTCACGTGAAAGTGGACATGGACACTAGCATGCAGGCCTACACGGTTGTCGAAGCGCGCATTCGCGGCAGTGAAGTTCCCGACGAATGGGTGTTGCTCGGCAATCATCGTGACGCGTGGGTTTTCGGCGGGGTGGATCCTTCCAGTGGCACCGCGTCGATGATGGAGCTCACGCGTTCTCTTGGCGAACTCAAACAGCGTGACGTCCGTCCGCGCCGCACCATCGTGGTCTGCAGCTGGGATGGTGAAGAATACGCTCTCACCGGCTCGACCGAATGGGGCGAGCAATTCGCCGATGATCTGAAGAAAAAACTCGTCGCTTATCTCAACGTCGATGAATCTGTCGCCGGGGCCGCCACCACGGCGGGCCCCGACGGCCTGAGCTTCTCGCCCTCTGCCGTCGCTTCTCTCGCGCCGATGCTCGTGGAGGCTTCCAAAGACGTCCGCGCGCCATCGGAAAAAGCTCTGTACGAAGCCTGGCGCGCCACCACGATGCGCGATTCGAAAGCGAGCACTCCGCCATTCGACAGCGCGCTCGTCGAAACGCGCATCGGCAGCGGCTCCGATCATACGGTGTTTCTGAATCATCTCGGTCGGCCGGTTATCAATCTCGGATTTACCGGCGACTACGGCGTGTATCACTCGATGTACGACGATTATTACTGGATGTCGCACATCGGTGATCCGGCGTTCGAATACCACATCGCCCTTACTCGCATTTGGGGTCTCGTCGCTCTTCGTCTCGCCAATGCGGACATTCTCCCCTTTGACTTCGGCTTCAACGCATCGGCCCTTGAACGGTTCCTGCGCGAGCTCGAACAAAAGAACAAATTTGAGCCGCGGCTTCTTCCATTGAAACGGCTTCACGCTCGAATCGCCGAATTCGAGAAAGCGGGCAACCTTCTGCGCGAAGCCGTCGCTTACGATCTTTTGTCAGGCTCAGCCTCACCGGGGAAGATTCAGCGCCTCAACGAAGAGCTGCTGCAGGTCGAATCCAACTGGCTCGATCCCGCGGGCATTCCCGGCCGCCCGTGGTTTCAGCATCTTCTCTATTCTTCGCGTTACACTTACGCGCACTTGGAATTCCCAGGGCTCGCCGAAGCAGTGGAAAGACACGACTGGAAACAGGGGAGGCAGCAAGCTGTGCTGCTGGAAAGGGCCGTGGAGAAAAACGCCAGATTGCTGGGCTCCGCGCAATCTTCCTGGGAGAAAAACAAGCCATGATTCGTGCAAACAATTTTCGCGCTCTCGTCATTCTTCTTGGCTCGCTTTCCCTAATTTCTCTGGCCGCCGCTCAGGCGACTCCGCCTGCCAAGCCCCGCGCGCGCGATCTGGGCGTACCCTTCGACGGCTCGCCCGGTCCATTCAATGCCATCACCGATGTTTTCGGCGTGACAGTTGGACATACCACGCTCATTTCAGGCGCGGGAAAACTTCAAGTAGGCAAGGGGCCGATTCGGACGGGAGTTACCGCAGTCCTTCCGCGTGGAAAAGACTCGATGAACGATCCCGTTTTCGCCGGCTGGTGGTCGCTCAACGGCAATGGCGAAATGACCGGCACCACGTGGGTAGAAGAATCCGGGTTTCTTGAAGGTCCGGTGATGATCACCAACACGCACAGCGTAGGCGTCGTTCGCGACGCCGTCATTCAATGGCGCGTCGCGCACGGCCAGCCCGATCCCACAGGTTATTGGTGGTCACTGCCGGTTGTGGCAGAGACTTGGGACGGCTGGCTCAACGACATCAACGGATTCCACGTGAAACCGGAACACGCCTTCCACGCCATCGATGCCGCACACGGCGGCGAGGTCGAAGAAGGTGCTGTCGGGGGCGGCACCGGAATGGTCTGCAACGAATTCAAGGGCGGCATTGGTACGTCTTCACGAAAGATCGAATCGAAAATTGGCGCCTACACGGTGGGCGTACTGGTGCAATGCAACTATGGGTCGCGCAAAAATCTCCGCATCGCTGGAGCACCCGTCGGCAGGGAAATTCCTGAAGACCCCGCTTACGCTTCCACATCATTCAACGAACTGGACCGCGGTTCCATCATCGTTGTGGTGGCCACCGATGCGCCGCTTGTCGCGCACCAGCTTAAACGCCTCGCTCGCCGCGTTTCGCTTGGCCTCGGGCGCAACGGCAGTATCTCCGGCAACGGCTCCGGCGACATTTTCATCGCCTTCTCGACGGCCAATTCTGGCGCCGCGGCGTCCGACCATCTCGTCGATCTGAAGATGCTGCCCAATGATCAGATCGAACCGGTGTTTGCCGCCACCGTCCAGGCCACCGAGGAAGCGATCATCAACGCCATGGTCGCCGCCGAGACCATGACCGGCATCGAGAATCACAAGATCATTCGGCTGCCTCACGACCGCCTCCGGGAGGTCCTCAAGAAATACAACCGCCTGCCGCAATGAGTTGGGAAAGAGCTAGTTTTGTGGGTGAGCCACGACGAATCGGATCTCTTTGATTCGTGTTTGGTATTTGAGAGGTGATATCAACAGTTGTGTGGGATTGAATCGCACTCGGTCTAACGCTATCGGTTCGTATTTCCAGGCTGTCTTTGCTGCCTGCAACAATGGTTCGTTCCGCGCGATGCGCTCACTTTCTCCTACAGAGCCATCGGTTTCTATAATGCGTCGCAAGGACACTTTCCCTCGATTCCGGACTCCTTGTCTTCCTTAGGAAACTGCGGTCGGATTTGCGTTACGAGTTTGTGACCGAGCATGGGACAAATGATTCTTGCTTGGGATTGCTGCCTCTCCGCCATATCAAGAGGAGAAGAAAAGCGCAAAGATCGATACGCTGAGGAGCGGAAATCGCACGTTGATTTGGACACCCCACGACGCGTTGGTTCCATTCGTCGCAATGTAGGCATGTCATTGTTCGCGTATTCGATGAGGATGCGCCAAGGGCTTCAGCGCGACGGGCTAGCAAGGCGTTTCTTCAGAGGTATGCGGATCGATTTTACGCCTAGATCACCGGAACGGATGTCTTCCTGGGTGGATTGAAGAAGGGCAACGGCACGACCTTTGCCGAAACGGTGTGGCGCACGGCTTCCACGGTCATCTCGACGCTCAGCGTTGTCCCGGCCGGTGCACTCCCGCGGCTTACGCTGCCCAGGGCGATCATCTTTTTTAGGGTTGGCGACCACGTTGTCGAGGTGGCCTTGCCCACCTGCCGCCCACCGCGATACACGGGTACCGCAGTGCGCGACGCGGTGCTCGGCACCTGCGGCGCCATCTTCAATTTGTCGTAAAGCGCCTCGACTTCGTTCCAGTTGATTTCCAACCCTACAAGCGCCCGTTCCGCGCCTTTCTTCGCTTCCTGTGCCAGCGCTTCACGCCCAACGAAACTTTCCTTTTTCAAATCCACGAGCTTCCCCAGCCCAATCTCCGCGGGAGAATACCTCTGCGATGCGATCAGCGCTTTCTTGCTCGAAATGTAATCCACTTCGATCAAGATCAGGCCCGCTTCGATTCGCGCGATGTCCAACGCGATCATTCCGGCCGGGTGAACATCAAAGGCTTTGCCCTTCGCGATCAGTGCGTCCCACACCTTCACAGCGTCGCGCCACGGCATCCACACTTCGAATCCCAAATCGCCGGTATAGCCCGTGCGCGAAATGTCCACGGGCACACCCGCAATCCTCCCTCGTGTCACGCGAAAATACTTCAGGTTCGTGATGTTGGCGTCCGCGGCCGCATGTAGCAATCTTCCTGACATCGGCCCTTGCAGCGCCAGCGCCGCGGTTTGTTCTGAAATATCTTCAATCTTTACATCCACACCCAAGGCATTCTGCTGAAACCAACGCAAACTCGGGTCTGCCGCCGTCCAGCGATATTCACTCTCGCCCAGCCGCGTGATCGTTCCGTCATCGATCACTTTTCCTTCCGGATCGCACCAGCAGCAGTAAATGACCTGGTCTACGGCTACCTTATTAATATCGCGCGAAATCACGCGGTTCACGAACTTTGTCGCATCCCGTCCCGTCACGCGGTACTTGAACAGCGGAGAAATATCGATCAACGCGGCCGAATTGCGGATGGCGTTGTACTCGTGCTCATGGTGCATCTCATACATGCTGACCGTGTAATAGCCCGACCATTCGCGGTAGTTCAGGCTCTCGCACAGCGCCAGCGTTCTTTCGTGAAACGCAGTTCCTACGGGCAAGGACCCTCCTGATGCCATGCGGCTGGCGCCGTCGCCACGACACTGGATTATAAATGCGCGCTCGCGACGTTCGCAAGGTTCGCTTCGTCGAAGGCAGAAAACAAAGAGGATTGTCAGCAAATGTGCTTTCGTGCGCTCCGTTTATCTGCGTTGATCGTCCTGAATTCCTGCATTCCTCCTGACCGTTATTACTGTTTTCCTCTGTAAGGGCAAGGTAGCAAGATCATGGACATGGCTGACACCGCTTTACAGCCGGTCGAAGCTGGCCCTATAGTCAACTGGCGACGGCCTTTGGACACTACATGCGAAAAATCCACTTCTCTCGGGCCGCATTGCTTCACTGCCTGCTTTTGTTCAGCGCGAGCTTCGGCGCAGCGGACGATATCAAGAATATTCATCCGACCGGTTATGTAAGTGACCTGGCCGGAGTGATCAGCCCGAAAGCCCAGTCACAACTCGAAGCATTATGCGCGGAGGTGGAGCAGAAGACTGGCGCGCAGATGGCGATTGTGACCATCCCATCGCTCGAAAGCGAAAGCGTCGAGAACTACGCGGTCGACCTCTTCAAGCAGCTTGCAGTCGGAAGCAAGAAAGACAATCGCGGCGTGTTATTGCTGGTCGCTCCCCATGAGCACAAGTATCGCATTGAAGTGGGCTACGGGCTCGAGCCGGTGATCAATGATGCGCGGGCGGGTGATGCGGGTCGTGCGATGGTGCCATTCCTCCGGCAAGGCGACTACGGCAAGGCAACAGAGATTGCCGCATGGCGGCTGGCAAAGTACCTGGCGGACGATTCGGGGGTGACACTGACCGGTCAGCCTCCGGCGGGAGGGAATCGAGACGGCCGAGCTGACAACGCAAGTTGGGGAGTTTGGCTCGTGCTCGGCTTGATTCTGTTGTTCGCGGCGATCGGGAGCCTATCTTCTCGCAGCGGTGGCCGGCGCGGAGGCGGATCGGGCGGAGGCGGCTTGCTCTGGTTTCTGCTGGGGATGCTTGCGGACAGCGCTGGAAGGCGCTCGGGAAGGGACTGGGGACGCGGAGGCTGGAGTGGGGGAGGCTTCGGCGGAGGCGGAGGCGGCGGCGGCGGTGGATTTGGCGGATTTGGCGGCGGCAGCAGCGGAGGCGGAGGCGCTTCAGGAAGCTGGTAGGGCTCTGGATAAAAGGGAACGGAGGTGAAATGCACTCCAAGGAAACAAAACTAACAGAACTGGTCAACAGGCTGAAGGAATTCGCGGCGGTAAACCTCGAATCCGTCATTTTGTTCGGGTCGGCCGCGCGCGGTGACTTTCACGAAGGGCACTCGGACCTCAATGTGGTTTGCATCCTTCGTTCCCTGAGCGTCGAGGAGTTGGGACGCCTCGCGCAGGTGGTGAAATGGTGGTGCGTCGAGCAGAAAGAACCTGCGCCTCTTTTTTTCACGAAAAATGAGCTGAGGCATGCTGCGGATGTCTTCGCCATCGAGATTCTGGATATGCAGCACGGGCGACGTGTGCTCTATGGAGCGGATGTCGTTGTGGACATTGAAGTGCCAATGAACCTGCATCGCGTGCAGATTGAGCATGACTTGCGGACAATCCTGCTGAAATTGAGGCAGCATTATCTGCGCGCGCCGGGGGATACAAAGGAGCTGGCGCTCGTTCTGAGAAAATCGTTTTCCGGAGTGCTGACGCTGCTCCGCCATGTAGTGATTGCATTTGGAGAAGAGCCGCCTGTGGCCGCGCATGATATCGTTGCGCGAGCGGCAGAGCTGACGGGTTCAAACATGGTGGCCTACGGCGCCATGCTGAAGCTGCGCGAGACAGACGAATTTCACGGCGAAATTGTTGCGGTGTACGGCGCGTATCTAAAGGCATTGGAGAAAACTCTGGATGCGCTGGAGCATCACTTTCCCAAGCGGGAATGGCAGCGTGTGAAGAATACACATTCTTAAAATCCAGCTGATTCGAGGTGGATGTGAAGAAAGGTCTGATAGTCTTAATTGTTTTCGTGGTCGTTGCCCTGATGCTGGGGAATTCGCTTATCAGCCGCAGGAATCAGATGGCGGTCGAGCGCGAGGCGGTGAATGCCGCATGGGCCCAGGTGGACGTCGTTTTGCAACGTCGAGCGGACCTGATCCCCAATCTGGTGGAGACCGTCAAGGGTTTTGCGGCGCAGGAGCAAACCGTGTTCGGAGATATCGCAAAGGCGCGTTCCGCCTTGCTTGGCGCGCATTCTCCAGCTGAAAAAATCACGGCGAACGGACAATTGGATTCCGCCTTGGGGCGCTTGCTCGTAGTAGTTGAAAACTATCCCCAGCTGAGATCCAACGAGAATTTTTTGCGTCTACAGGACGAGCTGGCGGGCACGGAAAATCGCATCGCCGTGGAGCGCCGCCGCTACAACGAGGCAGTGCAGGATTACAACACATTTATTGCGCTCTTCCCGAACAGCCTGGTAGCGAGCCTGAGCGGCTTCACACGTAACGACGCCTACTTTAAGACGGAAGAAGGTGCCCGGCAGGTCCCCAAGGTGGATTTCGGAACCCGCAATGCGCCAGCGGTCCCGGCTACCACACCCAAGCCAGCGCCTGCGAAGCCCTAGAATTCCAAGGCCCGCGCAACCTAAGATAATCCGAGCACCTTGCGGATTTCCGCGACGATTTGTTCGCCGGGCTGCGCGGCGTCGATCGTAATAGCATCGGTGGGTTCCTCAAGATCCGCGAATTGACTGGCCAGGATTTGCTCGCCGGCGTAGTGCCCTTTTCGCGAATGCAACCGCTCACGAAGCAGTTCGTAGGAACCCTTCAAGTAGACAAACTTCACATTGGAATTGATTTGGAGCAGCTCGCGATAGCTGCGCTTCAGGGCGGAACATGCCAGAACGAGGTTGCGGCTCTCGACCTCGCACCGAAACATGGCCTCGCGAATGGAATTGAGCCAGGGGATGCGGTCGTCGTCGCTGAGCGGTAGTCCGTGAGCCATTTTCTCAATGTTGGCGGGCGAGTGGAAATTGTCGCCATCGGCAAATTCCCACTTGAGCTGTGAGGCCAGCACTTCGCCTACGGTCGTCTTTCCAGATCCCGCAGGGCCCATCAGGAGAATGATCACGAGAACTTCATCGCCGATTACGGCTGCCCCAGGAACTCGCCGAGCAGCATGTGGAAATGGTGAACGCCGTTTTCACGCTTGACGGAGTAGCGCCCGCGGTCATAAGTCGAAGAGCGCAAACCACGCTGAACATTTTCGCAGAGGCCAATATCTTCCTGCTGTACTTCGTCGCTGAACGCCACTGAGCGCCTGATGCGCTCCAGATTCTTCTCCGAAGCCGTGTCGTGGAAAAACCATTCGAAGATCGTAAGCGTCTTTTCGTGGGAGAGAGGCACGATCAGGTTGGTCGAGATGTTGTCCGGATAGATGTTGAGCATCAGGTTTGGGAAAACCCAGAAGTAGAGAGCTTGCTGACCAGTGCCGGGCGTGTAGAGGCGCCCGCCTGCGTCTTCTGCCTGGAGGGCACGGATCGGAGCGAATTGCTGGGAATAGAAGCGGAAGGTGTCCGTGCGATATTGCGCGTAATCGATCTCCTTCATCAAGCCAGGATGGGCAATGGGGATATGATAGCCCTCCAGATAGTTATCGACATAGATCTTCCAGTTGCAATCGATGACATAGTCGCGACGCTCGGCAAATTGCAGACCATCGAATTGGAAAGCCCGCGCCTGCCGGGGAATCTGGCCGAGGTAAACGGAGAGCGGCTCGGCCTTCAGGTCGAAATTCACAAAGACAAACTGCTCCCAGGTCTCGCAGCGGAGCGGCACCATGCCCATGGTGCTGCGGTCAAAGAACTCAACGCCTTCGACATCGGGTGTGCCGATCAAGCGGCCATCAAGCGTGTACGTCCAGCCGTGGTACTGGCAACGGAGGACATTCTTGCAGCCGCTGCCCAGGGCGATGGGTCCGGCGCGGTGGCGGCAAACGTTGCTAAAAGCACGCAACTCTCCTTGCTTGTCACGGACGACGATGATTGGTTCACCAGCCAGATCCGCGGTGAAAAAACTTTCCGGGTCAGCGATAGTCCGCTTCACCCCATTCTCTTCCCCGCACGACCGGCTAAGGGTTCCGACCAGCTGCCAAGTGCGCCGGAAAATACGCGACTTTTCGATCTCCAGTATCGTGGGATCGGTATAAAAGCGCGATGCCAACGTGTGTGCGCACTCGATCTGCTCGTGCACGTCCAAATGAAGAGGTTTGCTTTGCATGAGAATCAAATCACAAATTTCAAAGTAAAGTTATAAAGTTCAAATTCAAAGACTACGACCAGCTCTTGATACCGCGCCTGCGAGTCTTGTGTACAAACGCCGACTTGCGGGTGACCGCCACAAAAGCGGGAGTAATGCTCCCGCACTGCAAACTAAAACTTGCGGGTCTCCTGTCGTGACCAGCGCTCCACGACGATCTTCGATTCGGTGAAGAATTCAACGGAGTCGCGCCCTTGGCCGTGAAGGATGCCGAAGAAACTCTCCTTCCAGCCGCTGAAAGGGAAATAGGCCATCGGCGCGGCCACGCCGATATTGATTCCGATATTTCCTGCAGGCGCTTCGTAGCGGAATCTGCGCGCCGCTGAGCCGCTTGTGGTGAACAGCGACGCCTGGTTGCCATAAGGACTGCGGCGAAGAAATTCCATGGCTTCATCAATGGAATTGGCGTGAATCAGGCTGAGCACGGGGCCGAAGATTTCCGTATTGGCAAGCTGGCTGGTGGACGGCAATCTGTCAAGGATCGTGGGGGTGAGAAAATTTCCCGATTCGTATTTCGGGATCTTCGCGTTGCGCCCATCGACGATGGGTTGTGCGCCTTCACCAATGCCTGCGGAAATGAGCGATTCAATGCGCTGTTTGCTCTCCTTGGTGATCACCGGGCCCATCTGAATGCCGACATCGAGGCCATTGCCGACGCGAATTGCGGAAGCGGCGTGCGCAATGGAGTCGCGGAAAGATTTTTGCGCTTCGCCAATGGTGACGGCAACGGAAACGGCGAGGCAGCGCTGCCCTGCGCAACCAAATGCGCTGTCGCTGATGATCTGCGTCGCCAGATCCATGTCCGCATCCGGCAAAACGACGACGTGATTCTTCGCTCCGCCCTGGCACTGCATGCGCTTGCCGCTGGCGGCGGAACGCGTGTAAACATGCTTGGCGACCGGAGTCGAACCCACAAAACTGATGGCACGAACTTGCGGATGGTCACAAAGCGCATTAACCACATCGCGACCGCCGTTGACGAGGTTCACCACTCCTTTGGGCAGGCCAGTCTTTTCCAAAAGCTCAAAGGCGCGGTGCATGGATAGGGGGACGCGCTCGGATGGTTTCAGGATGAAGGTATTTCCGCACGCGATGGCATACGGAAGGAACCAATACGAGACCATCGCCGGGAAGTTGAAGGGCACGATGGCCGCAACCACTCCGAGTGGCTGGCGAATTTGCATCTCATCAACGCCGGGCGTCACGTCCTCAAGGTTGTAGCCCTGCATCATTATGGGGATGCCGCAAGCGACTTCGACGTTTTCGATGGCGCGACGAAGTTCGGCCCGGGCTTCGGCGAAGGTCTTGCCGTTTTCGAGGGTAATGATTCTTGCAAGTTCGTCGAGTTGATCTTCCAAAAGGTTTTTCAGCTTGAAGAGGTATTGAACGCGCTCACCGGGAGGTGTGCGGCGCCAAGCTGGAAAGGCATCGACAGCGGCTTGGACGGCAGCGTCGACGTCAGCGGATGTCGAGAGCGGGGTGCGCGCCAGCACCTCCGCAGTAGCGGGGTTGGTAACGTCTACGTACTCGGTCGCGGCCGCTCGCCGCCAGACGCCATTCACGTAGTTCTGGAGTTCGGATACCTGGGTGGTTACGGCACTGCTCATACTCAGCTCCTTGGCCTCGATGCAGAATGGCGGAAGTGTCCCGCACGGCCAACACTATGAACAATCGTATCAGCACAGTTTACCAAGAAACTGTAAGGATGAGAGGCGAATCGCGCAGACCGGGTTAGCCACCAATCAGGATGGCCAGGGTGGTTTTGACGCCTCGCCATGGCGAACGCGGTTGGCCAGCCAGGTCATGGTGGCGAGCATGCCGAGCCAGCCCAGGGTGCGCATGATTGCGCCGATTTTTTGGTCCTCGGCGAGGAGTCCCCACTGGCCAAAGAGAATGGTCCAGTCGCTCTCCTCCGAGCCCACCAGGGGCAATGCCGCACTGCGTGCGTCGGCCATGTAGCTGCCGATGTAGGGAAAATTCTCGAACAACCAGTAGGTGCTGAATGCGAAGCCGGTGGTTTCGCGTTGGCAGAAGAAATAGATGGCGCATAGAAGAGGGACGAGGAGTTCGCCGATGGTTCCGCCGAGAATCATGATGGTGTTGCCAAACCAACTGAAGAAGAAATGCCCGCCTTCGTGGATGAGCAGATTGAGGTAGTCGACGATGAGGAATCCGGAGCGGTCGGCGAAGGCGTAGGAGGAGGAAAAGGGCGTAGAAACAGAGCCAGGCGATTCCTCTCAGGCGTGAAACCGGCTTCCACTCTCCTAACTTGTCTTCGAAGAGGGCCATTCACATCATGATAGTGGAAAGTCGAATACTCAGTCGTCACTGAAATACACTGGGTCACAGAAACTCGAGGATGGGAGCGTGTCAAGTGTTCAAAATCTTGAGAATAAAACCCCTCATTCTGTTCGAGGTCCATTGGTGTGCCGAAGGAAATCCTTCCGCCGGAAAGGCAGAGACCTACGCTTGCTTCGCTTCCAGCCGTGGGGGTGGGCTGGAAGCCCGAGATTCATTGACGAAAAAGAATCTAGCGATGCTTGGCATTTGGGAATGATGGCATCAGGAATCCATGGGCGCGGGAATGGCTGCGGCTTAAGAACAGTAAAACGACATGCCGGGCTGAAGCCCGCGCTACTTATCGATGGCGGCCAGCGCCTCGTACGCGGCTCCGAGGAGCGGGGCGGATTCGTTGAGGACGATGGAGACGGGGATATTGCTCAGGAGACCTTCGAATTTCCACTTGTCCTTGAAGGCGTGAAAGAAAATGCCGTCTTTCATTTTTTCGAGAATTTTGACGGCGATGCCGCCCGCAACGTAAACACCGCCGAGCGCCAGAACTTTCAGCGCAAGATTTCCTGCTTCTGCTCCATAGATGGCGGTCCAGAGATCCAACGTGTCGGAACAGACCCGGCAGGACTTCTCCAAGCCGCGTCGCGTGATTTCTGGGGCGGGGTCAGCATCGGGATCCTCAAACGTAGCGTGTGTAACTTTCGGCGCGAGAAATTCATGAATGGTGCGGAAGCCGCGACCGGAGAGAATGAGTTCCCAGCTTACTTGAGGATACCGACGGCGCATGAAGCGCAGCAGTTCAATCTGTTGTTCGGTGTGCGGCGCGAAGTCGGAGTGCCCGCCTTCGGAGGGCACAACGCGATAGCGTCCTCCGTCCCACACTAGAATTGACTGGCCAAGACCCGTGCCCGCCGCGAGCAGCGCGCGAGTTCCACCCGGCTCGGGACTACCGGAATTCAAGACGCAGAAATCTTCCGACGGAAGATGCTCGATACTGTGGCCCGTGGCGCCCAGGTCATTCAAGAGAACGACGTGGGGGACATTTAGCTCCTTTATGAGAGATTTGGTATCCACGATCCACGGAAGATTCGTGGCTCTCACGGTGCCATTGATCACCGGCCCAGCGATTCCAAATCCCGCGGCAACGATGCTTTCCTTCCCCAGATGTTCAGCCGCCTGGCGCGAGAATTCCTTGACGATGCGCTCGAATTGGGCGAACTCTTTGCTTGCGAAGCGCTGCTTGAAGACGGGCGTGAGTGTGCCGCCTTTTTCCGAAAAGAGCGCCAAATTACACTTCGTCCCGCCAACGTCCCCTGCAAGGATCACCTGTTCCCCCTACCCGATCTATACCTTTAGTTACGTCAGGTGCTGCAACTACGGGTTGTACCACTGTCTGCCGTCACGTTCGAGCAGCACATCGGATTCTCTTGGTCCCCAGCTCCCCGCTGGATATTGTGGCACGGCCGCGCTCTTGGCAGCACTCCAGACGTCGAGGATGGGGTCCACAAGCGACCAGGCGGCCTCGACGCTGTCACCGCGATCGAAGAGTGTGGCATCGCCGCGCACACAGTCGTTCAAGAGTGTCGCGTAGGCGCTACGCGTCCCCTCTCCAAAAGCTTCACGATAGCAGAAATTCATGGTGACGTTTCCGATGCTCATTTCGGTTCCCGGGCGTTTTGCGCCAAAAGAAACGGAAATGCCTTCGTCCGGCTGGATATTCAAAATCAGACGGTTGGGCTCAATCTCTTTCTCGCGAAAAACGATGTGCGGGGCGCGGCGAAATTGAATCATGATCTCGGTGCTGCGCTTGGCGAGGCGCTTGCCCGTTCGAAGATAAAACGGAACGCCGGCCCAGCGCCAGTTGTCGATCAATAATTTGCCGGCAACAAAGGTCTCAGTCTTGGAAGCTTGATTCACGTTGGGCTCTTCACGGTAGCCGGGTACCGGCTTATCCCCGAGTCTTCCGGGAGCATATTGTCCGCGAACCACCGATTGGGCCACCATTTCCAGATCGAAGGGGCGGATGGACTGCAGCACTTTCAGTTTTTCGTTGCGCACCGCGGTGGCATCAAACGAAGCGGGAGGTTCGACGGCGACCAGAGACGTCAATTGCAGAACGTGGCTTTGAATCATGTCCCGGAGCGCGCCTGCCGTTTCATAAAAACCGCCGCGCCGTTCGACCCCGAGCGTTTCCGATGCGGTGATTTGCACGTGATCGACATAGTTCCGGTTCCAAAGAGGTTCGAATATCCCGTTGCCAAAACGCAGCACGAGCAGGTTTTGCACGGTGTCCTTGCCCAGGTAGTGATCGATGCGGTAGACCTGCCTTTCGTCGAAAACTCTGAGGACAATTTCGTTCAAAGCCTTCGCCGATGCCAGATCCCGCCCGAAAGGTTTCTCAATGATGATGTGCACCCAGGAGTTCGGAGCGGAAGCGCGAGCGAGTCCTGCCCGGCCCAGCTGCTCGACAATGTCTGGATAAACTTCCGGCGGCGTGGAAAGATAAAACAAACGATTGCCGCCAATGTTTTTTGAAGATTCCAGTTCCGACAGGCGCTTGGCCAGCTGTGTGTACGCTTCGGAGTTGGCGTAATCCCCGGGACTGTAATAAAGGTTGGAGGCAAACGCGTCCCACTGTTGCGGATCGATTGGCCCGACTTCCGAGATGCTTTTGGCTGCGTCGCCCAGAGTGGTGCGAAAAGCTTCTTCGGACATGGGCGTGCGCGCAAAGCCCGCGATGACGTAACGTGGTCCCAGCGCACTGTGAATCGCCAGGTCATACATGGCAGGAATGACTTTGCGCTTTGCCAGATCTCCCGAGGCGCCGAAGAGAACCACCGTACAAGGCTCAGACGCTCCCCCGTACACTGAACCGGAACGACCCGTGTCCCCAGCCATCGTCTCTTCCTCCATCAAGTTGCGCCCTGTTCAGGAACCTGTGGCAGCGTCCAAAACTATACCTCAACCCCATACTTTCCAAGCTCCGAGCGCAATTGCACCGCGTTCTGATGGTGAATGGTGTTCATCCCCAGGCGCCGCGGGCTTTCCAGGTTCAGCGGCCGGTCATCAATGAAAAGACACTGCTCCGGCTTGCGCTGCGTAACTTCCAGCGCGACGCGAAAAATCATCTCTTCGGGCTTCCGGGATCGAACATAACAAGAGCTGAAGAAAACCAGAAAGTTTCTTCGAAGGTCGAAAGCCTCTATGCGGTATTGGTTGAGCTCCAGCGGCTCGTTATTGATGGCCCCAACAAAGTATTTCCTGGAGCTCGCGAGTTTATCAAGAATTTCGCGTGTCTCCGGGTATTCCTTTGACTGCGCGAACATGAAGCCAGTGAATTCTTCGCGCGTGAAGCCGCGCTGGCGATAGAACAACGTCCGATCGAGATATTCATTCAGAGTGATCTGTCCGGAGTCGAAAGCCGGGAATGAGAGATCGTGGCGGTCCTGAAATTCTTCCCAATCCAGGTGAAAAACCTCTGTGGCCTCTTTTCGCGATCCACGGTCCCAACCATTTGTCAGGATGACGCCTCCAATGTCCCAGAACAGCGTGGTGATCTCAGCCACGGGCGCAGCACCTCCGGTCTTTCCTTTTATCTTCTGGCCATACTAATCGATGAGCGAGTACGTGCAAGGTGAAGAGATCCGAACCTACGGCGCAGCGAATTGACTCTTCCCCAGCGCGTTGTTGAGGATGGTGTCCAACTGTATCAGGCCTTGTTCAGCCTACGCACCAGGTGCAATCGTATTACGGGTCTTCGCTGGCGGCCAAGAGATTCGAACTTACCCCGGGCGAGCGCGAGCCGCAACCGCCCGAAGGAATAGTCCGCGCCTGGAATGACAAGATCCTTCGCCGGGGAGGCGGTCAACAGCAGGAACGGTCCTCTCCCCGGGCCGCCCGCGTAGGCTTGTCCGCACTCCTTGCTCCTGAATTTTCTCGAAAGACTGAGAATGCTGGGGATCCATTCTCGGGCGGTCATTTTCAATCTCCAGCACCGACCGTGCGCGTGCGAAAAGGAGAAATCGAGCTTCTACCCTTGCTGTAAGGAATATTCCCATATCTCCCTCAATAACAATGAAAGGCTCTAGGTCTAAGAACACGCTACTTCCATGGATTCGTTTGGAAGAGCAGTGGAAGAGCAGTATCCAACTAGGAATTTCCTCGAAGTTGCAGTAAGGTGAGAAGGAAGAACGCGCGTGAGGAGACGAGCATGGCGAATGAATCTTGTGGTCCAACACCGGCACCCAGCGAAGCGGCGAAACCCGGCACGCGCATGGTACACTGCGTGAAATTTGACAAAGAATTGCCCGGCCTGGATCGTATCCCGTGGCGAGGAGAAATAGGCAAGCGCGTCTACGAAAGCGTATCGAAGGACGCCTGGAAACTCTGGCTGGAGCACTCCAAGATGGTGATGAACGAGTACCGGCTGAATCCGCTCGATCCCAACTCGCAGAAAATCATGGAAGAGCAGATGGAGCAGTTTTTCTTCGGCGAAGGCGCCAAATTGCCCGAGGGATACGTTGCTCCCAAGGCAAAAGGTTAATTCCCGTGGTTCGTCATTCGGTGAGTCGCGGGATGTTCGACCGGCAGGCCTGGCGTAATGGTGAACGATAATTTTTCATGGGCTTCGCGGAGCGCCTGCTCGACTTTCTCCGGCGTGCTCCCCCGAGCAAAAAGAAATCCCAGATAGCTTGCGCCTTCAGGCCAGGCAACGATGGCATCGTGCAACCGGGCGGTGATCGACAGTTCGGTGATCCCCGGAATCGAACAAGCGGCACGCTCGCCAGAGACGCTCTCCAGAATTCCGCTCTTGGGAACGGGAATCATCATGACGCCGGAGGCAATTCGTTCACGCGGCGAATTCCATCCGGGGAACTCCAGCGCATGTCGAAAAAGCAGCTCTTCGAGTCCGATTGGGTCGCTTGCCCCGTCAAGGCAAAATCGCAGGGCCCGAGCGCAGAGCCCGCCGATCGGCCGGGGCGCGACTTCCAGAGGCCACACGGCATCCTCGTTGACGCGAAACTCCGCGTGGATTGGTCCATGCGACAGACCCAGAGCTCGCGCTGCATCTCTCGCGCATCTCTCGATGGCGCGCTGCATGGATTCGGGAAGACGCGACGGTGTGATGTAGATGGTTTCTTCGAAGTACGGGCCTTCGAGCGGATCGGGTTTATCAAAGATCGCCAATATGCGCAAAGTACCATCCGTGAGAAGTCCTTCGACTGCAACTTCCCTCCCTGGTATGTAACCTTCCACCAGCATGTGATCGAGATGGGCCTCGCGAGTAGCAAGAATCTCCGGGGATTTGAGCAACCGCCGGATACGTGCGGCTGCCGCGAGAAACTCCTCGCGATTGTTTGCGCGCACGACGCCCTGACTAGCCGAAAGGGAAAGCGGTTTCAGCACACAGGGATAGGAGATACCCAGCAGCTCCGGCTCGGGAGGGGGATCGACGGGAAGATGCCGAAACCACGGAACACACAACCCGGCATCTCGAAAGATTCCTTTCATGCGCAGCTTGCTCCGGCAAGCTTCCACTGCGGCAGGATGGCTGTAACGGATTCCCAGACCCCGCGCGGCGTAGGCGGCAGCGGCAGCGGGCCGGTCACCCAGAGCAAGAATCCCGCTGTCACCCTGGCCGCGCAGCGCCTCCATCACTGTATACGCGGCTACCTCTGGGGTTTCGAAATGCACGGCGATGGCCTGATCGCCCCACGGATCCTCCAACTGGTGGCATCGATCGGTGACGTAAAGAAGCGGCACGCCCAGCTTGTGCGCGGCATCCTCAAAACTTCGCGTTTGGTAACCGAGTTTAGCGGTGAAGAGCAGCAATCGTTTGGACGGATTCGTCATTTGTGAGGCGTCTCTTTGTCGGGATCAAACAAAGCCGTCGGCGCCGCCGACGGCTTTGTTCACCGGTGGCTTTTGAGCGCCGATGGAAACCAACTGGTCCCGGGTCGGCTCGGCACAGCAGTACCAGGGTTCGCTGAGAAACGGAACACCCGCCTGGGATGGCGATATTTTGATCTGTGGAGCGGGCCACCCGGCTGCGGCGTGCGCAGCCTTCCAGATGCGATCGAACGTAGCCGGCCGCGATTCTTTTTGCCGTTCCGCCGCCGCCGCAATCTCCTGTATCGTTTCGCTGAGAGTGTCCAGACGCGGGTCGGCGTTTTTCCACGGATACGCCAGCGACTGCGGATCGAACGACCCAACCAGACGATGCACCTCTTCCAATTCCAGCATTCGCGAGCCCTCCGGGATGAGCAAACGAATACCAAGCTGAATGGGCGCAACATTTTCGATCACGCCCTGTTGCTCGATCACGCGTAGCAAATCCAGGTAGCCATGCACTGTGGTCCACGGTGTAAAGGGCACGAAAGTCGGATGAAGCGTCATGCCAAGCCCGCGGAACGTCTTCACGACACGGAGAAAATCCTCGCGCGTGTGTCCCTTGTCGAGGAACTTCAACACCGCATCATCCACGGATTCGACCGCACTGGTCACAAAGAGACAGCCTGTATCGCGAAGAGCGGGCAACTGCTTCTCATATTTGAGCAAGTGTTCGATCTTAATGGTCACGTCGTACGTCACCGCCCGAAATTCTCGATGAAATGCTTCCGCGAGTTCCATCGCGTGACGAATGCCGTTAAAGAAATCCGGATCACCAAAGGTGATGTGCTGCGCGCCCGCTGCTACCTGGCGGCGAATGTCTTCGCACACTACGTCTTGGCTGACGATTCGAAAAACGCCCTTATAGACTGGCACGATCGGGCAATGCCGGCAAAGATGCTTGCAGCCGCGGCTCGCTTCTGTCGAACCAACGATCCGGTAACCGTCCCCGGGAACAATGAGATGCGCGTACTTCTCCATCGCAGGCATTCCTGATCGATCCGGCACTTGGAACTGCAATCGGGCCATGGAGATCCGGGATTCCGCGGGCTGCCGGATGGCCTGCTGCCCAGCTGTGGCCAGGCGCTCTGCCAGGTGCACGAGCCCCTCTTCAAATTCGCCGCCCAGAATCGTGGCTACGCCGAGCGCGCGAAGATAATCAGCGTTCATAGGGGCGTACAGCCCGTAACAACAGAGATACGCGCTTGGATTCAGTTTCCGCAGCCGGGGAAGGAGTTGCGCCGCCAGCCGCGTGGCCGTATGCATGGGCAAATAAATCGCGATTAGCTCGGCGTCACCGATGGCAGCCTCATCCAAGGCCTGCCGGGCAAGGTCAAGGGTCACGACTGGGTGGCCGCATTTACGCAGCCATGCCGCAGGCGAGGCCAGCCCGAAGGGCTGCCTCCCCAATTCATAAGTCGAAATGAGGACGATGTTCACGGCCATACCAGTATAGCTGCGCGGCACTGGGATTCAATTTCGGTTATCATAGGGGGTTGCAGCTCACCGCCAAAGGACTGTCAGAATGGCCATCAACGCGGGCAATTCTTTCCGCACACGCGACAAACTGAACGTGGGCGCTCAGACGTTCGATATTCACCGTCTCGAGCTCCTTGAAAAGCAGGGCGTTGCCGACCTGGCAAAGCTCCCCTTTTCACTGCGCATCCTTCTGGAGAACCTCCTGCGCTGCGAGGATGGCCGCTTTGTCCATGCCGAGGACATCCGCGCGCTGGCAAACTGGCGGCCTGGCGCTCCGGAAAAAGAGATCGCGTTCATGCCCGCACGCGTCCTGCTGCAGGACTTCACGGGGGTACCTGCGATCGTCGATCTCGCCACCATGCGTGAAGCCGTGCAACGCATGGGCGGCAACCCGAAGCGAATCAATCCGCTCTTCCCTGCCGAGCTGGTCATCGACCATTCCGTCCAGGTCGACAATTTTGGCAACGTCAACGCCTTCGGCCTAAATGCGGAGTTGGAGTTTCAGCGTAACGTCGAGCGCTACGCGTTCCTGCGCTGGGGGCAGACGGCGTTTCAGAACTTCAAAGTCGTTCCACCAGACACCGGAATCTGCCACCAGGTGAATCTGGAATACCTCGCGCGAGTCGTCTGCGCCATGCCGTACGGCAACAGGTTTGAGGCTTATCCCGATTCGGTCGTGGGCACGGATTCCCACACTACCATGGTCAATGCCCTGGGCGTCTTCGGCTGGGGCGTCGGCGGAATCGAAGCAGAGGCCGCCATGCTCGGCCAGCCCTCTTCGATGCTCATTCCGGAAGTCGTTGGTTTCCGTCTGCACGGGCGCTTGAGCGACGGCGCGACCGCGACAGATCTCGTTTTAACAGTTACGGAAATGTTGCGCAAAAAAGGGGTGGTCGGAAAATTCGTGGAATTCTATGGTTCGGGTCTGTCCACGCTGAGCGTTCCCGACCGCGCCACCATTGCCAATATGTCCCCTGAGTATGGCGCCACCATGGGCTTTTTCCCTGTTGATGCGGAGACACTCGCTTATCTACAATTCACCGCTCGTTCAGCGGAGCAGATAGCTCTTGTTGAAGCCTACTGCAAAGAGCAGATGCTCTTTCGCACCGATCAAACGCCTCCCCCACTCTTCAACGACGCCCTGGAGCTGGATCTGGGAACCGTCGAGCCCACTGTTGCTGGCCCCAAGCGTCCGCAGGATCGCGTCGCGCTGCGCCAGGCCAAGGCTTCGTTTGCTAAAGTCCTCGAAGGAACGCCGGCCAAGCACGTTGCCGTCCGAAACAACGGCGACTCGTTTGACCTTTCGAGCGGCGCCGTGGTCATTGCCGCCATCACCAGCTGCACCAACACATCGAACCCCTCGCTTATGTTGGGCGCTGGCCTGCTGGCAAAGAAAGCTGTCGAGCGCGGTTTGCACGTCAAGCCTTGGGTCAAGACCAGCCTTGCGCCCGGTTCGAAAGTGGTGACCGATTACCTGCTCGCCGCAAGGTTGACACCTTATCTTGAGAAACTGAACTTTCACCTGGTGGGCTATGGGTGTACCACCTGCATTGGCAACAGCGGTCCTCTCCCAGACGCCATCGGCGCGGCCATCAAGGACAATAATCTGATCGCCGTTGCCGTGCTCAGCGGCAATCGCAACTTTGAGGGACGCATTCATCCGTTGGTTCGCGCCAATTATCTAGCCTCACCGCCACTGGTGGTCGCTTACGCTCTTGCGGGGCGCATGGACCTTGACCTAACCAGCGAACCGCTGGGCAACGATTCTGCGGGCAAACCGGTCTATCTGAAAGACATCTGGCCGACTCCGCAAGAAATCGAAGCAACCGTTCGTTCTTCTGTTTCTACGGCGCAATACAGCAAGCAATACGGCCAAGTGTTCGAAGGCGATGCGCACTGGAAGTCCATGCCCATTCCCAAAGGCGATATTTACAAGTGGGACCCGAAATCGACGTACATCAAGCTGCCGCCGTTTTTCGAGAATATGCCGAAGACGCCTCCCCCGCTCGCGGACATTCGTGGTGCCAAGGTGCTGGCCATTCTTGGCGACAGCGTCACGACCGATCACATTTCGCCGGCCGGATCAATTCCTGTCGACTCACCCGCGGGAAAGTACCTCATTGCCAACGGCGTGAAGCCGCATGAATTCAATTCCTACGGCGCGCGCCGTGGCAACCATGAGGTCATGATGCGCGGCACCTTTGGGAACATTCGTTTGCGAAACCAGCTCGCCCCGGGCACCGAAGGCGGCTGGACTCTTTTCCTTCCCGATGGTGAGAAGCTGTCGATCTACGACGCCGCCGTGAAATATCGTGAAGCCGGTGTGCCGCTGGTCGTCATCGCCGGAAAAGAATACGGTTCCGGCTCTTCGCGCGATTGGGCGGCAAAAGGCACGCGACTGCTGGGCGTCCGCTCGGTCATCGCTGAAAGCTACGAACGCATTCACCGCAGCAACCTCGTCGGCATGGGTGTGCTCCCGCTCGAATTCAAGGCGGGAGAAAACCGCGAGTCTCTTGGTTTGACTGGACACGAAGTATTCGAGATCGATGGCGTAGCGTCGCTCGCACCCAAGAAACCAATCACGGTGCGTGCTAAATCGGGAGACGGGCGGGTAAAGACCTTCTCGGTGATCGCCCGTGCGGATACGCCGGAGGAAGTTTCCTATTATCATCACGGCGGCATTCTGCAATACGTCTTGCGCCAGATGCTCTAGAGTTCGCCAAATCTCCTGGCCCGCCGCGTGTGCGTCAGGCTCCTCAAAATTGAAGTACGCCCTGCCGCGGAGTATGACGCGCAAGCACAATCTGAAAAACGTACGGCTAGAGCTTCATCCCGCATCGGCGAAAGGACATCCGTGCTTAAGCAACTCGCCTCCATCGCCTTGCTGCTGATCGTTGCTGCGGCGGTTTCCCTAGCCCAGCAAACCCCTTTATCTCCGCAAGTTACGGTAATTCGCGCGGGAAGGCTCGTGGACGTGGATGCGGGCCGGGTGCTGACGAGTCAGATGCTTCTCCTGCGCGGCGGCAAAATTGAAGCGATGGGCGAGAATTTGTCGGTTCCCGCAGGCGCAACGGTGATCGATTCTCCGCTAGCCCGCACGCTCAGTGATGCGATCTCCTTCCTTGCGGGCTGGCAGACGACTTTTGATAGCCCAAAGGAGGACGGTACCTGCGACAATCGACACCAGACTCGCCGTCTGTGCATTCGAAAGCCCGAGAAACGATCGCGGGTTGATGCGGATAAATTCAATCAGGAATCGGGCCACACCCGTCAGGATGAGGTAGCAGCAGAAGATTTCTCCGTTGGGCCGGACGCCACTCACTGCTTTCTTTCCCATTTGCCACAGAAGCGCCGCGATCGCCAGCCAGATGAAAAACTCATAGAGTGGCGTCGGATGCACGCGCTGCGTCGTCGGCACGACGCCGTTGGGGAAACCCATGCCCCAGGGCAGCGTCGTTGGCACGCCGTAATCACCGTCACCCGACAACAGGCAGCCAATGCGCCCGATGGCGTAACCAACCGCCGCCGCCGGCGAGCATAGGTCCATGAATTCAAGTGCCGGAATCCCAAAATGCCGCGCCAGAAACACGAGGGCTACAAAACCGCCAAGGAATCCGCCGAACCAGGCGAACCCAAACCGGCTGATCAATACGGAAGGATCGGCGATCAACTCTCGGGGACTCTCCAAAACGTGATACAGGCGTGCTCCCACCAGGCCCGAGAGCCCTGCGATGCCGATGATCAGAAACCCTTCGTCGTGATGGCCGGGCTTGCCGCTCTTCTGGTAGCCGCTCGTTGCGAATTGGGCGCGGCGGCGGTCATAATCCGCCTGCAGGACGTATGCGGCGACCAACAGGCCGGTGGCCACCATGAGGCCGAAGGTGGGAATCATGAGCGGCCCAAGATGGAGAAAAGGAATCATCGGTGGTAGAGTACGTCGCCTTCAAAAGTATACACGAGGGTTCACTCCGGCTCGAACCCCGCTATTATTCGAAGATGATTTCTCCCTCGCCGTTGCTGAAGCTACCAGAACGGAATTGCCCCTTAACTCCGGGCACGTAGGATAAAACCGAGACCGACCCACATGCCGAAGGCGATCCATTCAGGGGGCGAAAAGTGCCCGGGGAATGCGGGCAAGACTTTCATCAGGAAAAGCAACAAGGAGACGGCAATCGCCAGCCCGGTCACGATCCGCATCGATGCTCGCTTCTCCACCATCCAGAAGGAGAGGCAGGCTGCGAACCATCCTAAGGCCGACGCCATCGAGCCCACTTCGGTGACGGGAACGAGGAGCGCATCGCCCAGCAGAAGAGCGGCCAGCGTTCCTGCGGTAATCCCGAGGATCGCGACGCTCGGTGTCAGGAATTTTTCGTGAACTTCGCCAAAGCGCGGATGGATCGTTCGGCGGCGGCCATAGGCGAACAACAAACGGCTGGATGCTACGAAATTGCCATTGAAACATTGCAATAGTCCGAAGAGGGCCATGATCAGAACCAATCGAACCGGCCACTGCGCTCCCAGCGCCTGTTCAAACGCGATCGCTGTTGCGAATCGTTTTCCGATCAATCCTTGCCACCGCGAAACGTAGGCCACCGCGGCAACGGCGAGGACGTAAAAACCCGCACCCACGAGAAGTGCCATCATGATTGCGCGAAAAAATCCTGTCGAGCGAAATCCCGGATGAGCTTCCTCCGCCACCTTAGGCACCGATTCAAATCCGGTCATGAAATACGGCACGATCTGGAGTGTGAGCAGGATTGATACGAAGGGCGTCGTGCGAAACGCGGGATGAAAATTGGCAGGAGCGCCACGAACGGCGCTGATGCCCAAGAGGAGAACGAAGAGTAAGAGCACGATCCCCGTCGTCCAGTTCTGAAAACTGGCGCTCCAACGGATGCCCCGGTAGTTGAGCACCGCGAGAAAAATCGTAAGCCCGATGCCCAACGCCAGACGCGGCAGGAAAACCGGCTGCCCCGCGACTCGATACAGTTCGAGCGAATTCAGCGATGGAAAGATGTACGCCGCAAGTTTCCCCACGGCAACCGCTTCCCACGGGCACACGATGAAGTACGCTAGCAGCATCATCCACCCGGTGAAATAACTAACAACCGGCGGAAAAACCTCAGCAGTGTAGGCGGCCTCGCCAGCAGCGTCCGGAAGCCGCTGCACCCATTGGCCATAAACGTAGCCGACGGGCAACAACAAAACTCCCCCAAGGGCAAAACCCAGAATCGCGCCGAGCGGCCCGCTGCGTCCCAGCCAGTCGTCCATCAGGACTAGCCATCCGGCGCCGACCATCGTGCCAAATGCGAGCGCGAAGTAATCGGCGAGGCGGAGTTTGCGCGCGAGTGTAGTCATGGTCCCCGGGTGCGCCTCGATTCTATACAGCATCGGTGTTTGCGCCATCAGTTTTGACGGGCCCTTAACCTACCTCCAACAAAGGGGGCTTAGAACTTCGTGCGCCGGAAGAACGGGCAGCGACGCCTTCGAGTCCGCACCTCCCCGTAAGTGCGTCCGTCCGCTGTGGTTCCATTTGTTGTTCAAGACTGAGAATTCCAAGGAAAGCCTTTCTACGCATCACTGCATTACCAGAGCTATGGCCGTTGTGGCCGCTTCGGTCATGACGCTTTTGCCCGTGTACGCAGCATGCGCACAAGGCAACAGCGGTTCCTCGACGAAGACACCCATCAAGCACGTTGTCGCTGGATGCGCTGCGGTCCTGGGTTGTTTCATAACTGTTGTCTTTGCACCACCGCGCTTTTCCTAGCAGACAACCCGGCGGCCACCGCAGTCATCCGTTCACTCATCCTCCTCGGTGCAAGGAGAGATGGTCGTGACTTGTCTCAGGACTGCGATTTACTTCGGGACGCTACTGCTAGCCACAACTCCTGTCTTCCCACAGCGTTATGGCCTGCCAGCCGCGTCACCTCGCGAGCCTGTGAAAACAGCGGAAGCTCCCATCCTCGACGAGCTTCGTTTCACGGGATTACGCCGCATCACTCGCGCGGCCGTCGCCGCTCAAATTGCTTCTCATCCGGGCGATCGATTCGAGCCCTCGATGATTGACAAAGACGTCCGAGCCCTCGCGCGGCTGGGGTGGTTCGAATCGATTCAAGTGGAGGCAAGGTCTTCAACTGCGTCATCTCCGCCATCGCCTGAGAACTCCAAACGCATGACTTTGATTTTTCATCTGGATGAGCTGCCTTTCGTTTCCAAGGTGGAGTATTCCGGCTCCCGGCCGCTCTCTCGCCGGCAAATCGAAAAAATACTCGAGGAGAGGAAACTCGTGCCCGGGATCGGAAGACCGGCCGATCCAGCAGCGCTTCAACGGATCGCCTTCGCAATTCGCTCCGGCCTGAATACGCTGGGTCACCCGGAAGCAAGCGTTCAAATCCGGCGAGAGGATGCCAAGAACGCGACGGTTTCTGTTCGATTCGAAATCAACGAAGGCCCTTTGTTGCGAGTGCGCCGGGTGAGCTTTGATGGTCACCCTCAAGTCTCCACAAGATTATTGCGCGGGCAAATGCGCAGCATCGTGCCATGGAAACCGCTCGCCTCGTGGCGCGACAAGAATGCATTTACACGCGAAAAGTTTGAAGAAGACCGTCAGCGTATCCTGACGTACTACCAAAACCATGGATTTCCGGAAGCTCGAATCGGCAATGTGCAAGTCGCCCGGTCCGTCGAATCATCGCGTCGCTGGCTTCCCTGGCCGCATGAGCTGGCGCTGGCGGGGCTATCCGTTTCCATCCCGGTCGAAGCTGGGCCTTTTTATCGCTTCGAATCTATCGCAGCGACCGATGCTCTTCAGCAAGCCGCGAAAGAGCGCGGCCGATCACCCCTCAATCTTCCTGAACGGGACGAAGGCGGCGCCTTTTCCGAGCAGGAGATAGACAAGTTGCGCCGATTGTGGATGGCGCGCATTCAATCGAGGGGTTCTGCGGTCGATTCCCTTTCCTCCCGTTCCGTGGACGCGATGCGAACTTTCAACCCTGAGAATCGCACTGCGCGCGTTGCCTTCGATGTGAGCGACGCACCTCCGTACATCGTGCAGCGCATCGAATTCCTTGGACTGCACAAATTCAGCGACCACTACGTGCGCCGCAGAATTCTCTTGCGTGAAGGCCGCCCGATCGATGACCGCGCGCTCGAAACCAGTCTCTTGCGCTTAGCGAGGACAGGATACTTCAAGCCGATCCGCAAAGAAAATATTCGGGTCCAGCTCGATCAAGCCACTCACACCGCGCGCGTCTCGATCCGCCTCGAAGAGATTGGCCAGCAGCGCGCCTCGCTGGTAGGCGGCACTGGTCAATTCGGCAGCACCCTGGGTGTCGCCTACACCGTCTTCGACCTGTTGAATCGCGAGGAACTCCTCTCGGCGCAACTTGATGGCGGCCCAAGGAGCCTTCAGCTCCTGCTCACCTTCGCAAAGGAAGGAATCTTTGGCACGCGAGCCTCGTTGGCTTTTTCGGTTTTTAATAATGTGATTCGCCCGCGGTTCGCAAGCAGCCCGCAAGGACCGTTTTTCTCCTCCCGTAGCGAAGGGATCAATGTATCCTGGACCTACCCCTTGACCGACACCGACTCCCTGGGCGTCAACTACACCCTCTCGGGCACAACCACTGAATATCCACTCGCTTCTCCCACCGACGTGCCCGGGGTGACGCTCGGAAGCATTCGATCGAAGGTTTCCGGGCGCTCGCTAGGTTTCGGCTGGTCCCGCGACACAGGAAGTGAGCGCATCTTCTTCGTGAATTCCGCCTCCGGAGGATGGCTCGGCGGTGGCGAGAACATGGTCCATTCCTCTGCCGAATACGGCCGCATTTTCCGCGACCCGTTTTTCGCCCCGGCTGGCGCGTGGGCCTTTGGCACGACCTTCAGCGGCGCAGGCAGCTATCGCGGCAACATGCCCTTTTATGCGCGTCTCTTCTCAAGCGATGAACTCGTGCGCGGGCTTCGTGCCGGGGAACTAGGCCCGTGGGCGGTAACGACCAGGAGCGCACCGAGTGGCGTAACAACCTATTCCGCTTCGCCCTCGGGCGCAAATCTCGTTAGCGCAGCCAACGCCGAATACCGCTTCCCACTCGCTGTCGGGACGGAAGCCGCGGCCTTCTTCGACCTGGGCTCCGGTTTGCTGCTTCCCAACTGGCTGGGCCCCACCAAGCTGGTCCTTCTGGGCGCCACGAACGGCGTGCTTCACGGCTCCGCAGGAATCGAACTTCGCTGGACCCCACCCGGCGTTGAGGTTCCCGTTCGAGCCTATTACGCTGTAAATATCCTGCGTATGAACCGATTCTTTTTCCTCTCGGACAATTCCCTCTTCCACGCTCGCAACCGTTTCTCCGCCTTCGGCTGGGGGCTTGGCGCGCTGTTCTGACCGCCACGTCTGTACTACACTGCGGAAGCCATGAAACACGACAAACTCATCAAGGAAGCCTCGCGCTTGGCGGAACCCTTTTGCGTTACGAAGGGCGAGAAGTTTCGACTGAGGGATTGGGACCCCGCTGCCACGACCGGGGTCAAAAACAAACAACACGCGCAAAATATTCTCGATGCGCGCGAAGGCGTCCTTAACCACCTGCAGGAGAAACTCTACGCGCAAGACCGCTGCGCGGTTCTGATCGTCCTTCAGGCCATGGACGCCGCAGGCAAAGATGGCGTGATCAAGCACGTCATGTCCGGCGTGAATCCGCAAGGATGTGCCGTTCACGCCTTCAAGTCACCGAGCAACGAAGAGTTGGACCACGATTACCTCTGGCGATCGCATAAGTGCATTCCGGAACGAGGCAAAATCGGCATTTTCAATCGCTCCTACTACGAAGAAGTTCTCGTCGTGCGCGTCCATCCACCGTTCTTGAGAGCCCAAAAACTGCCCGACGACCTGGTCACGAAGCATATCTGGGACCAACGCTACGAGGACATCAACGGATTCGAAGAGTACTTGACTCGAAATGGAGTAGTGATTCGGAAATTCTTCCTGCACGTTTCAAAAGAAGAGCAAAAGAAACGGTTCCTCGAGCGCCTGGAGGATTCGAAAAAGAACTGGAAGTTCTCCATGGCGGACGTCAACGAACGAGGCTTCTGGAAGGATTACCAGGAAGCGTACGAGGAGATGATCCAGAATACGGCCACGAAGCATGCGCCTTGGTTCGTGGTTCCCGCGGACAACAAGTGGTTTACGCGACTGATCGTGGCCTCCGCGATTATCCAGGCGCTCGACGAACTCCATCTTTCTTTCCCAGAAGTGGACAAGGCCAAAAAGAAAGAGCTGGAAGCCGTCCGCCATTCCCTGCTCGCCCAAAAGGAGTAGGCGCAAAGGAACCAGCAGGGTAGGGAGAGGACAGGACTGGAGCGGGCTACCCACCCTCTCCCGAGGCTAGGCGTCCCGCTCCACCACAGAACGAAGGACTTGCCGCAAAGCGGCTGCCACTTCCTTCTGCTCGGTGCAAAATCTCAAATCATTGCAGCAAAACAAATTACAAGTCCCTCGCCGACCTCGCGCACTCCAATTCTCATAAACTATCGAAACCTATGGAGACTTCATATGGAAATCCGGCAGGGTTGCGCTGGCTCGATCAGGCTTCAAAATCTATTTCGAGAGCATCAATAAGCGGCATCAGCCATTGGAGCAACTGCTGATGAATTGGATGTGCACCGTACCTGTCTAACGCAGATCGGTCGGAGAATTTCATGACCCCGCCAAGCTCATATCCCTGCGAGCGAGATGACACGTTGACACCGACCCAGGTTTCCAGCAGCCCGGGAATCTGCCCCTGTAGTCCACGAATCTCCGCTAGCGCGCGAACCTTCTGATCCTCACGCACGCCCGCCTTCCACCGAAAAGCAAAAGTATGGACAACCATGCCGGTATGGTAACCGACGGCAGCCAAATCGGATGACAATTTAATCGCCAGCTTGGGAGGCGGCCGATGGAATTCCTCCAAATTTTCTCGACCGCAGATCAGATCAGAGCATACAATTCGGGCACTTTCCCACGACCTGAGGAAACCAAGGGAGGACGTGATGCAGAACCAGCGATACCGCGGGAGCCGCTGGCGAGCGGTTGCAACTTTTGTGCTACCGGTGTTTGCGGTGACGCCCGGTACGGTGGCGGTAGGGCAAAGCCAGAACAAGGCGCAAACGCTCAGCGCGGAAAGAACACAAACCAAGGTGGTGCTGCTGGGGACGGGGACGCCGCGGCCTTATCCGGACCGCTCGGGGCCGGCGACGGCGATTGTGGTGGGCGAACGAGCCTACCTCGTGGACTTTGGGCCGGGAGTGGTGCGGCGCGCGGCGGCGGCCGCGGAAAAGGGCACGCCGGAGCTGGAATCGACGAATTTGAAGGTGGCCTTCCTCACCCATCTGCATTCCGACCACACCGCGGGTTATCCGGATCTGATCCTGACGCCCTGGGTGATGGGGCGCACGGAATTGGATGTGTACGGGCCCGAAGGTTTGGAGGAGATGACCAAACACGTGCTGGAGGCATGGCGGCAGGACATCGAAATTCGTACCAAGGGGCTGGAGCAGCGGAACGCCCTGGTTGTGCGAGCGCACGACGTGAAGTCGGGCTTCGTGTACAAGGACGAGCGCATGACGGTGACGGCCTTTCGCGTGCCCCACGGGCAGTGGCCGGAAGCCTTTGGCTACCGGTTCGATACGCCGGGGAAAAGCGTTGTGATTTCCGGGGACACCAGCCCGAGCGAAGAGATCGTGGCGCATTGCCAGCCGTGCGACGTGCTGATCCACGAGACCTATTCGCCGGAGAGTGTCTTGATCATGCCCGACTACAAAACGTACCGTGCGAAGTATCACACCTCGACCAGCGAACTAGCGGAAATTGCCAATCGCACAAAACCGGGCATCTTGGTCGTGTATCACACCTCCGGGCGCGGACCGCACGGCCGCATCCCCGACGAACAATTGCTACGCGAGATTCAGAAGACCTATCACGGAAAAGTGGTGATCGGCCATGATCTCGAGGTGTATTGAAAGATTTGGCCATGCCCTCCTCTGCCTTTCCTGTCAACCCGGCCGCAACGGAGGGATTCTGGCTGGGTACTCCATACGCCGTTTGAAGCTGTGAGGAAACATGAATGGAGAATGGGACTGTGTATTGCGTGTGGGTCCTGGTTTGTTGACTTGCTGGTTCTTAAGAGTTCGCGGCCTCGGAGCGTTCTCCCACCCTCCTCGACGGGAGCCGGGGTAAACGCTCACCGAGGGTGGGCACGCGTTTACGATCAAAACCAATCCGGGAAAATCAACTCTACAAGGCCGGGAACCCAGTAGGAATAAAATCGCTCATCGCAGATTTTGTATTTTCCGTACTTCTTCCTGGCATGGTTGCCCCACTGCGGCCGCGTGCCGTCGAGGTCGCTAAAACCGTACTCCCGGGCCAGCGCCCAGGAACTGAAAACCCGTCCGTTCTTCTTGTCCACCTTCGGATCTGCCGCAAGCGCTACCACCGCCCGGCCTATGTACCTGGGCGATTCTGACACCAGGAAATCCTGGGGAGAGTCATTTTGATCCTTGGAGTTCACATTCGCGCCCTTATTCTTCCCGGCCTCCTTCCAATTGGCCTCGGTGACTCCAAAATGCTCTAGTACCCTTTCGGAACGCAAAAAGCCCGGAGTTAAAGCCACGGAAACAATGTCGCGTTTGCGCAGCTCGCGGGCCATGGCGAAGGCCAGCCGGATGACGGAAATCTTCACCAGGTCATAAAAAATGTTCCCGCGGTAGTAAAAAGCATCCCCATCGGTGATTTCGAAAATAATACCTCGTCCTCTTCTTCTTTCTCTTCCTCGGGCCAGCATCAGCGGAACGGCGTAGTGGGAAGTGATGATGTGCGAATGGATGGCCTGCTTCAGCATGCGCAGGCCGTTATCGAGGTTGACGGTCCAGAAGGGCTTGCCGAATTCCGTGAGCGCGTCGCCGCCCCACACGTCATTGACTAGAATGTCCAGTCCCTGGTCGCGCCGTTTGATACCGGCGACCAGCTTTTTCACATCCGCAAGCTTGGTGTGATCAACCCTTACGGGAATGCCGCGGCCGCCGGCGGCCGTGACCAGTTCAGCAGTCTCTTCGATCGTTTCAGGCCGGCCAGGCGTAGCGGGCCTTCCACGTGTTCGTTTTCGTGAACTGCGGCCGGTGCAATAAACGGTGGCACCTGCCTCTCCCAATGCGATCGCAATCCCTCGGCCGGCCCCGCGGGTCGCTCCGGCAACCAGCGCGACCTTGCCTTTCAAGACTTTCTTCGGCACTTTACCCATTCCCACTCACCGGTGCGCATAATACCAGATGGGGCATGGCCAAGTGTCGGTGCCCACTTGCCCGACCGAGTGGTGGCACCTGGGGCTTTTGACTTTTCCTGAATTTGTACTGCGCGTGCCCATCCTTGCGGGTTGTCATAGATTCAAGCTAACTTACCGTGTGTTTGCCAGTTCACAAAACCGCGTTCGCGGCCATTACCGTGAGGGCCCCGTTTGCCCGCTCTTCCACTTCTTGCGTAAAGAGTGTCTTACAACTCTTTTGCCATCAAGCGATTCCACAAAACAGCCGAGTGGGGGTAGCGCGGCGCGATTCTTGAAGTGTTACTTGAACCCAGTGGTTCTCATCGGAAATGAGCCGCCTGCCGGGAACGATTCCGGTTTACTCTTCGTTGAACTGGTTCTGCTTCTTGTAGGCCATCCAGGCGATGCCCAGGCAGATCAGCATGGGAGGAGCGACCAGAATCAGGATTCCACTCTTAAGCGCGGCAATCATGCGAGAGCCGGCGCCCGCCGCCTGGGTATAGCAGAGCGCGCAATTCTGCGCGTACGCAAACGCCGGAGCGGCCAGCGCCGCCAGCAGCGCGGCCCCGCGTGCGGCAACTCGTGCAGTTTGGTTCATCCTCTACTCCTCATTCCCTGCTGGCACCCGGAGTATCGCTCTCGTGCGCCGCGCGGTCAATACCTTAGAGTAAAGCGGAGGAAGCGGCGCCAGCCCCGCTTCCCCTCGGCGCCTGCTCAGTGCGCGAACGGC
>QHYZ01000351.1 GCA_003225295.1 Acidobacteriota bacterium | reverse complement strand
ACCATTTCATAACTTCCTCTGCTGCTCGAAACCTTAATCTCAAACTTCTTGCTTTAGGCCCTTAAAATTATTCGTAGCGCAGCGCCACTATCGGATCGATGCGCATCGCGTGCCGCGCCGGGATTTAGCAGGCCAGCAGTGCGGCGGCAAGAATCAAAGCGACACCGGCAAAGGTAATTGGGTCGGTCGGCCGCATCCCGTATAACAGGGTCGAAAGATAGCGGGTCAGGGCAAACGCTCCCCCGAGTCCCAGCCCCAGTCCCGCAGCAGTCATTGCGATTCCTTGGGTCATGACCGTGCCGACCACGCCCCTTTGGCGCGCGCCCAGCGCTACGCGAGTTCCGAATTCGTGAGTTCGCAGGGCAACGAAATAGGCAACCACTCCGTACACGACGCCGACCGCGAGCACCAACGCCACAAACCCGAAAAAACCCAGCAGCGTCGTGTTGAATCGTGGTCCTGATAGCGAGTCCAACACACGCTGCTCCATCGTGGATACTCCGAAGACCGGTTGCTCCGTGTCCACCGCAGTCACCTGGTCACGCACCACCGCAGCCAGGTTCCGAGGATCGGAGTCTGTCCGCACTGCCAGCATTGCTGTCGAGGGCGGGTTTCCCGCATACGGAACATAAACCTGCGGCTCGGCCTCGCGGTCTGGCCCAGTGTGTCTCACGTTTCCGACTACACCGACGATCGTACTCCATGAACTCTCGGTCGGGCCGAATCGAATGCGCTTTGCAATTGGGTCATCGTTGGGGAAAAAGCGCTGCGCAAAAACCTTGTTAAGAATCACGACGCTCGTTTCCGGCCTGGAATCCGTTTCATCGAAAACCCGCCCCTCAAGGAGCGAGATTCTCAGTGTTCTAAAGTACCCGGGGTTCACATGTTCAACCGGCGTCATCGGTCGAGTGCCCGCGGGCTTATTCGGTTCCCCTTCTATGGCAAACACGTCAATTTGCGCGTAGTTTGTCAGCGGCAGCGAGCTCGTCCATTCGTCAAGATGCTGTCGTCATTGCAAAAGCTCAGGAAGTCAACGCTATACTGTTGTCCCTGGGGACTTTGCCGATATCGTGACCGATCCGCCTAGGAACTATAGAGGAATTGTTGCGCTTCAGATGCGCAACCATTCGGAAATTCTCCCTCACCTGTCTGCGAGGCTGGCGGCTTACCTGAAGCTACAACCCACGATGGAGCATTACAGAGGGAAGTTGCCAGTTGTCGAAGTTGACCGTATTCGTATTCGGGAGTGAGAGTAGGACCGAGTTTGCGCAGTAGGCGTTGCCATTGACCGGATGTTACATCGGACACTGCCGTTCGACGGCAGAGTCCATTTCTTAGTCCATTCATGTTCCAGTATTTGTTCCCCGGGATTCCGAAGCGCGACTTTATCATAATATTCATCCGTGCCGCGTAGTTTCAAACAGTTAACAAAAGATGGTGCACTGGTACGGCAGGAGTTCCAAGAAGAGACAGGGGCTTTGGTATCAATGAGTGTCCGCCGACAGTACTCCCGGCATCCTTAATACAAATACATGTGCTGATCGTGAGACTTGGCCCGCTGTCCGTCTTTTATTCTTTTATTCCGCTTCCCTTTCGTACTTCAGCAGGCCCCCCTGTAGCCGAGTCTGGCTTGTCGGCGAATGGAATTTTAAGCCACCCACCTCCTGGTCCCGAACCGGGGTAACAAGAAATCCTAAGTGCTTTATCTGGTGTCGCTTCGGGGCCACAACCCATTTCTCCCCGCTTAAATTGTCCGTATGCTGTCCATAAAATGAAAGAAACTTGATACTTGATTAACGGTGGTTACGTAAACCAGGGACTGTTCTTATGTCGAGAAACATTCTTTGGGGACCGCTCTCGGCGGTACCCTCCAGGGCGATGAAACCATAGCGCGCATACCAATCGACCCGGTCCCGATATGCGTCCGTAATGATGCAGCGGCATCCCACAGCGTCTGCAACTCGAAGTGCGATTTTGAAGGCTTCGGAAATGAGAGCATGCCCAAGACCCTTTCCCGAGAATCGCCGGTCTACCGCAAGGCGTGCAAGTAAGATTAGCGGCAAGTCGTATGGCGGAAGCCCGCGCACATATTTCTTTGGGAAAGCGTCTCGTGGCACACTTGCTGTCGCAAGAGTGAAATACCCAATCACGCTGAGCGGAGCTCCCTCATCAAGCGCCACATAAGTCACTCCGATGGAGCTTTTCTGCTGATTAGCCCAGGCATGGCGCTTCAGATAGTTGTTGAGCGCCTCATCACCGCAGTCGAGGGCCGCGACCTCGTCCCGCTCTTCGAGCCGACGTATGAGAACGGCCACTCAGCCTCTCATTGCCCGGATAAGCCTTTCCGTTGGATTAGCCGGTTCTCTCGATGCAAGATCTGCGAGGCTCTCTAACTCGCGCGGTGTCCAAGGGATCTCCACGCGTGGGAGTGCGAGTTCAGGGGCGACGCGTTCAAGGCGCGGAAACATCAATTCCTTCCGCTCACCCGTTTCAGCTTCACTAAAAATGCGGTGACCGCGCTTTCTTTCCCATACCGCCCAGCGGAACAACGCCACGGCATCAGAAAGAAAATCCGTGTTGCTAGTAAGCTGCAACTCTTGCTTCAAACCGCGAACCATGCGGTCTTCAGCAGGAGCCAAATCAGCTTGAAACTTTGACTTGCGCGCAGCCCGTTCAGTTTGCGGCTGCTTCCTAATCTGCTTGGTTTTTAACGCCATAATTGGACTATCCTCTTATACTCCAAATCCACTCCTATACTACTACATATTGAATGTCGTTTCGAGTCCTCGCTGTAACGGGTCACACTGGTTTCCCCCGAAGGTGTCCGCTTTTTCCCCTGCCGCATTTTCGGATTCCTTTCCTATGTGACCGGCCTGCGGTGTTGAGGGAGCACGCGAGTGGGATAGGATACTCGCCTGCGTAGGCACGAGTGGTATCCCACCAGCAGAAGATCCAGAAAAACCGATTCGGAACGCCCGGCAAAGGCGGCCGGGCGGTCTTCACGTTTTAGGCCCAAGGCCTCCGCTCGGAGAACTTCACCAAAGAAATAAGCTTGATTGTGACTTGGAGTAAGCCAAACCCTCCCGCACAAACGAATCGTGTACGGGAGGGTTGTGGTCAGCCGATTTCTTCGGAGCCAGCCCCGTCGCATCGGCCTTGGGCATCCGCTCGGGCGCGACCGTGCGGACAATCAATAACGGTCATTGCCAGCACTCCGCGCAACGAAAGCTAGAGCGGCAGATGGTAAAGGCCGTTGGCCTGCACGATCCAGCCCAGCTGGCAGGCTTCGCTGATGGCCAGTTGAGCAGTCCGTTTAGAGCACTCGGTGGCATTCATGATCTGGTCGCGCAGTTGGTTGTAGCGAACTTTATCGCCCACATCTGCCAG
>QHYZ01000196.1 GCA_003225295.1 Acidobacteriota bacterium | reverse complement strand
CTCGGCGTCCATGCGCCACAGCAATTCCTCGATCCCTTCGCCCATAAGAGCGGACACTAGCACCGGAGCGCCGCAGGTGCCAGCGCTTCTATCCGCGCCGTTGGTGACGACTTTTCGTTCTTCAGGGGTAAGGCGGTCCGTCTTATTCAGCACGCGCAGCCTGGGGCGGCCGTCGACGCCAAGTTCCCGCAAAATCTTGTCGACTTCCTCGTCGAGTTCGTCGTGATGCGGATTGGAAACGTCACTCACGTGCAGAATCAAAGCGGCTTCCTGCACCTCTTCCAGCGTTGCGCGAAACGCCGTCAGCAATCCTTTTGGCAGATCACGGATAAACCCGACGGTATCGGAAACCAGCACGCGGCGATTCGAGGGAAGCCGCAGCGCGCGGATGGTGGGATCGAGCGTCGCAAACATCCTCGGGGAAACCAGCACTTCGGCGCGGCTCAGAGCATTGAATAACGTGGATTTGCCAGCGTTCGTGTAACCCACCAACGCGATGGTACCGAGAGGGACGGCATTGCGCGCCTCACGCCGCAACGCCCGCTGTTTGCGGACTTCTTCAATACTGGTCTGGATCTTGCGGACGCGGTCGCGAATCCGGCGGCGGTCGGTTTCGAGTTTCTTTTCGCCAGGGCCGCGCACGCCGATGTGTCCGGCCCCACCGCCCGCTCCACCCGCGCCGCCGCCGCCGCTCTTGCCGCCGAGGCGCGACATCGCCGTTCCCTTTCCGCTCAAGCGGGGCAACATGTAATTCAATTGCGCCAGTTCGACCTGCAACTGGCCTTCGCGGCTCCGCGCATGACGCGCGAAAATATCGAGAATCAGCTGGGTGCGGTCGACCACCCGGCGTTCGGTGGCTTCCTCGATGTTTCGTTGCTGCATCGGGGAGAGGTTGCTGTCGAAGATGATCAGCGGCGCTTTGTGGGCCGTGGCTTCGGCGCGAATTTCATCCAGCTTGCCGCGACCTACCAGCGTCGCGGGATCCGCAGCGTCGCGCATCTGGAACACGGTTCCGGCGATCTCCGCTCCCGCGCTGCGCGCGAGCTCTACCAGCTCCGAAAGCGATTCGCGGCCTTGCTCGCCCGCTGGCATGCCGGGAAAGCGCGGCGCGCGCTTCCAACCCACGCCCACGAGCAAGGCGCGCTCTACTGTCGAGATTTGATGTTGCGTCTTGGTCACTGAGATGGGCCGGGAGTCATCGTGCGGGCTTGCGCATTTCTGGCTGGGCATACCCCTAAGAGGGATTATACGCCTCTCTTCTTCGCCCCGCGACCCATCTCCAATCCTGCCATCCTGCTGTGCTGCGCTTCCGAAATGTGCCTTGATTGTCGGAATCTGCATTCCATCTTCGGGGAAACTGCTTGAAAAATGGAGGCCGGCAAGACATTGGCGTTTTCGCACCTGCGCTGAGATGCGATGCGTTGCAGGGCCGGGAGACTTATGGGAAGATAGGTTTATGCAAAAAACTTTGATAGCGGCGGTAAGTTTATTGACGGCTGGGATGATGATGCTTGGGAATGCCCTGGCGCAACAGACGCCGGCGGCAAGTAGTCAACAACCCACGGCAACGAAGGCTCATCCAGCTCCCGCCGCCGATAGTCAAAAAGCCCCCGCGGCTAAGACGGGTCAGGCAACGAGGCCAAGAATCCAGAGTGTTCTGATGCTCAAGACGCAGAAAGAAAAACTCAGTTATGCGCTGGGAATGAACCTCGGGACTAACCTGCACAAGCAGACCGTCGAGGTGGACCCGGCCATTGTTCTGCGCGGCCTGAAGGACGGTCTCGCTGCCGGCAAGACGCTCCTATCGGAAGACGAGGCGCGAGCTGCGCTCACGCAACTGCAGACCGAGGTGCGTAATAAACAGCAAGAGAAAATGAAAGTGACCGGGGAATCGAACAAGAAAGAAAGTGCCGAGTTCCTGGCGACGAATAAAACCAAGGAGGGCGTCGTCGCGCTGCCCAGCGGTCTTCAATATAAGATTCTCACCGAGGGTTCGGGGCCGAAGCCGACCGCCAGTGACACCGTCGTTTGCAACTATCGAGGCACGCTTATTTCCGGCGCGGAATTTGACAGCTCTTACAAGCGCGGCCAGCCGGCATCATTTCCGGTAAATGGGGTCATCAAGGGTTGGACGGAGGCTCTCCAGCTCATGCCCGTCGGGTCGAAGTGGCAACTCTTTGTTCCAGCGGAGCTGGGTTATGGCGATCGCGGCGCGGGCGAGAACATCGGACCCGGCGCGACTCTCATTTTCGAAGTGGAGTTGCTTTCCATCCAGGGCAAGGACAAGTAAGAGTCTGTTCTGGAATTGAACCAGGCAGAGATTGACATCCTGGTCTCCCTAAAAGAGAGAGGATTGCTACAGCGTCTCGCTGGTTTTGCGGGACACCTTCGGCGGGTTCCTGACATGAGGACGTTAGTTCGGGCGTACGACGAACGGGTTCGAAAGCATGTCTTGCTTCGATTGCAGAGCCAGAGACCAGGGGCGCAAATCAAGAGGCCTTCTATTCCCGGCCTAAAGACAGCCCAGGGTAAGCTGGCTGCTCAGTCCCCGGCATTCGGCTTACGCCAAACCAGTCAACTCCTCAAGCCCCTGGGCCTTTAGCCATTCGATTGCGCCCGCTTGTACACCGGCATCATCGCCAAATCCTGAAAACCAACGTACGCCCTGCTCTTTGCGAAACCACGTGAGCTGGCGTTTGGCGTACCGCCGGGTGGCCTGCTGAATCGCTCCACGCGCTTCTTCTAGCGTAATCTCGCCGCGGAGTACCGCGCGCAACTCGCGGTAGCCGATGAAATCAAACGGCTTCGAATTCTGGCTCATGCCGCTCTCGAGTAGTGCTTGCACTTCGCGCATCCATCCTTGTTCGAGCATGGCGTCTGTTCTGGCGTGGATGCGCTCGTTAAGCTTCTCGCGCGGCGGCATCAATCCGATTCGTACCACACGCCAGGCTTTCAGCGGTGTCCGGCCCGCTCGAAGGACCTCGGAGACCGGCCTTCGCGTCAGCACGCAAACTTCGACGGCACGGATGAGTTTCTGTTCGTCGGCGGGCGCGATTTTCGCCGCCGTTTCCGGGTCGAGCCGCTTCAGCATTCGATGCAGATGGCCGGACGGGTGGTGTTCAACGCTCGCGCGCAGCCGGTCGCGCAATTCCTCCGAGCGCTGCGGAACGTCCGCGAGACCCTCGAGCAGCACGCGCAAATACAATCCCGTGCCGGCGGTGAATATCGGCAGGCGCTTCCGCTGCCGCAAGCCGTCCAGCACAGACAACGCTAATTGGCGATATCCGCCCGCGGTCGCTTCTTCCTGCGGGCTGAGAATATCCATCAGATGATGCGCAATGCCGCGGCGTTCGGAGGGAGTGGGCTTTGCGGTGCCAATATCAAACCCGCTGTAGAGCTGCGTTGAATCGCAGGCCACAACTTCCCCGCCGAGCCGCTCCGCGAGTCGCACAGCGAGCGCCGACTTTCCCGATGCCGTGGGACCAACAACAACAACGAGAGGCAGAAGCGCTTTGTTTTCGCTCATCGAACGAGGAGATGCCGCGCGCGAACAAAGAGAAAAATCAGTATGAAAAGCACGACAAGAAGTCTCCCTAGAACTTGTTGGCGCGTGAGTTTCACTGATAAGCGGCTTCGATCGGCAAATTATACAGAAAATAGAATCGCAGCTCGATATACGGTCCGCTGAAGGCCTGCGGCAGCGATTCGAACGGATTCGACGAGCGAATGGCTGACACCGCCGCGCGGTCGAGTGGTTCTTTTCCGGAACCGATGAGCCGCACCGGCTCTCCCGCCGGCACGCTGCCGTCCTTCATGATGCGGAATTGCAGGGCCACGCGGCCCCGGTCGCCGAGCATCGCCGATTCCGGCATGACCGCATACCAGTTCCGCCGCACGGCAGCGATGACGCGGGCCATGTAATCACTGAAATCGACGCCCTCGGTAGGTGTAAGAATCTCATAGCCATTGCCGTAGGTACCGCCGCCACCTTGTGATCCGCCTCCGCCGAGTCCCCCACCCGAGCGCGGCATCGGGCCCACGACCGCGCCGGAACGGCCACCTGCCGACGGACTCTTGGCCGCTTCACGGAGCGTATCTTGGATCGATCGGCTGGTCGAATTTTTCGGCAAGATCAGCCCATGCTGCGGCTGCGGGGTGTCCGGCGCTTCGAGTTTTAGCGCCGGCTTGGGCGCATCCGTTTTGGGCGCTGGCGCGCTGGGCGGTGGATCAGGCTGAACATCGTTTGGCTTGGGCACTGGTGCGTTCGGCAATTCTCTCGCCGGACGTTCCGGTTGAGGCGCCGGCGTTGGAGCGATCGGCGGCGCAACTTCACGCAACACCCGTGGATCAACGTGCACTTTGGGCACCGGTTGAACCGGACGGCTCGATGGCTTTAACGATTCCAGGGCTCCCGGAGGAAGCAGCACTACCATTTGCCTTTGCGCGAGTTCTATTTCGGCCTGGGTCGGCTCATGCGGCGGGAACAGCTTCGATTGCAACAAAATCAAGGTGATCAGCAGGGAGTAAGCCACCAAAAGCCGCATGGTGACTTGCCACCTGGCCTTTGCTCTTTCCTCCTTATGCTCGGGAACGGTCAGATTGACTTCGCCGGTAATGAAAATATTAGGGTCGACGAGGTCTTCCGGAACATGCAGCGGATACGAGCTTACCTCCGGCGGGGCGGCGCCCAATGGCACAGCGATACGCTCGTCCATGTCTGTCGGTTGCAGCGGCGTCGAAAGGTCTTCTGTGACGCTGTAGGCTTCGCGATTCACATCGCGGGGCACGACCACCCGCGCGGCAATGGACTCCAGCGGGAGATTTGCGGGGATCGTCGAATGCCCGTCCAACTGCACGATGGGCAGCATGGCCGGCACCAGGGTGCGCTCATCCATGGTGGTGGGACGGCGGCGCTGTGTTGGCGTATCCACCGCCGCGGTCGGACGAGCATCGATCGGAACCAGAATCCGTGAAATCATCTTGTTTTGTCGTGTGTGGCGAAAACGTCCAAGCCGGCCGCTTTGCGATCGCCCGGAACGCTGGCCGACTGACGGCTGCCTAAGACATTGACGCGCGCGGCGTGCTCTAGGATGCTTGCCATTACGCGGCCTGCCAATTCGAGCGCCGCGCGCCCCGCTGCCCCGTTGGTGCGCGGCTCCTTGCGCGAGCCCGCGGCATCAACGAACGCTTGGAGCTCCGCGTGCAACGGCTCGACCGCTGGTGTATTCAGCTTCTCAAACGCAAACTCCGGCTGCGGGCCGGGCTTCTTTACCCCGATGCGCAGGGCATCGCGCCGCGCATAATCGAGCGAAATGTACTCGTGCTGCTGGAAAAAACGCATCTTGCGCACGCGTTCGGTGGAAACCCGGCTGGCGGTGATATTGGCAACGGCCCCGCCCGCAAATTCCAGGCGTGCGTGCGCGATGTCCACTTTGTCCGTAAGGACCGGAATCCCGACGGCTTTGACTTCCACCACCGGTTCGCCGACCAGCGCCAGCAAAATATCCAGATCGTGAATCATCAAATCGTAGATCACGTCAACGTCGAGGCTGCGCGGCGTAAAGACGCCCAATCGATGCACTTCGAAAAACAGCGGCCGATTCAGGATCGGCTCAACCGCCACCACGGCAGGATTGAACCGTTCGACGTGGCCCACCTGCAGGATCCGTCCGGTTTTCTTCGCCGCACGGAGCAGCGCATCGGCCTCCACGAGATTCACGGCCATGGGCTTCTCAACAAGAACGTCGAGCCCCATTTCCAGAAGCCGGCAGCCCACCTCCGCATGCGCGACCGTCGGGACGGCGACGCTCGCGGCATCCACGCGACTGTGCAATTCATCGAGACCCTTCAAGACCTGCGTCTGAAATTCCGCTGCGACGGCCGCGGAGCGTTCTTGATTCTGGTCGAAGACGCCAACGAGTTCCGCGCCTTCAAGCTCACGGTACACGCGCGCGTGGTTTCGCCCAAATTCGCCCGTGCCAACCACGGCGACACGAATCTTCTTCGATTCTCCCGCCGCGGTCATTCTTTGTTCATTCCCTTCGAAAGGTCATTTGGTTCCGGCCCAGCGGCGGGAGGAAAAGCCTGAATCGTGATTCCCGCTCCGTCCGCCAATTCAATCAGTTTTTCCCGGTCAAAAAGAAGTGTACGCCCGGCATCCACTGCGAGAGCGGTCGCACCCGCAGCCCTCATTTGTTCGATGGTGGGCAAACCGACCACGGGTACATCAAAACGCATATCCTGGCCTGGCTTGCTGACTTTGACGACCACCAGCGGCTTGCCGCCAGTGATTCGGGCGGCGCGCGCGATGGTCTCATCGGTGCCTTCCATGGCCTCCACCGCGACACAAGCGCAATCCGCGATGATCGCGGTTTGTCCGATGTCCAGGGTTGCGATTTGCCTGGCCACGTCCAGCCCATAAGCCATGTCTTCCGCTTCGTGCTCATTCGGGGCCCGCTGCGTGAGCACACCGGGTTCGGGGACCAGCGGCTTCAGGAACAGCGTCGAATCCACCAGGTGGATACCTTCGTCTTCCAGCACGCGTGCGACTGCGCCGATCAATGCATCTGTATTCTTCCGCGGCAGCGAAAACAGCAGCTTCGCCAGCTTCCAATCTGGCCGGATGGAACTGAAAATCTTGTTGTGTTTCACCTGCCCGGCCATGACCACTTGCTTCACGCCTTCCTGACGCATCCAGTCGATGGTTTTGCTTAACTCGCCGAGGCTCACCCAGCACAGCCGTCTTGCAATTTTTTCCAGCTCCGGGGATGCCTCTTCCCTCAGCGCAATCACCGCCATGTCGATTCCCTGACTGCGCGCACCTTCCAGCACCAGGAACGGAAACCGCCCGTTTCCAGCGATGAGTCCCCAGCCTGTCGTATTGGTGTTCGCGTCCGGCATGAAATCCGCAGTCAGGAGTTACTTCACGATGCCGCGCTCGGCGCTTTCGATGAATTTGATCAATTCCTGGACGTCGGGGGAATCGCCCAGCAATTTGCGCATTTCCGTCAGCGCCTGCGAGGTATTCAGCTTCGCGCGCAAGAGCAAACGATAGGCACGCTTCAATGCCTGCAAACGCTCCCGCGAAAATCCTTTGCGCTCCAGGCCAATGGTATTGATGCCAAAACTTTTCGTCTCGCGCTCGGTGACGATCTTGGAAAAGGGCGGCACATCCTGGGTAATAACCGTCGAAGCGCCGATGTAAGCAAAGCGGCCGATCCGACAAAACTGGTGCACCGGACAAAACGCGCCAATCGTTGCGAAATCTTCCACCGTGACGTGCCCCGCGAGGGTTGCGCCATTCACGAGAAGGGTGTTGCTACCGATGGTGCAATCGTGCCCGATGTGCGAATACGCCAGGAGAAAATTGCCGTCACCCAGAGAGGTTTTCCCGCCGCCTTTTTGCGTGCCACGGCTGACGGTGACGTATTCGCGGAAAATGTTGCCGTCGCCTGCGACCAGTTCGGTGCGTTCACCTCGAAAGGTATAATCCTGCGGGTCGCCGCCGATCGCGCTGAACGAATAAAATGCATTGTCCTTGCCGAACTTCGAGGGGCCTGCCACCGTTGCGTGCGCGTGCAACACGCAGCCATCACCCAATTCCACGTCCTCGCCAACCACTGCGTAAGCGCCGATCTTTACGCCCTCGCCAAGCTTTGCGCTCGCCGCCAACACTGCCTGCGGATGAATTTCGCGCATCGTCATCTGGTGCGTTCTTCATCCTTGCCCGGCGGCTCACGATCGATCATCTTGCACATTACCGTGCCTTCGGCAGCCAATTGCCCGTTCACGGTCGCTTTGCCTTCTAGCTTGCAGAAGTCGCCGCGCCAGTTGAGGACGTTGACTTCAATGCGTAATTGATCGCCGGGCACCACGGGACGCCGGAATCGTGCGCCGTCAACGGCCACAAAATAGAGCAGCTTCTTGTCGCGGTCCGGAATATCCATCAACAGCAGAAGCCCGCCCGTCTGCGCCACCGCCTCAAGAATCAGGACGCCCGGCATCACGGGCTTTCCGGGAAAATGGCCCTGAAAGTAATACTCGTTGATCGAAACATTTTTGATGCCAACGATGCGCTTGAGGCGTTCCACCTCGACAATCGCGTCCACCATTAGAAATGGATAGCGATGCGGCAGCAGCTTCTGAATTTCCACGACGTCCAGTATCATTCGCGCTC
>QHYZ01000195.1 GCA_003225295.1 Acidobacteriota bacterium | reverse complement strand
CTTCGACCATGATTCTTTCTCCGAACTCCCCTTTCCACTGCCAGGGGAGGCAGGGCGCTCAATCAAATTCTCGATGGACTTTCCTCCACCATTGGGCTAGTCGGGCTACCCTGCATGCGAGCAGCGGTGTTTGGCTGCGCTGCTTCACGCAGCTTCCAGTACAACCGCACCGCTAACTTTCGCGCGATGGCCACTATGGCCACCCCGCTGATGCCACGGCGAAACTTTAACCGCAAATAGTCCCGCCGCAATTCCGGATCGAACTTCACGGCCGTCTGAGCAGCTTCGCTCAGCAAGTGGCGCATCAAGGAGTTACCTTGTTTGCTGATGGCACCCAGACGTTGCCGGCCTCCACTGCTGTTCTCGCTGGGATTCAACCCCAGATAACTCACCAGCTTCTTGCTCGTAGGAAAGCGCTCCACCGGCCCGATCGTGAGCACAAAGGCGAGTGCGGTCACGGGTCCCACGCCCTGTTGCGTCATTAACTGCACTGCGGCCGGGCGCCTCTCGGCCTCTTGGATCACCACCTTATCCAACTTGTCGATCTGCGGGTTGAGCTGGTCGAACAATTGAAGTAGCTCCTGCCGCCGACGGCTGGCCCAGGGATCCAGCTGCAGACGTTCGAGCTCCTCGCGTCCTGCCTTCGTCCAGAGCTTCGCCTTGCGACACAGACCCTGGCTCATCGCCAAGGCGTGCAACTGGTTCTGGACCGAAGTCCGTATGCGAACCAGCTTGTGCCGATGTCGCAGCATTTGCCGCAGGTCACGATTCTCGGGCGACGGAATCCAGATCCGCGGAAACTTGTCCCGCACCAGCAGGTCGAGAATATGCAGCGCATCGCGGTCGTCGGTCTTCTGCTTCCGCACCGCGGCCGCACGGATCTGGGCCGCGTCCCCGACCCACAGCTCGTGGTGATATTCCTGGAGCAGTCTTTCAAACCATTGAGCGTTCATCGTGGCTTCCATCCCGACGCGAGCCGGACCCGGAAGCGCCGCGTAAAACGCCCGTGCGTCACCGTTCCCATGTTCCAGCCGACGCTTGGTGATCTCTCCTGTTTCGGTATCGACCATTGCAATCTTCTGAAACCGCGTGTGAAAATCACAACCGATAATTATCATCGCTCGGCTCCTTTCATCCGAGCCTTGGTCGAGTCACAATCGCCAAGTTTACTCGGCCCGGAAGGAGCCGACGACCTTATCCAATCAAATTCCTGGATATCAAACTTCCGCCGAGGTGGGATCGATCATAAGCTTGACTTCCGAGACACGGTTCGTTGGGAAGCCTCGCTGCCTCGCATGTTCACGAACCATCTCTTCGCTGGTAATATAGACGCAGTAAATCTTGTCGGCCGTTCACGTAGCTATGCAGCCATTGGATTGCCGGTCCGAGTTATTGAGAACGCTGCACGATTTCTGCGAATATGGTCCGGACTTCGTCCGCCTTCGCATTTCCAATAGCCGGAATGTCGCGCTCGATGACGTACTTGGGCATGCCCTTATCCTCTCCTTTTTGCTTGATGAGTTGTGAGCAAATGGGGGAGACGCTTACCTTGCGTTGTTCGCCGGGAACCCTTCCCTGTCTCGCTTCCGTGTACTCCTGCAGCGCGCTCACGATGCATCGGTAATGTTGTTCGGCGTCCGAGACAGGGAAACGCACAGCGCAGGCAAGCGTCTCCCGGCCATCTACTGACCTGCGCAGCTCACGTGGTCGTTCCAATCCACGAACGGACCCTTGGGGTTGTCGCGCCACGCCCAGACGTGCAGTTCAAAGAACGCCGGTATCGTGTAGCGGTTCGGGGCGTCGACGTAAAGAAACACTTGACCCTCCAGAACGGGGGGACTGGAATGAGTCTTCAACCAGGTCGCCGCGTCCACAATGAACTCGACGCCGACCAGCTGCAAGTCACCGTTCGACGACGGCTCATAGATGAGGGCTTGGGGTTGCGTAGCGTCAACGGTTCCGTTAAGCAGGCTGCCATTGACGTAGTGAATGCCCATGGCGCCATGGTCTGAACCGCTGACGCAGCCGAAGAGAGGACTGTATCCAGCGGCGGTAGCTTTCGCGACATCCTGGTACTGCTTGGTGGCATTGCGTACAATCTCGACGAGCTTGCTCTGGTCCCCCTGTCCCTGCGGCTGTGTCTTTTGCTGCGCCAGAGCGAACGAGGTAAGGGCCAGAAGGGCGGCCAAAAGCATCGTCAGATGCGATAGTTTCTTCATGTTCGGATCCTCCTTAGTTCTTGCCGGAAATAGCTCACCAGCGGCCTGCTGGGGCACGGTCCGAAGCGTGAGCTCTCTCCGCACTGTCGTTGGTTCCTGCCAAGGGTGCAATCCTCGCAGCCTCCATCCCTCCCCAAAGTTCCCTCCATTGCTAAACGATTGCTAATGCAGGGGATTTACCGAACCAAGGCTGCGGCCCATGTGAACTGTGCTAGACTTGACTAATCTTGGCGGGTGTTGCTATGCCTACCTCCGCGCTTGGCGTGCGCCTATTGCGTTTCGACAATTTCGAGTTGGACGTTCGTGCATGGGAGCTGCGCAAACACGGTGTACGACTGCGGCTGCAAGGTCAGCCGCTGCAAGTCTTGGCCGCTCTGCTCAAGCACGCCGGCGATGTGGTCACTCGCGAGGAGCTGCGAGCGCAGATTTGGACCACCGACACTTTTGTCGATTTCGACCATAGCCTGCACAATGCGATTGCGCGCCTTCGCGAGGTGCTTGGCGACTCCGCTGAGAGGCCCCGCTACATTGAAACGCTGCCGCGCCGCGGATACCGGTTTATCGCGCCGGTGGATGCCAGAGACCTTCCGGCCCCCTCTGGTGCTACTGACTCCGCGCCACCCGCGGACCTGCCTGGCCACGTGCGGCTTATCAAATCTCATGCCCTCCTGCTCACCACGGTCTTCGCCGTCCTCGTTATAAGCATTGCCTTCTGGCTGGCGCGCACTGGTGATGCTCCTACCAGCGCTGCTCCTCGCTTGAATTCCATTGCCGTTCTGCCCCTCGACAATCTGTCCGGCGACCCGTCCGAGGAATTCTTTGCGGATGGCATGACCGACCAATTGATTACTGACCTCGCCAAGGTCGGCTCGCTGCGCGTCATCTCGCGGACTTCCGTCCTGCGGTACAAAGGCACAAAAAAAGGTCTGCCTGAAATTGCCAGAGAACTGCACGTGGATACCGTCGTGGAAGGATCGGTCATTCGCTCGGGACGGCGCGTGCGAGTCACCGCGCAACTCCTCCAGGCGGCTAGCGATCAGCATCTTTGGGCGGAGACCTATGACCGCGATATTGGCGATGTCCTGAGGCTACAAGGTGAGGTGGCGGACGCCATAGCGCAGCAAATCCGCGCGCAACTAACTTCGCAGCAGCAGGCTCAGCTTCGCCGAGCCGCGGCGGTCGACCCGGCGGCATACGACGCCTACCTCAAGGGGCGTCTTTACTTCAGTACCGAGTTCACTAAACCGGATTCCCTCAAGAGGGCCCAGCATCTCTTCGAGGAAGCGATCCAAAAAGACCCAAACTTCGCTCTGGCGTACGCCGGACTGGCAGATACGTACGTCTATTTGGCCTTTTCCGGTGCCCTGCAAAAGGATTCCGCCTATCAGTCTGCCAAGCAGGCGCTAGCCAAAGCATTGCAACTGGACGACACCATCGGCGAAGCCCACGACACACTCGGCGTACTGAATTGGCAGTTTGATTGGGACTGGGACGCCGCCGAACGAGAGTTTAACCGTGCCATTGCTCTGGCGCCGAGCTACAGCTGCGCGCACGAGGATCACGCCATCTTTCTCGCTTCGGTCGGCCGGCGCTCCGAAGCTCTTGCCGAAATCGCAAAAATCGACCAGCTGGACTACGGTTTCAGCTCCGCTGCCGCCGAATCAAACTCCTATTATGCCCTCCGGGATTACCCCGCCTTGATTGAAGCTAGCGGGCGAGGCCTGCTTCTGGACCCTAAGGATTCGCGTCAACACTACTTTCTCGGACTCGGTTACGAAGGCACCGGCGAACTTCAGCAAGCGATATCCGAGTTTCAGAAGGCGGTTCAGTTCTCCGATGGTTCTCTAGGCCCCGCCGTTGCGTTGGCACATGCCTATACCGCCGCAGGCAAGAAAGCCGAAGCAGAAAAGATCCTTCGTGATTTGGAGCGCAAAGCAAAACACACCTCTGCTTCGCCATACACGATGGCCACCATATACGCCGGCCTCGGCGAAAACGACAAAGCTTTCGATCTACTGGAGAAGGCTTACTCGGAGAAGTCGTTAGACTTTACCTTGCCCCTCCAATCGGACTTGCTGCTTGATCGCCTGCGTCCTGATCCGCGCTTCCAAATCATGCTTCGCCGTATCGGTTTGACCATATAGATCTCCTTTGCCAACCATTGGTTTATCTGGCCCGATTAAGACAATCGTTTCTCTGAAAGGCTGCACCCCGTAGCGAGACGCATTATTGGGGCATGCTTGCCATTTCCTACAACCCCGTTTGAACGATGTCCCCCATCCGGGATTTGATCGCTTCGGTCAACACTAGCGTTTATCATGTGCCCGAATCAAACCGACTCCTAGCACGACCACGCTAATCGCCAGCACCAGCGCTCCCGCATACAACGACCAAATCCATTCATTCGGGCGATCCGGCGTGAACGCCACTGAAAGAAAGCACCCCAGCGGAATCAGAATGGCGGCCAGCGGAACACCGATTACTCCCGGGCACGTTGGACATGCTCATCCTCAAGGCTCCACAAGCAATCCCAGTTGGCGTTGCCAGATCAGTACCGTCAAACGCACATCTCGTCAGTGCTTGATTTCCTGATGAGATGCCGACTTCACAAGACTTTACAATCACGCCGTACATAGGTATGTCTTAGTATCAAGAAAAAGGAGGTACTTATGGCTAAGAATCGCATTGCCCTTGCTCTATTGTCATTCGCGCTTTTGGTGGGCCCGCTCCCATCGGCAAATGCCCAGTCATTGATTGAGAATCCTCCGACGTCGCCCCCGGCCCACGAAAAGCAAGATCCCGCCGTGGAGAAAAACCTCAAGGTATTCGACACGCTCGATTTCGACGTGTTCAGCAATCAGAAATGGGATCGCCTCAAGGAAAGTCACGCCCCGGATATCGTCGTGACATGGCCCGACGGGCACGAGACTAAAGGCATCGAAAGGCACATCGAGGACCTGAAGGCGTTGTTCGTCTTCGCGCCCGACCTGAAAATCAAGGTGCATCCTATTCGCTTTGGCTCCGGGACATGGACCGCCGTCACAGGCGTAATGTCAGGCACATTCACAAAGCCGATGACTACACCTGACGGCAAATCGATCCCCCCTACCGGCAAGCACTTCGCACTTAGCATGGTGACAATTGGACATTGGAAAGGCGACACAATGGATCACGAATGGCTCTTCTGGGACAACCAGGACTTCATGAACCAGATGGGATTGGGGAAATAGGCGCTGCTATGAAGGCCAGAATAACTGCACGCTGGAACAAACGGGGCGAACTCATGGAGGAGAACCAGTCTTACCATCTCATGGGCGTGCTGAAACAAATCGGTACATTGCCGGACGAATAGGGCCAGGTAGCGGCTTAGGCGATTTGAACGATGTCACAACGGATCCCAGCGCTTTTCATTGGGCACGGAAATCCAATGAAATGCGTTGCTTGTGAATCCATATACGGAGTGGTGGGCGGCACTTGGAACCGCGCTCCTCAGACCCAAAACGGTTCTCTTATTAGTATCCGCCCACTGGGTACATTCAGGATGCTGCCGTAACCGTAAGCACCGCGCCCAGAACTATCCATGACTTCGGTGGGTTCCCCCGAGAACTGTACCAGGTGCAATACCCCGCGCCGGGCGATCCTGACTTAGCGGCTCGCGTGCAAAAACTCCTTGCGCCGTTGCCGGTGAGGCACGACGAGCGCTGGGGGCTGGATCATGGGACATGGTCGGTCCTGTGCCATCTCTATCCGCATGCCGACGTTCCTGTGGTTCAGCTGAGCATCGACGAAACACAGCCGCCCTCGTTTCGGAAACTTTGCTCAGCGGCCTTGAAAAAGGCATCCCGAAGGTCACCTGTAATCGCAAGCTCGCGGCGAGCACCTGCTCCACGATCTCCCTCCGCTTTTTGGAGAACAGCGCACGGCCGGAGAACTCACACGGTGGGACAGTTGTGCTAGTCTACCGAAGTTTCGCGGAGGGAATCATGCGTCGGCTGTGTCAGCATCTATCTTGTGGTGTCGCGTTGCTGCTTTCCATGGTCTCGTTCTTGGTCTCGATCAGCTTCGCTCAAATGGAACCGGCCCAACCGCTCCGTGTGGGAATCATCGGACTCGACACTTCTCATGTTGTCGTCTTCACGAGAATCTTCAACGACCCCACCGACCCAGAGCACATCCCGGGAATTCGTGTGGTCGCCGCCTTCAAGGGAGGAAGTGCGGATGTTGAAGACAGCCGCACTCGTGTCGATGCGTTTACAGCAGAACTGCGAGACAAGTGGAACATCAAAATTGTTGAAGACATTCCGACGTTGTGTGGAATGGTCGATGCGATTTTACTCGAAAGCGTGGATGGCCGGACCCACCTAGAACAAGTGAAGCCGGTGTTGGCAGCCAAGAAGGTTGTCTTCATTGACAAACCGCTCGCCGCCAGCTACAAGGACGCGACGGAGATCGCACGATTGGCCAAACAGACTGGCGTACCTTGGTTCAGCTCCTCCTCCATGCGTTTTTGGAAGGAAACCCAGCGGTTGAAGAGTCCTGCAGATGTGGTGGGGCATATCGTCGGGTACAGCGTTTACGGTCCTTCTCCGATCGAACCACACCACCCTGATTTGATGTGGTATGGCATTCATAGCGTGGAGATGCTTTTCACGCTCATGGGTCGGGGATGCGAGTCAGTAAGTCGAGCGAGCACTGCGAACGAGGACGTTGTGGTAGGCAGGTGGAAAGACGGTCGCTTGGGAGTGATGCGAGGGTTCCGGAATGGACTAAAGAAATATGGGATAACCTTGTTTAGCGACAAAAACGTTCTCTACTCCGAGCCTCGTCCCGAGGGCTATGGTCCCTTACTTGGGGAAATCGCCAAGTTCTTCCGAACGGGAATACCTCCCGTCAGTCCCGACGAAACTCTGGAAATGATAGCTTTCATGGAGGCTGCCGACATGAGCAAGGCTCGAGGCGGAGCCTCCGTGCCACTCAGGGAAGTGACCAGGTAAATGGTTTTTGACGGAGGGTGGTCGTCCGTGCCAGCCGAGATATGGCCGAGGCCTCTTCTATCGCGAAGCCTTCCTGGGCTCTGGAGGTGGCCTCCAGACGATCGAGTGCACCTTCCGTTCGCTACACACCAGCGAATCCGCCTCTGGGGAGTTTGCGTGAGCTGTCATCTCTATGCAAATTTGCCATGCCCGGGAGCCCGGCCTTTGAGATCTAATTGTTCGTCTCGCCCTGTTTCCGAATATACCTGCCAATCTTTTGCACCGTGCCGAGCCAAATCTCGTTCATCTCGTTCGCCGGGTCGTTCAGGTAGTCACACAGGCGCTCGAGAGCATTGATGTCTGTCGTTTGGTAATGTCGTTCACCGATTTCGTGACCAACAAAAATAACCCACTTGCCTTCCTTGACGGCGTCTTCGACGATTTTTTCATTTGGGTGAAATCCAGGTCATCGAACGGCGTGCCCATCGCTTGCGAAAGGTCGCAGACTGCGGGGTTGTTCGGAGACTCGTCAAGATAGCCCCGTCCGACAATGAACCGTTCGGCTACCAGCGGCACGTAACTTCTCACGTCCAGTCGTCTTCCCACGAATTTCAGGCCGCAAGAGTAGGCAAAGGGGGTGGGCTTGACCCCCAGCAGTTTCTGGATTTGATCGTTAGCCCCATCCAGTTCATGTGCCATCATTCGAAGGTCGTAGTTCTCCAGCGCGTTCTGCAAGAAGGCGGGATAGTTGCCCGTGCAAGGATGCGCCAGCGAATGATTGCCGATCTCGTGGCCGTCGGCAACGGCTTGCTTCCAACCTGCCAAGCGTTTTTTTACATGCTCGGGGTTAACGAAAAAAGTGACCCTCACACCCTCCTTTTTCAACAGAACGAGTCCCCGTTCCACCTGGCTCGTCCGGGCGTCGTCAAAGCTGAGGCTCACTGCCGCGCGCTTCCCCTTTGGCCGATGGAAGGACTTTGATCCTTCCTCCACAAGGGGATTAGGATCC
>QHYZ01000194.1 GCA_003225295.1 Acidobacteriota bacterium | reverse complement strand
TTCATTCTGGCCAACCAGGATTTGAACTACTTCGAAACGGAGCAAGACAAGGTCCGTTTCTTTTGTGATGAACTGGGGGTCCCAAAGGACTCTCTGCCGGCCAAGGTTTACGAGGGCGGCCCCGATAGTAAGCTGACCCTCCGCTATTTCGTCGACAAGTTTCCGCTGTTTCTTTCTTCCCCTTTCTCAGGTGCTCCTCCTGTGGTCACCCTGAGTTACGTGGATTCTGGCTTTGAAACATCGTCCCATTTCGTTGCGCATCTCGGGGCTTACCAGGGGCTCTTTCGGCAGCTCAAGAGTTTTCGGTTTCTCTATATCGCCGCGAAGGACGCCTATTTTCAAAAGGCCGAGGAGCGTTTCCGTTCCCTGGTAAAAAGACCTCTCGAATCCGACGTCTCGGGCGAGATCCTCCGCTACTTCCAAGTGCGCAGGAAGTGGGAGCGCCACGAGTATGTCGTGCCCGTTACCGAGGACTTTGAATTCCTCACGGAGGGGCGACGACGTTTCCATGGTGACCGCTTCGAAGGGCTCTACCAGGACTGGAGCACCGGGACGGTCACCGAGCGTCAGCTACGGCTCGAGTTTTCGCAACGCAAGCCCGACCGGCCCGTATTTTTCGGGACCTTCCTGGTCCAGGAACACCGTTCACCCGTGACAGAGATCACACGTCGCGGTGACGGGTGCGTGAAAGACACACGTAACCCTCCCCGTCACCGTTCGCGTCACCCCCGGGGTGACGCGAAGTTGTTGGGAACATAGAGGTTGCGCATGGCGCGACATTCAGTTTGGACGCAGGCAAAACATCGGAATGGGCTGGAGCGACCCCACTTCGTTGCCACGGGAACCGTGGCGGTCGCTCCAGCCCAGTGAACAGGGAAAGGCTCTGTTCACCATGTGTTTTGCCCGCGTCCAGGTCAGGAAGAAATAAGGAAGGAGAAATCATGTCGATCATTAATAGACCGCCGGAGATGGTGAAGCGCGAGTACGAACTGCAGGAGCCAATCGCGGTCGCCGTCGAGAAGTACGCGACCTTCATCCAGAGCACGCCGGATCACGTCGTCGATTCCGCACTGAAGATCGTGATCGGAGAGATGTGGAGTTCCGCCGCTGACTCGGGCCCCCGGAAAAGGGCAGAACTTTCTCTCGCGGTTGGCGAGGTACATCAATCCGCAAGCAAATGCCCTCAGAAACACCGCGCTGGCTGGTCATTCCGGAACGAGACCTATTCACGGGCATCGCGATCGTGGGTGCTGTACCTCTGAAAAATCGAAACCGGAGTTATGCCGGATCGGCATTACCTGAGGACTACGCACGCCGGACTGTCACCAAAGCCCAAGTTCAATTGATCCAGTCGAATCGCCCAAGCGCCACCAAGAATTTGAACGCAGTCGCCCGACGAAGAGTTTCGGACCGAAAGGAATTGAGCGTACTCCCCCGGCTTTGATGCGTTTCTTCATGGACGGCGCAAACAAACCCAACCATGTCGCGATACCGAAGGTGGAACTCCGCTTCGATCGCCACGCGAATGGTGCAGCGGGTACCGACACTCCATTGCCAGACGGTCCATTTTTGCGGGACAATGTCGCCTGCGACGCCAGAAAGCGGGCACGGACAAGGAAGTCCATGTCACGTCGATCTGGTCAGAATGGTTATATCGAAAAGAGTGGTAACTGGTATGTAGTTCGGTGGCGGATGGATGTCGCGGGCCAAGACGAGCGGCGGTATCTACGGGAGAAAATTTGCCCTATCTCGGGTCCCGACAAGTTGTCCGCATCCGAACGGGAACGCAAGGCGAAAGTAATTGTCGAACGTTCCGGTGCCAACTCGGAACAGCATTTTAACCGTGTGGTTTTGGGTGAAACGACGTTCCGAGAACAAGCGAGGGTCTACTTGCAGTGGGCTGTTACACGGGACCGGGAACCCATCAAGGATGCGGCTAGTATCAAAGCCGCCCTGCATAAATGGATACTTCCGGCCATTGGTGACATGCCATTAGGAAGTCTCAACAACATTACGGTCAAACCGGTAGTTGACAAGATGAAGAAATCAAAGTCCCTGTCGGCGCGAACCGTGAATAAGTATGTTGAGTACATCAAGCAAGTAGTTGCATCGCTCAAGGACGGCGAGACGGGTGAGCCCATTCACAAGCGGAGGTGGGACAGCAGCGTCATGGACTTGCCTATGGTCAATCAGAAAGAGCAGCGACGTCCTTCACTCAAGGCTAAGGCAATTACTCAACTCGTTGAGGAAAGTGAGGGCGAAGAGCAGGCGTTGTATGTTTTGCTTGCGGCAACCGGGATGCGAATCTCGGAGGCACTTGGGCTTGAAACAAAACACATTACGAACCACGGACGCACTATTGAAGTTCGGCAGCAAGTCGAGCGCGACACACCCCGCATCATCACATGCTTAAAGACAAATGCGGCTTATCGAGATGTCGACTTGCACCCGGACGTTGCGGAGTTCCTGCAACGTTATATTGGCGACAAACGCGGGCTATTGTTCGCTACCCGGAATGGCACGCCACACTTGCACAACAACATCGAGGATCGCTGGCTAACGGAACGGCTCAAGGCGATGGGATTAGACGAGCCAGGTATGGGTTGGCACGCTTTCCGTCGTTTCCGCAAAACGTGGCTGCGTGGTAAGCGGTGCCAAGAGGACATCAACATTTTTTGGATGGGTCACAAGCCAAAAACCATGTCAGAGATTTACTCGCATCTGTTCGAGGAGATTGACATGCGCTTGGCTGAGGCCGAGGCCGTTGGATTTGGTTTCGATCTTCCCAAAAATCCATTCGAAAAGGCCGTTGTTGCACCGATTGCACCGAGATTTAAAACTGAAGTTTTCCAAGAAGTAGCTGTAAGTGCTTGATGGTAAAATAGATTGCACCGTGCGCCCGTAGCTCAGTTGGATAGAGCGTCTGCCTTCTAAGCGGGGAACCAAATTTATCAAATCTTGCCGGAGCCGACGCAACCCACTTGAAAATGGCAACTTGTGACAAACAGAGGCAAATCGTTTTCTCTTTCTTTGTTCGCCTTTTATATGGAATTTATCAGAACTTTCCAGCACTTGTACTACGCATTATAAAAAGGCGCCCCTTTGGATGTAAGTTTTTGGCGTTGGCCTTGGAGAAGAAAGGAGCACCTGTAATGGAAAGTACAAAATACGTTGGTCTGGACGTTTTTACTACGTTCGAATCGGGCGGGTCGAGCCCGCGGACCGACCTTCCGGTTCGGAGCCGTACAAGTTATTTCTGAATCAGCGCTGTCGCTGAGTTCGGCTTTTTCACACCAAGCGCTCCTCCAGGACTTATTCATTCAAACATATCGGGACCTAGCTCACCGTCTTTGCCGCGGACCTTGCATCGAACCCATTCTTTCAGGTACGAGAGGAATTCATGCGCAGGTTCAATAAGCTTGGAGACCGTCGCAGTTTCCCATAACAGAGAAGCAGTTTGAACGCATTCGACAGACTGCCAGACACTTGAAGAAATCGGTGGCTTTTTGCCGAATCGAATGATGCGATCATTACGAGATGCGTGTTCGCTCCCGGGAATGGGGCAGGAGGCTCTGCGTCAACGCGTGGTGAAAGCCGTTCGCCAAGGCATGAGCCAGACCGAGGCGGGCCGGCTGTTCGGTGTCGCCCGAGGAACGGTCAACCGGTGGATGAGCCTTTGGGAGCGGCAGGGGGCGGGTGTCTTGAAAGCGCGCCGTCGGGGACGGCCACGGCAGTCTCGGTTGGCTCCTGCGAAAGCGAGACAGACCGTGAAGATGATCTCGAGTCACTGTCCAGACCAGTTGCGTTTGCCGTTTGTGATGTGGACACGAGAAGCGGTTCAGCAGTTGTTGGTCCAACGGTTCAACCCGCGCGTGTCGGTCTGGACGGTAGTCGCTATCTGCGCGGTTGGGGTCTGACGCCTCAGAAGCCGGTGCGCCGGGCGTATGAACAGAACCCCGCGTTGATCCGCACATGGCTGGAGACGGAATACCCGGCGAGAGGGAGCAAGGTGCCTACTTCAGTTCCACAGCGGGCGCGCAGGAGACACGCTTACATCGTGTTTGTTGATGAGGCAGGCTTCATGCTTAACTCGCTATTGCGACGGACTTGGGCACCGCGCGGCCAGACCCCGGTAATAAAGGTCTCTGAGCCTCACGGGCGCATCTCCGTTATTGCGGCTATAACGATCAGTCCAGTGCGCAGGCATTTTGGTTTCTATTTTTATCTCTTGGCGGACGGCGCAAATTTCCATGGATACTCGGTGGCACGGTTCGTGGAAGATGTACATCACAGGATTGGTAACTCCATCACGCTCGTATGGGACTCAATCCCAATTCACAACGCCAGGCCTGTGAGAGACTATCTTGCTGCGCATCGTAGAATAGTTGTTGAACCGTTTCCACCGTATGCACCGGAACTGAACCCCGTTGACAATGCATGGGGTTACGTAAAATACAACCGATTGGCCAACTACACCCCTCATAATCTCGATGAGCTTCGCAGGAGGATCATGGCGGAGTTCCGCCGACTCCAAAAACGACCAGACCTCCTGCAGGCCTTCTTTAAGCGCACCGGACTTGGCCTTGGGCCGTAAATTAATTTGCGATTGGACTTTGAACAGTGAAACATCGCCCATCCTTCCAGTCAGAGTTGCCAAAGCGTGTCCGCGTAAAGAAAGGCGTCGACAGGAAATATCTGGCCTTCGATATGGAGACCGCGAAAGCACAACCGGCAACTGATTGCAACTGGAAGTCATATCGTCCCCTTGGGATTTCGTGCGCTGCCACATTCTTGAGCGGTGCACATGTGCCGTTGCTCTGGTATGGCGGGGCTAACCGCAAACGCCCCACTAAACGAATGCACCGACAAGAAGCCCAAGGACTGGTCAACTATTTGGAGAAACAGGTTAAATGTGGATACACAATCGTAACTTGGAATGGTCTGAGTTTTGACTTCGACGTCCTGGCTGAGGAATCGGGGATGATTGAGAAATGCAGGACGCTTGCAATTAATCACGTAGATATGATGTTTCATGCACTCTGCCGATTGGGCCACGGGATAAGTCTCGATTCTGCCGCCAAGGGGATGGACCTGCTGGGGAAAAACGAGGACATGACTGGTATCTTGGCTCCTCAGCTCTGGACAGAGGGGAGGCATAAAGAAGTGCTCGAATACGTGGCCCACGACGCGGAAGTTACCTTGGAACTCGCGGAGATCTGTGGAGCTCACGGGCTTCTTCGTTGGGTAACTCGCAGCGGCAGAAGGCGCAAGTTACAACTCCCCAACGGTTGGCTCCCCGTACGTCTTGCAGAGAAACAGCCGAAAAACGGCACGTCATGGATGTGGCCTCATTGGTCGCGGACAAGATTCACTGCATGGTTAGGTCGAAGCGGCTGAGCAAGCGATCGTGTGCACGGCAGGCCAAGAGCGGAGATTGTACAGCGCCTACCGATAGTACCTGACGGCGCCACCCCCGGATACTACCAGCCGATTTGATCACACGAGCCGTCTGTTTTGCCGATGTGAGCTTGGAGGAGCAGTCGAATTCTTTCGATTGCGCAATAACAGAAACAAGTTCGGATAGTTGCAGTCTACCGGGAAATGCTGAAAGGCGACTTTTTTGGTCGCGGAGGCCTGAGAGTTGCACTGAGGACCTCAAGTGGCTGGGCAGCACCCCTACTTGCAAAGCTGGGAACCAAATTTACTAAATCTTGCCGGAGCCGACGCAACCTCCTAGAAAGTGACAAGTTGTAATAAATCGAGGCAAACCGTTTTCTCCTTCATTTTTCGCTTTTTGTATGGAATTTATCAGAACTTTCCAACATTTGTACTACGTTCTTACTACGTTCGCCGAGCCCGCGGATCGACCCTTCGGTTCGTAGCCGCGCCATTAATCCCATAAGCCGCTGAATCGGCGTCACATGCATGTTTCAAACCCTCTCTCAATTGGCTACAAATAGGGCTACGTGCACGACACCACCGGTCGTCCGAACTGCATCCGCCAAGGTTGACCACGAACGACGCGGAGATGCTTCGGAGGATCAACAAACAGCGCGGAGCAATTGCGCCGGACTTAGCCGCGGACATCGTCGCCGCGACCGCAAATCCGTTGGATGACATGGAAGCGACGAGGATTGCGCTGCCCAAGTCCCTCCGCCTACCATGTGGATTTATTGTTGGGCTCTTTCACTTGCGCTTGTCGCGGTCCACAAACGGCGTTCGAGAAGACCGGGAGCGCGAGCCACCCTCCGTAGAGCTGCATTTCCTCGAACGGCCCATGCATGTCTCGCACCAAGGCCAAAGCTACCTTTTCCAGCATGACATGGAAACAGGAATCGCGACAGACTCGCACTGAGGGAAGGTTCTTTCGGAGAGGCTCTCGCTGGGGGAACAATGCTAACGCGGAAGAAGTGTGTACGCCCGAGCCACTAATTGTTCTGTCGAGCGCACTTCTCGGGAACAAAATACTCGAACACGGCTTTGCGCAGGAGAGTTTCCCTTCGCCGTCTAGTCGATGTTCTTTGCGGTAGGCTGCCCAGGTTAGTGACGCGTCCGCAAGCGTCTGACCTTTTAGAACCGGAGCCATGCTCCCGCGCTTTAGGTTAACGTCTTCCATGCCCCTTGCGTGCTCCCGACGGGCCGCACGCTCGGATATTTGGTTGGTGAGGTCCGGGCGCTCCGCGCCAACATAGAACATGCTGTACATACCGCCGTTCTTTTCCTTGATGAAACCGATGAAACCACCTTTTTTGATAGTTTTCCTGTTTTATCCACAGGCAAGTTGTCAGTTTATAATACAATAACTATTGACATAACAGTTTTATCAACATACAAGTAGTGGCTTCACGTCTGATCGCCGCCGGCCCGCAGCTTCAAATGGTCTTCTCGGACCCTGCCGAAGTGAAGTTGCGTCCTTGTTCAGCGACATGATGAGTGGTTCTCATTGGCAATGCCGTAGCCGAGATTCTTCGCCCGCAATGTACGGCCTTCTTTTGAGTCATTAGGGGTGTGCTCGAAATAATGGAGGTGCTTGTGTTCTTGAAACGCTGTGTCTTGGTGTTGATTTTGGCTGTATTGAGCTGTGTTTTTAGTCCGGGTGCGGCGGCTCAGGGCTTGATAAACAACAACCCTTGCACCTACATTACGACCAATTATTTCCCCCTGTCGATTCCAATCGGATGGGTTTACTTCGGACCATACCCTGGGACTTACACCTATCTAATCTGGGCATTTAACTCATCGTGTGCACCGGCGAAGCCTTCATGCTCCAAATGTCCTTCCGGCGGAAGTCCTATCTCTTTAGCCACAGGCAACACTTACATCGAGCAAAAAGACATTCGTATCCCTGGCCTGGCAGGCGGATTAAACCTGGTTAGAACATGGAACAGTATTCCGCCGCCTATAGACATTCCTCAAGTTGGCCTTTTTGGGCCTAATTGGCTCTCAACATACGACGAACAAGTGTTCGTGGGGAGTGACCATTACATAAAATACTTGCGCAGCGACGGTAGCGTATGGTCTTTCGGGACCGCCAGCAACACTCCTGGACCATGGAGTCTTGCCGCACCTCAGAACGTCGTGGCCTCACTTATAACACCCAGCACGGCCACTCCATACTGGAGTATCACCTTTCAAAATGGAGAGCAGAGACGCTTTGACGGCACGAGCGGAATGCTGACGGCCATTATCGACCGGAACGGAAATACCACAGCACTGACATACGATGGCGCAAATCGGCTCGTGACAGTTACCGATCCAGCGTCACGCCACCTCACCTTTACTTATGGGAGTTTATCCAGCCACTTGGTCACCGGTGTTTCGTCGGATGTCGGGATCAGCCTGACTTATGCCTACGACGGGCAAAACAGACTAAGCCAGGTTACGAATCCTGACTTAACTACGATTTCGTTTGCCTACGACTCTCTGTCTCGAATTCTTTCAGTGACGGATATGAACGGGAAACTTCTCGAATCGCACATCTACGACTGCTTTGCCCGCGGATTGAGTTCATCGCGAGCCCTGGGTGTTGACGCTGTCTCATTCAATTACAACTTTCCGGCCTGTTCGCCATGATCAGCCCATCATCCGTCAGATGGAGAGTCGTTCGATCGGCTTTGACCTCAAAGCCGTGGAGGCTAGTTCTTATGAGCGTGCGCATGTGGAAACTGACTCTAGCCCAACTTCCACGGTTTTCAGGGCAGGGTCCTTTGTTTTCTATGACTTAGGATTTTTTTCGTCACTACCTGCGCTGACCTGCCACGTTTTGACAGGCTGCATCATCTGGGCGGGAATGCCAAGCG
>QHYZ01000193.1 GCA_003225295.1 Acidobacteriota bacterium | reverse complement strand
GTTGCAAGAATCACCGCGAAGTGGGATAAAAATAATCGTACTGCATGGGAAGCTCTCTCCCTGAACAGACTCTTGTCAGGATCTGTGTTCAGAAGAGGGCTTCCACTTCCCCACGAAATTAGAAGGAAAGCAATAATACCCTCCACCTCTCGTTTTTGTGGCGGATCGGATCAAGATAGGCCGGTTAACTGCTGAGAATGACCATTCGTGCAAGTCGTCAAAATCTGGCTTCGGTGGTCAAGTCGACGACGTGATGACTCCCAGCTTGTCGTCCGACGCTCTCCAGGAAACAGACGGCGCAAAACGCCGTTACCTGCTAAACCGCCTTGTTTTCATGCCGGGTGTGCGCCAAAGACGCATGAAGTCTCGACGGAAGCAACCCGGTTTGGGGGCTGCGCACACTACGGAGTGTCTCCATCGAAGGCTTCACTATATCGGGTGCGCCTCGACCTGCCAGCACGCGCAACGCACTTACTCTTCGGCGAACCGATAGCTCGCGTGGCTGTCGTAGTCGATCCCATGCTTTTTCTTCAGTTCTTGAATGTGCCTAAGCGTTGTTTGCGTATGCGGCCCGACGCCATCATTAGTATGCAGCAGCATCTCCTCCAGACAGCTATTCACGCTCATGCGCTTGTGCTTGGCCAAATCCTCGAGTAGCGCGGCAAGACGCTTCTCCAGCCGCACCGGCACGTCCACCCGCTCGATCTTGATCGACGGGCCGGCGTTGAACAGGTGATGCCCAAAGGAAAGATAGTACCCATGCAGGTCCCGCACGACGTAGTCGCGGATTCCGTAGGGCCTATCGTCGATCGGTTCCGCGATTGTGACGTCGTTGGCCCGATGGAACTCGTAGAGCTGGTCGGCATCGCCGACGAGAAAATACACCACGCAGCCCTTCGGATCCGGCGTGCCCTTCCGCAGGAACATCTGCACCTTGTCGAAGTTCACGCCCGCGAACGTCGGCGGATCGCCCCAAGTAAACGCCAGCTTGAAGCCGAGTTTTTTCGTATAGAAGTCGATGGCGGCAGCAATGTCGGTGACGGCGAGGCCGGCGTGGACTTGCTCGCATTCGACGAAGGGAGTAGCCGCAGTGTTCATGGGCATCTCCTTAGGTGCTGGTCGAGCGCGCCAGTTCGCGCCCCGAGTTTGGGCCTTGTTTGCTCTGTATCTTCTCGAACTTCTTGACCATCCCCACAAATGGTTCAACAATGCGAAAAGGGGGGACTCGCCTGCCATCGATGTCGCTGAAGCGATATTCACGTGCCAGTTCGCCCACATGGAACGCCTTTCCGCTTTTACGCATCACGTGTGGATCACCGGCGAGTGCCGCCACAGCTCGGCCGATGTACTCTGGTGATTCACTCTTTTTCAGCCACGGTATCTTCTTCCAGTCCGTCTCCCCGCCGGCGTGGGACATCACACGCTCAGTGCGCATGAACCCGGGAGCCAAGGCCACCGTTGCGACGCAGTGTGCGCGCAGCTCCTCCGCCAACCCCCAAAGCAAACGCACGATCGAATGCTTGGCAACATCATAGAAGTTGCCGATATATCTATCACGATCCCAAGCAATGGTGCTGACAATGAGACCGGGCGGCTTGGATGTCCTGGTCCGCGCCTTTGCGGCGGGGCTCTCGATCATCAACGGAATAGCGAAGTAGGTCGCCAAGAGGTGCGCCTTGAGCCCGCGCTCGAACATCGCGTCCCAAAGCCGCAGCGGGGCCTTCCAGAAGTACGCCGGCATGAGGCGTTCACCTTCGTAACCTCCCCAGGCATTATTAATGAGGATGTCCAGCCGCCCTTGCTCTTCGCGAACTCTCTTGAAGAGAGCTTCTACGTCGTGCTCATTTGCGTGATCGCACCGCGCCGAGATACCGGTCCCGCCTCGCCGCGTGACTTCCTCAGCCGCGTCATCGATTGTGCCCGGTAGGCCATCGGTGGTCGGTTGTCCCCTGACGCTGCGGCCGGAGACGTAGACCGTTGCACCGTGCTCGCCGAGGACGGCCGCGATAGCACGGCCTGCACCGCGGCTGGCACCGGTCACGACTGCAACTCGACCAAGAAGGTCTAATTGTTTGTTGCGGCCCTTTTGTGCACTCATCGGCAGCCTCCTCCGCGTTCGCCTCAAAGATCCGATTTGGTCTGATCACTCGACATACCTGAACAGAACGTCATCGCTACAAGACAGCAGCGCGATTCAATGGCGAATTCCATCAATGCCGACATCGCCCGCCAGGCGACCGTGGCTAGCGATCTGTCTCAAGTCACGGGCACCTTGAACGACTCGCTCCAATACTTCCGCATACGGTAATCAAACCACGAACCCAACTCGTCACCAGGCAGTTGTCTAATTAGGACGACGGGCCACTGCCATGAGGTGGGCACTGGCAGCTTGCACGGAAGGTTCTCGCTCGATCAGCGACAGAAACTCCATCAGGCTCTTTCGCTGTACCGGGTCGTCCCAAGCCTCATGGAACAGAGCGGCACTCCAAACCGGACCCTCGATCGCAACGATCTGGACATCGCCAAAACCGCCAGCATGAACTTCGGCTGCCAAGTCTTCCGGGCGATGAAAGTAGGCTGTGGTGAAGTAGGCTGGGTGGTTCGTCGGGTTGCGGTGCTGACCCGATGCGATATCCTCCGCCACGATCTTGCGAAACTCAGCGTCTCGAAAAAACCCGCTCGCTAGCCCATCGATCAGAGAGGCGAAACGAGAGATCGCGGCTGCGAACAGGACACCTCGGGGCGTCAGGATACGATGGACTTCACGAAGAACTGCCAAACGGTCCGAGTGCTCGACGAGATGATACAAAGGGCCTAACAGAAGAACTACGTCAGCACTGCGCGAGGGGACGTCCAAGTGGCGAGCGTCGCCTCGCACGATGGAGCCCAGCGCGATGCCCGAGGAAGCCGCATAGGATCTTGCTTGCTCCAAGTGAAGTTCAACCGGATCAATCAAGTGCACTAGGTAGCCTTGCTTCGCCAAGGGAAAGGCATAGACCCCTGCAGCACCGCCTACGTCGAAAACTACTGCCGGAGCAGCCGGAAGTGACCGGCCGAGTATCGCTTGCGTCCGAAGCCGTTCGAGCTCTCCACGGTCGCCCGATAGACGCTGTGACTCTCGGCCCTGTAAATAGTGCGTCTCGATTTCTTTGGGTATGAACCGAAAGCGCTCTTCCATATCCTGCTTATGACCCTCCCTCTCGGCCCCTCGGACTAGGAGGCTACCGCCCATCCTGTCGAAGGAGCAAGCGCCATGCAAACTGACTTTCCGCAGTTCGTTGATCCGGGCGATCACCAAGTCCTGACCGCACCTCGGCTTCTTCGATGCGATGGCCAGATGCGAATTTGGGCACTTCAGGTCAGCACAACTTTCTGGCATCGCGAACGACCGCTTGAGTCTCTTGAGGATATCGTTTCAGCAACGTTTCAAGCGTTCTCATCGAATTCGCTGGTGCGCAACCTGCTCCTCGGCCCTACGTAGCAACGGTTTCACGAAGACCAAACACATTACCTTCTGTATCGAGAAATATCGCGAACGGTCCCCACCCCATGTCCTTGGGCGGTTGTTGAAACGTCACGCCGCGCGACGACATCGCTTCATATTGTTTTTGAATGTCCTCGCACTGAAATACCACTGATGGTTTCCGTTCTGCCCAATTCTGCATCATCGATTTCGGAAACAACACGAGACAGGTTTCCGCATCGGGACCACCTACTTCGATCCAGCTCGCGTTCTCAGACATTCGTTGTTTCCGGCGCACTACGAACCCGACTTTTTCCGTCCAGAATTTCAGAGCTTCCGGCTGGCTCTCGACATAAACTGCGGCCGTCGCAATTTTCATAAATCCGCCTTCTTGGAAGGTCTTCCCGTTCGACAACATCATTCCGCGGCACAAGGAGTCGCTGACCCCATAGACTCAACAGTTTATCCTGGCGCCCCGTTCAGGCGTGGTATACGACCGATCTTCCAACGGCCAGCAAAATCAGTCGTCGCATAGTACCTTCCTCATCCAAATTCTAATTACCGCCCTTCAGCACGTGGTCCGTAAATCGCGCGCACAGTCCAGCCCATGAATCTCGCTATCTGAACTGAACTCGCTTGGCGCCCCATTGCTCCGGAGCAACATCGGCGATCGACTCCGAAAACGTCCAGCGGTGGCCGGCAAGATCCTCGACCGTGTACAGCCTCTCCCCGAAAGGCATGTCCTTCGGTGGGTCGACGATGCGCGCCCCCGATCGCTTCGCCTGTTCAAAATGCTGGTCGACATCTTCAACGTGCACGAGAACATATTGGCTGACCTCCTCCTCGTGCGGAGGCCGAAACTTCGCTCCCGACGCTCCTATCATGAGATCGCCATTGCCGATCGAGAGCTGCGCGTGGGTGATCCTACCGCCGGCTCCAGATGCGCGCAGGCGCTCGCTCAGTCCAAAGGCTCGGCAGAGCCACTCGATTGCTTTGTCCACATCCTCGTAGATCAAAACAGGTACGATAGTCGCAGCGGGCGCCGACCGGTTCATTATCTTTTTCTGATGCGGTAACCCTGATGTCCCCATATTCGCCTCCTGCGCTCGAGTTGCGCTTCTCATGGCACTCGTTGGGCCTTTGCCTTACTGACGTTTTCGATAAACCTGGCGACGCCGTCATCGGCCAGTTTCGGCTGATCCTCCAGAATCAGCGCCCGGGCGTTCGGAATCGTCAGCAGTTGTATGCGTGAATTCTTGGAAAATGCATCCCACGAATCCTGAAAACTACCCTTGAACCAGCTCGTGGCGGAATCGGCAAGCAGCTTCTCGTTGAACCCCGGCCGGAGCGCCAGTAATGGCGCCTGGAGGTTGGCCAATGCAACGCTGTGATCTGAGGCCATGAACTCGCATAGATAGCGAATCTTCACTGGCAGCAGAGCGGCCTCCGCCTGTTGCCTTGCCTGCTCGGATCGCACCGGATCGTTCAGAAACATCTCGGCAGGGTAGTTGTTGCTTTCCCATGTTTCATGCGTGACGTACTTAAACCACTTCTGAGCCCAACCCTCATTCACGATTTCGACTCGCTCTTCGCGGGTCGCTGGCGTCTTGCGGGTTGGATCTTTGGGCGATGGGAAAAACTGCACGGGCATACTGGCGATCTCAATAATTCCGCCGAGCGCCTCGGGGTGCTGGACCGCCAGCTCCTCGGCGGCCAGCGACCCGGGGAAACCGTGCGCCATGAGTATGGGCTTACTGAGTTTTTCTCTGTTGATCAGGTCGAGAATGTCGCGCTCCAGCCGCCGCGTCCAGCTGAATTCGCCAAAACTGGTCGTTTCCGATGGTAAGGCGCGCGCCGGAGTTCCATTCAGACCCGGTGGTGTAAGCACATAAAACTCGTATTGCGACTGGTTTCGCGCCATGAATCCATCAAAAATCTCTTTGCCGGAATAAACACCCGGAACGAGAATCAGTGTCTTGTGACCGTGTCCCTCCTTGATAATCAGCGGTTGCTGATGGTCTGCCAAAGTTTTGTAATCTGAAGGGAAGCGGAAATTGTTGCGGCTCACATCGATTTCGCGAAGTCCCCGTGCTGGCCGGGGCAGAGAGAGATCCAGAGTGACAGATCGCGTGTTAGGAATGTCATCATTCCACTGCTCAGGCGAACCAACGGCCGCGATTAGATTCATCTTCATCTTTTCTGTCACCTCCGTGCGCTTCACGCCGATCAGGATGGAATCACCTTCGACACGGATTTCCAGATTGTTCTGGAACAAATTGTTAAAGTTCTTGGCTCTTGCTCCGGCTGCGTCGCCCACTCCGATCGTGCCCTTATAACCGCCACTCTCTCGCGCCACCTGGACGGTTACCAGCTTGTCGAACTGGAAATCTTTGTTTGCGCCCCACCAGTTCATCTTGGCCGCCGCATCAGTTCCAGTATCGACGGCAATGTTCACTCCGAGGGATTCTTCATTAGGCTGGCCATAAAGGGTCACGCGGAACCAGAGCAGATCCTGCTCTTTCTCATAGCGGTAGGAAAGCTGCGCCGCGTCGGCCAACGATGGATCGCGACCATCGTCTTTCGGGTCGACTGCAAGAACAGTCCATACCTGGGCCATCGTTCCCCCGGGCACAACAACAACAGAAGACAGGAGCAACAGGATCTTGGGCATCGAAAATAACCATCGTTGGCCGATCATCAAGTCCTCCATCTTCATTCGCGGTTCCCAAATTGGACCACCAAGCACCCTGGGGGCCAGACGCTTTCGGCGAATCGGCTAATTCGCTCGGTCAATGGTGAGCTGGGATGGGGAGAAGTTGAGATAATCTGGGCGAAATGGTCCACAAGCTGATCAAGCGATGCGCCATCGCTTTGGCCGCATGGCTGCCGTTCTTCACGATCTGGCTCCTAGTTGCCATGTCGTTCGCGCGCGATCGATTTTCCGCGGTTCTGATCGGAAGCTTGGTCTCCATGGGAAGCGCGGGCCTGCTGGGCATCGCCGTCTGGTACGTTTGTCAACATTGGCCTTGGCCTCTTGGGTTCAGATTGAACTTCTATTTACTTCAAATCTCCTTTGCCGTGGCGTACGGAGTCGCTTGGACTGCCGTGGTCTATGGACTTGAGTTCCTGCGGCGTGGCAGCGCTGCCGAAGCTTTCTGGTCGTGGTCCGCTCTTGGTCGGCAGATGTTGATGGGAATTTGGTTTTACGCGGTGTTCGCGGGCATTTCCCATGCCGTGCAGACGCGGAATCGGTTGCACGAAAAGGAGACGCTTGCTGCGCGTGCCGAGGCGCTGGCCGCATCGGCGCGCCTAGACGCAATCCGCGTGCGTTTGAATCCACATTTCCTGTTCAACGCTCTTCACACGCTGGCCGCTTTGGTAAAGTTTCGCCCGGCGATGGCCGAAGGTGCGATCGAGCGTCTTGGGGACATGCTGCGCTACACACTGAAAGAAGATGGTCGCGAGCTAGTGGAATTTTCCGAGGAGTACGATTTCACACGTCAATATCTTGCGTTGGAGCAGCTCCGCTATGAAGACCGGCTGAAAGTGGACCTGCAGATCGACCCGGAAGCCTTCAACTTTAACCTTCCTCCGTTCTCGATGCAGACGTTGGCTGAAAACGCGGTGCAACACGCCATTGCCATTCGCCCTGAAGGCGGGTCGATATGGATCAAATGCTCCTGTGGTGACGGACGGCTTCAAGTCACCGTCCGAGATGACGGACCTGGCCACGGCTCGGATGCCGGAACTTCGCACCAATTCGGTCTGCGCTCGCTACGCGAGCGTCTCCAGGCAGCATACGGATCCTCAGCCGAGCTGAGCGTCCATGGCGGCGTGGGCGGCTTTGAAGCGAGCTTTAGCATTCCTGCTTGTGGGAAATCGTCTTAAATGACAGGGCGAGGTTCGATGAAAGGAACCATTTTGATCGCTGACGATGAGCCGCTGGCTCGACGTACGCTGCGAGAACATCTACGTGATCTCGGCTGCTCGGGCGAGATTCACGAGGCCCCCGACGGAAAAACTGCCATTGCGCTTGCCAACAAGGTGAGGCCTGAGCTGATGTTTCTCGACATCGTCATGCCCGGCGCGACTGGCCTGGAGGTTCTTGAGCAGCTCGCATGCGAAACCAAGGTGATCTTCACAACCGCTCATGATCAGTACGCCGTCACCGCATTCGAACTTGGCGCTCTTGATTATCTGCTCAAACCTTTTGGACGAGATCGGCTTGAGCGTGTGTTGCAGCGAGCGCAAGCAACATTAGAAGGACGGTCGGGGTCTCTTCTGTCTCGCGCAAAGGAAGCTCTCCAACCGACCAGGGCGCTCTCCAGGGTATTCGTGCGCGACGGCAACCGAATCGTCCCGATCGCACTGGCCAGCATTGAACGCGTACAAGGTGCGGATGATTACGCGACGATTTTCGCCTCGCCCAAACAATACCTCGTCAGCATCCGATTGGGCGATCTCGAAACGTCTCTAGCGCCCGCGAATTTCTTGCGAATCCACAGATCGCATCTCATCAACCTCGAATATGTCACCTCGATTGAGCCTTACGATGCAACCCGCGTCGAGGTGGTCATGAAAAGCGGCGCTCGCATCGTCGCCAGCCGCACGGGTTCGAAACTGTTACGTGATCTACCTCTTTGATATCGCAGCGCGCGCCGCATAAATGGCTCGCGATTCCGTGTACGCTACACGGACGTCGCTCTGCGGTAGGACGATGACTTCAGATTTCTCGACCAGAGTGTCAGGCCCTGTCGTTTCCACAACGAGGAGTTGACCGGCGAGGTGGCCGCGGGCCCATTGAGCGTGAAAAATCTTGTTCGGATTCCACGCCATGCTGTAAAGCTCGAAGCGGGCTTGGGCGGCATTGTATCGATATGGCG
>QHYZ01000114.1 GCA_003225295.1 Acidobacteriota bacterium | reverse complement strand
CGCATAATATATTACTTGAGCGAAATTTAGAGATTCGCGGAGGCTCGATGAACATCCCTTAAGAATCCAGCTTTACACTGGGCGTTCTTTCTCATTCTACAGGAGGGAGATGTGAATTACGGGGTGCTGCTTCAATCCGCACTGGTGGCGTTGCTGCGGAATAAAATGCGAAGCGTGCTGACGGTGCTGGGCATAACCATCGGGATCGCGGCGGTGATTTGCGTCGTCGCGATAGGCAAAGCTGGGCAAGCCCAAGTCGAACAGCAGTTGAACAACCTGGGAGATAATTTTGTTTGGATAGAAGCGGGCGGGCGCGCGGTGAATGGAGTGCGGACCGGCACGCACGGAACAAAAACGCTGATTTTCGCCGACGCTGTGGCCATTAAGAATCAAATCTCGTTGATCAAGAGCGTTTCACCCAACGTCGATGGTCCGGTGCAGATCATCTATGGAAACCAAAACTGGTTTACAGGGTTCCGCGGCGTTACCCCGGAATACTTCGATATAAAACGCTGGTATGTGGATCAGGGTGCCGCATTTTCCCAGGACGATGTAGACCGAGCCGCGGACGTCTGCGCGATCGGTCGCACCGTACGCGATCAACTTTTTGGCGTTGAAGACCCGATTGGAAAAGTGATGCGTGTCAAGGACCTGCCTTGTAAGGTCGTGGCCACCCTCCATCCGAAGGGGCTATCCGTTTCCGGGCAGGATCAGGACGATACCATTCTTATGCCTTACACGACGGCTCAGAAGAAGATCAAAGGGACTACTTGGCTGGACGACATCCTGTGCTCGGCGGTATCGCAAGCCGCCGTCAAAGTGGCTGGTCAAGAGGCGGCAGCTGTGCTCCGCGATCGCCATCATTTGCGCGCCGAAGAGGAAGATGACTTCAATATTCGAAACCCTGAAGACATCATTCAGGCGCAACTCGAGGCCAGCCGGACTCTTACCGTTCTTTTGATCGCCATCGCCTCCATTTCCTTGGTGGTCGGCGGAATCGGGATCATGAATGTCATGCTCGTTTCAGTCACTGAGCGGACCCGTGAGATTGGCGTTCGGGTCGCCGTTGGCGCGACCGAGGAGGCCATCCAGCTTCAGTTCTTGGGAGAATCAGTCATGCTCAGCCTGGTGGGCGGGGCGGCTGGAGTGCTGTTCGGAGTGGTTGGATCTTACCTGGTTGGCCAGACGCTGCGTTGGCCCATGGAAATGTCGCTTGAGTCCGTGGTGATCGCTGCTGTCTTCTCGATTGCTGTTGGCGTGTTTTTTGGGTATTACCCGGCGAGGAAGGCATCTCTGCTGGATCCCATCGAAGCACTGCGCTACGAATGAAACGGCTGGGTCTAAAGTCTCAGGACAGAGGATGAGAACAAAGAGCAGGTGGTACATCGTGACAAGCCTTGTGGTCTTGGCTGGGCTGTTTGTCGGCTTCGGACTGAACCACAGCGCTCAGCCACAACACTTCACCGCACAGATAGAGCGGGGCGATATCCACGATGTCGTGGAAGCCACGGGAACGATCAACGCGGTGATCACCGTGCAAGTTGGATCGCAGGTCTCGGGCACCATTGCGAAGCTGAATGTCGATTTTAATTCCCGCGTCCACAAGGGCGATATCGTCGCTCTGATCGATCCCGCATTGTTCCAAGGGGCGCTGCTACAGGCTTCCGCGGACTTGGATAATGCCAAAGCCAATGTGGCGGCGGCAAAAGCCAACCTGGAAAAGGCCAAAGCCGCGTCGCAGCAGACCAAAGCTGACTACGACCGCGCCGTTCAGCTCACCAAGGATAACATCACGAGCCAGCAGCAACTGGACCTCGCCAAAGCCAACTATGATTCAGCGAACGCGGCGGTGGGCGCAGCGGCTGCCAACGTTGCACAGGCCGAAGCGCAAGTCAGCCAAAAGGCCGCGGCGCTGACGGTGGCCCGAACCAATCTCAACTACACGGTGATCCGATCTCCGATCGATGGCACGGTGGTGGCGCGCAACGTTGATGTGGGACAGACGGTCGCCGCGTCATTGCAAGCGCCAACGGTCTTTACCATCGCGCAGGATTTGAAGAAGATGCTGGTTTACACCAAGACGGACGAGTCTGATGTCGGCAACATCAAACTAGGGAAGGCGGTCACCTTCAAAGTAGATGCCTTCCCAAAAGACACGTTTCGCGGGGTGGTCAGCCAAGTCCGAATGAATCCGACCACCGTGCAAAACGTGGTCACCTACGACACGATCATCGAATTCGACAATCCGGAGCTGAAGCTGTTCCCAGGAATGACGGCCTACGTGAGCATCCCCGTGACCACCGTGCAAAATGTGCTGAAGCTGCCGAACACCGCGCTGCGCTACAAGCCTCCAATGGCCCCCGAGGAGATTCTGGCGCTATATAGGCGATACGGAATCGAAGGAGACGAGAAACAACGCACCGGCGACGAGCGCTCCTCGTCGGCCAACAGTGGAACACAAAATCTGCCGCGTGCTCCGAGAGCGGAGAATGCGGTCGTATGGAAGCTGCATGCGGATAACACCGTGGAGCCCGTCAAGGTTTCATTGGGGATAACCGATCATTCTTACACGGAAGTGACCGCGCTTATTAGGGGGGAATTGAGGGAAGGAGACGGACTCATTATTCGTTCCGTGATGCCGAAAACGCAGACTCCAGGAGGCGCGGGGATAAGGCGCTAGTGCTCCGCGGGTGAACCTGGGCTATGTCAACGATTGATTCGATGCCGACCGTCAACCAAACCGCTTCGGCGCTTGTCTCCGCCGGAGCCACGGTCATCCGCGTGGAAGACCTCCACAAGTACTACGATCTTGGTGAAACACGTGTGCATGCGCTCCGCGGTGTCAGCATTGTGATTGGGCAGGGAGAGTTCGTGGCCATCATGGGGGCGAGCGGAAGCGGCAAATCGACGTTCATGAATATGCTGGGCTGTCTCGACCGTCCTAGTTCCGGGCGATACCTGCTCGAGGGTATCGATGCTTCCCAGCACGACAAGAGAGCGCTGGCCTTGATTCGTAACCAGAAAATCGGGTTTGTGTTCCAGGGCTTTAATTTACTGGCGCGCACGACGGCCCTCGAAAATACCGCCCTGCCTACTATGTACACAAAGATCGACAAGGCCGAACGGAGCAAACGTGCCGCAGAGGCGCTGGCGATGGTCGGTCTCGCCGACCGCGCACAGCACTTCCCTTCGCAGATGTCCGGGGGGCAGCAACAGCGGGTTGCCGTGGCGCGCGCCCTGGTGAACCATCCCTCGATCCTGCTGGCCGACGAACCCACGGGCAATCTTGATAGCCGTACCTCTGTCGAGATTATGGAGATCTTTCAGAACCTGAACGACAAAGGATTAACCATCGTACTGGTTACGCACGAACTTGATATCGCTCAGTTTGCTAAGCGGGTGCTCGTCTTCCGCGACGGAAAAATTCGTAAGGATGATGCGGTGGTCAATCGGCCCAAGGCTGCGGAAGTCCTGAAGACCCTGCCGACCCTCGAAGACTAAAGGGAGTCAACCTCAAGATCGCGCGAGCTTGCATGCAATAGAGTTCGTCGACACCATGCTCATCGGAAGGGTGGAATGAGGGTTCTGCCGGCGGCAGGGCGAAAATGCCATGACCCGCATCCATGGATTTGAAAGCGAGGACGTCGCGGAAAAATACGCGGTCCGCCTCGGTGTCTTTGCTGTAGTCAATCACCTGCGCGCCAGTAAATCATTTGGCTCTCCGGGAACTCCTGGCAGGCTGCATTTTCCGTGGAATCTCTAAAACCCAATCGAGATCAAATTCGGACACCAGTCAAAGATCTGTCAATGCGACTCGCGTTCGGGAACTGTATGGCTTAGCTGGCAGGAACACGCTAGAATTTGCCAGTTACCGGACAGCTAGAATAAGGGGAATTCGTGGGTCTCTTCCGCCGACTCGCTGCCTACCTCACCAGCAAGCACCCCGATTGGGTGCGGCCCGACGTTGGCGACCTGCTGGAGTCGGCACCCGACGGCATGGTGATCGTTAACGCCGAGGGAAAGATCGTCGTCGTCAATTCGCAGACTGAGATCCTGTTCGGCTATAGCCGGCAGGAGTTAATCGGGCAGCCCGTCGAGATCCTCATCCCGGCACGCCTCGACCCCTTGCACGTAAAACATCGCGCTTCGTTTCTCGCCGAGCCGCACGTTCGTCCGATGGGCGCCGGGCTGCAGCTTTTCGGCAAACGTAGGAATGGGACGGAGTTTCCCGTTGAAATCAGTCTCAGCCCGTTGCGCACCCCACAAGGGCTTTTTGTCACCAGCGCCGTCCGTGACATAACTGAACGCAAGCGCGCGGAGGAGCAGATCAAGAAACTCAATGCCGAGCTCGGCGAGGCATTGCGCCGGGCCGAACGGCTGGGAGCGTCCGGCGAACTGGCGACAAATATGGCTCGTGAGATCGAAAACGTGCTGGACACGTTGGTAAAGTTGCTCTCGCAGCTTGAGCAACACCCCACCACCGACTCCGACATAAGGGAATTGGTTGGCAAGGCGCAGGAGGACGTCGCCCACATTGCCCGCATCACGGGAAACGCGCTCGCCCTACAACGCCAACACGACACTTGGAAGAAAGCATGAGCCACGAAGGAGATGTCCGCATTGACCGGTGAAACCAGCTACTTCAACAACTTGGCAGAGCTGCATCGATAAGTGGCTGGACACGAATCTTGAAGATTCTTGCGAGCATCAAGAACGCAGCCGGCAAGACTCTTGGTTGCGAAGCTGCACTCGGTCAGGTTTGTCGCCAAAGAGCATTTCGAACTATGCGGGACTGCTTGTGGCTTCCGCCATCGGCGATGATGTCGCGGAGTTATCTCCTCGCGGGTGGAATCACGAGTCTCTCGACATACCTTTGGTGGAGAATCGTCGTTGCCCCTCCATCTCTGGACACAAAGGCTATTTCAACGCACAGAGTGGGCCAGGGAAATGGCCGAGCGCGCTTTCATTTGGTGCGGGGCTCAGACGAACTGCGAAGTCTTGTCATCAATGCTGTCAGACGGGGGCCGTCTTCTTCAGTCAGCGCGGTGAATCTTAATCCCAGTCCGCTACCGGGCTTTGCATGGCGGACAACAGCTTCGGCCCTGATTTGCCCTTCCTGAACAAGAAAGTCAAGCTTGACGGTGGCGTCGAGGTCCCGCGCTTCTGCTGTTTCGACAAACAAACCTCCCAGACTCAAGTCTCGGACTCGTGAAGTATCGTCTCGTCCTTCACAATTCCAGTAGATCCAGACTCCGCTGGGTGTCTCGACTCGCGGATAGTGCCTCCTCGAAGGGATACTTCGACCCGCCAAGAAGTACTTATCTGCGCGCACGACCGTCCTCTTAAGATCAGGCTAGGTTCCCGAGGCGGCTTTCCATAGTCCGTATAGCTCTACTCCATTGGCGAAGTCGCCGCTCTCCTTGCGCTGGCAGTAGGCGACCCTTCCTTCGGACCGAACGCCCTCCCATCGAAAAGTGACCAGCACAGCCGTCCCGGCTTGCCAGGGCCGCACGGTGGTGACGCGTGCACCGTGAAGACTCACGTTATCAGTGACCGTTGATTCCTCAGGCATAGATTCTTCTGAAGGCGAAGCCTCCGCGGCCAATATCTGCGGGATACGCCTTTCGGACCGACCGCTTGGAATGGGCGCAGCCATGACTGCCTGCGAGACCTCCCGAGGACCTCGAGAAAAGTCACAGTATACTTGTAGGACTGCCAAAACCAACAATCAATCGGGTGTCCACATTAAATTGGGGTAGGCGAACACCTCAGTGTCTGGGTACGGTTCCCACAACCTCTTCTTTGCCTCGCCCATGGAATTGCCACTACTGACCCAGTCAAGCAGCTTTGCGAGTGGGCCTTTGCGTTCGAACGCAATGCAACGACGGCCTCGAAAATAATTGTCTTGATCACAGACACGTCCACTAATCCAAGCTCGAATCTACTTAAAGGACGATCACGATTCAAAATCGCCGAATCTCCTCGAACAGTTCCACTTTGCGTCTCCTGTCCATCGGTCCCCCCGTCGACAGCAATGGCAGGTTAGGCCGGTCCTTGATCTACAGGGTGGGCTTTCAAAGCGCGATATGGGCCGACTCAGGGTAGTCAATTCGCCCGCTCTAGGGTATCTACGCCGCTCGATTCCGATGATTCACCTTCTAACTGGACGCTGAAGATGATTCCCTTTGATTTGAAATGGCCGTCGTAGGCTAGGGCCGAAAGGAAACAACATGAAGAGGCAAAAAGCTTTCTCGCTCGTTCTACTGCTAATCGAAGTGGTATTCACTTTGTTCATCGCCGGGATCGTAGTGCCGAGTCTGCTCCGGTCTGATTTGGCCACCAAAGAGGCTTTCGCTGTGGATTCTCCCCGTACAATCAACATCGCTGGGATGGCATTCTCGTACACGACCCACAACGTCGAATTTGCCATCTTGGGTGCGTTAATCGGCGCGCTGGCAGCATTTGCCATCCCTTTCCCGCCGCAACGCCCAAGAACACGACCTTTACGCGAACAATCACTCGGTGTGTCGCGTCCCTCCAACGCTGAAACCGTTCTGGGAATTGTTGGATAATGAGCCCGTCGCGCTCTGCTACGGCATCAGCCGCACGCATTGGGCCAGGTATGGTTTTGGCCGAGGTGGATCATAAAACAGCCGGTGGTATTTACGGTCAAGCCCTAGCCAGCATGGTAATAGCCCGTTGCGCTACTTCGGAGCGTGGCAAGCGGCTCAAGGGCGATGAAGCGTCAGCAACCTTCAAATCGAATGCTCGCTCACGCTAAAGTGTTTCGGAACGATGGTGACCACCAGCCAAGTCGAGCCGAGGCAAAACTCGGTCAAATGTTCGAGTTCGACGGCCTCAACTCTTTGGCCGTTTAGATATGTGCCATTCGCGGAGTCCAGATCACATAGTCGAACCATGTCCTGTGTCACGCCTACAGCACAATGCAAGGCAGAAACTTGTGGGTCGTCAATTTCGATGTCGGCTCCGCCACCTGCTCGTCCTATGCTGGTCCTGGCTTTGGTCAGTTGGTAAACAAGGGGGTTCGAGAGGCCACCCTTGGTGACGGAAATTGTGATCGTCATGTTTCTCGGAGCACATAGGTCCATGTCTGAGGGTAGTGCTCCGAAAGGATCGAGGCCATAGGACGAAAGGACGGAAGTTATGGGACGAAAGTTATGGGACGAAAGTACCGATGGTATAGGAGCAACAAGCGGCGTATCACCTTGGGGGATCATCCCCTATTCTCGCGGCGTCAACTCAATTCCACAACCATACGCGTACGCCTTCGGAATACTGGCGACACAGCCGAGTTAGAGTTGAAGCTGGGCGTTTCGCTCCGCTTGCCGAACGGCTGCCGGTGCCCCGAAGAAATTTACTTGGCGCATCACCCTCAATTGAATTTGCATTGCGCCCGCGTCCGGAACCCGAGTCGCTTCCTTCAACTCGCTGAATCCAAAGCGCGCAACCTCACCTAGCTCGTTTGCGCATCTTGCCCACACACGCGCTCCCGATTCAGCCCCAAGAACTTACCGGGCAATGGCTTGAAAGATCTCAGACAGGTAGCAACACCCCCGCCTCTCGGCTGTCTCTACATCGCGTTAAAACTGTTGCATAATCTTGTCAAATGCAGAATAAATGCGAGCTTGCGTTGGCTGTTTGCGGCGGGACGAGAAATGCGAGCCAAATAAAGTACATTGCTCTTGGCACACTAGGTCTGCTTCTCGTTTCGTTTCTGATGTCAGGCAGTCTTGCGCAACAGCCTGAACAACCGAGGACCGCACAGACTACGATCCGCGTGCAATCCTCGTTGGTACTCGTCGATGTCATCAGTCAGGATCCGAAGAACGGCCTTCCTGTTCAAGACTTCAAAAAAGAAGACTTTCGGGTATTTGACAATGGGAACGAAGTCCCGATCGCCTCATTTGACTCTGGGGCGCGCAATAATACGCGTCCGCACATTGTTTGGCTTGCCGTGATCTGCAACGAAGGTGGAAAAATCGGAGGCTCGGCGGAGTTTGCAGGCAAGGAATCGCACTTTCGACCTGCGCTCGATCACCTGGACAAACATGACACCGTGGGCGTCGCTCATTGGTGTGACAACGGTGACACACGGCTAGATCTGCTGCCTACCGAAGACCGCGACAGTCCCATCCGCGCGCTGGCTGAGACGATTGAGCCCATTTCCTTCCATGTTGGAGGGAACAGTGACGCCGTTGGAGAAATCACCTATCGAAAAATGCTGCGGCTCATTATCCAGGACGCGCATCGCCGAAACCCACAACCCTTGCCAGTGGTTGTTTTTCTCGACGGAGATCACACCGGCCAACCGCGTTCCGAGCTTGACCAGGTGGTTGATGATATTTTGGAGACTTCTGGAATCGTGTTCGGCATCAAAGACGAGAGGGCTCCGAAGGTGCTCGGACTATCAATCGGAGAGCAGTCACAGATTTCCCATTACATGGCTAAACAGACAGGAGGACAATACTTCACCGCTGATACCAAGGGCTATGCTGCCGCGCTCGACATGATTTTCATGCAGCTGCACTTTCGGTATGAACTCGGATTTATTCCGCCAACGATCGACGGCAAACGTCACAAGCTCAAGGTTGAACTGACGAAGGAAGCTCACGCGAAATATAAGGGGGTTCGGCTAAGGTTTCGCCCCGTATACATTCCCATTTCCGAAGTGCCGGCGTGGGCGCGCTGATAGAGGTTGGACAAGTTTCTGGCACCAGTGACGCGTCGAAGAGGCAGTCAGTGCTAATCAGGAGTTGTCCAGCCTGACGGCACTTGTCGCTGGAGGATGTACTTCACGTCTTCATCCTCAAAGTAACCAAGCTTGCCCGCAACGCAGGAGATGATTGTGCCCATTCCACTCCCAATAGTTTCATCGAGTGCTTCCCGCAGGTCCAGCTCCCGCGAATCTAACACGGAGTTCACTGAAATGACCCAGCACCTGGAGCCAGCACCCTTTGTGGCAAGCAACTCTGCCACCGAGGATGCATTCTGTTGGTTTGGTGGAATAGCGACAAGGCACTTCGGGTCAAGAGCCTTGAAATGGGCCAGCTCAGAGGTGAACCTGCTCCTCTGCGTTGGGTTGCTAAGGAATTTTAGGTAACGCTGCTGGCGATCTGAACGGATGAACGCCTTGACCGCTGCTTCTTCGTGGTTCATAAGAGAAGATGTTAATTCCATGGTTTGAGTGCAGTCAAATAACCAACCTGCGGTCTCCCCATCTGATTAGCGCGGATTGCGGACAAGCGAACTCGCCCGCTAATGCTAGCCGTGGTAAATGGAGGCGATCGCTGCTACACATCCACCCGTCGCCTAGCACCGGCTCCCTTGCTAGCGAACTGAGGCGATTGCCCACTTGGTCGTAGGTGTATTTATAATCCCTTTCGCACCTAAGCCACGACTTTTGAGGGAACCGCTGGACATGGCTGTTCAATTCCCCGGGCTTCGGAAAGGCTGACGACTCCTTCCGGCGGAACCAGGTTGACTCCGACTTATTTCTCGTTTACCTCGAGGCACCTGACTTACGTTCACAGGATTACAGAGATCTTAAGAACAAAAAACGCCTCCATCGGAGTTAATTCTGCCGATCGTGCCGCAGTTTGATTCTCTGCGGCTATTTGCGGCCGGCGAAGCGCACGCGCAAGGTGAAGGCGCGGCTCTGGCCGCCGGTGAAAGAGCCGAAGTTGGGAGCGTCGACGTTGTTGACCACAGTGTCCGGGTTCAGGCGGTCAAAAATGTTCACGGCTTCGACGCGCGCGGCCCAGAGATAGCCGCGGAAGGCGACTTTCTTCTCGAGGCCGAGATTGAGGCTGGCGTAAGCGGGAAAGCGCAACCCGTTTGGAGGACCGACAAGCTGCTGCTGGAGGTTGACGGCGCTGAAAGGATAGCCGGTGTGGTATTCGAAAAGATAGCTTAGGTGGATGCCCCAGATGTGCGTGGGCGTCCAGCCCCAAGTAAGGAGGCGGTTGGGGGTATCCCAGGCGACGGGGCCTGATTGCTGCGGAGCATAGAAAATGGAGCCCAGCGCGGGGTTTAGAACTTCGTTCGAACGGGCGCTGGAACGGGTATAGGTGGCAAACAGTTCGGTGCTCTCAGAAAAAACGTGGCGTGCGGAAATGGTGACGGCGCGGTAGCGGTCCTTGCGGTGATCCTGGAGCAGAAGAATTCCGCCGGGCTGCGCCGGTTGCTGGTCGACAAAAGCAAAACCGTGACCGCCGTTGCGGGCGAGGAGTTCGAGAGCGACAAGCGTGTTGTGGGCGAGCTTCTGTTGCCAGCCGGCGCTGGAAATGGTGAAACGCGGTTGGCGCAAGCCGCTAGCGGGAAGCACGAACTGGCTCGCGACGGCATCGAGGACGACGACCGTTCCCGTGGGATCGTAAAAGGAGTCGACCTGTTGCTGGTCAAAGGCCTGGCCGATGACGGAGAGATTAAGCGGGGCGTTGTAGATGCCCCAGCCGAGAGAGAGTTTGGCGCGGTCGTCAGCAAAAGGCAAGAAATTGGCGGAGGCGCACGGCTCGGCCATGGCGCTTTGCGTGAAGCGGTCCCAATCGGTACGCAGGCCGGCTTGAAAGACGAAGAGTTTGGAGATCGCCCAGGTGTCCTGCGCGTAGGCTCCGGCCTGGGTGTTGGATAGCCGGGGATTCGCAAGGCCGGAAAAAGTGGATTGGCGAACGAGACTTCCGTCGGGGCGGAGTGCCCGGATTTCCGTGCGTTGGGCGGATTGCGAATAGACCACACCGGAGGCGTTGGCGCCCGCTGCGAGTTGATGGGTTCCGTGCCAATGGCGCGAGGCAGCGGTGACGCTGCCGATAGCCTGCAAGCGGCGTCCGCGTTGATGCAAGCGCTGAAAATAGTTGCCGGTGGTGCCGTTGATGAGCAAAACGTAGGGCAGAGCACCTTGCGGGGCGTAATCGAGCAAGCCGCTGTCGGCAGCCAAACCGAGTTCGAAGAGCGTGTCGTGGAGCCACAATTGATCTTTCAGCGACACGAAAGCGCGGCGCTGCTCGACGGTGACGGTGGTGGATTGGGGATCGACGGCGTCCAGGCCGAGGTTGGTGTCGTAGGCGTGGTTGTAGAGAAAACTGGCGTGGAAAATGTGTCTAGGCGAGAGATTGTATTCCACTCGGAAAAGATTGTCGCCCGCCCACTGTTCGGAAGTGTTGGCGTTCGAGGGCAATTGTTTGACGACGTCGAAGGTGTGCTGGATGCTTATGGCATCCGAAAACCAAAAGCGGCCGCGCTCGATGGGCCCGGAAAAAGTAACGCGCGGATACCAATTTCCGAGATGAGCTCCTTCCTGGATGTTGATTCCGGGAGCGGGGTCGGTCGTGCCGAAGCGCCAGCGATCTTCGCCGTCGGGAGTTTCAAGACCGAGAATGCCCGCGCCGGAGTGGGCATAGCCCGCGCCGAAGCGGCCGGTCTGGACTTCGGCGGCGCGCGTGGCGTCAATATTGAAGCGCGCCGTCAGTGCGCCGTTGACAGGATCGCCGATTTCAAAGCCGTCGAGGAGATATTGCGTCTCACCGGAACGTGCACCCGCAATATGCAGATTATTGCGACTGTCGCGCACGATTTCGGGCAAGGCCACGAGACTCTCGGCGAGAACGTGAGAGTTGGGCACCGGGATATCGCGAATGTCTTGCGAGGAGAGACCGGAACGCCGCGAAGTGTCCTGAATATCAATCTGATTCGACGGCGCGGCGACTTGTACCTGCTCGTGAAGCTCTTGAACGTGATTCAGGGTCAACGTGAGTTCATTGCGCCCGGCCTGGAGAGAGAAAGACTGGCCGGAAAGCAGGAAAAAACCTTCCTTGCGAACTTCTACTTTGTAGTCACCCACGGAAAGATTTTGGAGGACGAATCGCCCTGCGCCATCGGTCTCGGTGCGATACACACTGCCGGTGCTGTTTTCGAACTTTACTTGCGCGGCCCCAACCGGCACGCTGTTTTCGTCCACCACGGCACCCGCACAATCGGCGGAATCAGCGGCCTGCATTTCGACGGAAGCAAGAAGGCTTATAGAAACCCATACAAGAGCAAATAGACGAGTAGAACCCATTGGCGACCCTTCCAGCCAAGCCTTCTCTTATTAATCTACATCTTCGACATGGAAAATCATCCACCCCCCAACCGGGGGTCACATGACCCCCTCTGTAGATTCAAGATCGTGCCTTTTCCGCCGAGCGTCTGAAGTGAAGAAGAGTAAGCATGCTCACCGTCGTAGAGCACCTCCAGGCCTAGCGGCCCAATATAAGTCAGCGCGTTGGGTGGGTGGTGAGAGCTCATGTGAGCAGGAAGACTCCCGCCCGTGTTGCGGTTGAATGGTAGGTACCGACCTGGCACACATCGTTTGGGCCGGATTGGCTCGCATGGTGCGGAATAGGAAATTTCAGCTAGTGTCGACTATAGATAGAAAATGAGTTCTAGCGACGAGCGACTCGCGAAGAAGACCGCTCGACGAGTGTATTCTTGGATGTTCGCGTTATCCCATGAAAACGGCGCTTATGTTCCTCGTGATTTTCCTCGGCACACTCGCTGTGTCGGCAGTGGCGGGTGCCGTCTACCAGGCAATCGGAACCTGGCGGGACCGCCGACGCTTTCCGCTCCCTGGGCACCTCGTGCGAGTCAACGAGGGGCGGATGCACATCCTTGTAACCGGAGAAGGCACACCGACTGTGGTCTTCGAATCCGGCATGGGCGCATCCTGCTTGAGCTGGACGCTGGTGCAGCCTCGGGTGGCGCAGTTCAGTCGCGCGGTAAGCTACGACCGCGCCGGACACGGCTGGAGCGATCCGCCGCACGGGCCGCGCACGGCCCGGCAGATCGCCCAGGAGCTACACACGCTGCTGGATGCAACAGGTGTGCCCGGGCCGTACGTTCTCGTTGGGCACTCGTTCGGCGGCTATGTAAATCGGGCGTTCGTGCACCTATATCCCAATGAGGTCGTTGGCATGGTGCTGGTGGATTCAGTTCACCCTGCCGAATGGGAGAATCCGACGCCCGAGCAGGTGCGGATGATCGAAGTGGGCCTGCGATACTCTTGGATTGCCGCGTGGCTCGCACGATTGGGTTTTGTTCGGTTTTGCCTAGCGCGGCTGGCGCGGGGTTCGCCCAGGCTTGGATGGGCAGCGGCGAGCGCGTTCGGCGTCGGCGCGGCCTCGGCGGTACAACGGATTGCAGGTGAGATTCGTAAGTTGCCGGCACCAATCCTGCCAATTGTGCGAGCGTTGTGGTCGCAGCCAAAGAATTTCATGAGCCTCGGACAGCACGTTGCCGCACTACCTCTCAGTGCTGCGCAAGCGGCTGCGGTGAGCTCGCTCGGGGACTTGCCGCTGGTCGTTCTATCGGGAGACCATCATGCGGCACTGTACGCCGACTGGCAACACGACCTAACGCAGCTCTCTTCGTGTGGGCGGCATGTGGTGGCGAGCGACACCGGACACTGGATCCATCTTGACCATCCCGAACTGGTCGCTAGTGCCATCCGCGAAGTGGTCACCGCTACACGCGGGAATTGATTTTTCACCCCCGCCAAGCGCGCAGTGAACCACGCGAGGTCCCACGTCGGCTAGAACGACGCGTTCCCCAGTGTCATTCGTCAGGAAGTACGCGTTTGGCCAGCCGTGATATTCCCCTTTTTCGACGCCCATCATACGAGTTCTTTCGCAAATTTCTGTATTTTGCGCCAGGCGGCGGCGATTTCGTGAATGTCTTCCTCATCGCCAAGGAGCGCGGGTTGGGGAATCCAGATGGTCTCAAAAGCGGCGCGATGCGTGTGGGGATAACTTGCCTTGAGGAAGGCATGAGGCTCGGCCGCTTGAGAGCCACACAGCCGTTTGCGGTACTCACCGTTTTGGAACACATGCAAGGCGTGGATTGGCGGATAGCTGGCTTGATTGGGAATACCCTCGGCATTCATGGCTTGAATCAGTTTTTCTGTGCTGGCACCGGCGAACTCTTTGGAGTCGACGTGAAAGATGTAGGCATAGTGACCGTTGCGAGTGCAGCGGGGATCGAGTTTTTGTGGAGTGATGCCGGGAATTTGGGCAAGGAGTTTATCGAGGAGACGGGCATTCTGGTGACGGCGCTGCGTTTGCGCATCGAGGCGCGTCAATTGAACACTGAGAACGGCACCCTGCCACTCGCTGAGCCGATAGTTCGAGCCGTTGATGAAATGACTGTAGAACCATTCGCCGGGCATGCGGCCACAGTCATGGACGCTGCGGGCTTGCTTTTCGAAAGCATCGTCATTGGTAATAACGATGCCACCCTCGCCAGCAGTCATCAGCTTGCTGGCCTGAAAACTGAAGGTGCCAGCCGTACCGTGTGAGCCGATGCGCTTGCCTTTCCACTCGGTGGCGTGGGCGTGGGAACTGTCTTCGACAAGCGCAATCCCCTTCCGCTTGGCGAGATCGCCGAGAGCGTCCAAATCCGCGGGATGGCCACCCATGTGAACAGCAACGATGGCCTTTGTACGCGGCGTGATGGCCGCTTCCGCGAGTTTGGGATCGAGACACCAGGTGTCCGGAGAGACGTCCACGGGGACAGGCAGCGCGCCGGCGTAGAGAACGGCGCTGGCCGTAGCGACGAAGGTGTAGTCGGGGAGGATCACTTCATCTCCGGCGCCGATGCCGAGGGCGGATACGGTGACTTCGAGAGCGGCCGTACCGTTGGTCACGGCAATGCCGTGTTTGGCGCCGTGAAATTTGGCGAATGCCTGTTCAAAGGCGAGAGTTCTGGTTCCGGGAGTTCTCCACCAAACGCGACTGTCGAGAACATCCTGAAGAGCTTTGCGTTCCGCGTCGTCATATTGCGGCCAAACAGGAAAGCCTTTCTGGTTCGACTTCTTACCGCCATTCACTGCGAGTTCCGCCATGGAAATCTCCTGTCCTGGTATGAAGAGGGGCTAAAACTGATTAGAGCCGGTTAAAGGCTAGACATAGTGGCCATCTCTGCACGGCTGGTCGCCGTGCAGTTCTTCCTTGGCCTTGGCGAAATCCCTTGGGAACCCAATCCGGACTGTGTTTATTGACGGGGCTCAAACTGGCTGACCTGTTTTAAGGCGGCATCGAATTTGAGCTCCGCGACACTGTCCATGTTCACGAACGGACTGTCCCTCGAATGACTAGTAGCGTGCCTGGTTCAGCCAACAGCCATGCCTTGTGTCCATACTTCTACTGGACTACGCTCAATTCCATACCATGTACCATGCTTCCAAGACCTCGCTCAACAAACGGTTCGCGGACGGATTCAACATTCTGGTTCCTTGTACGTTTGGCAAAAACCTGGGAAATGCCGATGGCCACGTCAGATCGTACATCAAAAACCCGCACAATCTGAGCGCGGAGTACGGACCTGCCGCTCCGAACATTCAGCAACGGCTGTCCGTCAGTAATCTGTACGAACTATCCGTCGGGAGAGCGCGGGGGGAAGCGACATAAAATGGGATTGGGGAGGCAATCCTGGGTGGCTGCGAGATTGCGGGGATTACCACCGCCCAACTTTGGGTTGCCTCGAGTAAACCCCAATGTGCGGGGCGGCGATCACAAATACGGCAACGGATCAGGGGCAATTGAGTTCGCGTTCTAAGCGACTGCAGAAGTTCGGGAGACAACACATGAGCTCGAGATGTGCCTTCCTACGCACGACCCTGACTCTTGCCCTCGCCATAAGCGTTTCCGGACTGCAGGCGCAGACGGCAAAGCTGCATATTTCCTCGACCGCGGGAGACCGCCTGACGGCAAAACCGGATGCACAGTTTTCGGACGGAAAGCCAGCGGGCGGTTCGACATTCCAGATCAACGATTCCGTGAAGTATCAAAAAGTGGCTGGATTTGGAGCGTCGATCATGGAAGCGGGGCTCATGACCCTGAATACGCTTCCAGCGGATAAGCAGGAGGATGTACTGCGGGCGCTGTTTGATACGAAGGACGGCGCGGGCTATACCGCAATGAAGACGCCCCTTGCCGGGACCGATTTCCAGTCCGCGGGCCCCTGGTTCACGTATGACGACACGCCAGGCGATGTCGAACTGAAGAATTTTTCCGTGGCGCGCGATTTCGGACCGAACGGCGTGGGCACGTACATCCTGAGGGCGCGCAAATACGGCAACTTTGCCCTGCAAGCGCCAATGGACTATCCGCCGGACTGGATGCTGTATGACGTGAAAAAGCACCAGGACATTCAACCGAAATACTACCCCGTACTGGCGAAATATTTCCTGAAGTATCTGGAAGAATATGAGAAGCGCGGGATCGTGGTCGATTACTTGAGCTTGTTTAACGAGCCGGAAGAGGTATACACGAAGATCAAATATCCAGAGATCAAGATGCTCTTGCGCGATTTTGTCGGCCCGGCGCTGCAACAGTCCGGATTGACGACCAAGCTGATGATGAGCGAAGCGCCGGAACGCAAGGTGGCTTACAGGCGATACCCGATGGTACTGGATGACCCGGCGGCGCGCAAGTTCGTGTCGGTGGTGGCGTATCACGGCTACGATTTCAAGAATTTCGACAAGATTGCTGAGCTCGAAAAAAGATATTCGGATTTGCCGTTCTGGATGGATGAGGTCTGCTATGCCTACGAGGCCGGATACCCAAAGGACAAGAAACTCCCGATCTACGAGTTCGATGATGGGGATGTGTGGGGCAACATTATTTTCAACGACCTGGAAGCCGGGACGTCCGCGTGGCTTTACTGGAATGCGATCCTGGATGAGACCGGTGGGCCATGGGCGATATCACCGATCCACGGGAACCCCGACCCCAATGCGCAACATCCCGTGGTCATCATCGACAAGACCACGCACGAGATTACCTACACGGGAACGTTCTGGTATCTGGCGCACTTCAGTAAGTTTGTACGCCCCGGCGCAGTCCGCGTGGAAACCACCGGCAAAACCAAAGGCGTGCGCGTAATGACGTTTCAGACGCCGCAGGGCGGCTACGTCGCAGAAGTGCTGAATAGCCTGAATGAGAGCACAGACGTGAATCTCGAATCGAAGGGGAAAACGTTGCACCTGACCTTGCCCGCGCGGTCCATCACCACGGCCACTTGGTAATCTCGGCTTCCTTGGTCGATTGCTCGTCTAGTTGGGTCCGTTTCAGAACGGGGCGGAGTTTTGTCGAGACCCAGCCCGTTTCTGCGGATGTGCGACGCGATGTTCAGGTCTTGGGGGTGCAGGGCGAAAACACTCTAACCGCACCTCGGTCTTTGAACCCGGTAGAGCTTTGACCGAGTCCGCCACGATTTCTCTGATTCGCTCTGGAGCCGCCACGGCACGCAGGTTCACTACCAGTTCGTGTTCCCAGGCCGGCGAGGCGTCTACCGCACCTTCGACGATTGGTTCCTGTCCGCAACCGGATACCGCCGCCTTCACATAGCCACTTTCGGCCTGATCGATCACCTTCAGGTGCACGATTCGCGCATTCTTCCGCTCGAGTTCACGCTGTAGTGAATCGAACAACGGACCGACAATCAGAGCCGGCATGATGGGATCCTTCAGGCACAAGCGGGCGTGGTAGTTAAGCCATCCCAAGGCGGCCTCGGCCCGCGCGTAACGCTGATAATCGATGTTCAGAGTGGCGCGTCCGCACGCGAGCCGGCCCGAGAGGATTTCATGCAGCCAGGCACTCACACCCCGCCCATGGATCGCGCTCAAGTAGCGCACTGGCGCCGATGTTGGCAATCCGGGAAACTCTGTTTCGCGGTCGCACTTGGAGAAGCAAATCAGGTCTGCTTCCTCCACTTGGTTGCGAAACAAAAAGGCGATGTCCGGATTCGCATGCGCCGCCAAGGCCGCTCGTGCCTGCGCGGGGTCCACCACCACCGTCAGCGGAGCAAGCCGGAATCGGTCTGCGTGGTCGCGCTTGAGCACCTGAAGAATGGTAGCGGACAGGTCGGTGCAACTGCCCACCGGCTCCACGAAAATAATCTCCGGATGATGTTTCGCAAGGCCGCCGGCGGCTTCCAGTAGATCTGAGAAACGGCAGCAGAAGCACCCGCCGGTGACCTGATCGGCGGTTAAGCCGCTGCCTCGGACCAAAGCCGTATCAACCAAGTCGTTTCCCTGATCGTTCAAGATGGCAGCTACTCGGTGGCCCTCGGAAACTAGAGTCTGTGCGGCCGCACAGAGCAAAGTGGTCTTTCCCGCTGCCAGAAAGCCGCCGATGGGCACGAACCAAGGGTGCTCGCTATTCAGCCCCGTGTTCACGCGAGCACCTCAAGCACGAGTTCTTGGCCGTCACCGATCGTCAGAGGCTGTTCGAGGCGGATGATGGCGCCCGTTTCTACCTCTAGAGTGTGCCGGAGTTCCGCTCCACCGAGTGTGGCCCGCGCCTTGGCACCGTGTGCTTTCAACTCGAAGCTTCGGACAGGCAGCGAGCCGTGATCGACGCGGATACGGAAGGCCGTTTTGCCGGCGCTTTGCTGGCGTGCAAACACGCCCCAACCACCTGCCGTGGACCAGAAGCAGCGGAACACGGCGTCGGCAAGGGGAGGCGACAGATTGACTGTCTGCTTGGCGCCGTCGTAGCGGAAGCCGCTGAGCGCCAGTACGCCAGACCAAGCCGCCATTGCGCGAGCGTAGTGGTGTCCGCACTCCGGCTCATCCCACGGATTGCGGCGTTCCCCGTCAAAGCGCTTCCGCACATTTTCAAAACACTCCACGCCTTCCCGCACTAGGCCGGCGTAGATCATCTCCGAGGCCGCGGAGTATTCATGTCCTGTCCATGCTTCGGCGTAGTAGGGAAAGGGAATCCGCGGACGCTCGGCTTTGCCGTAGTCGCAGATGACCAGAGCGGCCTCGTCGTTCACCACGTAAGTGCGCTGCACGGAATCGTGATGAAACATGTCCTGCCTGAAATTGTAATGGTGGATGGATTCCAATGTCTTGCGGATCCGGGCGGGGTCGACCAGCGGCCCCAGGCCGGCAACGTCGGCCAAGTATTGCCCAACTAGTTGATCGACAAGGCATCCTTCGCCGACCTGATAATCTGGCGTTTCGGTGTCCTCGGAACCCATTTGGCTGCGAAGCACTGCCGCGATCCGTTCTTTCTTGACGCCCCGCACCTTCTGGACATAATACTCACCGTTGAACAGATTGGCGTCCAACCAGTTGCTTCCCCGCTGGAAGAGTTGGTGGTATTCCCTGGCCGCCTTGTCTTCTCCCATAGCCGAGGCCATTTCTTCGCAGGCGCGTAGCGCGGCCAGATAGTAGACACCGCATTGAGGATTGGGGCCATAGAATTCCACGTCGTAGGTATTGTGCTGGACGCCTTCCAGCACGCCATCGCGGTCGGCGTCCCAGCCACCCTCGATCCAGCTGAATTCCAGGGCTTTCCTGACGCTCGGCCACATACGCTCCAACCAAGCGCGGTCGCCTGAGAGCTTCCAGTCAAGGTAAGCGTGAACGATCTGTCCCATCTGCCCATCGGCGGCAGCGAAGCCGCTGCGCACCTTGCCCTCCGGCAGCGCAGTCCGGAAATGTATGGCTCCTTGTTCATCCATGCTGTAGCCGAAAGCCGCTTCGCGCAGCGAGCGCGCAAAGGCCGGGAACAGGTGCGGGGTCACCGTCTCATAGTTCCAAACGTGTGTGCAGTTGCCATGGCAACAGCCGCGCTGATCGTTGGCACCCTCGAAGCCCCAGAACCTGCCGTCGGCCGTGCGGAAACATATATTGGTCGCCAGAGTCGAGAGATTGGCAGAAGCCGCGTCTTTCACCGCGGCCGGGAGAGTGCTCTCCCGCAACCCAGTTGTGAACTGACGAGTTTTCCGCTCGAGGCGTTCCAGGTTCTCCGCAACATACTGAGCAGTTGCCCAAGCGTCGGCGAAGCGTGTCGCGTACCAATTGCCAATGACCGAGTTTTCCTCTCCCTTCGGCGCCTCCCAGCCGCACCTTGCCGGCGTGCGGTTCGGAAAATGCCAGGCGAGCAGAAAGGTGTAGTCGCGCTCGGCTCTAGGTGCGATTGTCCGGCCGAGGCAGAGCGCCCCGACGGCATTCCGCGACGCATCCTCCGGTCCAAGCCGGCCGTCGGAAGAGAAATCGTCCCAGAACAGCAACGGAGCGTCCCACCACCGACCTTTCGGCCAGCCGCGGAGATGCGAAAGATCACCGTTTCCTGCGTTTATCAACCCGATGACGAAGTTGCCCCACATGGCGTCGTCGGCCCCAACCGCGGAGTTGTTCATGAATAATCCCGCCAGCGGCCCACTAATACGGAACTCGTTGCTGCGTTCTTCTTCGACGCGGCGATTGCCCTGCTCAGGCACAACCGGATTGTCGATCGACCAGGCGATCGATACAGTCGAGGACCGTCGACCCTCATTCCTGACGCGATAACGCAAGACGGCTGCGGGAAGGCCGGAGTCGTCCTCCTCATGCGGGATAAAGGGTGAGAAAGCTTCCAGAGTTAACCGTATGGGAAGTTCCGGATCCTCAAACTCGATCCGGGCGAGTGGGTACGCGCCGACGAAGCGAGCTGACGCCAGGCGCGTGAGTCCTGGGACATTACGCGCGCCCAGTCCATCTTGCCCATGGAAAGGAGGCAAGTGACGAGCTTCCAGGACACGGGCCATCCTCCGTCGGCCATCATCGACAAAGATGGACGCGAATGCGTAGGAGGGCGTGCGGCCTTTATCCGGCTTGTTGAAGATCTCCCAGTCACGCAGTTGGCCCCTACCACCCAGACTGATACTGCCAGCAGCGACTCCGCCCAATGGGAAAGCCAGCAGCGAAAGTTGCCGGCCGGTGAACGCGCGAGGAAACTCCACGGGACCAGGAGCGGCAGTCGAGGCAGTGTCGTGCAAGGTTGCCGACGGCGCTGTCGACCTAGCCTGGACGGCCGCCACGGTCGTGCCGATTAGCTTTAGGAAGGAGCGACGATCGGAGGGCATTTGAATTCCCCCGTTATCGGAGCAAAGGAGGCAGCACCTTGTCGAGTTCGGCATCGGAGAAGGAGGCCAGCTTCACGTTGCGGAAGAGGCTCCAGCGCTCGACATGGGCGACGCTGCCTTCCGGCTCCACCTTGGTCATCGGACCCAACGTTTCGATTTCCAGAAAATCCCCATTGGTGAAAGTCTCAAAAGAGCAGCCGAAGTCCGGGTAGGTCTTGTCCGGCTCGGCCTGATACCGTTTGATGAACAACTCGTCATGGAAGAGGTAGGCAGCCCAGGTGCGCACGTTGAAAAGACCAAGTTTCTGCGGCTCCGGATTGGCAGGATCCTGACGCAAACCGAGGTATTTCTTTGTGAATGTCCAGCGCTTGTCGGACAGGTCGGAGTAGGCCCACATGACCAGAGGATTGGTAGCCGCCAGCACTTCGGGATGCTTGCCGCGCGGCGGGAATCCGGTGATGGCAATGCCTCCCGGAGCCATCATGCTCATGGCCCACGCGGAGAACTCGAGAGGAAACAGGCCGCGATTATAGATTCGATGTGTCACCGTCACGTCGCTTCCTTCCGGAGCCAGTGCGATCGCGATCTCCTTTTGCAGGCCGGTCAGTGGCTCGACCGGTTCCCGAGCTACTAGCCCTTCCGGCGTGATTTGAACCTCCACGGCAACGTTGTCGGGGGCCCAGGTAGCAATGGGATCTTCCGGCGCCTTCCAAACCCGATGGCCGCCACGGAGCTGAAACTTCTGCTCACCGCTCTTTCCGAGTTGGTCGGGGAACTCCTTGAACAGATTCTGCCCTCCGACAAAGCCGTAGCGCATGATGCGCGGCCCGACATCGCCGGTGACGATCAACTCAACGCTGCCGTTGCTGACCCGGTAACAGTTGGACCAGCCCCGCCAGGCGATCTTCTCCACTTTGACAGCCGCACCGGCCGTTGATGCAACCAAAGTGATGGCTACGATCAGTCGCGCAGTTCGAAGCATGGCCCCCCATCCGACGGCCCCAAGGGTTTCGTGCGGCCCTCGCACGCAGCAAGTGGCTCGGTGCGGACCACCTCGCCGCTACGCAGTCTAATCACAGTGGGAGCGTCCAGCAAGCGGATACTCGCATCGTTCTATTTCCGCGAGGCAATCGAAAATGACCACTCGACCGGACCGGATGGAGAGAAGAGCTCCCAGTCGTGTTTTGCTGGTGCTTGATATTTCGATCGCTGGTGTGCGGTACATACCACCGGCCCTCAGCAAGCGCAAGGAGCTCGCCGTTTTTCTTGGACCCAAAACCTGCTTACCACACAGTTTGGCACTCGTGGCCCAGTGCGTTGAGGGCTTCAGTTTCACGATCACGCGTTGGTGCTTGAGGACAAGCGACTTCGCAACCAGTGAACGGGCGGCAGCTCCGAGCAACCGGACCAACGTGGCCCTGATATGGATGAAAAGAACGACCAGATTGCGCATCGCAGAATCGTGCAGGACGGGGAATCCTGAGGAATCATGCGCGAAATAACAATTCGCCAGAGACAGCTTAGTTGGTGGCAGGATTCGAGTCGTGGCTCACCAACTCGGGTCCTCCGCGGAAGGGCAGTTTGAATTTACGGGAAATCTCCGGCCAGAATTCGCGGAGCACGTCGAAACCCATGTCCTGGAGGATGCTGTAGCCAACCCGCTGCGCTGCCGGAGCGAAACCGCGTTGATTGTCTGGGTGATACGTGTTGCTCAGCACGATCGTGCTCGTCGTCCCCAGCCATTCGGAAAAATTGAACATGCGTTTGCCATCGTCGTGATGAGCCACGACTGCATGCTCCAACGCATGGAGCAAGCGCCTCCCGGCGCTGCCGTGGATCAGGCGGTAGTAGCGCGGGTCCTCCGCAAAGATCCAGGGATACGCAAAGTCCTCAAAGAACCTGGAGGAGGCCTGACCGGCGAACTCGGCGCCAAAGCGCCTGCCGTACCCTTCAGCCCCCTGCCCATAACTGCGGTCCGTGTTTTCCGCTTGGTCAAGTCCCGCGTTAAAACCAGTGGTGAGAAACGTCACTGGGTCAAGCGAGTCCTCGACGAACAGAACTAATTTATCTTTAAACCTGAGAGTGCACATTTTCACGCCGGGCTTGTAGTGCGGGGGGTGAACGGCCTTACGTTCCAATGGCCGGGCGAACGTGCCCACGACCTTCTTCAATGGCCCGTCGTAGTCTTCCAGCCGTACCATCGGCGCCGGCTGAACGCACGGCTCCGTCACATTCTTCGCGGCTTCCTTCTGCAAAAGAGCAGAAGGCGGTTGCTGAGGGGGAGCCGGCAGTCCCTGCGCGCGTACCTCACTCGCACACCAGCCGACGACAATCAGCACGGACACGATGAAAACAAAGTTATTTCTTTTCACCGTCAGAACGCCGGCGGGAATACCCCCGCTATCTTTGCGGATCTGAGCGGTGACTCCACGCCTGGCTTCGATCTCACCCCGATTCAACAATTCAACATCTCGCTTTCCGGGTTTCACGTTTTCGAGGACCACGAGCCCGGGGCCGCTTCGGACACGCTATCATAGGACCTGCCTCTTGGATTGCTCCTACTTGAACGCGATTGGTCCAACGCTTTCAACGTATGATTTCAAAATGTTTCCTGTGCAGTTCGCTGGCTCACTACAGGATTTCTCAGACAACTTGGCTATTCTCGTCTGCAAGTTCCCGTTCTAAGCCAAGGCGTGGCTGCCTTTAGCCTAGGCAAGGGAGTGAGCCTGTGTCATCGGTTCCAAAACTGATCTCAATTGAAACTGTCGGACACGCAGTGGCATTTTGAAAGAGATTGACGTGAGCATCGAAGCAGATGTCGACGAGGCGAGTAGTTTCGGCGATGTCGCTGCTGCCGCAAGTTTTGAAGAATTCGGTGGCCCTGCTCAATCGGCGTAAATTCTTGCACTGCTCGCTCAATGACTCAAGACGGCAGAAGCATTGCGTTTTGTTGTCGGCGAGGATAGCCGCTCCTTCAAGCGCAGACCTGCACGTGTGGATCGGACCTCGAACCGTACACCTTCGGCCTTCTGCAAATAGGCAACGATCTCAAACAGATTTCTTGCAGTCGGATTACCGTTCGGGCCGAGCATCTGGTGAAGAGTCTTAACGTGAATCCTTGTATGCGCGGCAACGTAGGGAAAGCCGACTGTAGCATTAACGTAATCACGCAATAGTTCTTTGCCGACTGTCACCTCTCCAGAGAGAAGGCTTTCGATAGCTTCGCTAAGAAGTCTTTTTCGGAAGGCGGCGTCGCGTTTCACACGTGCCTGAACTGTTTCTCTAAAATCTCGTGTCAAAGCCATATTCATTCCTCTTCTTTTTCTTTCTGCGGCACTCGTAAACACCAGCCGCAACACTTTTGCCATTGGAGAAGTTCCCCAGTCCTACGCGGGTTGTCACCTTCCGTGCGGCCTCGGCGTTCAATTTGTCGTACCACTCGCGAAAGGGACTGTGACCGCCGCGGTCGTTATATTCGCCGATATCAACAATCGTTTCTATGGTAACATATATTGTACCATTGTAAACAAGCGAGAGTCTTAAGGGTGTGCGCCAAATTTGTAGGTGAAAAACCGGGCGGATATCAGCCAGCGGCGCGTTGTTCCCAGAATTCTTCCCAGCGGCCACTGAGCTGGGAACAACGAAGGGCGATAATTGCGTTGGCGTGGTCGACTGTCCAACGCATTCCCGACTGCTTCAGTCGTTGCCCGATGATAGTCTTGCAACCTGCTTCGACCACTCCCGAACCGACAAAGAGACCTTGGCTCCGAAACTGGGCGTAACGCATCCGTTCTCTGTTGGTGTGGAAGTAGTCGATGGCCTTACAGACTTCCTTTTGGACCTGTTCTTGGCGCGGCCGTAACCGCCTCATGGATGTGATCACCGCTTCGACATCCCCCCGGTCGAGTTGCTGGGAACGGGCAGCGGCCCATTGCTTCGCCTCCTTGCAGGTGGGTCCATAGATGCATTTTCCCAGATTCGCTAAATGTTCACGGGCATGATAGAGATCCACGATTTCGATGGCTCCGTGGAAATGCCAGGCGGCAATCCCCCAGATCCAAGGTCCTCCATCTCCCAGCACCACCACCTTGTGGGCCTGTCGCAGACCGCGACGCACCGCCTCCGCATAGATCCGCCCACCGAAGGTCTGGGCGGTCTCAATGGCGCCCACGTAGGTAGTGGAGTTTTCGTCCCGCAGAGGATATCCCTCGTCGTCTTGTTGGGTTTGGGTGAATAGGCAGCCGATTTTGGCTTCCCGAGTTTTGGCTTTGCCCTTCGCGTCCTTACCCCGTCGTCCTTCCGTCTCGCGGGGGACCACCGGAACGCCCGTGCCATCGATGGCGATATACAGGATCGGCACGGCGGGAACCAAAGGCGTCACTTTGCCCGATAGAATAGCCTCTCGCTCGCGTTGGCAGAAAGCTTCGACCTGTTGACCCAATTGTACGGAGATTCGTTCCACCTGTTTGGTCCGCACGACCACGCCAGCCAATGCTTCCAGGTCCCCACGACCTTGCTCGAAGGGTTCTTTGGCCCCTACGCGAGCCATCATCCGCCGCACCCCGGGACTAAAAGAACTCCCCACTACGTCGAGCTCTTTGTCTTTGGGGGCAAATCCGCTCTGGCACTCCGGGCAATGATAGTAGGCACGTCGCGCTTCCACAGAAGACACTACGGTGAGAATCTCTTTGTCACGGTAACCCACAAATTCGGCCGCATGTCCCTGGCTGCAAGCGAGGTGGGCGCCGCGGTAACCTCCGCCATCGCTGTTGAGCAACTTCTCCAAGAGCACGCCCCCCATCTGATGCATGGCCGTACGGATGGCCATCTCGCTGGCTTCCAGATCCAGGTGCCCCAGCCGCTCGCGATCCTGCAGCACGTGCCCCAGGAGTCGGTCTATTTCTTTTTCCGCTTCTCGACGAAACTCCTCCGCAGTTTTTTTTTCAACTGCTCCAGTTCGTTTTTATCCTCGATGGTTCGGGCCGGACGCAATTGACAGATCTGGTCGTTAACCGCTATCAACTCTTGGGACAGGCGCACGAACGACTGGTACCGTTCCACTTCTTGTTCCACCTTCTCCAGTTCCGGTCCCAGCGGCAGATTCCGAGCTTGCGTCTTACCGCCGACGCTGACGTTCCACAGATATTGGGGACCGTGCCCTGGGTGGCCCTTACGGGCACAGGCGCAGTTGCTCTTACCGCATTTGCGATAATTCACGGAAATGGTGCCCCGGCGAAAATCGCCGAGACTATCGATCTGACGGAACAGCTCTTTCCGGCGCACCTCCAGATCGCGCAGTGGTTGGTTCACGGAGCCTCCTATCTGAATGTCTAACATCATTCAGATTATCAGGCCAAAAAAGAAAAAACACAACTTCCACCGACAAATTTGGCGCACACCCTCGTAGCAGGTGCTCTCGCAAACTCAGTTGCGCGCCTACTGCGGTGCAATCATCATCCTCTCAACACGCGCCGACAGCCTACGGCGACTTTGTTCCAACGAGAGCGTGCGTGGATAAGAAGTTCCAAGCCCTTATCACCAAGATCGGCAGTACTCGCAAGGAGATAAGTACGTTACAGTAAACTACGTTAAAACCGTTTTCGTACATGGAATTATGTCCAGGAAACTACGTAGGGATAACACCTCGTGGTCACTTCTGACCCTATCTACACTGTTACGCAAGCGCATTCGGAGACATTCGGAGAACACTGGGGAACACCCATAAGTCGGGGCCGTCAGGGCCCAGCAGACACCATATCCGACGAAAGATATTTCAACTTCTCATTAATAATATCGACTTGACGTG
>QHYZ01000113.1 GCA_003225295.1 Acidobacteriota bacterium | reverse complement strand
TCTGGACCGTTCGAGGAGCCAACGCGATCCTGGCTCTCCGCTGCTGCCATATGAATGGTGAGTTTGAAGACTACTGGGAGGAACGCAGGGCGGCTTAACTTCCATTTGTAAGTCGCGCACCCGGCCCAGGCACAGCCCTGCGAAGCACGGTTCCATGCGGATGAATACAAAGTAGGCCTTCGAAGCTACGGGGCAGGGGACTAGGACTTCTTCAACTTCATCTCTTCTTTGACCATTGCTTCCACGACAGGTTTAAGGATTTCTCGTGTAACCGCCTGCAGAACTTCAGGACTCATCCTGGCGAGTACTTTGGCAACGAGGTCGTCCGTGTTGTTTTTGGATGCGGCGGCCTCTGCGGCCTCTTGTCGGGCATAGGAGTTTTCGCTGGCAGCTTGTTCCTCCGCTGTAAGTCTCGCGCCTTCGGCAACCGAAGCCGCCTCCTCACGGACGGCCTCAACAGCGGCCGCGGGCAGGGCCGCTTCCTCGAGCGCCTTCTGAGTCGTCTCGCTGGCCGCACCGGCAGCTTTTTCCGCTCCGTTGCTCGAAGCCGGAAGAGCAGCCACTGGCACCGCAGCATCCCACGCCGAAGCAAGGCGGTTCGCCTTTTCCATCTCGGCGCTCCAGGGGTTTGATGGAACAGAAAACCACGACTCCTTGGAGGTTTTTGTCTCCGGTTCGACTGGCTGCACTTCAGGTACAGTGGCAACTACCGGTTCCGCGGAAGATGGCCCGCGTTCTTTCACTTCTTCCACCGCCGTGACAGTCTCCGTGGCACTGTTTTCCTGCGAAACTGGCGAAGCCGCGGTGGCCCACGTGTCGACCGCAAATGGCGTAGTCGAAATCACTCGGGTGAGCTCGATGGCCTCCGGGATGCTGGCCGGGACGGGGGTTTCCGTCATAAGGTTGCTCGCCGCGGGCGCGGCCTCAACCAGTTCCGGTTGTTCGTCTGTCGGTTCCCACGATTCTCCCTTAGCCTTCCTTGCCAGGATCTGCTCGAAACTACCGGAGCGCCAATCCTTCGCCCCGCTCGTGGATCCGGCATCGGTATAACTATCCGCTTCCTCGCGCCGCCATGGCGCATCCGGTTTCTCTTCTTCCGCTTCCTCGTCCATTTCCTCCAAATCCGGATCGCGCCAATCGCGCTCCGTCGCCAATTCCGGATGCGCCGGCGGCAGAAAGCCGATATCTTCCTCCCTCTCCTCCGCAGGCGTTTCCAGGAGGCTTCCGAAAGCCACCATCTGCGAACCGCTATCAATTCGCACAGGTTCAGGGCGCGCTGGCACTTCATCCACAAAACTTTCTTCATTCGAGGACACAATCGCCGCGTGGGGTGCATCCGTCTCGACAGGCGTACCGCCGATCGCTGGCCCGGCCGCACCACTCGGCGTAAGGAGGTCCGAGGCTTTCATGACTACTGGTTCCGGCGCTTTAGCGGCGCTGGTGTTTCCGTGAAGCGCCGCTGCGCGTTGCAAAGCGGACTTAACCATCGAGATCAGGGGATCCGGCGGAACAAACGGCTTCTTCAACACGCCGTCCGCTCCAACTCGTTGGGCTTCTTGCTCATCGAGCGGATCAAATGCGCCCACCAGCAGGATGACCGGGATATGTGCTAACGAGGGATCCGACTTTACGTACTGGCAAACTTCATACCCGTTCCGAACTGGCATGAATACGTCAGCGAGAACCAGGTCTGGGCGAATATCTGAAATCTTACGTACCGCCGCCTCACCGTTGCCAACGGCAACGACTTCGATGCCCTGATCTCGCAGGGCCAGCCCCACCATCTTCTGGATGTTGCTGTTGTCGTCCGCAACCAGAATCTTGGCCACCGAACGTCCTCCGACGATACTCTACCCACGTGTGCCACACTCAGCGCGCGACCATGCCGAATGACCTACTCTTGAGTATTGGAGCACCCGTGGAAGTACGCGTCAATCTCAACAGGGCAGGCGTGTGTCGGAAGTGAATACTAGCGTTCTGGCCCCTGCCACCGGCCCAGCCAAAAAGCGCACAGGGTGCGGCCCTGTCAGCCTGCACCCCGCGGTCTTTCTCCTGATCTTCGCCTACGGCAACATCTCACCAGGGGACGATTCTTCTCAGTCCCTTCTTTTTCTTGCTGCTCGATTCTTTCTTGCCGCTCCCGTTGGTTCCATTTTGGGTTCCGTCGTGCTCCGTCGAGCCGTCCGTCTTGAGGGCATCGGATCCCTGAGCCGCAGTAGGCGGCGTTGCGTCGGTCTTGGGAGCGGCATCGGCAGTTCCTGCTGCAGTGGTACCACCGTCGGAAGTCTCTGTCGCCGCCGGCGCGTTCGGATCTGGTTGCGTCGCGGGAGTTGCCTCGCTTCCCACTGTCGTCGGAGCCACACTCTCCGCTCCGTCAGCAGTCACGCTGCCGCCTCCTGCCCTGACAGTCGCGACGATTCCTGTGCCGGGGCCACCGCCGCCGATTCGCGGCTGACTCCCGCCTGCCAAAACATCAATTCCCGCTTCGCTCTCCGCCTCCGGCGTCATCGTCGGCTTTCCGTTTATGGCCGCCGCCCGCAACTCCTGCCCCGGGCCGGTATGAATCAGAGCCAGCGGCTTCTTGATGAACAGTTCACGCTGCCGGGGGGCATTCTGTTCTGCCGTCATCCAGGCGACGGCCTGAGGATCGGCCTGTGGGACCGGTGCTCCAAGTGCCTTCAGTCGGCTCTTGGCATCGGGAACCAAAGACGATAGCGGATAATTGCGGACGATTCTCGCATAGTAAGGAGCGGCAATCTCCTTCTTCTCGGTGGATTCCCAGATATTCCCAAGCATCCACAGCGCGCGGTCGGACTTGCTGTAAAGGGGGTAGCGGTTTACGATCGCTCTCAGTCTGGATTCTGCGGCCTTCTTGTCTTCCTTCACGTAGTAGTAGTAACCAATGCGGAAATCGCCTTCCGCCAGTAGTTCTTGTACTTCGCGGAGATGCTGTTCCGCCTTCGGTGCCAGCGGATCAGTCGGATATTTTGACAGGAACGTTTGGAACTCTTCTTCAGCCGCGCGGGCGTGCGTGCGGTCGCGGTCTGGTTTCTCCATCTGCTTGTAGTGCGTCATGGCCACCTGCAACTGTGCGTACGCCGCCTCAGGCAACATGGGAAAGAAAATGTCGAAATCCTTGTAGGCCTGGACAGCCTGGGTCAGATTCGCCGTCCCGCCCTCTTTGTAAAACGAATCGGCGATGGCCAGCTTGGCTTTGGCAAGATAGTCGCTGTCCGGGTAGGTGTTGATGAGCGTCTGCAGGTTCAGCCGGCCGACCTCATGCCGTCCGTGCTTGACGTCATCTATCGCCTTGTCATACAGAATCTTGTCGGGCTCGGCGGTATTCTCCGCGCTGGTCGACTTATTGACCTTTTTCTTCTTATGCAACACTTGTGCATCCGACCGCGTGGCGCTCAGCAGAAACAGTCCAATCATCACGAATAGAGTCCACCGCATGGTGGTCGGCAGGAATGTCGACCGTCTTACGGTCGCCAGCAATGAAGTACGGCGCAAACTTCACCTCTCTCTCGAATCTGGGGTTCCGCGCCACCCGTCCATCAGAGCCCGCGATGTTCCGGCGGGCTCCCCGCGGCTGCGAACTCTCAAGTATAGCCTGAACGAAAGGCCAAGCCGAACAACTACTTTGCCCTTTCGGCCAGTTCCCGCCAGATTACCCCCTCTTTCTGATGCCGCCAAGTCACACAAAGGGTTGCCTTGGCCCGCTCGTCTTCGAAAGGTGGCAGACTATTTCGAGAAATATCCAGTCTTCGTCCGGACCCTCAATCCCGCCTGCTTCGGCCGAATGACAATCTTCCGGAAGGTTTCATCTTTACCTGAATTGGTCGGATAGTACGCCAGCTCATACGAAGTCCTCAGTTCCTCCGCGATGTGCTGAAAACGTGTGCGGACCGGTTGTTTCCGTGTCGATATGTGCCCCGCCGGTCTCCTTGGCGATGCGGTCCATCACCCTGGTCCCATATTTGTTTCGCGCCGTCAGTTTTCCATGTTCTTTTTCGGTGTAGCGAATGGCGTAAACCAGGACATTTTCGGCTTGCGCCGTCTCGATGGTAGTCATCATATCGTGCGAACTGGAATTGTCTTCTCCGTTACTGAATACCAATAGCGCCCGCCTGCCGCTCTCCCGCGCGAGCTTCTCTGTCACCGCGTAATAGATGGAGTCGTAAAATGCCGTGCCCAGGACCCGGTTCTCGAGTGGCCCCAGCTCGGGAACCTCCGCGAGTTTGCCCTTACCCTTCCCCCGTTCCTTATACTCCTTCATGCGCTCAATGATTTCCGGTCCGGATGGCGAGAAATCGCTGACCAGCCGGATATGGTTTGCGAATGTCACCAGAAACACTCGATCCTTTGGCCCGAGCACTTCCTTGAGAAATACTTCGAGGTCGTGCTCGTGCTGTTTGGAGAAACGATCCTGGCTTCCACTGACGTCCACGATCAACCCCAGCGTCAGAGGAACGTCCATGCTCTTGGCAAAGAATGAGATTCTTTGCCGGACGGCATCCTCGTAAACCTCAACATCCTCCTTGGTGAGGTTGTCCAGCAGCGCGCCGCCCGCAACCTGCACGGAGAACGCCACGTTCACAAGGTTGACGGCAACATGAATCGGCTCTTGACCGCAACAAAGGCCGCCGGCCAGGATCGCGACCGCAACGACGAGCGCGGACAAGCAAGAATGGTAAGTGTTTCCTCCGAGGATGCTCATGACTTTTCCTCCGCTGCTGTCTTGCTGTTCTGGTCGTCCTCACTTTGGTTCTTACCGTGCGCAGGCCGCCGCCTCGCTCAGAAGGGCTGAACAAGGCACTCAGGAGAGCAGGGTAGTAGTGCCAGTGCCGGCGGGCCATCCGATTTAGATTTTTAATTTGCGACGGTAAGCTCGATGGTGGAGGAAGCGGCAATCCGCGAGCCGCTCATCGGTGACTGATCAATCACCGCGCCGTGCGGCCATTGTGGCGCTGTCACATAATTTACCTTGCGGCGCATCCGCGCCACATCTAGCCGGTGCTGCGCGTCCGCCTCTCTCAGCCCGATCAGGTGGGGCATCACATACGCCGTTTCACGCGCCCCTTGGGAAACCAGCACGTCCACTCGCGGCGTCGCCGCTCCCGCGCCAGGCTCCGGATTCTGAATCAGCACGGCATCCACCGGCTGGTCCGGCATCGTGACGGCGGAGACTTCGCCAACCTGCAACCCCGTCCGCAGAAGTTCGATTCGCGAAGCGCGCAGCGAATTGCCTTCCAGAAGCGGAATCTGCAATTGCCGCTGCCCGAGGCTCAGCACCACGTGCGCCTGCTGCGACACTTTCATCAGCAAACCCGAGGTCGGCGTCTGCCGCACCACCACGTTGATTGGCTGATCGCTGTAGATGCGGTCAGCCACGCGCAGCACCAGCCCGCGCGACTGCAGCATCTGACTGGCCTCGGAAACATTTTTGCCCACAAGATTGGGCATGGTTACTTCGCGCCCGTGAATCGCGATACGCATCGCCGTGATGGCACTCAGAAACGCCGCCGACGCCAGAATGAAGACTAGCAGGGTTATCCGGCCCAGCCATTCCAGTCTTTCGCGCAATGTCATGGCACTGAGTCTCGAATTTCAGCTCCGAACCGTCAACGATTTCCTCTGCGGAATTACTCTTCCTCGAGGGACAGACTTCCGTCTGTCCCGGGGCGGATTGAAGTCCGTCCTCTCTTTAGTAAGAACCAAGAACTGAAAACTGAGCGAATTGAACACTGCTCACTTCTTCAGTGGCGGCGGCGGATAATCCGGCAACTTGTCCTTGCTGGTATCCGCTCGCTTTACTTCCAGCTCGTCGAAAAGCAGCGATGGGCTGATGATCGTCGTCGGCGCACCGCCGACCCGGTTGCTCACCAGCGGATCATTGCCCACGGCGATCAAATCGCTGCGCAGCGCGCGAATATCCAGTTCACTGAAAACCGCGCCTCGCACCAATTCTTCATGCCCGTCTTTCGCATACACGCGATACAGCAGCCGCGGCGAATTGGCCGGGCCAAGCGTCTCTACACGATAGCCATAAGCCTTGCCCTGATCCGTGACCATCTGGATGACTCTTTTCTTCAACTCGTCGGGCGATTGCGCCTCGGAACTCTTCACCAGCAGCACACCAAGGCTCGGCCCGGGAAAAGATCCCGGCGCGGCCCGTCCGTGTCCATTCGAGGTAGAGAAGTCACGAATGGGTTGGCGGCCCAGCAGATAATTCGTCAGCATCCCGTTCTCGATGGTATCGACGGCTTGCGCTTTCACGCCTTCGCTGTCCACTGCATAACTCCCCACCAGGCTTTTTCCCTGAAAATACTTTAGCGTCGGATCGTCCACAACCGACAGAAAATTCGGCAGCACGCGCGTCTTGTAACTCGTCGCGAATGCCCCGGTGGTCCGATTGGGTTTCCCAAGCTGAGGCTTTTGCCCCAGCACGTTCTGGCCGATCAAGGACGCTACGATGTCGTTCCCCGCATCAGCGGCGAACAAAACTGGCCCGCGGTACTCTTCCTCAACGATTGGCGCTTGCCGCAACGCCACCACCGTTTCCAGCATCTTCTTCGCCTCGCCCAACAGCGCGTCGCGCGTCGGCAATTCTTCCGGCCGTGCCACCATGAACGCCGGGCTCCGACTCAGCCGCATTCCGTCGGCCGCCTGCGCCGAACTGCTCAATTGCACGTTGTATGTCGTCTTTCCGCTCCGCGTGACCGTACCTTCCGAATTCACCAAATACTCGTTGACCGCCGAAAACCTCGCCGACGCGGTCACCGACTGCACGTCGGGATACTCCTTGTACAAACTTGTCACGTCCTCCAGAGTTCTCTTCCACGCCGCTTCGTCGATTTTCAGGGACGCCGTCGGCTCTATGGCAATCATTTGCGGCGCCTTCGCGAAGTCATCTACGGGATTCGGGTCAGCGCTGAATTGCTTCATGGCCGCCTGTTTCTCGGCCAGGGCCTGCCCCGCGGCCTTATAAGCGTCATCCGTTGCCAGCCAGATCTGGTGGCGCAAGGCAATCGGATCGTTGTCCAGCGGCAAGATGCTGGACTCGCCCTGACCCCTGCCGAAATAACTGTCTTGCTTGTAATCGCCGATGCGCACTACCACTCGCAGGACGCGAACGTGCATGTGCTGGTTTTCGCGCAAGGCTCCGAAAGCCGCCTCGGCTCCAATATCCTCGAGTTCGTTCACGCGGTACTCGATGTAGTACGGCGTCTGCACCTGATCCATTTTGAGCTGCGCCTTGGAGCGGTCCAATTCCGTCAACAGCGCTTCGAGCAACCCATCGCCTTTCGCCGCCGTATGTGCCGCGACCATGGCCGCGTCCGGGGACGGTGGCGATCCCGAGGGCGTTGCCCGGCTTGGCGTGGCGCTCAGCGCCAGTGAAGCCGCAATGGCAATCCCCATCAATCGTCGGTAAGTAGGCAAAGCCGTCGGCAGGTGAAGACCCTTCATGGTTTCACCCCCGGCATCGCTTGCGCATCTCCGGCAACACCAGCATCTTCAAATCCCGGTGGCGCCAGTAATGGCGGGCGCTCATGTTCATGCGCGCGCTTCTGTACCTCCATCTCGGAGAAGAGCATCGACGGAGCCACCGCCGCGACCGGCACCTGCCCGCTCTCCGCGCCACATACGCCGTTAAATACGCGCGGCTGATCTCCGGTTGTCAAGATCCGCGTCAGCGCCGCCAGCGGCGTACCCACGATGTCCACCCCGCGCACCAATTCATCTGGACGTCCGTCGGCGTACACCTTGTAAACAAGCACCGGCAGCACCTGGAACGCCTGCGGCAGCGCCCGCGTCGTCAGCGTAAACCCGCCCTGAATATCGTCGAAGTACAAGCCGTAGGGTTTCCCCTGCTTCTTGGCTTCATCAATCAGGTGTTGTCGCATTTCCGACTCGGGAACGGTTTGGGTTGATGTCACGATCAGGTTCCCTTGGCGTCCCGTGGGCATCCGTCCGGGCTGGTTTCGCCCATGTCCATTGGATTGGTCAAAATTCTTCACCGGCATCCGCGACATCAGAAAATTCTTTAGCACTCCGTCCTTGATCACCTCCACGCGCTGCGACGGTTCGCCCTCATTGTCAAAGTCATAGGTGCCGGCCAGCTTCACGCCGGCCATCTCGTGTACCGTCGGGTCGTCGATCACGCTCAGGAATTTCGGCAGCACTTCCTGCCCGATCTTCTTCGTGAATGTCTGTCCTTCTTCTTCATCGCGCTGTCGGTGGCCAACGCGCTCAAATCCGCAGCCATTTTCTCGATCTTGCCGATCAGTTCCGTTTCGCTCGGCAAACCACTGGCTGCCGGTGCCTGGAAAGTTTCAACCCGTAACAAGTCCATGCCGTCCTCGGCGCGCGTCTGCGCTTCCATGATCAATCGAGCAGAGGTGCTGGGCGACACGATCGCGCTTCCCTCGCTCGAAACCATCCTCGCGTTCGAGCGCTGGAGCTGCATCATGACCGTCGCGTAGTACACTTCCGGGTATTTCCGGAACACCCCGGAAAGTCTCTTGATTTCCCCTTCCCATGCCGCGCGGTCGAATGACGCAGCCGGCTGCACCTCACCGATGTGCGTCTGCGGCTTCTCCTTGGAGAAATCCGGTGATTTATCTTCCTCCTCAGCGCGAACCGCCGTGTTGGTGCGCACATTCAGCAACGATGGCACGGCGCGCTTGTATTCACGATCCGTCAGCTCCCACAAGACGCGCGCGATGGCGTCCTGGTCGTTTCCGAGCGGCAGGCTGCCGGAATTCACTCCGCTCGGTCGGCTCTGTCCGTGCGTGTTGTCCAGTTCCGGTAAGCCCACACGCATGTTCACGTCCGCGAAGCGCCTTTGAGCAACGGTGTCGGTCAGCAGACTGCCGTAAGCGCCCACCAAAACGACAAAATCTTGGTCGTACACCGTATAACTCAAGTAGTAAGGCGGCTGCTCAGCTTTACCAAGCTCCGCAGTCGCTCGGGTGATCTCGTTTTGCATTGCTTTCAGGACGGGATCGCCCGCCGTACTTACCGGACTTGGTGTCGGGGTGGACTTATCGGCCGCAGCCCGCGCACCAGACACTCCCGCAAGCTGCGCAATCAGCATCCAGCATGCTGCCGTGCGCCGCAATTCCTTCCCGCGGAAACGCACCATTCCGCGTCTTGCTGAGGATTCAGAGATCTTCATGTGAGGTGAGCTCCCGTTACTACAGTCCGCCAAAGGCTGTCCGCTCTTAAGTGCCAGGCGCAAATTTCAAGTATGTCCTAGTGGTTTGCGTCGCGCAATCAGCTGTCGCCAAAGCGTTCACCGCTTTTCAATCGCGCGCCGTTGGCAAAATCAGTTGCCTTTACCCGCTTGCGGCCCTCCACTTTGACGATGCTGACGCACAAAACGGTTGCGTCGCCGCACCACACGAACAATCCATGCTCCTCGCCGAGCAAAGTTCCGGGCGCACCGCCGCCCATACCGCTGGGCATGCCAACGAGCCCCGCTTTCGACACCGGCTCGGCCCACACCTGGCAGGTCTGCCCGCGAAACGAGGTGTAAGCCCCCGGCCACGGCGCAAATCCGCGCATCCGGTTGTAAATCTCTATCGCCGGGCGCTTCCAATCGATGCATCCGTCTTCCTTCTTCAGCATCGGCGCGTAGCTGGCTTCCGCGTGGTTCTGAGGTTTTGGGGCGATGGTTCCGGCGGCCAAACCGCGCAAGGTCTCTGCCAGGAGCGGCGCGCCGGACTCGGACATGCGCGCCGCGAGTTCGGGTGCAGTTTCTTTTGCGCCAATCTCGATTTCGCGCTGCAACAGGGTTTCCCCACTATCCATACCCGCGTCTATGCGCATCGTCGTCACACCGGTTCGCGTCTCGCCGTTCACGATGGCCCAATTTATAGGCGCCGCGCCTCGGTACTTGGGGAGCAGGGAAGCGTGCAAATTGATCCAGCCAAGTTTCGGAACCGGCAGCAATCTTGCCGGGATAATTTGGCCGTAGGCGATGATCACCACGCAATCGGGAGCGAGTTTCTGCAGAAGCCTCTCGGCTTCGGGCGACCGTATCTTTTCCGGCTGATGCACCGGCAGATTCGCAGCTAGCGCTGCTTCCTTGACCGGCGAAAAGGAGATTTCCTGCCCGCGTCCCCGCGGCCGGTCCGGCTGCGTGATTACACCAATCACTTCAAATTCGGATTGTGCGAGAAGATGTTGGAATGTGGGAACCGCGAAGGAGGGCGTGCCGCAAAAAACGATTCGCATCCTTAAACCTGCAATTCTCACCCTGCACGATCATGGGAGTGAATTTCTCTTGTACGGGCGCACCGTTTTTCTAGCGGTGTGCCCCACCCTCGGTTGGCGGTTATTCTGACCGGGTCGGGGAAGGCGGGGGTCCTGCCGGCTCCGACACTTACCACTCGCCCTGTTTCCTGAGTTTCTTGATTTTCCGCTTGATCAGGTCGCGCTTCAGCATGCCGAGGTGCTGCAAAAACAGGATTCCGTTGAGGTGATCGATTTCATGGCAAAACGCGCGCGCCAGCAGGTTTTCACCGCGAATTTCAAACGCCTCACCCTTAGCGTTCTGTGCCTTGATGGTCACAAATTGCGGCCGCAGCACGTATCCGCGGAACCCCGGAATTGACAGGCAGCCCTCTTCTTCCCGAACTTCGCCTTCCGCGTGAACGATCTCCGGATTCGCCAGCACGATCTTGGCTTCGGGATTCTTTCCCGCGGTTACGTCCACCACCGCGATCCGCACGCTCAATCCGATTTGCGGCGCCGCCAGTCCCACGCCCTGCGCCGCGTACATCGAGGCGAACATATCCTCGACGAGTTGCTCCAGCTCCGCGTCGAATTTCCTGACGGGCGCGCCCGGCTTCTCCAGGATGGCGTCGCCGTACTTAACGATCGGATAGATCTTGCGCGCGGGAGACGGTGTTTGCAGCGTCTCGGTGGCCGCCGAGGCCCGTGCGTCAGAACTCGTCGATTTGTTGGACATAATTGTCGAAGTTCCGCCGCATCTCAGCGAGCGAGTCTCCCCCAAATTTTTGCAGAAAAGCATCCGCCAGCACAAGGGCAACCATGGCTTCCCCGGCCACCGCGCCGGCCGGCACCACGCACCAATCGGATCGCTCGTAGGCGGCCTTCACCGGTTCCTTGGTCACCATGTCCGTGGTGTGCAGCGGTTGGCGCAACGTCGAAATGGGTTTCAAGTAGCCTCGCACGACCACGTCTTCGCCGTTGGTGATGCCACCTTCCAGTCCCCCAGCGCGGTTCGTCGAGCGCCGAAACCGCCTCACTGATTTTTCGTAAAAAATCTCATCCTGCACTTCGCTTCCGAAGGAGCCCGCCCCCGCCACGCCTCCTCCGATCTCCACCGCTTTCACCGCTTGCACGCTCATCAGTGCCTGCGCCAGCCGCCCATCCAGCTTCTCGTCCCATTGCGCATGACTGCCCAGCCCCACGGGAACATGGTGCGCGACAATTTCAAAAATCCCGCCCACGGTGTCGCCCACCTTGAGCACTGCGTCAACTTCCGCTTTCATTTTTTCCTGTACGGCGGCGTTGATGCATCGCAACGGAGAATCCAGGTCTGCGCTCACCGCTTGAATCTTCTTCCAAGTGGCTGGTTTTTCCAGACGCACATGCCCCACCTGAATCGTGTGACTCGCGATCTCCGTGCCGAATTCGCGCAAAAGCAGTTTTGCAAAGGCGCCCGCCGCCACGCGTGCCGCGGTCTCGCGGGCGGAGGCTCGCTCCAGAACATAGCGCGCATCGTGGTAGTTGAATTTCTGCGACCCCGCAAGATCGGCATGGCCGGGGCGAGGTGCCACGAGCTTGCGCATGCCCGGATCTTCTTCCGCGGCCTCCACCGGCAGCATCTTCTCCCAATTGACCCAGTCGCGATTTTCAATCCGCAAGGCAATGGGCGCCCCAATAGTCTTCCCGTGGCGAACTCCGGCAAACACATCGGCAGTGTCCTTTTCGATCTTCTGCCGCCCGCCGCGTCCATAACCAAGCTGGCGGCGGCGCAACTGGTGATTGATAAACTGCACGTCAATGGGGAGTTGCGCGGGCAACCCGGAAATAAACGCCAGCAGCGCTTGACCGTGCGACTCACCCGCGGTGAAAAAGCGAAGCATGCGGATTCATTCCCGCGCACAAATTCGCGCGCGATGGATTCAAAAACAACTGCAAAACAAACAGTGTAGCCGCCGCTGCGCTCTGCGTCCAGCGCGCCTCCCAGGCTCGCCTGCGTTCGTCCGGGTTCTTAGCCACGAGACCGTCCGCCGGAGCCGTTGGCGATGAAAATTCATTATCTAGGCCACCGCCTTAGGCAGGTCAGACGGCACTCTAGTGGGTAAAGCCCGAGAAGGATTGCCCAGCAAATTCTGAGCGCGTCGGTGCGCCCGCTGGCCTGACCGGTAGCGCGCCTCGGATTGTCGCTAGCCAATGGGAGCTCGGTGACGATCGACTCCTTGAAGCGTCAATAGAACAGCACCAGGCGGAATTGGGCGACATTCACGAGTCTGCTGGACATGGGAACCCGCCGGGGCTGAACTGCGTAGAGTAGGAAGAGGTGTTCAATGCAAAACCTGCCCGGCAATTTTCGGTACGCCCTACGACAGTTCTGGCTGTCGCCGGTTTTTACCGTTGCGGCGGTACTGACCCTGGCATTGGGAATCGGCGGGACCACCGCAATATTTACCTTGATCCATGCGGTGATGCTCCGCTCGTTGCCAGTTTCCGATCCCGGCAGGCTCTACCGAGTCGGCGAAGGCGACGAATGCTGCGTAGAAGGGGGTCCTCAGGACCGCTGGGGAATGTTTTCCTTTCCCTTGTACGAGCGGCTGAAGGCCGAAACTCCGGAGTTCGAAGAAGTGACCGCTTTCCAGGCGGGGCGCTGGCGACTGAGCGTGCGACGTCAGGGCGTCGAATCGGCTGCCAGACCTCTGCGCGCGGAGTACGTCACCGGCAGTTATTTCTCAACCCTTGGAGTGCGGGCCTTCGGCGGACGCGTGTTTACGACGGATGACGACAAGCCTGCTGCCCCTCCAGTCGCGGTGCTCAGCCACCGTGTATGGCAAACCGCATATGCATCCGACACTTCAGTAGTGGGTTCAACATTCGTCGCCGAGGGCCATCCGTTGACCGTCATCGGTGTCGCACCTGCCGGGTTTTTCGGCGAAACGCTGGAAAGCGATCCTCCCGATATCTGGGTCCCCCTTCAACAAGAACCCCTGATTAATGCCGAACGTAGTCTGCTGCATCAGCCTGTGTCTGCCTGGCTGCGCATGATCGGCCGATTGCGCCCGGGAGCTTCGATAGACGGAATGGCTCCGCGCCTCACCGGTCTGCTACGCCAATGGCTGCAGAACGATTCCGGGTATCCTGCCAACTTCATGCCGGATGTCATCCGCATGCTTCCCAAGCAGGTTATCGAGGTGATACCCGCCGGAGCAGGCGTGGCCGTGATGAAAGAGGAATACGGCCGCAGCCTGCAGATCCTGCTCTCCGTGTGCGGTCTGGTACTGCTGATCGCCTGTGCCAATGTGGCGAACCTGCTGCTGGCTCGCGGGGTAGCGCGTCGTGCGCAAACTGCAGTGCGATTGGCGGTGGGCGCAACACCCTGGCAAATCGTTCGGCAAGCGCTCACGGAAAGCGTCCTGCTCGCCGTCGGCGGTGGCATAGTAGGGCTTCTGGTGGCCATGGCAGCGGCGCGGCTGCTGCTTTCCCTGGCGTTTCACAGCTCACATTTTCTTCCCATCAGCACCACACCGTCGCTCATGGTATTGGCGTTTGCCTTCGGATTGGCCCTGGTGACAGGAATCATTTTCGGGGCCGTTCCCGCGTGGATTGCCACGCGTACCGACCCCGCGGAAGCACTCCGCGGCGCGGGCCGCGGCACCACAGATCATTCTTCCTTCGTCCGCAAAGCTCTGCTGGTTGTGCAGGCCACCTTGTCGGTTGTCCTCGTCGCCGGTGCGACCATGTTGGCGCGCAGCCTAAACAAGCTCGAGCATCAGGATTTCGGGTATCAGGTCGAAGGGCGCGTTGTGGTGGATATGAACAATCCTCCAGCCAGCTACACGCAGCCCAAGTTAGCGGCGCTCTACCGTCAGCTTGAAGAAGAGCTCAATGCCCTGCCCGGCGTGCAGGGCTCCGGTCTGGCCCTTTATAACCCGCTTACCGACAACTGGGGCGAACTCATCATGGTAGCCGGCCATCCTGCGGCCAAGCTCAACGAGGAAGCAGGCGCGTCGTGGGACCGCGTGAGCGTCAACTATCTGCAGAATTTTGGCATGCCGATTTTGCGCGGGCGAATGTTTACCTTAGCGGACAACGAAACCACGGCGCCGGTGGCCATCGTCAATGAGGCTTTCGTAAAGCGCTTTTTCAAAAGCGGCGAAAATCCGCTGGATCAGCACTTCGGCCTCGATTTGCCCGAGTATGCCGGGACATTCCGGATCGTCGGCGTCGTGCGCGATGCCAAGTTTGCCGGCTGGGGCTTGAATCGGCCGGCGCGTCCGATGTTCTACGTCCCGCTGGCCCAAAACGTCGTCTACCCCGACGAGTTGATGAAGAAAATCGAGCTGCGCTCGCACTTTATCAGCGGAATTATGCTGGTAACCAAGATGCCTCCCGGCGCGCTCGAAGCGGTGCTCACCAGGATGCTGGCGGACTTGGATCCCAACTTGACGATCAACAGCATCAGGACCATGCAGCAGCAGATTGATCTTTCCTTCGATCAGGAGCGCGCCGTAGCCAGCCTGGCCGGCTTGTTCGGGATGGTAGCTCTCGTGCTGGCTGCCGTGGGCTTGTACGGGGTCACGGCCTATAGCGTTGCCCAGCGAACCAATGAAATCGGCGTTCGCATGGCGCTTGGCGCTGGCCGCCCGAAAGTGATTCAACTCGTGCTGCGCGGGGCCTTCAACCGAGTGTTGCTTGGACTGATGCTGGGCTTGCCCCTGGCGGTTGGCGCCGGGCGATTAATCTCCGCCCAGCTGTACGGCGTTTCCTCCTGGGACCCGCTCGCACTGACTGTGGCAGCGGGGGCGCTGGCGATCTGCTCCTTTTTTGCGGCGATCATTCCCGCGAACCGCGCCGCTTCCATTTCGCCCATGAACGCACTGCGAATTGATTGAAGACTCCCCACGCCTAAAGGCGGGGGATTCTTTGGAGTTACTAGGCGACATGGCCGCACGTCTCCAACGATGTTTCCTGTTTCGCAGACATGTGCTTGGGCTTGCGCTCAAGTCTTACCGTGTCTCCACAGGCTATCACCGAGCGTCCCTCGGCTAAGATTCTCAAGCCCTCGACAAACAGATTGACGACGGCGTTTTCGTCCCGCTGGTGGTCCGTCTGGCAGTTGGGACATTGCCAGCGGTCTTGCCACTGGAGTTCGACGTTCTGGACATGGCAAATGCAGCACAACTTGGACGATGGGAAGAACCTGTCTACCTTGACGAGCGTTCGCCCATACCATGTGCATTTGTATTCCAGCATGCCAATGAAATCGCCGAATCCGGCATCCGAAATTACCCCAGCAAGGCGGCCATTCTTGAGCATGTTCTTGCTGCACAGTCATTCCGTTCCCACTTTCAGGAAACAAAAGTCAGATCGACCTCGTTTCTACTTCCAGAAGCGCTGCAGCCGCGCTGGTGTACGTGAGAGAGGTGTCCAATGATGAGCTTCTGGCAAGACGTCCGTTATGGATTGCGTGTATTGGCGAAGAATCCCGGTTTCACCGCGATCGCCGTCCTGACGCTTGCTCTGGGAATCGGAGCCAACACCGCCTTGTTCTCTGTCGTCAACGGCGTGCTCCTCAATCCACTGCCGTTCCCGAGCCCCGACGAACTGGTCGCCGTCTACACCAAGTCTCCGACCTTCCAGGAAAGTTCCATCTCCTATCCCAACTTCCTCGACTGGCAAAGAGACAGCCAGTCCTTCGCTTCCTTGTGTGCCTTCCGGTCCGACAATTTCAATATGACCGGCGCCGGCGAACCGGAACGCGTTCACACGCACATGATTTCGGCGGAGTTTTTCACCGCCCTCGGCATGCAGCCGGTTCTCGGACGCGCATTTCGCCCCGAGGAAGACAAAGCTGGCGCCGGCCCCGTGGCCATCCTCAGCGACGGGCTTTGGAGTCGCAAATTTGGCTCCGCGCAGGACGTATTGGGAAAGAACATCACGCTGAACGGCAAAGCCTACACGATTATTGGTGTCGCCCCCGGTCACCTCACCGGGCTGAGCAACACGGATATTTTCGTGCCCATCGGTCAGTGGAACGATCCCACGTTTCGCGACCGGCGCATCAGCATGGGCATGAACTCGATCGGCAGGCTGAAAGCGGGCGTCACCCTCGATCAAGCCCGCGCCGAAATGAGCCGCATCGCCGAGAACTTGGCCGTAGCTTATCCCGAAGCGAACAAAGGCTCGGGCATCTCCTTGATCCCTCTCAAGACCGACGTCGTCGGCAACGTGAAAGGAATCCTGCTGGTGCTGCTCGGCGCGGTCAGCTTTGTGCTCTTGATCGCGTGCGCCAACGTTGCCAATTTGCTTCTCGCGCGTTCGACGTGCCGAGCCCGCGAATTTGCGATTCGCGCCGCACTCGGAGCCAATCCCGCGCGAGTGATTCGCCAGTTGCTTACGGAGAGCATGCTGCTCGGCATTGCCGGCGGTTGTATCGGACTCGTCCTGGCAAAGTTGGGCGTGCGCGTTCTGGTTGCCGCTTTGGCAGGCAGCTTGCCGCGCTCGGAGGGGATCGCGCTCGACGGCCACGTGCTCTTCTATACCCTGGGCATCTCCGTCTTGACCGGCATTGTGTTTGGGTTGATTCCCGCGCTCAAGACGCTGCGGCCCGATACTCACGAGACCTTGAAGGAAGGCGGCCGCGGCTCGAGCGGCGCGCGTCATCGCACCCAAAGCGTTTTCATCGTCGTCGAGATGGCTATGGCGGTGGTCCTTCTGATCGGCGCGGGACTGATGATTCGCACGGTCTCAGCGCTGGGCAACATCAATCCAGGCTTCGATCCGCGCAATGTCCTCACGTTCAGCATCTCGTCGAGTTCCAACGCGGCTTTGACGCCCGACCAACTTCGAACAATGTACCGCGAGACCTTGCGGCAATTGGAGAGCATTCAGGGTGTAGAAACGGTCTCCCTGATGGGCGGGTCGCTGCCCATGACCGGAGATTCCGAGATTCCTTTCTGGCTCGAAGGCCAACCCAAGCCGGCAAATGATAACGACATGCCTTTCGCGCTCTTTTATCTTGTCAATTCGGGCTACCACCAGGCTATGCGCATTCCCGTCGAGCGCGGTCGCACATTCACGGGCCAGGACAACGAGCACGGACCCGCGGTGGCGCTAATTGATGCCAGTTTCGCGCGCAAGTATTTTCCGAATCAGGATCCCATCGGAAAACATCTCAATCTCGGACTGTTCGATACTCAGCCGGAGATCGTCGGCGTTGTCGGTCACGTCGAACATTGGGGTTTGGGTTCGCGGGAACATCAGAATTTGCAGGCCCAACTCTATCTGCCGGTTTGGCAGGTGCCCGACAGATTCTGGCCGTTACTCGCGAACGGCGGACAATATGTCGCCCGCACCGCTAGCGCTACCGGAGACATCGCTAGCGCCATTCGACAGGGCGCCGAGAAAGTGACGAGCAGCGCGGTTCTCTACGATGTCCGGCCGATGGAAGAAATCGTGGCCCGCTCAATCTCCACGCAACGGATGACCATGTTTCTGCTGGGTATATTTTCTGCACTCGCTCTCGTTCTTTCCGCGGTTGGCATTTATGGTGTGATCTCCTATCTGACTGGCCAGCGCACGCACGAGATTGGAGTTCGTGTGGCGCTCGGCGCGTCCAACCGCGACGTCTTGCGAATGGTGTTAGGACAAGGATTAGCAATTACGCTGATGGGTGTGGCCATCGGACTTGCTGCTGCCTTTGGATTGACGCGGCTCATCACCACACTGATTTATGGAGTGCGGACAAGCGATCCAATCACGTTCCTAAGCGTGGCCATTCTGCTTTCGGGTGTGGCTCTCTTTGCTTGTTATCTTCCGGCGCGCCGCGCGATGCGTGTAGATCCTATCGTCGCGCTTCGGTACGAATAAATCATGGTTCTTCGAACCACAACGAACCATGAAAGAAGTGTCAAAGGGTTGCTGAAATCTAGGAGTTTACGCCTTCTTTCTTGGGAATGATGGCTGTCTCGAATCACCAGCTAACCATGAAAATAGCCGCAAGGGACTCATGGAAGCAAAGGGTTGCTCCTATTTCCTGAGGAATAAAAATGCGCGACCGGGTGGCTATTCAAAGCGCAGCGCGATGACCGGGCTGACGCGCGTGGCGCGCCTGGCCGGTATCCAGCAGGCCAGCAAGACCACCGCGAGCAGAAGTGCGGCGACGGCCGCGTAGGTCACCGGGTCGTTCGGGGTGACGCCGTAGAACAGATCCGCCAGAAGGCGTGTCCCCGCGAAGGCGGCAACCAAGCCGGCGAGCAAGCCGATCCCGACGGTGCCGAGACCCTGGCGCAGGACCATTTTTAGAATGTCGCCCGGCGTGGCTCCGATGGCCATGCGAATGCCAATCTCCTGAGTGCGCTGCACCGCGGCATAAGAAGCGACGCTGTACACCCCCACGACGGCGAGGATGAGACCCAGCAGGCCCATCGTGCCGGTTAATTGCGCGCCGAGGCGGAAGAACAAGAATCCATTTAATCCTTGGAGCGCCTGATCCAGAGTCTGCATTTCAGAGATGGCCAAGCTGGGAGCGAGTTCGCGGACTTGCGACTGCACCTGCGTCGAGAGGCTTTCCGGGGGAACCGCAGTGCGGATGTGGAAAGTGCGGAGCGGTATGTAAGCCTGACTTAGAGGTAGATAGAAGTGCGGCTGCGGAACTTCGATGACCCCTTTGTACTTGCCGTCCTGAACAACCCCGACGACTTCGATGAAGGGTCCGGAAGGGCCTTTGGTGCTGAAGCGCTTACCGAGGGGATCCTCATCGGGCCAGAATTTCTTGGCCATGCTTTGGTTGACGACCGCGACAGCGAGCGTCTTCTCCTCGTCGCTCTCGGTAAACGCTCGCCCGTGACGCACGGGGATGTGCAGGGTATCAAAATATCCGGGTGTAACCATGTTGTACTGCACGCTGGGAGGTTGCTGGCCCGGCTGAGCAGGGTGACGTTCAATGTTTAGGGAGTCGAAGGTACTCATGACACCCATGGGAACGGAGAAGGCCTGGGCGACCGAGACGACGCCCGGGAGAGCACGGAGACGTGACTCCAGTTCGCGATAAAAGGCCCGGCCCTGAGATTCCTGATAACCGATTTGTTGAACGTCGAGGGAAAAATCCAGAACCTGGCTTGATTCGAAACCTAGATAAATATTTTGCGCCTTGCCGAGACTTCGAATGAAAAGGCCGGCGACAATGAGCAGCACCAGCGAGCCTGCTACCTGGGCAACCACCAGCGAGCCGCGAAGGAATTGGCGGCGACGTCCGCCGGAAGAGCCACGGCCACCATCGTGCAGCACCGAACTGACATCATGGCGCGCGACGCGCAGCGCAGGGAAAACGCCGACGATCACTCCAGCGACAAGCGCCGCCCCGAGCGCAAAGAAATAGACTCGCACGTCGGGCAGGAACTTCAACTGAAGGGGCAAGTCCGTGCCCAGGGGAATGGAGCTAAGGAAGCGCATGGCCCAATAGCCGAGTAGCATGCCGCCACCTGCGCCGAGAAGAGCAAGCAGCAAACTTTCCGTCAAGTATTGGCGAACGAGGCGCACCCGGCCCGCGCCGAGGGCGGCGCGAATGGCCATCTCGCGCTGGCGCGCGGTGGCGCGCACCAGCAAAACGTTGGTGACGTTGAAGCAAGCCACCAGGAGAACGAGAGCGGCCAGAGCCATAAAGGCGAGCGCGACGGAAGGGAGCGTATTGTCGGGATCGGGTTCGGGACGAGCAAGTTGTTCGGGAAAGGCACGGATGGCGATACCTTTGTCGGTATCAGGATGCTGCTCGGCGAGGCGCTGGGCGACAACATCGAGGGAAGCCTGAGCATTCTTCAACTTCGTTCCAGGCTTGAGCCTGGCCATCAGTGAGAGCGAGCGTTCGGAGCGCTGCATCCAGGTGTTCTCGACTTGCTTTTCGTCTTTCGTGCCAATGCTCGCGCTGAGCGGGACGTACAGGTCGGAATCCACGATGGAATACGTGCCGTGAAATTCCTTGGGAGCCACACCGACGATGGTCAGCGGATGGCCGTTGGCTTCAACCTGTTTCCCAATGACGCTTTTGTTGCCCGTGAATCTCTTCTGCCAATACGAATAGCCGAGGACCAGGATGGGATCGGCCCCGGGAGTTTGTCCTTCCGTGGGGAGAATCAGGCGGCCGAGCGCCGGCTGGACGCCGAGCATCGAAAAATAGTTACCGGTAACGCGAGTGGCGATGCAATGATCGCCCCGATTATCTGCGGTGAGGCCGGCCAGCGTGACGCGGTATGCAATGATGTCGCTGAAGGAACTGGATTGGTCACGAAGATCCAAATAATCGGGGTAAGAAAAGCTTTGCAGTGATTTGTCGCCGGCTTGTTGCAAACTGAGGACGGTGAGCTGCTCCGGATGAGGCACTGGCATCGGTCGCATGAGGAAGCCGTTAATGATGCTGAAGATGGATGTATTTACGGCGATGCCGAGCGCAAGAGTAACCACAGCGAGGGAGGCGAACCAGGGCGACTTGCCAAACGCGCGAAACGCATAGCGCAGATCTTGCCAGAAACTTGCCATCCGTTGACCTCCCCGAAAGAATCATCCCGAACGTTGTGGTGACTCCGGACACTTGAGGTTGCCGGCATCCTGGTTAAATGCCCTGAACATAACAAATCTGCTTTAGCAGCCCGACAATGCTCAGGTGCAAAGAAGTCTCCGGTCCGTCGGGGTTCGATATCTTACTGAAATCATATGAGTTACTTGTGTTTCGCGGGCGCGGTGACGAGAATGAATGCGCGATTCCGGGACAATACTGTGGCGGAAGCGGACAGGTGGCGGGTCGCCGTCAAACGTCTCCTGTGAGGCGGTGGCCCGGGAAAAAGCGCGGTTGCCAGCTACAGAGGTGTCATCGGTTTCCCTGCTTGCGAGCAAAGCTTGCAGCAACTTGTTGAAATCACTCGAAACGAAGGCGGGATGGTCTTTCCGCGTGGCGGCGCGACGCCGATGTGGAGCTGCTGAGAAGGCCGCTCGCTGGCAGAAGGCCGATCGCTGACTTGACGTGCCCGTGCCGCACGGTTAGGCTTTCGTTGCTGTAGTTGTGCCGAGAAGTCCGTCGCGGAAAGCCGACACGAACAGGTACTCGTGGCAGACACTCCTCTTCAGGTCACCGGCCGCCAGGCAAAACAGGAAGAAGCCGCCTCCGTGGCTGAGGTATTGGGGGATGCGGCCAAACGAGCGGTGGCCGCCGTCCAGGACTACGCGTTGCTCTCCGGCCAAGCGCTGGCCAACATCTTCACAAGTCCGCACTACGTTCAAGACACTCTCGAACAGATGGATTTTATCGGCGCCGGTTCGCTGCCCATCATCCTATTGTCGGGGTTCTTTATCGGCGCGGTCATGGTGCTGCAAACCGGATCGCAATTTATCCGTTTTGGACAGACATCGCTGACCGGAGACGTCGTCGCGATTGCCCTGGTGCGCGAGCTAGGGCCGGCTTTTACGGGTTTGCTGGTAACCGGCCGCTGCGCGACGGGGATTGCATCGGAGCTGGGGTCGATGCTGGTGACCGAGCAGGTGGACGCCATGCGCGCGATGGGGACGGATCCCGGCCGCAAGCTGGTCGCGCCTCGCTTGCTGGCCGCGCTGCTCATGCTTCCGTTATTGACGGCGATAATGGATTTCATCGGTCTGCTGGGAGGATGCGCCGCGTCGGTTTTTTCATTGCGTCTGAGCGCCGTGGAATTCTGGCGGCGCGCGATTGATGCCTTGGATTTCGCGGACTTGATGCAAGGATTTACGAAGCCGGTGGTATTCGGTTTCATTATAGCCACGATCGGGTGTTACAAAGGACTCACGGTGCGCGGAGGCACGCAGGGCGTGGGGCGCGCCACCACGTCGGCGGCAGTCGTGGGCTCGGTGCTAATCATCGTGGCGGACGCGTTTTTGACGAAACTTTCACTGTATCTCTCTAACAAAATCTTCTGATCCCAAGGCCCCGGTGTTTGAAACTCCGGGCACGTTTCCTTTCCGACAAGCAGCGGATTTGCCGCTATAATCACGAACTAGTTCTATGAGCACATCGGTAAGAGAGGCGTCAGCGTTCGAACCGGCCATAACGTTCGAGGACGTGTGGATGGGCTTCGACGAGGGCCCTGTCTTGCGCGGAGTGACGTTCCAGGTGCAGCAGCGGGAAACGTTAATTCTCTTGGGTGAAACGGGAACGGGAAAAACCCTGACATTGAAGATGGCCGCAGGGCTGCTGACTCCGAACGGGGGAAGCGTCATCGTGCTCGGGAATGAAGTCTCCGAGATGAAAGAGAGAGAGTTGCTGGCGTTTCGCCATAAGATTGGATTTGTGTTTCAGGAAGGAGCGCTTTTTGATTCGATGTCGGTGGCAGACAATGTGGCCTACCGGCTTCGCGAAAACCACGTTCCCCAGGAAGAAATCGACCAGCGTGTACGCGAAGTGCTGCAATTCGTAGAGCTGGAGCACACGCTCGAGCAGTTCCCATCGGAATTGTCCGGGGGCATGAGACGGCGCGTTTCGATTGCCAGGGCGCTGATCAACCACCCGCCCATCGTGCTGTACGATTCGCCGACGGCGGGACTGGACCCGGTAACGTCACAGACCATCATTACGCTGATTCTGCGCCTTCGCGATGTGTACGGAGTAACGGCCCTGCTAGCCACGCATCGTTTGCAGGACGGTTTTGCGCTGGCGAATTTTCATTTCGATCCGCAAGCCAAGCGGGTCGTTCCCAACGCGCCTAATGGCAACGCGGCGGCCGCGAACTCGGCCAGAACGCGGTTCTTGGTCTACCGTGATGGTGGTGTTTATTTCGAAGGCGAACCCGCAGAGATCGCAAACTCGGAAGACCCCTATCTCAGGCGATTTCTGGTTTGATTATAGAGTAGTCTGATTCAAGGTAGCGAGGGAGGGAAGCAGCGATGGCGAATCGAAAACAACTCACGTGGACGGAATTGCGAGTTGGCCTCTTCGTGCTGGTGGGTCTCTTCGTGCTGGCGGCGGGTATTTTTTATGTGACGGGTGGAGGGAATTTCCTGAGCCCGAAATACCGGCTGAAGACCTATCTGCCGGAAGTAGCGGGCTTGTCGGATGGGGCGCCGGTGCGCGTGGACGGAGTGGAAGTCGGAAACGTGGAATCGATCCGGCTGTTGCCGCGGACACCAGGCAAGGGGCCGGGGAAAAACAAGAACATCGAAGTGGTAATGCGTGTGGACAAGCGATATCAGGATGACATTTTGACGGACTCCGCCGCCAGCCTGGTGACCGAAGGGCTGCTGGGCAATCGCTACGTGAACATCACACGAGGTTTCACTGGAGCACCATTGAAAGAAGACGGGGAGATCACCGGGGCGGAGGAGAAAGCTATGAAAGAGGTGGTGGAGAGGAGCGCCGAGGTACTGGGAAACCTCAATGCGCTCTCGGACGACGTGCGTCAACTGATCCAGGGCGTCAAGGAGGGCAAGGGCTCGCTGGGGCAGTTATTGACCGACGAGCAAGCGTACCACCACTTGAACAGCATTCTCGCCAAGGGCGACGTGATGCTGACGAATATTCAGGCGGGCCAAGGCACGCTGGGGAAACTGGTGGCCTCGGACGAGATGTACACGAAAGTGGACCAGGGTTTAGACAATGTGAATGTGATTCTGGCGGACGTGCGGGCGCAGAAAGGGACGATCGGAAAACTGATGTATGACCCGACGCTCTACGACCAGGCCAAGCAAGCGATCACCAACGGCAATGCCATGATCGGAGACGTGCGCGCCGGAATAGGAACGTTGGGGAAACTGGCCACGGACGACACTCTTTACAACAAATTGCGCGACACGAGTTCGAACCTGGCAACCGCGTCGGCGAAGTTGAATGACAACACGACGACGGCAGGGAAACTCTTCTCCGACCCGAAGTTGTACGACAACCTGGCGGGATTGACCGGGGATATGCGGCTGTTGATTGGAGATTTCCGGCAAAATCCGAAGAAATTCTTGCACATCAAGATCACTCTTTTCTGACCAGGACAGGAAAAATCTTTCTAAGCGCCGTTCTCCATGTCGGGGTTCTTTAGGCTCTGCCAACCTGGTGCGCTTTGCCGGAAGTGGCGCGGTGTGTTGTAATGCCCCTGTAACAATGCGGGATTAGTCTTTGTGAATTGAGCAGCTTCTGCTAACGAGAATCATGGAAAATCTGGATGTAACGCAGAAAGCGCCGCGAACCGAGCCGGCGAAATCCACCCTTCCGCAACCGGGCCGGCCGATTCCCAGCCGCGCGTATCCGGGCGCATTGATTGTGGTTGAAGGCACGGACGGGTCGGGCAAGAGCACGCAACTGTATTTGCTCAAGCGCTGGCTGGAAATTGGCGGATTCCGTTTACATTTTACGGAATGGAATTCATCGCCGCTGGTGAAATCCGCTACGCGGCGAGGAAAACAGCGGCGCTTGCTGACGCCGACGACATTTTCGCTGCTGCACGCGGCGGATTTTGCGGACCGTTGTGAGCGACAGATCATGCCGTTGCTTCAGGGCGACTATCTAGTCCTTGCTGATCGCTACATTTACACGGCGTTTGCGAGGGATGCGGCGCGGGGCTGCCCGGCGAGATGGCTGCGAAATTTGTACCGCTTTGCGCCGATTCCGGACATTACGTTTTATTTCCGCGCGCCGCTGGAGGTGGCCGTGCATCGCATCCTGAGCGGGCGTCCGAAATTGAAATACTACGAAGCGGGCATGGATTTGGGGATGTCCTACGACCGCGCGGAGAGTTTCCGATTGTTTCAGGCGCGGATTCTGGAGGAGTACGACAAGATGGTGGACACCGACAATTTCGTCGTACTGGACGGCACGCTTCCCGTGAATAAGCTGCAAAAACAGATGCGCGACATCGTGGCGTCAAAAATCGATCTCAAGCGCTTCGCTCCACACCTTCAGGACTCGGAGTGACCATGCCGGACCAGGAAAAAGAGAAAACGTCAGGGGCGGTTCCAGCGGCGGAGACGCCCGTGGCAACGCCTCCAGTGGCGGGGGCCAAGGCGGTTGCGGCCGCCGACGAAGCGTCGTCCCAATATTTTTTTGGCGAGCCGCTGGTCGGATTCGATCCCAGCGAAATAACCGGCAGCCTGGTCGTAATTGAAGGCATGGACGGGTCGGGACGGTCAACGCAGATTGCCCTATTGCAGGAGTGGCTGGAATCGGAGGGGTTTGCGGTGCAGACGAGCGGGCTGCGCCGTTCGAATCTGGTGGGACGCGACATCGATGAACTTCTTGCCAAGAACGCCGCGACGCGGCTGACGCTGGCGCTGATGTACGCAACGGATTTCTTCGATCAGGTGGAGCACCGTATTCTGCCGGCGCTGCGATCCGGCACCATTGTGCTGGCGGATCGTTTCATCTTCACGCTCATCGCGCGGGGCGTGGTGCGGGGCATCAATCGTGATTACATGGGCGGGCTCTACGCCATGGCCTTGCGGCCGCACCTGACTTTCTGGCTGAACGTGCGGCCAGAGACGGCCTTCGGGCGGGAATTCAAGAAAGCACAGGCCATCAGTTATTGGGAAGCGGGACGGGACATGTCGCTTTCCCACGATCTCTACTGGTCTTTCATCCGCTATCAGACGATGATCAAGCGCGAGTTCGAAGTCATGGCCAAGAAACATAGTTTCCTCGAACTGGACGGTGAGGCCAGCGTTCCCGCCGTGAACAAGCAGCTGCGCCAGCGTATCGGCGAGCAATTGGGAATTCGCGCGACGAAGTACACTCCTTCCGCCGCGCTAGCCCACCTCTGGCGGTAGCTCCTGGAATGTCCGAGCCGGTTCATATCGCCGCCATCGATGCCGGTTCGAACGCCGTGCGCCTGTCCGTGGCGCGCGCCTATTCCGCGCTGGATATCGAACCCGTCCACGTAGAACGCTACCCGCTACGTCTTGGAGAAAGCGTTTTCGTGCGTCCCCGCTTTAGCGAAGAGATATTCAAGAAAGCCACGAAGGCCTTCCGGCATTTTCGAGAACTGATGGATGAATTCGGAGTGACGCGATATCGCGCGGTAGCGACGAGCGCCACGCGTGAAGCGCGAAACCGCAAGGTGTTTGTGCGCCGCATCAAACAGAAATCGGGAATCACGCTGGAAGTGATCAATGCGGCTGAGGAGTCGCGTCTCGGCCGGGAAGCAGTATTGGCCGCGCTGGGACCGGAGGCGCCACCCCGCTGCATCGTGGATCTAGGTGGTGGAAGCCTGGAGATCAGCATCCTGCGCGATCGCACCGTGGAGCAAGGCGCGCAATTGCCGGTGGGCACGGTGCGGCTGATGACCACTCTGGAACTCCCCGGAGTGATTCGTCTGGCGGAAGCGGAGCAGGTGCGGCGGTACGTACGCGCGCTGCTGGAGTCGAAACTAGTGCCGCGCCCGAATTTGGGCGAAAGCATCGCGGTGGCGCTGGGTGGGAACGCGGAAACGCTGGCGAATATCGCTCCAGGGACGCGTCAACACGGCCTGCCAACGATGGAATTGTCGCTCTTGCGGGTGCGTTTGCCGGACATTCTCAGGCGAGACGTGCGGGAACGCATGAAAGTCTATGCGGTGCGGCGTGACCGCGCCGACGTGATGGGCGTGGCGGCCATCACGTTTCTTACCTTGGGGCGTTACCTGAACTTGCGCACATTTGCGCTCCCCGGCGTCGGCGTGCGAGAGGGGCTGTTACAGGAGATTGCCCGGGAAGCCTTCTCGCGCAAGGAGCCCCACCGGTACAACGCCGCGGCGCGCCAGTTGCTCGTGGGCACGCGCAGTTTTGCGCGGCGGATTGGATACCAGCAACAGCATGCGGAACACGTCCGGGAATTGAGTATCCAGCTATTTGATCAGTTGCAGGCGGTGCATCATTTGCCGGCGCATGCGCGTGTGCTGCTGGAGGCCGGGGCACTGCTGCACGATACCGGGCACATGATCAGCCACCGCGGGCATCACAAGCATGGGGAGTACCTGGCCCTGAATGGCGATATCGCGGGGCTAGAAGGCCGCGACCGAGCCGTGGCGGCGGCACTGGTACGCTATCACAATCGAAAGTCGGAGCCTGCTGGGCATCACACCGCTTATTCCTCGCTGAACAACACGGACCAACGCGTCACTCGGAGACTTGCGGCAATACTGCGGATCGCCGAGGCTCTGGATCATTCCCACCGGCAGCGCGTGTTGAAGATCCGCGCTTCCTTTCAGCGCGGCGCGGTGGGATTGCAGGTGCACGCAAGCGGCGATGCCACGGAAGACTTGCGAGACGCTCATCGCAGCGCGGAGCTGTTTGAGAAGGAATTCCACGTGAGGCTCTATTTCCGCCAGTCGTCGGCAGAGTGAATTGCCGGGCCGCAGAAGTGCCGTTTGTCGAGGACTCGTTGATTCGAAGGAGAAAAGGGATGCAGCTTTACATTGTTCGCCATGGGATTGCCATTGACCGTGAGGACCCCAAATGCCCTCCCGACCCGGAACGGTATCTGACCGAGGCGGGCATCGAGAAGACCAAACAGGTGGCCAAAGGAGTGGCAGCGCTCGGTGTGACGGGTGATCTGTTGCTTTCAAGTCCGTACGTGCGCGCTACGCAGACCGCGCAAATTTTTGCCAGTGCGCTGGCGTACGCCAAACAGAAGATTCGGCGGACGGATTTGCTGTTGCCGGGAGCAGAGCCGTCCCTTCTATTTCGCGAACTGGCGAAGGACAAGCAAGCGTCCATGGTCTTTCTCTTTGGCCATGCTCCGCAACTCGATGAGGTCATCGCTACGGCGCTCGGCTCTAGAAAGCCTCTGACGGCGATGAAAAAAGCGGGGGTGGCTTTCGTGGAGCTCAGGCGTATTTCTCCGCCGATTGGCGAACTCGTGTGGCTTGCCACACCTAAGTTGCTGCGGCGAGCAGGGAAGTAAGCCAACAATTCAGATACCTAGCTTTATTTCTCCCGGTGACGATTGCGAATCAAGGTGCGGAAGAGACGTAAATCCGCGGTGTCCGTGAAGCAGTGGAGGGGAAGCACAAAACAAAGTTTCATCCACGGGAGCACTTGAATCAAGCGGCCGTGGAAGGCGGGCTGGGAGGCGAACCGGTGCGGCTCATCGTTCAAGCATAGACAGGAATATGGTTTCGGGACGAAGAGGGTGCACAGGTGGTCATCCGGCGTGGCTGGGGTGCTCAATCGGAAGCGATGACCGAGAACTCGGGAGCTTGCCGGGGCGATAGGGCAAGGACCTTTTCCGGCTTCGCGGTGGCCTTTAGGATCAAGGGCATGCCAAGGCGATCTTCCAGAAGATGCTTGCCTGCAGCAAGGCGCGCGACGGTTTCGAGATCATCCACTAGGCCGGGAACACGAAGCACGATCGCGTCGGCGGATTTTTCGGCTTTGATTCCTGCTCCGCTCACCACACCGCACTTGCGAAGCGCACGCGCCAGCCGCAAAACGCCGGCCAGGGCGCGGACACTGTTCTGCTGCTCTGCCGAAAGCTTGGAAAAGGGACCGTCCTTTGCTCTGGGTTCGGCCCCGCGATGGTAACGGACCGCAAGAGCGAGCAACTCCCAATCTTCGTTGCTCCATCCGGGAGGAATCGTGAGACCAAGAAGGAACTTGCGCGCGGTTTTTTGAGGTGACTTGCCGGCGTCCGTGTCGCCAACTCCATGCAAGCGAGCCGCAAACAGCAAAACCCGGCGAAGAGCGGGGTCGTTGAACGCGGGAGCAGAGCCCGCGCGTTTCAAGGCGTCGAAAAGGGCCACGGCGATACGCGAGGTTTGCGAGGTACGGCGCACATGGGGATCAACGGCGCGGGCCGTGGCGCGCAAGCGGGCCAGAGCGGCAGCTTCGATCCGGCCATTCGTGGGTAGCCCGGAACGCCTGATGTTCCAGAGGCTGGTCTTGCCGAGGGTGAGCCGGCGATAGGTTTCGATGCGATCGTTGCGCTCGCGTTTGATGTTTTCCTGCCAGAGTTTGAGACAGTCTTCGGTTTCGAGGAAGTCTGACTTCTTGACAACTTCTGCAAGGACGTCGAGGTCGTGCATCTCGCCGAGCGTGTCCTGGAGACGCTTGAGATTGTCACTCCAGGCGGCATAGTGCTCCGGGAGCAGGCTTTCGACCGTGTAGCGAAAGCGCTTCAGTCCAATGCGCAAGGCATGCCAGGGTTTGGGTCTTTCGGTGCGCAGGGCCTTGGCGTGAAGCTCCCTGGTGCTTTCGAATCGTTCCAGAGCAAGGCATTCGGCGGCGAGACTCCCAACCGGCACGAGGCGGGAGCGCTGACTGAGAGTGCGGTCGAGGCGCTTCCACGCCTTTTGGTCGAATCTGTCGGCCACGCGGAGCGCGTTTTCTCGCAGCTTTGGTTCGTTCGATTCGAACGCGGTTTGCAGATACGTGCGCACGGCGTCGGTTTCGGGAGCGAGTTTCTTTACCCACGCGTCCATCACTTGAGCATCGCGAAGTGCACCTAGCCCGCGGAAGAGTTTGCGGGCCACCTTGCGCATGGCGGGCCAGGCGGGATCGGGGTCCACCTCTTCCATCACCGCAGCGACCGACCGGCAGCGGCGAATGGCCACCCGAAGATCATGGACGGCGTCTGCGTCGGGGGACGAGCGGACGCTTTCCAGCTCCTTGATGACGCGATCCATCCAGAAGGAAAGGCCGTGGTGCTCCTGGTGGGAACCGGAGGGCATGGCAGTCACGGTAGCCATCTTGAGAATCCTGGTCGAGTGCCTTCGGATGTCCCTGGAAGGGACCCCTGTCGAAGGGTGGCTAGAGTACCTCGTGGGGGAGGCGGAGTCCAGTGGGGGGCTGTGGAAAAATCCGTGGGCAAGCGAGCCAGGAGGATCCTCGGAAGGAGCTCTATCGCCGAGGAATCGAATCTAGCCGAGATCCTTGCTAATGCTTTCCTACTATTGTAGGTGCCCATCTTGAAAGTTAGAGTCCCGGGCCAAGGGGCGGAATGTCGATCTCGTGCCGAACCGTTCGTTTCTTGTGCCCCGAAGACTGCGCTTTGCGCAGCGTGAAGTTTTTCTGGAGGCAAACCCTATGAGGCGATTCGGCGTACTTCTATTTCTCCTGGGGCTCGCGGTGCCCGGATTTGGCCAGAGCAACTACGCCGTTCTCACGGGTATCGTCACCGATTCGCAGCATCTGCCTGTTGTGGGGGCCGCCGTCAAGCTGACGGCCGCGAGCACCGGAGCAATCCGTCGGGTCGTCACGAACCAACACGGACTCTTCGAAGCCCCAGCACTGTTGCCTGATGATTATGAACTAAGAGTCGAAGCATCCGGCTTGGCTACGGCAAAGCAGTCCTTGCGGCTGGAGGTGGGCCAGAAACTTGCTGTAGACATCACGCTGAGGGTTGGTTCCGTCACTGAAGGAGTAGAAGTCACGGCCGGGAGAGAAGTTTTGCAAACCACCGACGCCAGCGTGGGAGAGGTCGTCGAGCCCACATCCATTCGCGAATTGCCGCTCAATGGACGCATGTTGATTGACCTTGTGCTGACTGTGCCCGGAGCCCACGTTGGTTTTGGAGCACAGACGGGATCCACCAATCCTCTTTACTGGCGTCCGGGGCAGCGCTCCGCCGTAGTCATCGGTGGCAGCCGCCCGAACGCGAACTATTTCTTACTGGACGGCGCCACCAACACCGATCCGACATTCAACACACAGAACCTGAGCCCTTCTCCCGATGCGGTTAAAGAGTTTCAAGTGGAAACGAGCAGCTACACCGCCGATATGGGAGGCGCGGGAGGTGGCCAGATCAATATCGTCACCCATTCCGGCTCCGGCCGATACCACGGAACAATTTACGAATTTCTCCGCAACGGCGCAATGGATGCCAGCACCTTCGCGTCCATGGGCAACAATCACCTGGTGCAAAATAATTTCGGCGCCTCGTTCGGCGGCCCGCTGATCGGAAAGAAGACCTTTTTCTTCGTCAATTATGAGGGCTTGCGTCTTGCGCAGGCAGACGCCCAGATTCTGACTGTCCCCACGCCGGACGAAATCAAGGGTGATTTCAGCACCAACAATGTCAAAATCTACGACCCCACCGTCGCGGTGAGTAACCCAAATTACAACCCGAGTTTGCCGACCGGGCCCTCGAATTTCCCGTATACGCGCTCCCAGTTTCCCAACAACCAGATTCCGCCCGGCCGGATCAATCCTATTCTCGAAAGCTTTTTACTGAAATATCTGCCTCAGCCGAACATGATGATGATGGGGGGCGATGCGGATTCGAACAATTATCTCGACGTGCGCACCGAAAGCCACACTCAGGACCAGGGCACGTTTCGCGTGGACCATAACTTCTCGAACGGCGACACCCTGCTGGCTCGCTACTCTGCCGGCGGAGAAAATGGCTTCTCCCCGAGCAGCGGTATGACCTCCACGACGGAAAATTTGCCCGGCTTTGGCGTGAACTTCAACAACTTGTCCCAGCAGGCGGTCGGGTCGTGGAATCACATTTTTACCAGCAACAGGGTCAACACCGTATCCCTCGCACTTTCACGCCTTTCGATGGACCGCACTTCGCAGAATGACGGAGTCAACGATATGGTTAGCGCGCTGGGCATTCAGGGAATTGGGTTCGGAGGCAAGAACGCCTGGGGTTCCCCGTGGTTCGCCGTTCAGGGGTACACCGGAATCGGCGACACTTTTGCCGCAACACCCATGCATGCCTGGGACACGACGATCGAACTCCGGGATACCTATGCGTGGCAGCGCGGACGCCACGGTACGAAATTCGGCGCCGAATTCCACCGTTACATCTGGCCCATGTGGGGATTCTTCCAGAACCGCGGATACTACCAATACACCACCGGGTACACCACCGAATTTGGTTTCAATGACGGCAGCGGCTCCGGACTGGCCAGTATGCTGCTTGGCTTGCCCGCCGTGAAACAACGCCAGGCTGGTATACCGCAAATGGATTTGCGCGCCTGGGGAACGGCCGCGTTCGCCGAAGATAGTTGGCAGGTGACGCCCACGACTGCTCTTAACCTCGGACTCCGCTATGAATACACCAGCCCTCTCTACGACAAGCAGAACACCAACACCAACCTGATTTTCAACAACGGCGTTCCTTCCGTTTTTATCGGCGGGCAGTTGGGTTATCCGCGAGGGCTGATGTACGCCAATAAGCATAACTTTGCGCCGCGCTTGGGAATCGCCAAACACCTTCCAGGCGTCGGCCTCGTGTTCCATGCGGCCTATGGAATCTTTTTTACGCCTGTAGATCTGAACACCTGGTGCAACCAGCGGCACAACGTCCCTTATGTTTTTCCGGAGACGCAGCAAGGCGATAACTTCACGCCGCCAGCGGCGCTCTTCAACACCGGCATGAATTTCGGCACACCGGTTCTGGGCACGGGGGCTCTGACGCCCACCACGGTCAGTTTCACGGCTTTTGATTCGCACGCTCCCGCGCAGTACGTGCAGCAATGGAACGGCTCGGCGCAAAAGAGCTTCGGGCAAAACACCTCGCTTGAAGTCGGCTACATCGGCTCACGCGGTTTCCACCTGCAAAGAGCGCACTTGATCAACAACACCCTTCCCGGGCCGGGTCCTCTTGGCCCGCGGCGCCCCTTCAAGACGCTCACTTTCGGGCCGGGCACGGTGTTGACGCCGAGCAGCACCACCGCCGTGGTGCAAAGTGAGACGTTCCCGGTCAGCACCATCAATTTGTTGGAGAACACCGCGCGGAGTTGGTACGACGCGGGCTACTTGAATGTCCGCCGCCGCTATTCGCATGGGCTCAGCATTCTGGCCAACTACACCTTCGCCAAGAATCTGACCAACGCTCCGGACTTCCGGTCGCCGATGGACGAAGCATCCATCCCACAAGACAACAGGAATCTCAGCGCCGAAAAAGGTCCAGGTTGCGACGTGCAGCACCGCTTCGCCCTGAGCAGCGTTTACAACATTCCCGCTTTCCGGCGGCAGGAATGGCTTCGCCTCATTTCCGAGGACTGGCATTTGTCGACCATCTACCAGGTCCAGTCGGGAATGCCCTTCACCATCTCCGTGTTCGGAGATACGGCGAACTCTGGGACCGTGTTAGGCGAGAATCCCATCCGGGCCAACGTTACCGGCCAGCCTATATTTGGCCCCGGCACGCGCACCGCCGCGGAGTGGTTTAACCCCGCCGCATTTGCTGCGCCCCCGGCGTTCACATACGGCCAGGCAGGCCGGAACTCCGTGTATGGCCCGCCCATGCAAACGCTGGACTTCGCGCTGGCGCGAGCCTTCCGCATCAGCGAGAGAACCAATTTCCAGTTTCGTGCCGAAGCATTCAACGCTCTGAACAAGGTAAACCTGGGCACGCCGAACCGCTTCGTCAATACGCCGCAGTTCGGAACGATCACCATGGCCATGACGCCGGGACGCGAAATGCAGTTGAGCGCCAGGCTTTCGTTCTGAGATCCCGGAAATGCGGGCAAACAGCAAGTCATGGGGTGTACGAGATAAAAGGGGGAGCTACGGAGTGCGAGAAGCCCAAAAGTCTTCAAATCGACCAGAGAGAATGCAACAGCGCAAGGCAATGATGGCATTGGCTCCGCGTACGGACCAGCGCATTCCAGATTGTTTCAGACGCTCACCGATTACCGTGCGGCAGCCTGCCTCGACCACACCGGAGCCCACAAAGAACTTCTTTTCACGATATTCGGCATAGCGCATCTGCGGCGCATTGTTCTCGAAGTAGCGCAATTGTTTGCGCATCGACTTTTTGCTTTTAGCGGAGGCGGGCAGTTGTTTGCCGGCTTGGCGAATGAGCCGGCCGATGTCGCCCGCTTCCAGCCAATCCCGCCAGGCTTTCGGGGCTTTGGCCTCCTGACCCCAGAGAATCTGCGCGAGGGTGGTTAAATGCTCATAGGCGTGGAACAAATCCACGATATGCACGGCATCGTGGAAATGGGTTTGGATAATCGTGCGATTATAACGAGCCCCGTCGGTCAGCACGACCACCGTGTGGGCCTGCTCCAGACCCCGGCGCAGAGCCTCGGTGTACAGGCGCCAGCCAAAGAGCGTGCTGGATTCAATGGCCCCGACATAGGTGGTGGAGTGGGGTTCGCGTTGCGGATAGCCCTCTTTGTCCAAGCCCACTTGGGTGAACACGCAGCCTAGCTTGGCTTCCCGGGTGCGGGCCGAGCCATCTGCTTGTTTGCCGCGCCGTCCCAGCAACTCGCTTTTGCGCACCGGGACACCGGTGCCGTCGAAGCTAATATAGAACTTGGCCTCGGAGGCAGCGGCGGGCGCCGGTGTGCCAACCGTTTGCAAGATCTGTTCCTGTTGCGCCGAGAGCCACTGCTCGACTTGGTGGCCCACCTCTTCGGCCACCCGCTCGATTTCCCTCGCTTCGAGCGTTAGCCCCGCGTAGCAGCGCAAATCTGCGGCGGCCTGCGCAAACTGGGATTGGCTACCCGCACGCGCCATGAGTCGACGCACCCCAGGCGAATAGATGGTTTGGACGATGTCCAAACGCTCGTCGTCGGGAAAGCGCCCCTGGGAACAGGGTGGGCATTGATAAAAGGAGCGCGCGAAGGGCACCCGGCCCAGGGTCGTTACCAACCCTTTACGGCGTCGGCCCCGACTGCGCATGCGCTGGCCACACTGGCAGAGGATCACCTCCCGGGGAGCGTGTCCCTGCCAGTGACTCAGCAAAGTCCCCAGGACTCCCGCTCCGCCTTGGCGGGCGGCTTGCAGCACGAGGCTCTCCCAAGCTTCAAAATCAGGCGTCTGCCGAGTGGCCAGGGCGGCGGCGAGGCGACGCACCTCGGCGGCTTGTTCCAGTTCCACCTGGAGTTTTTTTTTGTACCACCTCGGCCACCGCTAAATCACTGAGTTGCTCGCCCACCCGCACTAACCCGTCCACGACGGTTTCAAATTGCCGCATGGCTTGAATCTGTTGCCGATACAAGGGCACCAGGGCGGGATCGGTCAGGCGCCGGGAGACGGTCTTCTGGCCGTGCTTGCGAGTCAGGAGTGGATAAGGGCCGCGCTTGACGCGCGAACCGTCCTTGCGTTTAACCATGAGAAATTGTTCGGTGAGCGAGCCACGCCGCAGTTCTTGCAAGCCGGAGAGTTGCTGGAGAAGTTGCTGACGTTGTTGCCGGAGGTTTGGGTAATCGGATAGGGTTTTCATATTGTAGT
>QHYZ01000192.1 GCA_003225295.1 Acidobacteriota bacterium | reverse complement strand
CGCGCTGGCGGACCAGCAGATCCAGGTCGCCGTAACGGCGCATGCCGGGATCGCCATAAGCCTGAACCGCAAGCACCGGCCCTTTGACGACCAGTGCGCCGATTCTCTCGGAGACGAATCGTTCGAGGACACGAAATAGCTCGGCGGTGATTAGCAGCGAAAAGACCGCCTGGGCGTGCTGACGATTCCGTAGGGCAGGCCGAAGTTCGGGCGGGAGCACTGCCTTATCCAGCTTGCCGAGCGATGCCGCGACGTGCCCCACGACACCGTGTTCTTCGGCGAGCGCCACGAGACGCCGAGCATCAGCGGCCCCGAGCATGGCCGGGAGTTTTGGCGTTTCCGGGAAGGGCGAAGCGCACGCGAGCAGCACCGGCCACTCGTGCTGGAAGGCACTGGTATCGGATGGATGCGGCAGCGGCGCGGACGAAGACATAGGGACTTGACGTAGTGTACATTATCGGGGGAGATATTGCACCGGGGAGTTTGTAAAGAAATGATGGGCGCCGGGCTTACTTGCCGCTTACAACGGACAGCGTTTCATCCCCGCGGCCGCGGCGGCGAACGTCGATTCCCAGACGCTTGATTTTCTGATTGAGGGTTGAAAGAGGAATCACAAATCGCTCGGCGGCTTCGGTCTGATTCCAGCCGGTGCGCTCCAGCATATCAACGATGATGCGGCGCTCGATCTCATCCATGATCTGGAACAGCGACGGCTGCGGATGGTCGGCAGAGGAACGCGAACCGGGCTCGCCCGGAAGCGGCGGCAAAAATTCCGACAGCTGCAGGCGCACGCCGCGAACGATCTCCTTGCTGCGAATGCTGTCCGGCAGCAGGTCCACGTCAACGCGCTCGTGCGTGGATAGGACCACCGCACGTTCCACGACGTTTTCGAGTTCCCTCACGTTGCCGGGCCAGTCGTAATCCATCAGCAGCTTCAGCGCCGCGGGGGTAAATTGCCGGAGTGGTTTGGTGTTTTCCTGGCAATACCGTTCCATAAAATGCCCGAGCAGCAGGGGCACGTCTTCGCGGCGGTCGCGAAGCGGGGGAATCTGCAGGTGGATCACGTTCAGACGGTGATACAAATCTTCGCGGAAGCGGCCCTCGCGAACCAGGGTAAGGAGGTCCACGTTCGAAGCCGCTACGATGCGCACGTCGACCTTGAGTTGCTCGGTGCCGCCGAGACGCATGAATTCGCGCTCCTGAATCACGCGCAGAAGCTTGGCCTGCGTTTCCGGGCTGATGGTGGCAATCTCATCGAAGAAAATGGTGCCCTGATCGGCGACTTCGAAAAGGCCCTTTTTGGAAGCAACCGCGCTCGTGAAGGCACCCTTCACATGGCCGAAAAGCTGGGACTCCAGGAGATCCACGGGGATCGATCCCGTATTGACGGGCACAAAGGCTTTGTCCGCGCGGGTGGAAGCGGAGTGAATGGCTTTGGCGATGAGTTCCTTACCCGTGCCGCTCTCGCCACTGATGAGAATCGTGGAGCGCGAAGGCGCGACTTGCGTGACCAGGTCCAGAAGCACGTGCATTTTGTCGCTCTTGCCGACAATGTTCGGGAAATTGAAGCGCTGCTTCAGGGCGCGTTTGAGCTGGACGTTTTCATCGCGTAGCCGGCGCGATTCCACGGCTTGCGCCACCTGGGCAAGCAATTCGTCGTTGGACCACGGCTTGGTGATGTAGTCCATCGCGCCATTCTTGAAAGCGGCGCGGGCCATATCGATCGAGCCGTAGGCGGTGATCAGCACGATGGAGAGCTGCGGGTCGCGGCGGTGAATCTCCTTGAGCATGTCCAGACCGTTGCGGTCCGGCAAACTGACGTCCAGCAGGAGCAGGTCATAGGGATGCTGTTCCAGCTTCTCCAGGCCGGATTGGCCCGTTTCTGCGCTGGAGACGCCGTAGCCTTCACTTCTCAGCAGGAGTTCGAGGCCTTCGCGGATTTCTGATTCGTCGTCGACGACAAGAATGGAACCCTTAGACATGAACCGCTTTCCGGACCGCTGGGAACTCCACGTGGAAGGATGTACCTTTGCCGGGCGTCGAGCGCACATCGATTTTCCCGGAGTGTTCCTTGATGATGCCGTAACTCACGGAAAGTCCGAGGCCGGTGCCACGGCCGCTGGCTTTGGTGGTGAAGAACGGGTCAAAGATGCGATGGATGTGTTCGCGGGCAATGCCGGCGCCGGTATCCGCCACTTCGACTTCCACGCTGCCGTTATGCGCCGCGGTGCGGACGGCCAGCATTCCCCCGCCGGGCATGGCGTCACGCGCGTTCAAGAAAAGGTTCAAGAAGACCTGCTGCAGCTTGTTCGCGGATCCGCGAACGGCCGGCAACGGTTCGCCAAGTTGCTTCACCACTTGAATCTGCGAGACCTTGAGGGGGTGGGCCACCAGCGACAAGGTCTCTTCGACCACACGGTTTACATCAATATCCGCGGCTTCGGCTGCACCCGTCCGTGAGAAATTGAGCAGATTGTTGACGATTTCGCTGGCGCGGAAGGTCTGCTTGACGATTTTGTCAATGATGGACTGGCGCGGGTCGCCTTCCGGCATCTGCCTGGCCAGCATCTGTATGTAGTTGGAGATGACCGCCAGCGGCGTATTCACTTCGTGCGCGACACCGGCAGCCAGAAGCCCCAGCGACGTCAACTTCTCCGTTTGCGACATCTGCTCTTCCAGGCGCTCGCGCTGGGTCACGTCATCGAAGAGCAGCAGACGGCCGATGCGCTCATTCGATTTGCTCACCAGGGGAGTGATGGAAACGTTTAAAGTCAGCGATTTCCCTTGATGGTGGAGTCTCTGTTTATAGATGCCGGTAATCTGTTCCTGGTCACCGCGCGCATCGATTTCGCGCGCCAGTTCTTCCGGCAGCAGCGAACTGAGCTGCCGTCCAACGGATTCCTGGCGCGTCACCCCGAAGAGCTGTTCCATGCGCGTGTTCCAGGATTCCACGATCCCTTCGAGGTCCACCGAGAGCACCCCCACGTTCAGGGATTCCACGATGTTTTCGCTGAAGTCCTTGAGGCGGGCGATTTCGAGCGCCTTTTGTTCGAGCGAGCTGTACAGCTGGGCGTTGTCGAGAGCCACGGCCACGTAACCCGCGATGGTCTCGACCAGCTCGACGTCATCGCTGGACAGAAAATCTCCATCCACGGTTTTGCCCAGGCCCAGAACGGCGACGGTGTGCTCGCGAATGCGGCAGGGAACATAGTAGTTGAGGTCCAGCTGCTCGAGCGTGAGACGAACGGAGTCGCTGACACCTCTTGCCGCGCGGGGCGACTCGAAAAAGAGCGCCCCGCGGGCAAACTCGGGCCGGGCCGGCTCGAGGAAACTAAGATCCAAAGACTCGGTGAGGCGCACGCCCATGGAACCGGCAACCAGCATCTGGCCGGGTTCGACGGCGTTCTCCACGAAAATCGCCAGCCGGTCAACCAATAACGTTTGGGAAATGCGGTCCATGACCGAGCCCAACATGGGGTCAATACGCACTTCGTTCGTGAGCGTGCGCCCGAACTCGATCAGCGTGCGGCGGTAATCGAGGCGGTCGCGGTAGAAAAAGCGGTCGAGCCGGGTCTGAATCCGTTCGCGGAACGGCTGGAACAAAAACGCGGCTATGACGATGGCGATCATGCCGCCCACCGGGCCAGTCGTCTGCGCATGGAAGAGATAGGTGATCAGGGCCACGAGAGCAAAATAGATGGTTGCGACAGCGGCAGTCGCCGCCGTGTACGCCAAGCCACGCTTGAAGATGATGTCCACGTCCATCAAGCGATAACGGACGATGGCGTATCCGAAACACAGCGGGATCAGCACCAAGCTCAGTACGGAGAACTGCATCCACGGCCGCAAGGCCACACCAACGACCAATGGAGCGATGTAGAGCAAGGAAACGGGCAGAGTGCCGGCAAGCGTTCCACCAGTGAGCCATTTCAATTGCTGACGCAGGACACCGGAAGGCGCTTCGCGGAAGTTCCGGTAGAAAACAAGCCCGGCAGCCAGGAAGCAGACGGCTAAAAAGCCGAATTCGATCTTGCGGAGAAGAAGATACGCACCCAGCCAGGGCACAAAACCCAAGGCGTTCAAGGCCGTGCTCACATGAATCAAAAGCAGGGCGACGGGCAGGAGGTACACGGCCAAGAGCTTGGCCGACGAGCGAATGGTTGTTTCCGACCGCCCCGGGAATACCAACGCGAAGTGCAGCAACAAAGCAGGAGCGAGCAGGCGCGCCACAACCTCCGACCAATAAACTTCCCAGTCAAAGGTGTCCAGCTTGCCGCTGAAATGAAACGACCAAAGAATGAAAGAGACTAGGCAAAAAACGTAAAAGTGCACGGCGCGAGGGGCGTTCCAGCGACGGATGAAAATGAACAAGCCGATAAACAGATAGAGCAGGCCCACGATGCGCAAGTAATTCTCGGTTGCCAGAGGCTTTTCCGCGGGCGCGGTGAGCAGCGGGGTTTCGAATTCCTGGCCGCCGCGCGAAAGTTTGTAGCGCACCTGGGTCCACAGCCCCGCACGGTCGAGACGCCGCGCCACTTCCGCCGCTCGACTGACCGCAGCACTATTGATCGCGAGAAGGACGTCGCCCGGGCGAATTCCAGCGCTGGTGGCAGGAGAATACGAAGCAATCCGGCTGGCCTGAATTCCATGGTCGGTATCGAGCCAGGCCACTCCGTCGTACACCACCTCGAAGCGGCTGCGCTGGTCGAAGTTGATCAAGGCAAAAATCACCGCAGCGAGTGTGGCCAGCGCCAGCACGACCGCCCCAAGGCTGACTCGAAGATTTTGCCTCATAGCTCAATCGGGCAGGGTTACACCCTACCTCAAGAAACTAAGTGCAACCCAAAGTCCATTGTTTGGAAGATGCGCATCCGCGAAACCCTTTTATATTCAACAGTATATCATGGCGGACGGCTGGACTGCCCCGCATCATCCTGTTTCTGGAAGGACAAATACAGCTTTCGAGAACCCCGTAATTCCTAGAACTGAACGCTCAGTCCACCGCGAAATGTCCGGAACGCTGGTACCAAAACAACTCGGCCATCCCTGCTGCTGGTGGAGACATAACCCTGGGCCAGGAGATTGTTGCAATCCGCAATGGCCTCCCATCGCCCCAAGGCAAACTTTGGCAGCGGCTGGCGGAGCATCAGGTGCAGGTAGGGGTCCATCTGGAAGAGAGACTCTCCATAGCCGTCTACTGAGGAGACGGTGATGCCGCTCACCCATTTATATCCGGCCTGCACCTTGGTGCCCAGCCGCGGAACCCTGGCGGAAATTCCGGCCCCCAAGGTATGGCGCTGAGCGGTGCGCAGGGCATCGCGCAGCAGACCATCAGCGTCGTCTGCAGGCGTCAAAGCACCACCGAAAGAATAAACCGCAGTCAATTCTACGTCGCTGTCGAGCTTTTCGCGAAATGCCACGCGCGTGCCCCAACTGCTCGAAGAGCCGCCGTCATAAGCAAAGCCAGTAGAAAAATAATCCTGAAAATAATCGGCGGCAGGCAGATCGTTGCCCCGGCCGAAGACCGCCACGTGGCGGTTGTCGTCGTGGAAGCCCGCGATTTGCAGCTTCCCGCGGTTGTTGATCTTTCGTTCCGCAGAAATCTCTTCGTGCAAACCGTTCTGCAAAACGGGATGGCCCTGCCGCCAAAGCAGCGCGGGGAAGCCATCCAGCTCATCGAGAGCCGCCGCCAGCGCTCCGCCCGGCTGTCGATCATTCGCTTCGAGTGGACCAGGTCCATTAGGCATGGAAGCGAAAACAAAATCGGCGTTCCAATCGTCGGTGAGGCGCACATTCAAATCTGCGCGTGGACGGAGCGAGGAAGCCGCGGCTCCGAGTCCCACCAAAACATATTCGCCGCCATACTTCAGAACGGTGCGATCTCCAAGCGCCATCGCGCCGCCCTGATCAAAGCGCACACCCCTAAAAGTACGTCCGACGGGTCCCAGCTTGGCTTCGCGCAGGACTAACGCCGTGTGCGGGCCGGCACCGAGCGTTCCAGTTGGGAGCCACACGGTGGCGATGCCGCCGGCGGGGGCATCACCGTCGTAATTCACCTGGCCTGCCAGGATCATTCTGCTCGTGCCCCCCAACTTCTGGTCGTAGGCCACGGCAGTGGCGGGTGAAGAAGCAATCGTCGAAGCCGAACTGGGGCGCCGCGCGCCATCCGTGAATTCCATCTGCATTCTAGGTGCACGAGGCCTGCCGGAATCGCCGCCAACCTTCGAGACGCTCAACGTGTCGCCGTCCACCCATTCGAGAACCGGACGCATCGCCGAAGCGGACCGCAACACCCATTTCCAATCGTCCACTTGCGCCGTGCTGTTCGCCGGCATGCGCCGCAACTCGTCGAGCGTCGCAAACATGGATTCCAGTTCTATGCGCACGACGGTCGTCAGATTCGAGGTAACGCGGATGTGTTTTTCAAGGGTGGGAAGAAAACCGGCCAGGGTCACGCGGACGGTGTAAAAACCGGGCGCCAGCTTGTCGCCCCGGAACATCCCTTGGGTGTTCGTCAACAGGCCGCGGGTGGCCGCCACTCCCACGGCTTCAGAAACCAACTCCACGCTCGCGCCCATCTGCGGCGTGCCCGCAGCGTCGCGCACCACTCCGGCAAGCTTGCCCGGGACAGGCTTCGCTTGCGCGGCCGCCGGAATCGCCGCGAAGGACGATACCATGGCGGTCAGGACCAGGGCCCCCAGGATTCGGAGCCGCTCCTGTTTCACTTTGCTTTACCTCCCCGGCGTAGCATTGGCCGCCGTCTTGGTTTCCTGCGGTGCTTTCACCGTAAACTCTGCCGTGCGCGAAATGGTCTGACGCGAAAGCGTGTCCGTAGCATTCACTTCCAGACTGTACTTCCCCGGTGACAGGGTTGCGAGTGGCAGGAGGCGCTCCAGGGTGACTTGGTCGCCGGTCTGCTTCATCTCTTCGGAAGTTTCCTTGAACTGCATGATCTGATCTTTGCCCTTTTTCACCGTGTACTCAAAAATGGCGCTGGATTTGTGGGACTTGTCGTCGGGCTTCAGGTTGTAAACCTGCATATAGATGCCCAGCCTGTCGGCGGTGGTGAAATCGGCATCGAGACGCGGCCGGACCTTCGAGGAACCCAGCACGAACTGTCCTGCGCCGATTTGCTTGGCGGGAACACGCTCGAGTTGATCGGCCAAAATCAACGAACTGGCCTCCAGCTTGTCATCCTCGTACCGCGGCACCTGCAAGCGCGAGTTCACCACGCCGATGTTTCCGCTCTGCACATCCTTGATCACCAGATCCAGACGGTACAGGCCCGGGCGAAGAGGAATGGCTTTCTGATAGATGGACTGCAGCTTGAGCGACTGCTGGAAAAGCGAATCGGGAAAATCTTTGGATACCGGGTCTTCAAACGTTTGCACCACGCGGCCGGTGAGCGTGCTTACACGCCCGAAAATATTCATGGTCGCAGAATGTATGCCATCCTTGGACTGAAAGGAAAGCTGGCCATTCGGGACTTGGATGGTGACGGGCACCAGCACCGTGTCATTGGTCACTTTCAGGTAATCGGTGCGCCAGGTGAAATGCAACTGATCCCGGACGATGCGCGAGGTTACCACCGCCTCGAGATCTTTGAATTTCACCTCCGGCGGTCGATTCACCTTGGCGTAAAGCTCCAGGCGGTTGAACTCGTTCATGCTGGCGGATTGACCACCCATGGTCGTCGGCAGGTTGGTGCCGTCGGAACGCGTGAAGCGGTCAGCCTTCGACGCCATACCCATCGATTCCATTAAACTCAAACCCGCACCAGGCACATGCAGGAGCGCGTCCTTTTCCGACGGATCCATGGTCAGGTGATACTCACCAGAGCCGCTCGGATCGACGAACTCCAAAATAATGTTTTCGCCGATGCCTTCCAGGTACCGCCACCGCCAGGTTTCCCACGGATAAGTGCTCGTCGAGCCGCCGCCCTCTTCCATCGGCCGGTCGTAAGTGCCGCCCGTGGGGTGCGATTCCACTTCATCCGCCGGGCCCCACATGATGTACATGCGGCCGCGATCGGTCTTCCATCCCGGGATGCCGGAAGCATAGTGTTCGTTGGCGTAAGCGATGCGGCGGTAATGCTCTTCCTTAAAATCGTTCTCCGGGAGGTCGGGATTGCTGCTGCGCCGCAGCCAAAACTGTTCAATGAATTGTTCGCGCTCTTCGTTGGTATCCAGTTGCAGGAAAGCGTTGCGCTCGTCCGGAGAGATGATGTAGGTGACGTCTTCGGTCAGCCATTGCCGGTAGGCGCTGTCCAGCTCCTTCAGCGTCCTCTTCATCTTCCGCTTTGCTTCTTTGTCCAGTTTTTGGGGTGCTGGAGGAGTTCCCGGATCCTGCGCGGCGGAAATCGCTGGCATGCCGATAGCGATCAAGAAAATGGGAATAAACAGGGTCCGTACTACCCTTGACATGAAAACACCTCAAACTTTGGGACAGTTTGATTCTAACCCCAGCCTCGCTCCCCGTCAATCAAAGGAGTCCCTTCATTTTCTGACACTTGTCCCCCGAAGGCGGTTAGATCATGGGAA
>QHYZ01000191.1 GCA_003225295.1 Acidobacteriota bacterium | reverse complement strand
GTGCACGTCCATGCCAACAAATTTCGTACTTTCCATTATCAGGTGCTCCTTTCTTCTTGAGGCCAACGCTCAAAACTTACCTTAGAAGGGGCGCACTCTTATAATGCGTAACATAGAGCTGAGCACGGCGAATGACGACCTACTGAACCTCATCGCCAACGTCAATATCCCCATGGTGATGGTCGGGAGCGACATGCGTATCCGGCGGTTCTCGCCACCTGCTGAAAGCCTGCTCAATTTGAGCCCGGCGGATGTCAGCAAGCACCTCGGCGAGATTCGCCCCAATATCGACATCGACGACCTCGAGCAGTTCGTAAGAGAGACCATCGACACCGCCAACCCGCACGAACGCGAGGTCCATGAAAAGGGCGGCAGATGGTACATGTTGCGCGTACGTCCCTACAAGATGTGGGACGCCAAGATAGACGGCGCCGTCATCAGCTTCCAGGACATAGATGCGCTCAAACGCACCCTGGATCAGACGAGGAACTATGCTGACGCGCTTTTTGAGAATGCCAGGGAGGCGATCTTATTGCTGGACAGAAGCTTGCGCGTTGTCAGCGCCAACTCCGCGTTCTACCACACCTTCCATTTTGACCAGGAAGGACAGCTAATCCATCAGCTTGGCGATGGCCAAGGGAACCTGGCAAAACTGAGAGCGCTTCTTGAAGACGTCATCGAGAATAACTCACGAATCGATGATTTTGAACTCCGACATAGTTTCCAGCATATCGGAGAGCGATTCATAGTCCTGAACGCCCGGCGTATTGAACCACAGGTGGGCCGCCAGCTGATTTTACTGGCTATCGAGGATGTGACTGAGAATCGGAGACAGAATGACGCATTGAAGAGGCAGGCGGCTCTTCTCGATTTGGCGCACGACGCCGTCTTAGTTCGAGGCATGGAGGGTACCATCCATTTTTGGAGCCGGGGCGCTGAGGAGATGTACGGATGGAAGAAGGAAGAGGCCGTGGGAAAACTGAAGCAGGCGCTTTTGAACACTAGGTTTCCGAAACCGTGGAAGGAGATTAACGAGGAAATGATTCGAGCAGGGCACTGGGAGGGTGAATTGGTACACCTTCGCCGAGACGGCGTCGCCCGGATCATACAGAGCCGCTGGGCCTTGCAGCGAGAGGCGGGGACCACCGTCGTACTGGAACTCAACAGCGATGTGACGGAGAAAAAGCTGTCTGAAGGACGCCTGCGCAAGCTTTCGTCCTATCTCATCCGCGTACAGGATGAAGAACGCCGGAGGATTGCTAGGGAACTCCATGATTCGACAGGCCAGAAACTGACCTTTGTGAAGATGGGGCTGGATTCTCTGAGCAAGCAAACCGATCTCGAGCGGCATGCAAGTACTCTTTCTGAATCCTTGAAGTTTATTGACGAGGCGATTCAGGAGATTCGGACGCTGGCACCGCTCTTACATCCTCCGCTGTTGGATGAGGCGGGCCTTGCGATGGCGACGCGCTGGCTCGTGGAGGGTTTTGCAAAGCGTTCCGGTGTTGCGGTGAACCTCGTTCTGCCAGCTGCCCTGGGGCGCTTCCCGCAGAACGTCGAGATCGCTCTATTCCGGATTATCCAGGAAGCATTGAACAATATTCATCGTCATTCCGGTGCGGACAAGGCAGAGATCGAAATCACAGAGACCACGGACTCCGTGACACTACGAGTTTTCGACAATGGCAAAGGCTTTCGTTCCGAGCCCTCCGAGGAGAGCCCCCCGTTTGGCGTGGGAATCCAGGGAATGAGAGAGCGGCTGACGCAGTTGGGCGGGACGCTGGAGATTGCCTCGGGAAAGAAGGGCACGACGCTTACGGCGACGGTGCCAAGTCTTTCTGAATTGTCAACGTCGAGCTTCCTTCAGTAAAATACAAGCACGCGAGTTAGCTCCTTGCATAAGTCCATCTAGGATCGGACACCCAGTACACAGTTTCCCTTGGATGCATACATAGTGACCCTTAGTGACCCTGATTGACCGGGCGCAAAGAAAGCCCTAGAAGAACGGCTGGACGCCCTGCTCTCCGATCCCTGGGGTTGTGCCGTACGCACTTGGGGGGTCACTCCGAACCCGTAGATTGGAGGAGCGGGCGCGTCAGTGAAGAATGCATCTCCTTTGATTTCTTGAGCTGACCGGACTTGGAGCACGGCCGTGCATATATTAATTGTAGCGTCGAGACTTGAAAACAAAGACAGGCTGCTGAGTGTGCTCGATGGCTTGCCGGTGACCACTTGCGCTGTCCCCAAAATCGAACAGGCGATCGAAGTTCTCTCATCTAGCCCGATAGATCTGATCTTCTGCGAAGAACGGGTTACAGACGGTTTCTACGGTGAGTTGCTGGCAGCCGTCCATAGGCAAGACCTGATGATTCGCTTCGTCTTGATACTCTGCACCGGGAAATGGGAGGAGTGCATTGAAGCTATGAGGCTAGGAGTGACTGACGTCCTCCAAACCCCATTAGAGCCTAGCGACATAAACCTTACGCTGGTTCGGACGATGAGGGACAAAAATTACGCCAATCGCGCATTTCATGAGAGCCCGGGTTCCGCTTTGGAAACGTTGGCTCCCGAGTATGCAGGAGGCATCGGAGAACTCAGAATGCTTATCAGACGCCCGACCGCGTAGCAGGCGGGTTGATCTACTTGGTGATTGAGGAGTGCGGGTGCGCGCTCGGCGGCAAACCAGACCGGAAGCTGTGCACCTTACTGTTCAGTCGGCGTTTACCTTGTGGGGGTTGCCGGATTGTTCGGAGCGGGCTGAGGCCTTGGCCATGCTTGCCGCTGGGTGGCGCAAATCGGCGACATGGAACTTGCCCCGCAGTGAGGGCCTGGGGACTCCACGACATACATTCGAGTTCGGGGCAGGTCGGCAGCAACGGGATGGCGTACGACACATGGTGACACCTCGCTCTCTTAACTAATTACCGATGATCCTTCTCTAAGCCCAACTGGTCAGCGGATTTCGGCGAATGTTTAGGGAAGTGTCCGCGAAGCTGGCAGTTGTTGGCATCCTGTCAAACACGGCACCGTCCCATCTGAAGCCGGTCTTGGCCTCTCAGACGTTTGTGATCCTGGCAGAAGAAATTAGGAACCTCACACCCTCAGCGTCAGGGGAGCCTTTAGGAGGGCCCGAAAACGGGGAGTACGGGCGCCCGGGAGGAGTCAGGACAGTTTCACTGTGGCAGGGGCGCAGCCTGCAAAGTGATTGGTTGTGTGGACGCTGTGTTCTTGGGTGTGCTGGTGGGAAAAGGGATGGCAAATGCTGCCAGCGCGCCGATTAACGCACCCAAGATGGCAAATTCGACGTTGTGGGTCGTGTACGAGAATGCCATCCCAGCGATGTTGATTGTACGGGGAGAATCCACAGCGAAAGCCTCTTTGGTGGCCAAATCAGACCGGAGTAGACTCGGCACTACGATCCCGGCGATGAACAAAGTGAATACCACTTCGATTAGCAGTAGAACGAGTGAGAAAGCTTTTTGCCTCATCATGTTGTTTCCTTTCGGCCCTAGCCTACGACGGCCATTTCAAATCAAAGGGAATCATCTTCAGCGTCCAGTTAGAAGGTGAATCACTGGAATCGAGCCGGGTAGATACCCTAGGGAGGCCACCTCACCCGGTCTGAACCCGGTCGTGGTCTCTGGAGACGTTGCGATCAGGCGGGAGAGGTTCGCAAATCGAAGGAACAGTAACCTGCGATGGAGACCCACACAACCAGTGTAGGAAGGGTCCCGACGGACAGTAGTGGGCGCATGATCATGCGATTTTGCCCTTCAATCTGAGTTGGTCAAAGTCGCCGCTTCGCTTATTGGGCTTTGGCTTGCTGGGGACGCGATGTCGAGTCCGCCAGGTGCTGGAAACTCCTACAGCCATGGACGTCGAGCGCATAGTTTTCTGCGGTCCTTCCATCGAGGCGCACAAGGAGAGTCGTCGGGAGCAAGTCCAAACCAGTCTACAAACGTTCGCGTGGTCAGGCGCCGACTTTCTTGATCTCCGCGATATTCTCGATCTTGCGATTGCTCGGCCGAAGGCGGACAACGCGCTCACGGATGTCGTGCGCAGAATTGATCATGTCCTGAAAGTAGCGGCACTTTCTGTCGTGTGACCGGCTCAAGTAGTCGATTTCAGAGCCCAACGCTTCCGTCCACTTCTGAATGGCAAGCCCAAGAGCATCAACTTCTTCGCTGCGGTTGTTGCCAGGGCCGCAATATACTTTCCTTTCAACGATCATGGAGAGGAAAACAGGCCACTTGAACCGGGCCAGGGCGAAAAGTTCTTAGACCTGAGATCGATGGTGTAAATCAGTGTGTTCGGGACACTATTATAAGACTCTTGCGGCAGCGCTGTTTTGTTCCGTCTGCGATAGAGTGGACAGCATCACACATGGCCTCTATTCGAGTTATTTTCAAGCGTCTTGTACTGTGCGCCGCCGGTTGCGTGGGAATTGCGTATGTCACCGACTATCTTTACCTTCGTTTCCGCATGCTCCATCCGAAACCCTCCGACCCCTACGAATCAATCACCGCTCTGCGCATCCTGGCCATCCCGGAAAAGAACGGCAAGACCGAATACCAAGTAGACGCCCAGAATCCGGAGCAGATCGTCACCTGCGTCCAGTCTCTATTTCCGCACTACGGCTACTTGCCCTGCTGGTACGTCAAGCCGAGGATCAACCAGCCGATCCCCATGTGACCGTTCCATTGTTAGCCATTTCCATTGAGTCAGTGGGCGGCTGGGAAGGAGTCACTTTTCTGAAGGAAACTTTGGAGGGATTTCCTCATAGCCCGGCGCGGCTTGTTTCAAGTTCCGATCCAACTGCGCGCTGGCATCTCCGATGGTCCAGCGGATGCCGCCGGCGAGTAAGTTCAAGAAAAACTCATTCTTCCAATTCTCCGGCCGGTCGCCCATTGCGGTATAGAAAAGACGCCCCTTCCCGTGCGACCGCGCCCACGTGACCGGATATGGCGCGCGCTGGTAGCACTCTCCTTTCATGTCATGCGTGTCCAGCGTGAGGATCACGTGAAGATCGGGCACGAAGTCCTTGAGCGAGTACCACTCTTCGTTGAAGCTTGCCGGCGACGTCACGCCTTCCAGCCCCGGAAATTTCGGATCATGCACGATCAAATTTGCGTCCTGCAGGCGCGGCTCCCGTCCGTGCACGATGAACTCGCCGCCCAGCATCCTGAGGTACGGATCTTCTTGGTCACCATGCGCGATATAGCGATTCGAAAGATCAGGCGGATCAGGCTGGGTATGAAATGTGTCGCTAGCTGCGTGCACACCCACAAACCCCATTCCTTTTTGCACGGCCTCCAGCAGCGTCTGTTTGCCTTGCGGCGTCATCGGTGGCTTGCCGTCCGTGCCCAAGGTTGTGAGATCGCCCGTGGTGAAGAAGAGCACCGCGGCATAGGAATGAAACTCTTTCGAATCAAAAATGCGGCCGTCCTTTGTCACCCCGACTTTAAATCCATACTTATTCCCCATGTCGTTGACGACGTCGTCCACGATGCTTGGCTTTCCGCCAACTCTTTTCACCACGTCGTGTTCCCAGCCCGAGGATTTCGTGAAAACAAGGACGGCCTTGCTCTTGGCTCCGGGCAAACGATTTGAAAGTGTGAGTCCTGCGCCAGTCAACGTTGCAGCGCGAAGAAATTCCCGGCGATTGGACAATGCGTTCATGCCATCCCTCTTAGTGATGTCCCTCCGGATGTTCGCAACCAGCAAAACTTGCAAACACGCGGTCCGACGTCCATCCCAACTCTTTCATTCCCACTTCCGACGAGTAATACGCTCCGCTCACCCAACCCTTCAAGTTTTCAAAGTGCTGGTGGAACGCGGCAGGCGTTTCCCCCGCATCTGCATCGCCTGAGTTCTCTTTCGCAAGAGTTGCCGACGCATCCGTCAGCAGTTGGATTTTCTGGCTCTCATCCAGGGCTGGGAAGTACTTCGCGAATCGCTTTTTCGACTCCGATTCAAACGCGGCAAGCGAGTCCACGAAACTCTTCTGGCGCTCAGGCGTATCCACGCTCAGCAGCAAGTCAATGAACCGGTTCACCTGCGCCTTCGTCGATCCTGGCACGATGCTCTCCGCAATGGCAATCAGACTCTCATTCTGTTGCGCATTCAGGGACAGCGGTTTCCAATCCGCCGCCCCCAGTTTCTCCGCTTCACCGAGAACCGCGTCATTGCCCAAAAGCTCATGGATCGGATGCGAAGCCGCCACCAACGGCCACGCCGTTCCAACACTCGCCGCCGCGAACAGCCGCCGCACCACCTCCCGCCGCGTGAGCTGCCCGCCCACAGCGGCTGCCACGTCGATCACCGGCAATGCGCTCCTTGTTTGCATCGCAATTCCCCAGCCTTCCGATTTCGCGCCGATGGTATCACTCACCGACAATCGTTCACAAGCACAACACTAATCGTTTCGCCTTACTCGATTGACCTGCCATCGTGCGCTTGCTAGCATGCGCTTCGAATTTTCACACTATGAGTCAGCAGAAAGACCATTCCTATGATGTTATCGTTGTCGGTTCCGGAGCTTCCGGAGGCTGGGCCTGCAAACGTCTTGCCGAAGCTGGCTTGAAGGTTGCCCTCCTCGAAGCTGGCCGACCGCAGTCGGACAAGAATTTTACGGAACACCAGCCCGCGTTCGAACTCAAGTACCGCAACCGCGCCAAAGAAATCGTCCGCAAAACCCGCCCCATTCAAGTCAAATTTGGCGTTTGCAACGAATACACTTACAACTGGTTCGTCAACGATCTTGAAGAGCCGTACACAACTCCCGCCGACAAGCCCTTCAACTGGATGGGCCGCTTGCGCATGACGGGTGGCCGAACGAACGTCTGGGGCCGCGTCAGCCTGCGCTTCAGTGATTTGGATTTCAAATCAGCTTCCTTCGACGGCTACGGTGAAAACTGGCCGCTCGGTTACAAAGAGATCGAACCCTACTATGACCTTGTCGAAAAATACGTCGGGATCACCGGCAGTGCCGAAGGCCTCGAGCATCTCCCCGACGGCCAGTTTCAGCCGCCTGTTCCGCTCACTTGTCAGGAGATTCTCTTCCGCAATCGGGTCAAGGAAAAACTCGGTCGCACCGTCATGCCCACGCGTTCCGCGAATCTCACCAAGCCCATCAACGGGCGCGGCCCCTGCCACTATTGCGGCCCCTGTGAACGCGGTTGCATGACGCATTCCTATTTCAACTCCGCCTTCACCACTGTTGCCGACGCCGTCGCTACCGGCAATTGCACGCTCATTTCGAACGCCATGGTCTATAAAGTTCTGATGGATTCCGATGGCAATCGCGCCCGCGGCGTTCTCTACGTCGACCGCAACACACGCCAGGCCCTGGAAATCTACACCCGCACCGTCATTCTCTGTGCGCAATCTCAGGAGTCGGTGCGCATTCTTCTCAATTCTGCCACGCCGCAGTATGCGAATGGCCTCGCCAATTCCAGCGGCGTCCTCGGCCATTACCTCACCGCGCATGTTCGCAGCGGCGGCGGCCGGGGCGAGTTTCCCGCCTTTGGTGCAAAGCCCTCCCTTGGTGGCCCCAAGAAGCCGCTCGGTATCTACATCGCGCGTTTCCGCAATCTGGCGAATACCCCACCTTACAAAAAATTCCTCCGCGGCTTTGGCTACGAAGGTGCAGCCTCCACGGAATTCAACTGGGATGCACCAGGATTCAGCGAGACCTACAAAAAAGCTCTTCTTGAGCCTCGCACAAGCATTGACATTACAGGCTTCGGCGAAGTCCTCCCGCGCTGGGACAACTTCGTCGAGCTCGACCCCACCGTCAAAGATATTTACGGCATTCCTGTTCTCAAGATTCACATGTCCGACGGCGAAAACGAGCGCGCCATGATTCAGGACATGGGCGACTCCGCCGGTGAAATGCTGGAAGCCGCCGGCGCAAAAAACATTCGCACCTACGCTCATCCTTCCGCTCCGCGCTGGGCGCTCCACGAAGCCGGCATCGCCCGCATGGGCGGCGACCCGAAAAAATCCGTGCTCAATCAATTCCAACAGACCCACGACATCAAAAACCTGTTTATCATGGACGCTTCCGGCTTCACTTCAAATCCCTGCCAGAATCCCACACTTACCATCATGGCTCTCTGCGTTCGCTCCTGCGATTACCTCATGTCCGAGCTGAAGCGCAACGCCATCTGAATTTGCCCGATGCGCGCACTCTCTGATCCGGACACACTTCCACTCTGCCCACTTTTCAGACGGTGTCAATCCCCGTACTAGCCTGGATTCCCATGTGAGCGCGTGGTTAACAGGAGAAAAGCGAAATTCCAGTTCTAGCTTGATCAAACCGTGGTGTGTGTTAGATGTTCTAGAAATGTAAATCTTATATCCACCATGTCATAAGGTCCAATTGAAACCCACTCCATTGCAAAACCCCGGTTAGTTCGGCTGTTTTT
>QHYZ01000363.1 GCA_003225295.1 Acidobacteriota bacterium | reverse complement strand
CTGCGAGTGTTTTCATGCTTTACTTCCGTACGACATGGTGCTATATGTACAGCAGTATAGCGGACCTGTCAATGAAAAAAGACTATCAGCGCTGTCTGGACAAACTAGCCGCAGCGGCGCCCGAGACAAAATCTGCGCTCATTCGATCTCTTCTTCCTGGAATAGAAGCGGCACTGAACTCAGGCAAGCGACTGAAAGCCATCTGGGAAGCCCTGCGAGAGGAAGGCCTACAGATGAGCTATCACAGTTTTCACAAGACAGTATCGCGCAGCAGAAAAGTGAAAAAACCAACCGCGACAAGCATCTTGGGAAAACAGCCCAAACCTTCTGAGGCACGAGGTTTGCGGGAAACAGAAGTTGAAACAGTCGAAGAGCGCGACCCGCTGGCAAACCTAAAGCTATTGGAAGAAAACAGGCCTGGTTTTCATAGGCGGCGTACAAAGAGTTTGAATGCTTTGGTGCATGGAACGGAGGACTCAAATGACAAGAACAAGCGGTAATGCAAGCGGGGCGACGGCGATCCATATTGCGTTGCAAGGCAAGGGTGGTGTTGGAAAGAGCCTGGTATCCGCCATCCTGTCGCAGTATTTGTCGTCAAAGGGGCAGGATGTACTTGCTATTGACGCGGACCCGGTCAACCAAACGCTGGCTGAGTACCGCGGATTGGCGGTGAGCAAGTTAAACCTCTTGAAAGAGGGCAGCGTAGACCAGCGTGAATTCGATTTGCTCATGGAACGATTCCTGATAGAGAGCGGCACGTTCATTGTGGATACGGGCGCGTCCACTTTCATTCCGTGGGTTTGAGCAACTTGCGGAAACGACGCGCGAAAAGAATTTGGTTGTGTGGCTGAACGAGTATTTCGGCCCTGTGTTGCACCACGGAGCCCCATTCAAAGAGATGGTGGTGTACAAGAAGCACGCGGATAAAGTACATGGCTCGGTGGCGATCGTGCGGCGCACGGCGGACACCTTTGGCCGGGATGTGGAAGACATGATCCGCCAGAAAATGACTTTTGAGGAAGCACTGAATGGAAGTGGTTTCACGATCATGGCGAAGCAGCGGTTGCGGGTGGTGCAGCGCGAACTCTTCGAGCAGTTGGACGCAATTCCATTCGTGCAATGAAGGACCCGCCCGTGAGAGGAGAGACTTTTCATGGGCAATAATCCTATGAAGACCGAAGTTGTCCTGGACTTGAAGCGCATAACCGCGGAAGTAGCAGCCCGTCATGGAATGCTAGTCCGCCAGGATGATCCTGCGATGCTGTTGGTTACGATGAATGAAGTGGTGCTGCAGCAGGTGTTTGGAAATATAGAGGCTCGCACAGAAGAAATTGTCGCCGGCATAGAGGCGGGGTTCCGCTCGGCGCAACGCGAAGCTTTAGGAAGCGTTGAAAGGGAGGCGCGGAAAGCCGGGATCGCCGTGCGCGAGGAGATTCAGAAGGATATTGACGATGGGCGATTGCACGCGAGAGAATTAATTTTAGAGTTGAACCATGCTTACACGCGATCTGCTGTCCGCCGTTGGGTTGCAACAGGGGTGGTTGCGGCGAGCGGCCTTGTGGTGCTAGGTGTTGGTTTAGGAGTGCTGCTTGCGAGGGTGTTGAAATGAGATCTTGCCTTGCGATGCTGTTCTATGTCGACTATAAATGCGCCACGCAGCCAGGATTTCGAAAAACGTTGCTGGTGTTGACGCTCATCTTCGTAATTCTCTTGTGGTCGCCGTGGCGTCCATTGCTCTTTCCCGTGTTCGGCGTTTGCCCTGCTCGCGTTGTGCTAGTTCATTCTGCTCTTCAGCCCCAGGCTCGGCCTCGTGGTGTAAATCCCCCCAAACATATCGCCCCGACTCAGGCTAGAGTTCAAATTCGAGCAGAGTCTCCAGTTCAGGCTCGCCTACGACCTTAGGCGCCCTACAGCACAAATACCTGGGAGTGGCCTTCAATTCCTTCGAGAGTGTCTGCTGTGATTCGGGTAGAATGCTGAGTTTTGGCGAGAAAGTCATTAGCTTTTCCAATTGTCCTCGATCCGGTCTCGAGCTTTCTTGATTGTACGATCAATATACTCTTGTTGCCGTTTGCTATCTCCTTTGTGTGTGAGGTCCCGCGAAGCAAGTGCGTTACGGGCATCGTTTTCCGAGACACCATGGGCTAGGGCGTAGAGGGCATAAGCGAGGTCGACGCGCGTTTGATCGCCGCCATAGATGCTTCGGTGCCGGAAGTCCTCAATGGTCTTAACCGGAGACAGCGGCT
>QHYZ01000112.1 GCA_003225295.1 Acidobacteriota bacterium | reverse complement strand
GCAGGCGCTGGTGTTTGGGGCGCTCGAAAAACTTCCGTCTGCGCGGCCGGCTGAGGCTCGATGGCTGTTACCGGAGCTGGCGTGATTGCTGCGGGGGTTTCTTCCGGCCTCACCTCGGACTTCGGTGCTTGTGCCGCTGTCAGGCCGTTAGCCTTCTGGCCCGGCGGAAGCAGCGTAGTCGTTGACGTTTCTGTAGTGGTTGTCGGTGCTGCTGTGAGTTTGGCTTCAATGGTTGGCTTCTTCGGCTCTACGATGTCTTCCGGCGCCGCGGCTGCTTGAACCTGCGAATTTTTCTGATATGCCCGCGCAATTTCTCCCAGGCTTACAGCGGGCTTTATTGCAAAACGTGCAGACTGTGGTGTTACATTCTCCCCTGGCTCCGTTTCGGGCTCCGGCTCTGTACCTGTCTTAGGTGTCGCCACTTTCTCTGCCGCGTTTGCTTCTGCGCTCAATTTGGATCGCAGCGTCTCCGGCTCGATGATACCTAAGAGCGCCATGCGGTTCTGAGTCGGAGTAGTTTTTCCGGAAGCTGGCGTAGGTGCCTGTACAACCCCTGTCGGCTTCACTTCCGCTTTCACCTTGGTTCGCAGCGTCTCCGGCTCGATGATACCCAAGAGCGCTAGGTTCTCAGTCGGAGCAGTCTTTCCGGAAGCTGGCGAAGAAACCCACGACCTGGCTTTCGGTTTAACTACCTTGCAAACCATTCCATCAACAAGTGCTTCGTCCGGCCCGACATTGTTACCTGCGGCCTCAAGAGTCCGGCAGTCTGAGAATTGTGTATTCTGTGCATAAGCCAACGAGGGAAGCAGCGCCGCAAGAACAACCGCCAAGGGTGTGTATTTCATTGCGACTCTCCTGGTCACAGGATAGCTTGCCGCAGCGTCCCTGGGTCGCTCAATTGACAGCAGATGCAGAAGAATAACTGGCCACTCGGACAGGGTCCGTTACGCCCTGCGGGGTCTGGCGGGTGCTCGGTTCAACCGGTGGACGAGTGGACTTGATCCGCGGGTGGTAGATTAGCTTGCATACCGACAGAAGGCATGAATTTCGAGACACTTCCTCGTCTCGGTCATGAAAAACGGAAGTGCCTCGATTGTGGAAGTCCTGATCGAGGCAGCTGTCTATTCATTACTGATCTAGGGGAGTTTCCCGCGCTCGGAAGACCGCCAACGGTTCAATCTCCCCACCAATTGAGCGGAGCGGCGCTCACGGATTAGAAGCGAAGCACTTTGGGAGAACTAAAGAACAGCGAGCTGCCCGCCGTTGTGGAAGCTAGAGTCAGTCCGATTCACATTCTCCTGCAGCACGCAGGAATGCCGGCCTCATTCCTTCAGCGGCGTGATGGATGGACCGGTGTTTATCCCGCGAGCCGAATTTTCGGTCTTTACCCAATAGTTCACGGAGCCGCCGGCGAGCTTTGTGCAATTGCGATTTTGAAGTGCCCAGTGAACAACCTAGGATTTTGGCGATCTCGCGGTGTGCGTAGCCTTGGACGTCATAAAGCACAAACATCGCTTTAGATCTCGGAGGCAACTGATCGACGGCCTTCTGGAGAGTTGTGCGATCGATGTAGCCTTCCAGGTGCAGGTCTGGCCCGCCCAACTCCCTTTGTGAGCCGCCAGTTGTCTCCCCAGCTTCCGCGATTTCGTCGAGGGACGTTTTCGCCAACGTCGTCCGGCGAAGGCGCATGAGTACTATGTTCACGCTCACACGATACAGCCAGGTGGAGAACGCCGAGTCACCCCGAAACGAGTGAATCTTGCGGAAGACATGTAAGAAAATCTCCTGTGTCAAATCCTCGGCTTCGGCCGCGTTCTTCAACATGCGCGTACACAGGGCAAAGACTCGCGCACAGTGCGATCGGTAGAGGGATTCAAATGCGGCGGCGTCGCCCCGCTGCGCTAATTGAATGGTTTCGGCCTCGGGCAATTCGTGAGCTTCAGTTGGTCTCGGTTCTCTCACAGAGTCCTTTCTGGCACACCTCTGCGCTCTCTTTGAACGATCCCCGGTGGAAGGCGGATAGCCCCGTCGGCTAACAGCCAGGAGCCCAAGATAAACTGACCGTTGGATTGAACAGGCAAGTAGGTTGCCATGCTGCAATTTTTTTGTAAGACTGTGGGTTTTCGCAACTTATTCTGCTCTCGACAGATCTTCTGCCAAGTTTCCGGCGGTACTAGTTCTTGAAAACGTTTCTCAAAGCGTTTCCTTTCTTCACAGCGCGGAGCAGGCCGTCCCAGCTTTCCCTGCCTCTCTCTTAGCGGTTGGAAACATCGCTACGGAGGTCGGGGAGGCTAGGGGAGAGAACCGGCTGTACCCGTTACTGCCACCCTGGTGAGGTGCCAGGTTGTGCGCCTGGTGCGCCGAGTGGTCCTCCTGACTCGTGCTTCACCATTCGTGTGCGAGGACCGCCGGGTTGATTCTTCGCCCCGCATTTCTCTTGAAGGCCGAGAGCGGCTCGGGGCCGACTCCACGAATAGGCAGCCTTTGCGCATGTTGAGTTAAACTGGCGCCGGTTTAGAGGAGGCATCACCGATGGCGGAAGGCGCCCGTAAGCTTCGCCACATCAACGGGCTGAGACAAGTCTGCGACGAAGGCCGCTCAGCATCATCGCGACCATGGCTTCTGTCCCAGTCGTCCGGTCGTTCGCGCCAGCTCCATTGAACTTCCCAACGTAGGTCCAGGATGCCCAGGGCTGGCGCTCGGGCGATGCGCTGTCCTCCCCAAACGGTGAACGTTTTTGGGGCCCGTTCTATGCGTCCACGTTTTATGGGCTGTGGACCTGCGAATACCAGGGTGTGGCGGACAAAGAAGTCCTGTCCATCGTGGAGATGACCCCAACGTTCCAGGGCGATGGGCAACCAGTAGGGGGCCCGGCCGCTCGGCCTTCGACTGGTCACTTCTGCAAAAAGGCATTTCCGCAGTCATCGAAAACCCATCTGTGAAACAAAAACCATGCCCACGCATCACACTCCTGAACGAAACGCAAGGAGACGAAACGTGGCAAATAGGCTGGAGGGAAAAGTAGCGGCAATTACCGGGGGAAGCCAGGGGATCGGATTGGCGATCGCGCAGCGGTTGGCACAGGAAGGAGCGGACGTTGCGTTTTGCTACCGCTCAAACAAGGCGGGGGCCGAGGAAGTGGCCGCGGGAATTCGGAAGCTGGGGCGAAAGGCAGCGGGATTCCCATGCGACGTGGGCCGCGTTGTGGACGGACAGAAATTCATCACGGATACGGTAGCGCAGTTTGGAAAAATCGACATCCTCGTCAACAACGCGGGGCTCGAACGCCACGCCGATTTCTGGGACGCCACTGAAGAAGATTACGACGCGGTCCTGAACGTCAATCTCAAAGGCTTGTTTTTCATTACCCAGGCGTTTGTGAAGCACCGCATGCGGGCAAAGGCCGGGGGCAAGGTCATTAACATCAGCTCCGTGCATGAGGAGCTTCCCTTCCCGCATTTCACTTCGTATTGCGCAAGCAAGGGTGGCGTGAAAATGTTGACGCGCAACCTTTCGATCGAACTCGCACCGTTCGGCATCACCATCAACAACATCGCTCCGGGAGCTATCGAAACACCCATCAACACCAAGCTGTTGAACGACCCGGTCAAGTTGAACGCGCTATTGGGAAACATTCCACTGAAACGGCTTGGCAAACCGGAAGACGTAGCGTCAATGGCGGCATTCCTGGCGAGCTCGGAATCCGACTACGCGACCGGAGCGACGTTTTTCGTCGACGGCGGGCTGACCTGGAATTATCAGGAACAGTAGAGAAAGAGACACACCCCCGAGTGCTGCCCGAATGTTGCCTTTCGCGAAAACCGCGTTACCGGCGACCAGCAGCTCCGCCCCCGCGCGCACTACATCAGCGACGGTATCGAGGGCCACCCCGCCATCCACTTCGATGCGGTAGGAAAGGCCAAGCTCTTCGCGGACTTCGGCAAGGGTTTTGATCTTCTGGAGAGCGCCAGGAATGAATTTTTGTGCCCCAAATCCCGGATTCACGCTCATCACCAGAACGTGGTGAACCATCTCCAGGACTTCATCCACCATGTACACCGGCGTGGCGGGATTCAGCACCACGCCTGATTTGCATCCGTGTGACTCAATCAGCTGCAGCGTGCGATGGAGATGAACGCAGGCCTCCTGATGCACGGAGATCCAGCTGGCGCCGGCTTCGGCAAATGCAGGAATGAACTCGTCAGGGTGTTCAATCATTAGGTGGCAATCGAAGGTGGTGCTCGGAAGAGCTTTCCTCAGCGAGGCCACGACTAACGGCCCCAAGGTGATATTCGGCACAAAGTGGCCGTCCATCACGTCCACATGGAGCACGGTGCCGCCGCCGTTGAGCGCCTCTTTCGCCTCCTCGCCCAGCCGCGCGAAGTTTGCGGAAAGAATCGAGGGTGCCAGTTCGATGGTCATGGGCAACCAGCCGCTCCTTCCTTTCCTCGGAGAAAACAGATTATACGCGGAAGTTCTTCGATGCCTGCTGAAAAGTGTGATGCGAATCAGAATCCGCGCCTCAGCACGGAATCGTACAGCGTTTCTGGCTGCTCTCGCGCGCCAACTCGAGCATGCGCATGACCTCCAGCGCATATTCGGGAGTCACGGCCAGTGCCGCGTGTCCGACAATGACGTCGCGCAAATTCGAATAGTAATCGCGGTAGTCGCAGATGGCCGAAGGAACGCGCCGCCGTTCGAACGAATCGCCCGCCGGCACCGTCAAGAGGCCCCAGTCTTCCTCCGGCTCGTATCCCCAAGGCCTGTTCACGGGAATAAAGCCCCGGCGGAGATTCATTTCCTGCGGATCGAAGGTTTGTTTCACGAAGCTAGCTTGCGTACCAAATAGAACAAAGCGGGGTCGCGGCGCGGCGGCCAGGATGCTGGATCGAAGAACGGCGCGCATGCCGTTCGAATAGTGCAGAGTGATATCAAAACCGTCGTCGGCCACGGCGTGATCACGCTCCGTTCGAACGTCGGCGGTTACGGCTTCCGGCAGGCCAAAGAGAACCAAAGCGTGATCGATCATATGGGGTGCGATGTCGAATAGGATTCCGCTGCCGGGAGATGCGCTCTCGCGCCAAGCGCCGGGCTTGAGCTGCGGGCGGAAGCGGTCGTAACTCGTTTCGAAACGCACGATGCGGCCCAGCGTGCCGGCCTTCACCACCTGCCGGATGGCTTGAAAGTCTCCGTCATAACGGCGGTTCTGATAGACGGTGAGCAGGCGATTGACGGTCCGCGCAAATTGCACCAGCGAAACAGCCTCTTCAAGAGTTGTGGTAAACGGCTTATCGACGACCACATCACGGCCCGCCTCCAGACATTGCCGCGCGAAAGAATAGTGCGTCTCGTTAGGAGTGGCAATCACGATGAGGCGAATCTCCGGTATCGACAGCAATTCGTCCAAGCTCCGCACGATTCGAACGTCGGGGTACTTCTCCGCTGCTTCGGTGCCGTTGCGTTGCAAAATCGCGTAGAGATGCAAACCAGGCACGGCGCGAATCACCGGCGCGTGAAACGCGCGGCCAGCGAGACCGAATCCTACGAGGCCGACTTCAATCATAGCGCGACATCTTTCGTCAAGAATGAACGCTAAAGAGTATCGAACTTTCTAGTCCCAGTAAGAAAGATTTTTCAGAAATGTGAAGTTGCTTGAAAGAGCAGCGTCCTTCAGAATGACGGATCACCCATGAGCGTACAAAATTCAGCCATCACAGAAACGGAAAGGCATCGCAACCTGCTGGTCCTGCTTTTCGCAGGCTTCGTACTGAGCGGAATAGCAACCACGATCATCGGTCCGATGTTGCCCATTTTTATTCGCAGATGGTCTCTCGATGACCGACAGGCTGGTCTTTTCTCCACCATTCAATTCCTGGCTGCATTAGGGGGCACTCTAGCATCAAGCGTGATTGCCGCCTGGCAAGGATACCGCCCGGCTTTGATTTTAGGTTATGCCCTCATGGGAGGTGGCCTTGCCGGTCTCAACGCCGACACGCACGTTGTTGCTCTAACGGCCACCGCAGCTTTCGGCTTGGGCTATGGGCTAATCACTCCAGGAACAAATTTGTTCGTTGCGGAATTAGGCGCAGCCAAGAGTGCTTCGCTCTTGAACTACCTCAATTTCGCCTGGGGAGCAGGAGCGATGGCCTGTTCCCCATTAATCGCTCTGGCGTTGAAACGCAATGGGCTGGGTATCCTGCTGACGGGTGCCGCCACCTTTGGTGGAATTCTCGTTCTGGGCCTGTTGTTCGTCTCTTTCGGCGTGCAGAAACATGAAAAAGATGCGCATGCCGCCAGTACCCCATCATCCGCAATCGGACTGGGAGTCACGTTTGCCCTGGCGGTCATGTTTTTCATTTATGTTGCGATGGAAAACGGTATCGGTATCTGGTCCGCAGAGTACGCCAAGCGGCTCGCGAGCGGCATTACTGGCATGACCACGCTTGCGCCTATGTTCTTCTACGCCGGTCTGACATCCGGCCGCGCCGCCGCACCGCTCGTACTACGGCGCCTGCCCGAGAGAAAAATAGTGCTGGGCGCTCTGAGTCTGGCGGCGGCGGCAACGGCATTGCTGATCGTATCCAGATCGCTTCCCGTTGCCACCGTGGCAGTCTTTCTGGCCGGCCTGGGGTGCGCGAGTGTTTACCCCATTTTTATTGCCTGGCTCTCGCGATGGTATGGGGCAGGCGCGAAAAAAATCGGAGGCATGCTCTTCGCTCTTGCTTCTCTCGGAGGATCTGCCGGTCCTGGGTTGATCGGAGCGGTCTCCCAGTACTCCGGCAGCCTGCGCGTGGGATTGCTCGTGCCGCTGATCTGCGCAACTATCCTGATTTGTCTGGCACTACTGCTGCGCCGGCAGTCGGCGGCGTAAGGTATTCTTAGTCCGTGCAGAATGCCGCATCCTCTGACGGCTCACCCACGAACGGACTGCTCCTGGGGCTGGTGATCACCCTGGCCGCCGTTCTGGCTTACGCCTCCTACACCACCGTGCAGCTCGCTGGTCTGCGAAGACTGCAGAGCGAGATGGTGGACCGCAACCGGAAAGACTCGCTACAGCTGCTGCGCGTCCAGAACGATCTCAATTCCATTGCGCTTGCGATGCGCGACATGCTGGACACCACGGAATCTTATCCGCTGACGGCCTGGACGGCTCAATTCGAACGCATTCATCAGGATCTGGACGCCGGGTTGAAGCTCGAGGAGAGTCTTGCCGGAGCGAACCGCACTCCTGAGCAGCGGCTGTTTCTCTCTCAAGCGGTGGCACAGTTTTGGGACGCCGTGAACCGCATGTTCGGGGTGGCGCAGAACGGCAAGGAAGCCGAGGCGAGAGAGCAAATTCGATTGTCGCTCCAGGCGCGACAACAAGCCCTCAGCACGGCGGTGTCGCGGCTACTCGTGGAAAACAACGAAGGCGAGGAGCAGGCCGCCGCGCGCATCGCTCAGATTTACGACGGTGTGCAGCGGCAGCTCTATATTTTCCTGGCGGCAATGCTCATCGCCATCGTTTTGACCAGCTTGTACCTGATTCGCAGCAACCGCCAAATTTTTGCCCGCCTGGCAGAGCTTTCCGAGCAGCGCAGCGATTTGGCGCAAAAACTGATCTCCACTCAGGAATCGACGCTACGGCATATTTCCCGCGAACTCCATGATGAGTTCGGCCAGGTTTTGACGGCCATCGGATCGATGCTGGGCCGTGCAGGCAAGCATGCTCCGGAAGGATCGTCCCTCGGCGAGGATCTGAAGGAGGTGCAGGAGGTCGCGCAATCGACACTAAACAACATCAGGATGCTCTCTCAAGCTCTTCATCCCGTGCTGCTCGAAGAGGCCGGACTAGAAAGCACGCTCGACTGGTATATTCCCACCGTGGGACGGCAGACGGGTCTCGCGCTACATTACGAGAAGACGGGACAACCCTTCCCAGTCGAAACGAGCGCAGGGGTACATATCTATCGCGTGTTGCAGGAAGCATTGAATAACGTGAGCCGGCATTCCGGTGCCAGCGACGCCTGGATCTGGCTGAGATACTCTCCGGATTCACTGGAGCTCGAAGTGGAAGATCACGGCACTGGTTTCGTGCCAGAAAAGTTGCAACGTGGGATCGGGTTGGTAGCCATGCGGGAACGCGCCGAGTTGATTGGCGGCACGCTGACCATCTCACCATGGCCCCAAGGCGGAACCAAAATCCGTCTTCAGATTCCTCGAGTCAAAGTGGATGCTAATGGCGCATAAGATTACCGTTCTACTGGCCGACGATCACGCGCTAGTACGCCGTGGATTCCGCCGGATGCTGGAAGATGACCCGGAAATCTTGGTGGTTGGAGAAGCCAGCGACGGTAAAGAAGCAGTGCGCCTGGCCTGCGAATTGCGGCCCCGCATCATCGTGATGGACTGCGCGATGCCGGAACTGAGCGGCATCCAAGCGACACGAAGAATCCTGGAAAAATTTCCGGAGGCGGGAATCCTGATGCTCAGCATGCATTCCGAGGAAACCCTGGTAAGCCAGGCGCTCGAGGCAGGCGCACGCGGCTACGTGCTGAAAAATGCCATGGACCTCGACCTAGTCAGCGCAGTGAAGAGCATCGCGGCGGGCATGACGGTGCTCGATCCGCAAGTGTCGCGCCGGGACACTCTCAAAGGGGAGCGCGGAGGAGGATTGACACCACGCGAGCTGGAAATCCTGCAACACATCGTGGCCGGCAAATCGAACAAGGAAATCGCAGCGGACTTGAATCTGAGCGTGAATACTGTTGCAGTGCACCGCGCCAATATCATGGACACGCTGGGGATTCACAAGACGGCAGAGCTGGTCGTCTACGCGATTCGAAATGGGTTGGTGAACCTGCCGTGAACCGGCGAGACTTCCTTTTTAGAACTCTCGCGGCGGGACTAACTACGGCGGCAGCGCCACCTTGGATCTTTGCGAAGCCCCCGGCTACTTTGGGATTCCGCTTGACCGACGTGACGAACGCTGCGGGAGTCCAGTTTCGGCACAACAGCGGCGCCTATGGCGGCAAGTTGCTGCCGGAGACTCTGGGCTCGGGCTGCGCGTTCCTTGATTATGACAGCGATGGCTGGCAAGACATCCTGTTGGTGAACGGCATGGACTGGCCCGGACACAAGCGCCAGCGATCCACGTTGCGGCTCTACCGGAACAACCGCAACGGCACGTTTACGGACGTGACGCGAAGCGCCGGCCTCGACGTCGAGATCTACGGCATGGGCGTGGCCGTCGGCGATTACAATAATGATGGTTTCCCCGACATTTTCATCACTTGCGTGGGGCAAAGCCGACTTTTTCGCAACACCGGCAGAGGTGCTTTCGTGGACGCCACGCGCTCTAGTGGCTTGTTCGGGCGTCAGGGCTTCAGCACTTCCGCTCTGTGGTTTGATTATGATCGGGATGGATTGCTGGACCTTTTCATTTGCAATTATGTGCGCTGGTCTCCCCAGCACGATGTCTTCTGCAGCACCGATGGCTCGCACAAGTCGTATTGCACCCCGGAAGCGTATCGTGGGGATACCTGCTGGCTCTTTCACAATCGCGGCAACGGAACTTTCGAAGACGTGACGGCAACCAGCGGCATTTTTGACAGCAGCTCAAAATCCCTGGGAGTGGCGATGCTCGACTACGATCAGGACGGCTGGCCGGATCTGTTGGTGGCCAATGATACGCAGCCCAATAAGTTGTACCGTAATTTGAAGAACGGGAAGTTTAAGGACGTTGCGGTGGAGGCCGGTCTGGCGTTCAGCACGGAAGGAAAAGCACGCGCCGGCATGGGCGTCGACGCGGGAGATTTCGATGGTTCGGGCAAGCCCGGTGTGGCCATCACCAATTTCGACAACGAAATGATCGGTCTCTATCGCGCTACCGCCCCAGGAGTTTTCGACGATGTGTCCATTCCATCCGGCATCGGGGCTGCGTCGCGCAACTCGCTGGGCTTCGGCTGCTCTTTCCTCGACGCCGATCTCGACGGTTTTCTGGACCTCGCCGTTGCCAACGGCCACATTGATGAAACCGTTCGAAACATACGCGGCAACATCGGCTACGCGCAACCGCCGCAACTTTTTCTGAATCTAGGCGGCGGAAAATTCCGCGACGTGGCCGGCCAGGTTGGCGCCGGTTTCGAATCTCCAAAGGTAGGTCGCGGCCTGGCCTGCGGCGATTTCGATCGCGACGGTGACGTGGACATCCTGATGACCACGAACAATGGGCCAGCCTACCTATACCGCAACGACCAAACAGCAAACGCTCGGAGCATTCGATTTCACTTGAAGGGCACGCAGTCGAATCGGGATGCCATCGGCTCGGCCGTCCACATTTTCCACCAGGGCCAAAGGCAATCGAGGATCGTTCGAGGGGGCTCCAGCTATCTTTCTCAATCGGAATTGCCGGTGACGTTTGGCCTCGGCGGGCTTGAGAAAATCGAGCGCGTGGTGATTGACTGGTCTAGCGGCCGCACCGAGGAGTACAAAGATCTGCGGGTTGGAAAAACGTATAATTGCATGGAAACAAAGGGGATAGATGGTCAGCCCGGCTTCTAGTGGTTTTCCATTATTGCCAAGCGCGGCAGCAATCCCTATAACTGGGCCAACAAGCAGTATGGCCTCCAGCCTCGCCAGTCCCTGGCTCGCTTCGGGGCACCCCAAACTGAATCGCGGCCGGATGTTTCTGGAAACATCCGGCCGCTATTTTGATAACCGCTAACCGCGCACGCTGGTGGAGATGATGCCGATTGATTTTGCTAAGCGGTGGTTATCGCGAATCCTGGCGGCGCTGACGCTCAGCGCCGTTTACCTGTACGGATATCCCTCGGCCACGATTTTTTACTTCATTGTCGATTTGTTGCATGTGGCCCTTGGAATAGTCTTAGCGATTCTCCTCTTTTTCTGCGTGGTGCGGCTGCTCCCACGCGAAACACTGCTGGGCCGCCTGGGCTGGCTCTGGCTGGCTGCGGGAGCCCTTCTCGGAATCGTGTTGATCAAGATCGGCACGCCTCTTCGGCTGAAGCCGTGGTTGTATGCGCATATAGCGTTGTGCGTTCTTGGCGCGCTTTTCCTAGCAACCTCGTGGCTCATTTCAAAAGGGTGGCTCGGTGAGAGCATTCCCCGGCGCGGCTTGGGATTTGCCGCGCTGACGCTGCTAACCGTGGGCATGGCGGCAGGAACGTGGTGGACGCGCGAGGTCGCCTGGAAAAACGCGAACCGCATCTCCAATCCGCCGATGCCGCCGGAGACTATGGACAGCGAAGGCGACGGTCCGCAGGGGAAATTCTTCCCCAGCTCCGCGCAGACGAGACACGGCGGCAATATTCCCTCCCAGTACTTCATGAAATCGGATGCCTGCCAGCGCTGCCATGCCGACATCTACAAGCAGTGGGACAGCTCGATGCATCATTTCTCTTCCTTCAACAACCAGTGGTACCGCAAGAGCATCGAGTACATGCAGGAAGTCGCTGGCACGCGTTCCTCCAAGTGGTGCGCCGGCTGCCATGATCCCGCGCTGCTCTACGGCGGGTTATTCGATGCGCCCATCAAGCAGATCGTCGACCTTCCGGAAGCTCGCGCCGGTCTGGGCTGTCTGATGTGCCATAGCATCGTCGAAGTGAAGAGCACCATGGGCCAAGGCGACTTTTTCCTGGAATACCCGAAGCTCCACGAACTGGCGGCCAGCGAGAATCCGCTGGTGCGCTCATTGCACGACTTTGTCGTTCGCCTGAACCCCGAGCCGCACCGCCGTACTTTTCTGAAGCCGTTCATGCGCTTAGACACCGCGGAATTCTGCTCATCGTGCCACAAGGTTCATCTGGATGTCCCGGTGAATCATTACCGTTGGATTCGCGGCTTCAACGAATATGACAACTGGCAAGCCAGTGGAGTTTCCGGGCAGGGCGCGCGCGCCTTCTATTATCCGAAGTCGCCCATGAATTGCGCGGATTGCCACATGCCGCAAGTTCCCTCGAACGATGACGGCAACGTTGACGGCCTGATCCATTCGCATCGCTTCCCCGGCGCGAACACGGCGGTACCCACGGCAAATCAGGACCAGGCGCAATTCGAGTTCGCCAAGACGTTTCTACAGGACAAACAACTGAGCGTAGATATTTTCGCGCTCTCACCGGCGGAAAAACAAACCAACGTGCCCGTGCGCGGCGAAATGGGAAGGCCGGAACTCTCGACGACTTTCGCCGTTGGCGAAGAATCTGATATTTCACTACCGAAAGGCCCCGCCGGCGAAATTCGTCCCATTACCGCTCCCATTGATCGCACCGACGCGGCCGTGCGCCGCGGCGATGACGCTCGCGTGGATGTCGTCGTGCGCACCCGCAAGGTTGGGCACTTCTTCCCTGGTGGCACGGTGGACGCTTTCGATGTCTGGCTTGAGCTGCAAGCCACGGATGAAAAGGGCCAAGTGATTTTCTGGAGCGGGAAAGTGGAGGACGATGGCCAAGGACCGGTCGAGCCCGGGGCGCACTTCTATCGTTCGCTGCAGATTGACGGGCATGGCCATCCCATCAACAAGCGAAACGCCTGGGCGACTCGGTCGGTTGTTTACGTCCATCTGATCCCTCCGGGGGCGGCAGACACGGCGCACTATCGTCTGCATATCCCGGAGAATGCTGGCGACCAGATCACCTTGCATGCTCGGCTCAACTACCGGAAGTTCAGCTGGTTCAATACTCATTTTTCATTCGCCGGCGTCGAGGCGGACAAAACGGGGCCGGGCGACCTGGGCAGGGCCACCACGCCTGATTACGACGACCGCCAGTGGGCATTCAACGGCGACACTGCGAAGGTGTCTGGCAACCTCAAGACCATTCCCAACCTTCCCATCACCACCATTGCGGAGGACACCAAGACGCTGCGAGTTCTTCCACGAAATGCGGCCGTCCCCCAGCCCAAGACAGCCAGCTCCAAGGAAGATTGGACCCGGTGGAACGATTACGGGATCGGGCTCTTCTTGCAGGGCGATTTGAAAGCTGCCGCGGCAGCCTTTGAGAAGATCACCCAGGCGGACCCGCAGAATCCCGACGGCTGGACCAACATTGGCCGCGTTCTGTTACAGGAGGGGGATACTGCGGGCGCGCGAAAAGTGCTGGAGAAATCCCTGGTAATCGACGCGCGGCTTGCGCGGACGAATTTCTTTTACGCGCGCGCGCTCAAAGAAGACGGCGACTACGACGGCGCGATTGCTCACTTGCGGACCGTCCTTGAGCAGTTCCCGCGCGACCGAGTTGTGCGCAACGAGCTTGGCCGCGTTTTGTTTCTCCAGAAGCGCTACGCCGATGCCGTTAAAGAATTCGAGCAGACACTGTCCATTGATCCCGAAGATCTGCAGGCACATTACAACCTGATGCTCTGCTACAACGGCCTCGGCGACGATGCTAAAGCCAACGAACACAAGACACGCTATCTGCGCTTCAAAGCCGACGAATCCGCGCAGGCCATTACCGGGCCTTATCGCCAGGCTCATCCCGATGACAACAATGAGCGGCAGGCGATTCACGAACACGTCAGCGTCGCGCTTACCACGGCGCAGACCAAGAAGGCTATTGCTGCGCGGGCGTCAGCGCCAAGCGTCACCCGGGAGCGTGCCCGATCCGGCGGTTCGAGATAATTCTTAGCCTGATGGTCGGTTCAAGGAGCCACGGCGAATGACCTGGATCAAGACTGTCCGAATGGATGAAGATGATCGCGTAAAGAGCGCAATGGAAGCGCAGCGCAAGCTCTATCCGGTCGAATACGCTACGCCCGTCCATCCTGTGAATGACGGCGAAACGTCCGGCATCGTAGCGAGCCATACGCTTCTCCCCGACGTGCTCTTCCATGCCTTTAGTACGTTTGGTGCGCTCATGTCACCGGACTTGCCTCTCAAGCGGCATCAGCACGAAATGATCGCGACCATGGTTTCGGTGACGAATCGCTGCCACTATTGAATTGAGTCTCACGCAGAGTTTCTGCGTCGTGTCACGCTGGATGAACCAATGGTCAGTGCGCTGCGGCATGACTATCGGACTGCGCCGATTGGCGAGCAGGATCGCGCCATGCTGGACTACGTAGTGAAGCTCACGAAAGACGCGACGCAATGCGGCCCGGAAGATCATGTCAAGCTGCGCGCTGTGGGCTTTGAAGATCGCGGCATTCTGCAGATCACCCTGATCGCGTCCTGGTTTAATTACATCAATCGCGCGGCCGATGCACTTGGCGTCGGCCGCGACTGATCTTTGGGGGAATGGTGAAGCGTTCGCTCGCAACAATTCTAGCTTTTCCCCTGGCAATAGTCCTCATGGAACAAACAGGAATCGGAACAATGCCGGAAATCTCAACGGTTCAACTCCGGGATGTCACGCAACAAGCGGGACTCCGCTTTGTCCACAACAACGGCGCTTTTGGGAAGAAATTTCTCCCCGAAACAATGGGACCGGGAGTGGCCTTTATTGACTACGACAACGACGGCTGGCCGGACATTTTTCTTGTGAACGGCATGGACTGGCCCGGCCACGTTCAGAAACACACGACGCCCAAGCTCTATCACAACAATCATGACGGCACGTTCACGGACGTAACGCACAGGGCGGGATTGGACGTGCAGATGTTTGGGATGGGCGTGGCGGTCGGGGACTACGACAACCACGGCTACGACGATCTTTTCGTCACCGCATACGGGCAGAACCACCTTTTTCACAACAACGGCAACGGCACTTTCACCGATGTCACGCAAAAAGCGGGCCTGCTGGGGCCCAAGGAATTCAGCACCAGCGCGGCGTGGGTCGACTACGACAAAGACGGACATCTGGACTTGGTGGTCAGCAACTATGTCCAGTGGACCCCGGAGACTGATCTGTATTGCACGCTTGACGGCAAAAGCAAATCGTACTGCACGCCAGAATCCTACAAAGGAACTTCTGTTCGTCTCTGGCACAATCGCGGCAATGGCACATTCGAAGACCTAACGCAGAAAGCCGGTCTCGGAGACCCCACTTCGAAAACTCTTGGTGTCGCAGTGCTCGATTTCGACGACGACGGTTGGCCCGATCTTATGTTTTCGAATGATACGCAGCCGAACAAGCTTTACCGCAACAATGGCAACGGCACATTTACGGAAAAAGCGGTCGTCGCAGGAATCGCTTTCAGTGAAGATGGCGTGGCCCGCGCCGGCATGGGTGTGGATGCGGCGGATTACGACCATTCCGGCTTCCCCAGCCTGTTGATCACCAATTTTGCGAACCAGATGCTGTCGCTCTATCACAATGAAGGAAAAGGACTCTTTGTCGACGAAGCTCCGCGCTCGGAGATCGGGCGCGCTTCCCTGCTCACTCTCGGCTTCGGCTGCTTTTTCTTCGATTATGACCTTGACGGCTGGCCAGATGTGCTGGTCGCGAACGGCCACATCGATGCCGACGTCCAACGCGTGCAGGCGAACGTGAAATACGCCATGCCACCGCATCTGTTTCGCAATGTTGGCAAAGGGAAATTCGAAGAGGTCACCAAGTCCCTTGGGCAAGCATTCGCCTCTCCCCGAGTGGGGCGCGGGGCCGCCTACGCGGATTTCAATAACGACGGCCGCCTGGACCTGCTGCTTTCCACCAACGGCGGCCCGGTGTATTTGTTTCGGAATGAAGTGCAGGGCGCCGCCCTGAACCACAGTCTGCGCATCAAGCTGACCGGCACAAAATCCAACCGTGATGGCATTGGGGCAACTGTGAGGCTAACGTCCGGAGGAGAAACGCAGACGCAGATGCTGCGCAGCGGCTCCAGTTACCTCTCCGCCAGCGAGCTCGTTTTGACGTTTGGCCTGGCGCACAACGAGAAAGTCGACACCGTCGAAATTCGCTGGCCCAGTGGCGAGGTCGATCGGCTTTCGAATGCGCGCGCAGGCCAGACCGTGACGGTGACCGAAGGAAAAGGGATCAGCGCATCCCGCCCTTTCGAAAAGAAAAACTAAACGCTCCCGCGAAACCTCTCCGGCGATAAGCAAACCGTCCGCGAATCGGCTGGGGGCGTTTTACCGGCCTTCAGAGAAGAATTTCTAGAACAAGTTCCACAGGAACTGGTTGTATACCTCGTGGTGATACTGCACCTCGGGGACTTTCACGACGGTGCCGAGGGAACGAGGGCAACGATCCGCGGCGACGCGCTTCAGGTCCGAGTAACGAGCTTTGACGTCGGCGCCAAGAAGGGTGGTGGTCCACTCGGCCTTTTCAAAGTTTTCGAGTGCCGTATAGATATTGTCCGGCAGGTAGCGCTGAGCTGAGCGCAGATTCTTGATCTTGGCTACCTCGCCGTCCAGTCCAGATTTAAAGATCGAGAACATCACCATGTACGGATTTGCGTCAGGAGCGACGGCGCGCACTTCGGTGCGCATGCTGCGCTCGTTGCCAATGGGGATGCGCACCATAGCTCCGCGGTTCACCGGCGAAGCATTGAGCTGATTGGGCGCTTCGAAGTGCGGGTCAAGTCGGCGATAGGCGTTCACGCTGGAATTGAACAACAGGCAGATATCGTTTCCGTGGGTGAGGATGCGGTCCACGAACTCCCAGCCCATCTTGCTGAGCTTTTCTTCGCCCTTGGGATCCCAGAACAGGTTTTTTCCCTCTTTGCTGATGGAAACGTTGGTGTGCATGCCGCTGCCGTTGACGCCGACCACGGGCTTCGGCAGGAAGCAAGCCGTGAACCCCATGTTGGTGGCCACCTGGCGGCAAATCAGCTTGTAGAGCTGGATCTGGTCGGCGGCGGCGACGACTTCGCCGTAGCTGTAGTTGATTTCAAATTGCGAGGGCGCGACTTCCGGGTGATCCTTCTCGTTCTGGAAACCCATGGCCCGCTGGACTTCCGCGGTGGTATCAATAAACGTGCGCAGCGGATCGCCGGGCAGAGAGTGGTAGTAACCGCCGGTATTGACGTATTCGAACCTGCCGGTTTCGTTGTAATTCCGCTCCGCATTTTGGCCCTTGAAAAGGAATCCTTCGATTTCGTTGGCGGCGTTGAGCGTATAGCCCTTCTTCTCGTGGAGATTGTCGGCGTAGCCCTTCAGGACTCCTCGAATGTCAGCGGAGTAAGGCGAACCGTCTTTGTCGATCACGTGGCCGAAGACAAGGACTTTGCCGGATCCAAACACATCCGCTGGCGCCCAATAAAACGACCCCCAATCCATGGCCAGCCGCAGGTCGCTTTCGCGTTGCGCGGTGAATCCACGGATCGAGGAGCCGTCAAACGTCAAATTGTCCCAGCTCTTAATGAGAAACTTCTTGTCGTAGTCGAGCATGTGCAGACGGCCTTCGAGGTCGCTGAACAACACGGTCACGGCCTTGATGCGCTTTTCATCTGTCAAATACTTAATGCGTTCTTCCTGAATTTTGTGCGCGTCCACTCGTTTCTGACGCTGCTCCTTGGCTTTCAGATTTAACTGCTCCAGCTCGTCATAGGAAAGGGCTAGAAAATTACGCAGTTCGTTGGACATGAATCTCCTCAAAGTGGGATAAAGCTCGAGCTCCAGGGGCAAACTCTCGGGCGCCAAAGGCTGGCCAACCCGGCCATAGGGTATCGCGTGGCACTTCCGACCGTCAATCAAAAGACCCGATACATAGAATCAAAGAAATTGTATCTGAGCCCACCGGGATCAGCACGGTTGCGCTTCGATTGCAACGCTCCATCTTGCGCAAAGGTGGCCTTATTTCGGGGGCGCTCTCTCCACCGCGGGCGGGGAGGGCTCCTCAACCTGCAAGATTTGATCGCCGCGAACCTGTTTAAGTGTCTGAATGATTCCGCTCGGCCAGTGAATCTCGACCCGCTCGGCACCTGCATCTGCGCCCAGCCCGAAATGCACTCTCTTGTCGCTGGCGGAAAGATAGCTGCCGGCGGTCGTTACCGTGGCGAACTGGGCCCCATTTGATGTGACCAGTTTCACTTCGGCGCCGATGGCGTCACGGTTGCTCTTGTGTCCCACGAGCTTCAAGATCAGCCAGTGATTCCGCGGGGGCGTCTCGTTGTGCAGAATGTGAATCGGCCCGTCGTTTGAGGTCACCACGGCATCCAGCCTGCCGTCGTTGTCGATGTCTCCGATGGCCAGCCCTCGACCCACAAAGGCTTCATGGAAAACACCACCCGATTCCGCCGAGACATCCACGAATCCTTTGCCGGTATTCCGCGCCAGCAGCATTGTTTCGCGGTAGTGCAAGTTGGGATAGTTTAGTTCCACGGTATCGAGATCATGCCCCTGGGCCACCAGAAGATCCTTCCAGCCGTCATTGTCAAAGTCGAAAAAGCGCACGCCCCATCCCGAATGCGGAAGGGTCATCCGCCCGAGGCCGGAAGTGAAACTATCATAGGAAAAACTGCCGTCTCCGCCGTTTTTGTAAAGGGCATACATTTGATTGGACAGGTCGGTAATCACAATGTCCGGTAAACCGTCATTGTTGTAGTCGGCAAAGTCCACTCCCATCCCCGCGAACGTGCGGCCGTTTGCGTCCACGGCAATCTGCGAAAGAAGCCCAACTTCTTCAAACGTTCCATCCCCTTTATTGCGATAGAGAAATTCGAGCATCGAGTCGTTGGCCAAAACAATATCCACATGTCCATCGCGGTCGTAATCCGCGAGCGCAATGCCCAGCCCCTTGCCCGGTTTTGAAATTCCAACCTTGCTCGAAACCTCGGTGAAGTGGCCGTTGCCATCCTGGTGGTAAACCAGCGGCGTGATCGGTTGAAACAAATCCGGGTGGCAGTAGGCCCGGTATCCTTCGCGATGCTCTCCGCACCAGATGTCGTCGAAGTCCCACTGGACATATCTCAACACCACCAAGTCCAGAAGACCGTCGTTGTCCAGATCCACCCACGCCGCGCTGGTGGACCAGCCGCTCCCTCCGACACCGGCCTTCTCCGTGACGTCGGTGAAGGAACCGTCGCCATTGTTGTGGTAGAGCTTATTTCCCCCGTAAGCGGTCACATACAGATCTTCGAAGCCGTCATTGTCATAGTCGCCGACCGCCACACCCATCCCGTATCCCGTGCCCGGCAAGCCGGCCTTTTCTGTTACGTCCTCAAAAGTGCCGTCTCTCTTCTGGTGGTACAGCCGGTTCCAGTAGGGAGGTCCGCTCTTTTGAGGGATGGCCCCTTTGGGTGTGGGATCGCTGAGAGGCGCGCCGTTCACGAGAAAAACATCCAGCCGCCCATCGTTGTCGTAGTCGAACAGCGCGACCCCTGCACCCATGGTTTCGATCAGATAGTGTTTCGAAACATGCGAGGACAGGTATTGGAAGTGGATCCCCAGTGCCGCGGTTACGTCGACAAATCTCCCACCGGCGGAGATCGGCTGGGAGGCCATCTTCTGTTGCGCAGAAGCTAACAGGCCGCAAATGGCAACCACCAAACCGAGGAAAAAACGCATGGCCGGAATATTATGCAGTTTTCGACACTCGAAGACCAAAGCCGAATGAAAACATCAGGCAGCACTGCTAGCGATACAGGGATTCCATCTGAACCAACTAAATCCCAAGGAATTTGAGAATGTTGCCGGATCGGATCGCCGGCTATTCGGGAGCATCTTCCATGGGGGTGCCAGGGAGCCAGACGGCGGGTTTTCCAGTCGACGGGGTGGATTTCGAGAAGGAAATTGCCGAGGCTGAACGGCGGTATTTGCAAGCCGCTTTGGAAAAGGCGGGAGGGGTTCGGACCCGAGCTTCGGAGCTGCTGAAGATCAGTTACCGCTCCTTCCGTCACTATGCCAAGAAGCACAACCTGTAGGGTTGACGCGGCGAGAAAACCACATCGCCGCAGCCGACGGGTCATGATGAGCAGTGACGATTTGTGCTTTTGGTGATGGACAAAAAGGGGCAAGGTCAACGATTTTTGCCCATTTGTGGGCAGACAGGTGCGCGGCCTCATCCGGCGCAACTTTAGTAACTTATTTATTATCAACGTGCTACAAGAGACAGAACGGGCGATCACCTCAGCTGCAGCATTGGTCTCTGGCTTGCGTATAGATGTGGCTGGCAACATAAAAACTATCAAGGAGATCTAGCATCATGAAGAAACAGAAGGGTTTCTCTCTTATCGAGTTGCTGATCGTCGTGGCCATCATTCTGATCATCGCGGCCATCGCAATTCCGAACCTCCTCAGGTCCCGTATGGCCGCGAACGAGTCTTCGGCAGTCGGTTCTATCCGCACCATCAACACGGCGGAAGTGACTTATTCCACTACGTATCCCTCAGTTGGATTTGCAACCCTAGCCCAGCTTGGTGGCGCTGCGGGAACTTGTGCCACGACTGCAACTTCAGCGTTGGCATGTTTGGTCGACGATACCTTGGCCGCCGGCGTGAAGAGCGGTTATACCTTCGTGGCTACGACGTCCGGCATCCAACCATTTGTTCAGTATACTGCGACTGGGGTACCGACCGTGGTTGGTCAGAGCGGTCAGCGCGGGTTCTTCTCCGACCAGTCCGTCGTCATCCGTTACGACGCAGCTGGTGCCGTCCCCACGAACGCCAGCCCGGCACTCTAAGAACCTCAACCTGGGGCTTGCTCTTGGCTCCAGTTAGAATCGAAAAGCACGGGACCTGGGTCCCGTGCTTTTTCATTTCTGACGCCGTCAACCTCTGCCGACCGAATCTGGGAGGCCGAAAACTAATATCAGGAATTGCGAAGGTGCCGGTTATTGTCAATGATTGTTTTTGGCGGACGCTTTTTTGTCGATAGAGATAATAATCCATCCGCGGCGATATCGTCTTGACCCTATATGATTTATTTTACAGGGGTTATAACAGGTCGGTTAGGGCGAGAGTTGGCCCATGAAATACTCCCCTAAAGTGCTGGTGGGCTCCTGTCAGCTCCGTCGTGTGGGACAGCCCATGAGTAAAAAACAGGCAGGGTTCTCCCTCATCGAACTTCTTATCGTCGTGGCGATCACATCGACTCCCTTCTGGCGAGCGGTGCGAAAAGTGGCTATGTCTTTACGTGGATCGGGGATGGGCTTACGCCTTCGGTTAGCTATACTATTAATGGCGACCCAGCTGCGCGCGGTTCGAGTGGCCGACGGAGTTTTTTCAGTACCCCTGGTTCACATGGCTAAGAGCAGTAGAGGCGGCGCGCCGTTCAGAGAAGTGGTTTTAGCTCCGATTCAATTACATTTGTGTATTCAAACCCGATGACTTTCTTCCGCAGTATTCCTTGGCGGTCGTACAGTATCGTGGTCGGTAAACCTTCAATGCCTCCAAACTTCTGCTTCAAATCATCAGCAGCTACCGCCAGCGGATAACGGACTCCGATTTTCTTTGCAAACGTGACCGGGTCTTCCATATCCATCATGGTGTCAAATTTGAACCCGACTACCGCGAATCCGCGAGAGCCATAGCGATCTAAGAGTTTCTGATAACCCGGCATCTCCTTCTTGCACGGTTGGCACCAGGTGGCCCAAAAATCAATCAGCACCACCTTGCCGTGAAGATCAGCCGAGGAAACCTCGCGCCCCTGCAAATCCTTCACAGAGAAATCAGGCAACCGTGAACCGATCTCACCCGCCGCGATTAAAGCTTCTTCTTTCGGCTGAGGGGGACTTGCCGGCTGCTGATTGCATCCCACCAGGCCGACTCCCGCGAGGCTCAGAACCCATAGGCGTTTTCTTAGCATCTATTCCTTGTTTTGCACTTCGAGAATCAGCAGCTTGAGGGAAGCAGAAGGATGTGCTTTCTTTTTCCCTGGGGGCTTTTTGTACAACTGACCACGAACTGTGACCATCGTTTGGGTATCCGCGAGGGCTTCCAGTCCTTTCGACAACTCATTGGGTGTAAGCACGAAAGACCGATTCGGTTCAACTTGTAAGGCAAAGCTACCCGAAGAGTCCCTCACGATTTTTCCGCGTGCGGTTATATCCATCTCCGCAGCGGTCACACCACTGTCGTATGTCGCCTTTAGAAGCTGGGCTGGGTCAATCTGTCCGTCCTCTTTGGGCGTGACATCAACCTTTCCCTCTAGCAAGCTGACTTCAACTGTTTGAACGCCAGACTGGCGTCCGAGGTGTTGCTTCACCCCGTATGCTCAAAAGTTTCAAGTCATGCCTTCGACCCGCATTTCAATATGCTTGATTTGCGCCTGAGACACTGGGCTAACTATCGAGACGAGCAGAGCAACCAGGGCCAGTTTCTTCGTGTTCATCGCTCCTCCTTTCCTTAACGGTGCATCCGAAACTGCTGTGTTATTCCAAAACTGATATGACGGCGAACGGGCATGAACATTGCGCCAGTGGAATGCGCCACGTCCCAATCCATCCCGAGCCAGACATGCATTCCGGGACGCACCCCCACATAGGTGGCCATTCCGGCCAGTAGTGCATCGCCGCCGCTCCCGTTCTGCTTGACTCCTGCGATGCGCTCATCCTGAGAATGCAGCCAAGTCAGCGCCGGGCCAATGAACCATTCACGGGCCACGTTCTTCGACTCATAAGGTCTGTACGATAACCAGAAACGTGATTGGACGTCGCTGCCGAGGCGTGTTGCCTGCCTCCCCTCTGACCGGCTAAGGGAATGGAAATCCTCATCAGCAACCAGACGCTTCAAATGGAACAGCCCGGTGTAAGTCCAATTTGTGGCGAGGAAGAGATCGGTCGAGCCCGAGCCGGGTTGCAGACCCGCAGGCAGTCGTCGTCCGTTTGTGTCCGTCAAGTCCGTTCGCCCTGTCGGCATCTTGGGGCCAAATGTGACGGATGCCTGGGTGGTGCCCCGTTCCGAATCTCGCCGATAGAAGCGATACTTCACGAGCAGCATGCCATCGCCAAACCCCGATTCCCCAACGGCTGGCGCGCTCCCGGTGTCAAAGTGATTCGTCACAACCGGAACGACCACGGTCAAATCAAAATTGCGGTAGAACCCCCACGTGAAATTGAAATCGGCCTCGTGAGCGAAAGTGGGGAAGGCTGTTGCGGGAATACCGTTCGAAATGCCCGGCATGAGGCCTCGCGTGGTGAAGATCGAATTGTAAGAAACAAGTCCGCCACCGGGGAACAAAGGCGGCGCCGTCTCTGGGGCGGGGCCTTGCGCTCTGGCTACTGAAGCACCGAGCAGCGGGAGGAACGACAGGACTGCACGCGCCCATGGCCCAATGAAATATGGATTTCGAATTCTCACCAATGCTTCCTCCAGTAGAAACGGGCATGCCGAAGCACACCAGTGCTTCAAGTTGGGAGCCGACTGGAGGACTGACTAGATGCGAAGTGGCAGTGGGGCTGTAGAGTAGCGGATTGGCGGCGCGTGGCAACATGTCGCAATCACACGGTCGGGAGAATCTAGGGCGAAAGATTTGCCAGTCGCTGGCAGCACTGCCAGTACACCAGGAGAGTAGGAAACGCCAGGCACGGAGGACGGCTGCACAAAAGGAGCGCGTACCGTTGGCATGGTCTTGCAGCAATCCTGGCCGTGATGACCGTGCGAAGAGCACGGCATTGAATCGCAGCACTGCATCGCCTGTTCCGGCGTCGTGGTGGCACCGCAGTCGAAGGCATACCCCGCGAGAGCGATTGCGAGCACGGCCAGAAAGAATGGCCTGACTAGACGCATGATTGTCTAACTTAGACGGTTAAGGGCATTCGCGTCAAGTCGGCGCAAATCATCTATTTCCGGCCATCGAAACTCGGACTGCTAGGTGTCCTAAGCAGGTGCCTTTCCTTCGGGACTGGTCGTGCGGACAACGATGCTAACTTTGAGGTTTGTTAAGGTGTGTGACAGCCTCGGGCTCGGAACGTTCGATCCAGAAACGAAGAAATACAACGGGCTCGTTCCTCACGATTTTCGCCGGAGCGCATCCCGCAATCTGATTAAGGCTGGAGGACCGCAATGAAGATCACCGGACACAAGACAGCAGCTATCTTCGAGCGATGCAACATCAAAACGACCGACGACGTGAAAGAAGCTCTCATCAAGGTTGGCCAATTCAAACCAGCGAGCGCGACTCCGATTGCCGAAAAATCCGACGCACGATAAGATAAACGTCTGGCGGTATCGACTAGGGGTTTAGGTCGCCACCCTCTCAAGGTGGAAACACGGGTTCGAATCCCGTTACCGCTACCAACTCAAGCCGCAACGCCGACCTTTGTTTTCTCGATGAATTTGTCTAAGTCTAACCGGTCAATGAAAGACTTGTTGCCGATTGGGACGCATCGGAGGACTCCGTCACGAATCAGCTGCCGAAACAGTCCACAAACGCACGTCAAGATAGGCAGCGGCATTCTTGAGATTGAGCAAACGAGAACTACGGACAGGAACGCCAGGTGTGGGAGGTTTCTTAAAAATCCCAAAGGGACGTGACAGGGCCCGCTTCGTTTAGCGGCCCGACGGGTGCATGCCTCGCTGGGCCCAGGCCATCGAGGGGCGACGAGTATCTGAACCATTGGTCGGCAGCGCTAGGAGGTCGCAATTGCCTTAAGAGGGGGATGAGGGCTACGTCCTAACCCTTATTATAGACGATATTGCCATCGCCGAGCAGGTAATAACAATTTTCGTATGGCTGGAAATCGCGTGCAAGCAACCAAGGAACTCTAAAGGCATGGCCTGTCTCGACATGGGCCGCCGAAATCAAGAGGGCCCTATGTCCCCATATTCCCGGCCTAAGCACGCCGAGACCCTAGGGCCTACATGGCAAGGCCCCTGGTCACGATACAATAATCCTGAGGAGCACTCATGGCTGACTACACCGCAGAGCACGCTCGCGCCGGCATCCAAACAAAATTGCCCGCGCTCGAAACCTGGCCCAATCAATTTCCCGGTTATGTCATCACCACGCGCTTTCCCGAATACTCCTCTGTCTGCCCCAAGACCGGTCTCCCCGACTTCGGCACCATCACCATCCAATACATGCCAAAGAAAGACTGCGTCGAGCTGAAGGCCCTGAAAATGTATCTCCTCGCTTACCGCGGCCTGGGCATCTTCTACGAAAACGCCGTCAACAAAATCCTCGGCGATATCGTCGCCGCCGTTCGCCCCGAATGGTGCATCGTCCGTGGCGAATTCAGCCCCCGCGGCGGCCTCACCACGTCCATCTTTGCCCGCTGGCCCCAGACCAACTCCAAGTCCAAGCGCGGGTCGCTCAAAGTCGATCCATCCGCATTCGAGGAGCTGCTGGGCGAGCGCAAAGGTGAGCGCGAGCTATAAAGCGCGTCGCGCCCGCCGCCGATCGGCAAGCCTCCGGAATGGCGGCCGGGGGCGGGGCTAAATACACACTCCTCCTCCGCCCGGTGGACAGGGAGGAGAATGCAGGGGATAATTCCCTTTCGGCGCAAACGTGCATGGGGGGCGCCTATAACTGAGGAGGGGGGAATGAGCATTTCTCCAAACATACCGAGCCCGCAGGAGTCGTTTCAGTACGAATCCGCGGGTACGCCGCGATGGATCGCGGTGCTGTTTGGCATCGTGATCGCCGCGATGGCCGTGCTTGGCTATGCCGGCTATTCCACGGAGTCCCGCCTGAACCAGGAGCTCTCCGAGCAGGAGAAACAGAATAAAATCCTCACCGCCCAGCTCGACCAGGCGAATTCACGCATCGCCGATTTGAAGAGCAAGATGGAAATCACCACGCAGAGAGTCGGTTTGACGCAGTCAGAGCTCGCGCAGGCCAAGAGCCGCGCCGAATCCATCCGCAAGGAACAGCAAGCGTCCGATGAGAAGATCACCGAGCAGCTTGGCCAGGTCCAGAAGGAAAGCGAAGAAAAGATCGGCGCGGTGGCTACCGAAGTGGGCGGCGCCAAGAAAGACATCGAAACCACAAAAAGCGATTTGGAAGCTACGAAGGGCAAACTCGATCGCAGTTTGGGCGACATGAACGTCATGAGCGGCCTCATCGCGCACAATCGCGACGACCTCGAAGATCTTAAACGCCGCGGCGACCGCAACTACTACGAGTTCACTCTGCAAAAATCCAAGACGCCGCAGCGCGTCGGACCCGTCCAGGTCTCTCTCAACAAGACCGATCCGAAAAAAGCAAAATACACGGTAACGGTCATCGCCGACGACAAGACCATCGAAAAGAAGGACAAAACTTCCGGCGAGCCCGTGCAGTTCTATGTAAAAGGTAGCTCCCGCATGGCCCCTTACGAAATCGTAGTTTTCGACGTCGGCAAGAATCAGATCACCGGCTACCTGGCGACCCCCAAAGAAGCCGGTGCCGCGGCTCCTCCGGGCGCCGCCGCGACGCCCGCGCCCGCCCCCACGCCCCCACAACCCTAGCGGCGCGCCGCGGCCGTTTAGAGCGGAGGCGGATGAAAGACCGCGCGCTCTTTTAAAGTTTTTGTCGTAATTTGCAATGCCAGGAAGCCCTGTTCCCCGTTGTGGAAACTCAGCGCGGGACAGGGCTTCTGTCCTTTCGCCCGCCGCGTTAGCATTGAAAAGTTAGTCCTTTCCTTTGACCATTTGTTGTGGAGCACTCCGATGAAAGTACTGAGCCTTCGCCTTCTCTTGCCGATTGCCGCTCTCCTGGTGGCCTTCGGGCCGAACCCGGCGCGCGCGCAAGCTCCGCTCGAGCCGGCGCAAATGTCCCCGCGCACGGCGTTCTATTTGATCTGGCACGGGGTTCCGTCCCCTGACGTTCGAAAGGCCAACTCCCTCCTCGCCCTCTGGGACGATCCGGATTTTGCCCCCGTGAGTTCGGCGATGGTTTCGAATCTGATGGGCTCCTCGGCGGAAAAAACGCCAAAAGAAAAACTGATTGCCGACGAGATTCAGCAATATGCGGCGCTTCTGGAAAATTCGTTCACCATCGGCTATGTGAGCGAACCTCAAAGACGAGCCGCTTCGAATGCCGGCGGCTCCCTGAATTCGAAACCGGCATGGAACGGGATGTTTCTTGTGTATGATCGCACCGGCAAAGAAGTTTTGCTTTCGAAAGCAGTTCTTCGCTTGCGCACGGAAGAAAAGGAGGCGCCCCGCCTCTCGCAAGTTACCATCGGAGGCGCGCAGGTTCTCAAGGCTGAAGGCAAAAGCGGCATCAGCTATTGGGCCGAGCATGGCAAGTACGCCGTCAGCACCGGTGAACGCTCGGTCATGGAAGAAATATTGGGCCGCCTCGATGGCAAACTTAGAGGAGCGGCATCACTAACTCAGTCGGCCGCGTATCAGGAAGCGCAAGCGAATCTCGGTAGCGGCTTGATCGAATTTTTTCTGCGCATTCCCGACCTGGAGAATCTTGCGGCCGATTCGAAGGCAGGAACTTTTCAGGTTCGCCCACTGCTCGATGCCGCCGGGGTCGCCGCTTTGCACTCTGTCAGCGGCCACGTCTCGTTCGAAGGCGCGAAAACGCACGTGCAGGCCGCGCTCCTGGGCGATGCCGCTACAGGAACGCCCTTTGACGTCTGGGCCACCGGACAGTCCTCGCTTGCTTCTCTCTCCTTCGTACCGGTGGATGCCGTCTCTTACACCTCAGCGCAACTCAATTTCCTGGGCATCTACAACACGGTAAAGCGCGTGGCTCGCGCCGCGTTTCCGCAAGCTCAGCAGGGCAACGCCGATTTACTTGACACAATCGCGCAGCACAAGCTGGGAATGCCCGCGGCGGAAGCTCTTGAACTGCTCACCGGAGAATTCGCTTCAATGCAAACCAGCGCGTCGATGGACTCCACGAAACAGGTCTATTTTCTTGGCATTCGAAAGAGACCGGAGACTCTAAAACTCATGCGCACCGTCTTCAGCGATCAGATCACTTCGGAGCGCAATGAAGACGATATTACTTTCCTGAAGATCTCACTCGGGGGAAAACAAGGCAGCACCCAGTGGAATTCCTTCAATCTGGCGGTCGCACCGGACATGATTCTGGGTGCCAATCGCGTGGAAACCCTTCGCGAAGTGCTCGCTCATCGCGCGCACGCTTCCGCCGTCGAGGGCCTCGCCACCGCGCCGCAGTTTCAGGCCGGCCGCGCCAAATTCCCCGAACATCTCAACGGTCTTAGCTATTTCGACTTTCAGAAAGTCGATTGGCAGGCACTGAAGGACCGTTGGATTGAAGAGGCGAAGAAGAGCCCGGTCGCAAGAACCATGAACTCTTCTCAAAACGTCGTGCCGTCCTCGGCCCCTGACTGGCTAGCGCAGTGCAATCCCCAAGTCTTCTCGCGGCATCTGCACTATTCTGTGAGTGTCTCGTGGAAGGATTCGAAGGGCATCCATTGGGACCAGTGGGTTGAATAGCGGAGCGATGAACTTTTCTCGCCTCGTGGCGGCGGCACTGCTCTTGCCTGCCGTGTCTTGCGTGTGTTCCTTTGTTGAGGCTCAGGAAAACCCGCAAAAGCCAACCATTCGAGTCGGCGTTGACCGCGTCAACGTGGGAGTGATTGTCACCGATCATAGCGGTCATTTCGTCGAAGGCCTTCGTCGCGAAGATTTCCGTATCTTCGATAATGGGATCGAGCAACCACTCACCGGCTTCGCCACCATCGAGGAGCCGGCGCAGGTTCTCTTGCTCATCGAGTCGGGCCCAGCCGTTCTTTTCCTGGGGACGAACCATGTTCGTGCCTCGAAGGCACTCTTGAACAACCTCGCTCCCAACGACCGCGTGGCGATCGCCAGCTATTCGAAAAACCCGGAACTGCTCCTTGACTTCACACCCGATAAGCTCACGGCGCGGCTCGCGCTGCAAAGTTTAAATTTCACGCTTGGCTTTGCCGAGTTGAACCTGTCCTCCAGCTTGGCGTCAGCCATCGATTGGCTCGCGCCCTTTCCCGGGAAGAAAACCGTGGTTCTGCTCTCCACCGGTGTCGATACTTCACCACCGGAAAAGTGGCAAGTGATTCAGCAAAAACTCAAAACTTCCGATGTTCGCATCCTGGCAGTCTCACTTTCCGGCGACTTCCGCAAACCCCTGAAGGACCGGAAACTCTCTCCTCAGGAGCGCCAAGATCGAGTGTTCGTAAAGCAAGGGTTTGCTCAGGCCGACCAAGCGCTACACGCGTTCTCACAGGCCACGGGCGGACGCGTCTATCTCCCGCGAAATGAGAAGGAATTCGATCGCGCCTATTCTGAAATCGCCCAACTCGTCCGGCACGAGTACAGTATTGCTTTCAGCCCGCCCTCAAACGATGGGCAGCTTCACACGATGCAAGTCAAAGTGAGGCGCTTCTGGTGCCGCGTGGATCATCGCCAGGCCTACCTTGCCCCCGCTCACCGTTAGGGGTTCAGATTCCGGTCTGGCCGATCTACGGCCAAGGGACACATGGAACGATGCCCCTTCAGAAGGGACTTTTCCCACGCTTTGTTTGGCTCCTCGTCACGATCCGCATACTTTGCAAAGGAGGCTGAGAACCAGAGCGACATTGTTGACCTCTAATGAATCTTCCGACCCCTGGCGAGCGCAGCAAACGACAGTGATCTCCAAAAAACGCCTTATTCGGATGTGCGTGTTTCGCATGTGCGCTGGCCTCAGCGGGGCACGGCGCTCCGTGTACCCTCCGATCCAGCGGGCGCGAACTCGCCACCTGAAACACGCCATTCGCGGGGCCATTGTCAGATGATTGGAAGTTCGGACGGCAAAAGGGCTGCTGTGACTTGGAGGTATTACGCGGCTGCCGGAGACTGACCCACTGGTGGCACTGGACAGACCTTGAAAAACAGAACTATGGCCCGAAGGCCGGTGGCGAGAGCGAGCTTATTTTGAGGCTATTCGAATTCTTTCAACATGTGCGCCATGGTGTGCAGCCGCTCATCGATCATACCGAGCACGGTCCCAGGTTCGAACTTCCCGTCACCGTTTTTCTTTCCCGCGGCAATTCCGGTCAGTATCTCGATGCCTTGTTCGACCTTAGCCACCGGCCAGATGTGAAATGTTCCAGCGGCGACCGCTTCCAGAACATCTTCACGCAGCATTAAATCTTCCACGTTGGACTCCGGCATCATCACGCCTTGCGTTCCGGTGAGCCCCTTGATGCTACACACGTCAAAGAATCCTTCAATTTTTTCATTTACGCCGCCAATCGCCTGAATGTCGCCCTGCTGGTTGATCGAGCCGGTCACCGCAATGTCCTGCCGGAGCGGCAAACCGGAAAGCGCCGACGCCAGCGCATAGATCTCTGTGGAGCTGGCGCTGTCGCCATCGACTCCCGAGTATGACTGCTCGAAGCAGATGCTTGCTGCGAGCGAGAGTGGCTTGTCCTGCGCGAACTGGCTCCGCAAGAAACCGGCGATGATGTGCATCCCTTTGTCGTGGAAGCGTCCGCTCAAATTCGCCTCGCGCTCGATGTTGATCAATCCCGTTTTTCCAAGAGCCGCCGTGGCGGTGATGCGCACCGGCTTGCCAAACGAGTATCCGCCGATTTCCAATACGCTCAGCCCGTTTACCTGGCCGACGCGCATCCCTTGCACATCCACCAGCAGCGTACCTTCCTGAATCATTTCCCGGATGCGCGTCTCGATCAGGTTGTGGCGCTCCATTTTCGACGACAAAGCACCGCGCACGTGTGCTGCGCGGACCACGGATTCTCCTGCGGCCGCCGCGTTGTAGTGCGCCTCGCGCGCCAGGTCAGCGATTTCGATAAAGCGCGCCGTCACCTTGTTTCTTCGCCCCGCCTGGCGCACGCCGTATTCCAGCATCGCCGCAAACGCGCCGCGGTCGAAGGGATACAAATTTTCTTTTTCGGACAGCGCACGCAGACGTCCCGCATATTCCGCGATGACGCCGTCGCTCATGGCCATCTCTTCATCGAACTCCACACGCACTTTGAAGATTTTGCGGAAGTCTTCCTCGTATTCGTACAGCAGCTCGTACAAAGAGCGGTCGCCGATGAGGATCACCTTCACGTTGATGTCGATGGCTTCTGGCTTCTGCGCGCTTCCGCCGAACGGATAGAACATTTCCAACGGTTGAATTTCTAACCGGTTGTGGTTCAGCGTGCGCTTCAAAGCGCGCCACACGCCGACTTCCGACAGCGCTTCCAGCGAATACATGATCAGGAAGCCGCCATCGGCGCGGAGCAGCGACCCGCCTCGCAGGTCCATGAAGTCGCTGGTCCAGCCACCTCGCGTGTCATAGGCGCGCTGAATGGTCCCGAACAGATTGGCATACGTGGGCGTGGTCTCGAAAATAACTGGTGATTTGTCTCCGTCGCTATGCGCGAGAATGACGTTCACGCCGTACACGCGGAAGGGATCGCGCTCCGGACCTCCCTGCGCCTTGGGCAAACCGTCCGGTGTCTCTTCGTCGTGTTCGCCTTCGCCCTCGCGCTCCTTGAAGGGGTCGAGATTATCGAGAAGATGGTGGCGCACTTCTTCGAGGTATTCGGCGATGCTTTGGCCGGCGTATTTTTCCTTGAGTTCCTCGATGACGCCATCGACCAGCACCGATGCTGCCTCTTGCTCCAGGTAACTCAACTCGCTGGCCAGTTCCCGCGATAGCGTCAGCGTCTTCCGGTACACCACCGTGAATTCCTGCCGGAACTGTTCATACTTCCGCTCGATATCTTCCGCCACGGGGCTTTCGAGTTTTCCCTCGTGCACCATCTTGGAGATGTCCTCGATCGGTACCATTTGGCCTTCCAGCACGGGAAAAATTTCGGGCAGTGCCACCGCGCCTACCTGCATGTGGCCCAGCGCAAATTGTTCGCGCGCGATCCTGCGAGTGAAATCGTCCATCAATTCTTTTTCGCGCACGGTGAAGCGTTCCACGATCCGCCCTTTTTGCCGCTGGAACGGCTCGCCCTCGAACACTTGTGGAATTCGCCGACGCAGAAAATCGATTCCCCCCTGCATGTCTTTCTTGAAGGCATTTGCTTCCCCGCGCGGCAGCGCCAGCAAACGGGGCCGGTCCGTCAATTTGAAATTATTGACATAGCAGCGATCGAGCGATTCTTTCGTCGGAGGATGAAGCTCTTCGACCATCCGCGCGATCGTTCCGCCGCGGCTGGTCCCCGCCAGCCCGCATACAAAAACGTTGTATCCGGGCGCCGAAAGCTCCGCGCCCATCTTCAGTGCGCGCAGCGCACGTTCCTGTCCGATGAACCCTTCGCGCAACTCCGCTTGCGCGGTTGTTTCGAAGGGGATGCGCGAGAGCTCACATCTCCACCTCAGTTTCGCCGCGGGAAGCTCCGTGGGCTTCAGGGTCGGTTTAATGGTCATGAATTTCCTTCGAGCGCGTTACTCTAGCACACTCAAGTCACGCGCCCACGGGAAGACAAACTGCGTGTTATCGAGCCGTTATGGGCGGATTCTGCGGCCGCTCCAGGTACACCGCCAAAACCCCCGCCGCCGTGGCCACCAAGACGGGACCCAGCACCAGACCCAGCATTCCAAATAGGCCGACCCCGCCAACCACACTGATGAAAATCACCAACCCGCTCAATTCGGTTCGCCCGCCGAGCAAGAGCGGCCGCAAGACGTTGTCCACGATGGCAGACACTCCTGCGCAAATCACCAGCAGAAGAATGGCCCGCCCCCAATGCCCCGTGAATCCCAGCCACAACGCCGCAGGCACGAAGATCAACCCCGAGCCCACCACCGGCACCAGCGAAAAGAAAGCCATGGCCACGCCCCAGAACAGCGGCGCCGGCAACTTCACGAGCACGAACCCAAGTCCGCCGATTCCCCCTTGGATGGCCGCGAGGATAAGGCTGGTGGTCACGCTTGCGGAGATGAGGTCCCGCGTTTGCGTCATCATCGTGTCTCTATGTTCGGCATCAAAAGGCAAGATACTTCGGACTCCCTGGATAATGCGATCCGCGTCGCGAAAAAAGTAAAACATCGCGAAGATCATCACAAACAGGTCGAAAATAAACGCCGCGATGTTCCGCAGTACCGTGCCGAGGCGCTCCGCGAGATACCCTGCCTCTTTCTGAACCCCCTGGGACAGCATCTCCAGCGCGTCGGCGTTGGGATCGAGGCCCGGGACGTGTTGCGCGATCCAGGCCCAGCCTTTCGCCAATTGGGGCGCCTGCTGCACCAACAAGGTATGCTGCACGCCCTTTGAAACGGCAAACGCCTCGCGGATGAACAAGGTGGTCACCAGGATGGCCGGCACGATCAGCAGGAAAGTCACCGCCAAGGTGCTTAAGACGGCCGCCCTGCTCCCGGAGAAACGCCGCAGCAGCCAGTGGTGCATGGGATAGAAAAAAATCGCCAGAATGGCCGCCCAACCCAGCGCCGCGAGAAACGGTTCGTAGATCCGGAAAACAAGGTAGATCAGGAGCAGCAGCACGCCGTAGGAGAGAACGGTAGTCAAACGGTCACTGGTTGTCGCATTCGTGGAAAGGGCAGAATTCTTAGTCATCATATAATCTTGAAAGGCTGAGCAAAGGCTGATAACTTCCGGTCTACGCTCCACCAGGTCACGCGCGAGTCACCGAGCCAATTCAGCATGTCTACGAAGTCCATTCCGCTCACGTCTTACCAGATTCGTCTCCTTGCTGTACTTGCTTTGATCAATTTTGTCAACTTCGCCGCTCGCCAGGTGTTCGTCCCGCTGATTCCGCTGTTGCGCGATCATCTCCATGTTACCGACGCCGAGCTTGGCTCATTGCAAACCTTTCTCCTCGTGGTTCTCGCCGTCGGCAGCGTACCTTTTGGCTTCTTCGCCGACCGCTTCAGCCGCAAGGCCATCATCGCTATCGGTATCCTGCTCTGGAGCGTCGCGACATTGGCAGGCGGTTTCGCCTCCACTTTTCTTTTCTTTTTGATCCCCAGGGCCATTGTCGGCCTCGGCGAAGCTGCTTACGCGCCTGCGGCGCAGTCCATGATCTCGGGGGCGTTTCCGCAGGAACGCCGCGCCATCGCGCAAGCCATATTTGCTTCCGGTATGCTGCTGGGGGGCGCTGCCGGCCACGCTTTAGGTGGCATCATTGGCCCGCGATACGGCTGGCAGGAAGCCCTCTTCATCGTGGCTTTCGCCGGGATTGTTCCCGGTATAGCTCTTTTCTGGATTGCTGAACCGCCGCGCGGCCCGCGCTCAGAGGTGGTGCCGATCGCTCGACTTCTTCGTGTCCCCGCCTTTGTCTCCATGATCTTCGCCGGGATTTGCATTACTTTTTCCAGCGTCTCGCTTCTTACCTGGGGAACGGACTTCGCGGTCAGCTATAAGGATTTCAGTTTGCGTCAAGCCTCCGTCTCGCTCGCCGTCATCGCTCTCGTGTCTGCCGTTTCGGGCGTGCTGATGGGTGGGTTCATTGCGGATCGGGTGCAAAGAACCTTCACCTACGGACGCATCGTTGCCGTCGCCGCCGCATTTCTGCTCGCGGCTCCGTTTCTCTTGCTGGCTATCCAGTCGGAAGAGAAATCAACCGTGCTCGTCGGACTGTTTGTTGCCGGCTTTTTCATGTCCTGGTATCACGGACCCGTCACTGCCGTTCTTCATGACATGATGCCGCGCCGCGCGCACGCCACTTGCGTCGGCGTCTACATGTTCGCCACGCAATTGTTTGGCGGTCTCGGACCGCAAGTGGTGGGGAAAATCTCCGATCTTCACGACTTGCAGCTCGGATTGCAAATCGCGGTGGCTGTTATGGTTTGCGGCGCGCTGCTCATGCTTCTCGTCATTCACTTCATTCGCCGCGACGGCCTCCGCCATCCAACCCTGGCCGCTTTCCACGCCGAACCCGGCGACTAACAGCCCAAAACAAAAGTGGCGGAGCGAACCCGTCTTTTACCAAGCCATGGTTGATGATTCCTACCGCATGCCGACCTGGGCGATCAGGCGCAGCACCTCGTCCTGTGCTACGTCGTACACCGGCCGCACGTCTTCTTCTTCGAGCCTCTCGCGCAAATACTCCGCAGCGACAAAGCTCGCCTCGCGATCGGTCAAGTCGCGCTTGGCCTTCTCCCGGAACTTCACAAACGCTAGGTGCGCTAGACCGACAACATGCGCCGCGCCATCGACAAAAAACTTTGTGTCAATCGTATCCGCGTGACGCGTCGCGATGCCGTTCCACATGTGCGAGAAGCGGCACTGATACGCTTGCCCGCTCAATTTGGAAGTGACTTCGAAAGCGCCGACGAACTGGCTCATGGCACCGTTATTCGCGAGTACCGGGCGTGTCGTCACGCACTCTCCTTTACTGACTGCTCGTTTGGCAGCTTGCGCCGAGATACTTCGCCAGCATGACCGACGGTGTCGTCAGCCCAGCTAGCTAGCGGCTAACAGCGGCAGCGGTCTCCACTTGCGAGTAACTCCGAATCGCCGCTCCCACTCCGGCGCCGCTAGGCACGCGGAATCCCTGATCGAGCAAGCACTTTTCCAGCGCCGCCAGGAACAACAATACGAAAGGCTTCTGGCTGCAGTAGCCCATCAACCCCACACGCCAGATTTTGCCCTTCACCGCACCGAAACCGCCGGCGATCTCGATGTTGAATTCGTCCAGCAACTGATTGCGCACTTTCCCGTCGTCAATGCCACCTGGAATCATCACCGCGGTGACCGTCGGCAAGCGGTCCGCCGCGTGTTTCACCAGCAGATCCAGACCCATAGCCTCGATGCCCGCGATCAGCGCGAGTTGATTCACGCGATGCCGCTCCCAGCGCGATTCCAGTCCTTCTTCGACCACCAGCCGCATCGCTTCGCGCAGCGCAAAGATCAGCGAAATCGGCGGAGTGTGATGATACAGCCGGTCTTTGCCCCAATAATTCATCGCCGTTGTCAAATCGAAATACCAGCTCTGCACTTTGGTCTTCCGCTTTCGAAACACCTCCTCGGCGGTTGGGCTCACCGTGATCGGCGACATTCCCGGTGGCGCGCTAATCGCCTTTTGCGATCCGCTGAAGCAAATATCAATGCGCTGCCTGTCGACATGGAGCGGCACGGCCGCAAGGGACGCCACGGTATCCACGATCAACAGCGCACCCAATTCGTCCGCCACCTTTCGGTAGGCGTCGATGCCGGTGACCACGCCGGTCGAAGTCTCCCCATGCGCGAAGCCTATGATCTTGATCTTTTTGCCCTTGCCCGCCCGGCGTACATCTTCGGCATCCACCGGCTTCCCACAGGGCGCCTCCACCTTTACGATTTTCGACGACGCCCGCGTGGCAATTTCGTACATGCGCTCGGAAAAAACGCCGTTGACCGCCACGATGCCTTCATCGCCTTCTTCCAGCGAGTTCAGCACCGACGCCTCAATCCCGCCCGAACCCGAAGCGGAGAGCGGCATGGTGATCCGGTTTTCCGTCTGAAATAACTGGCGCATCAAGATTTGCGTCTCTTCCATACACCCTTTGAACCACGGGTCCATGTGCCCCACCAGCGGCGTGGCCATCGCGCGATAAACCCGCGGATCGATAGAAGACGGCCCGGGCGTCAGCATCAACCGAACCGGAGCATGGAGTTCGCCAACGTGTTGCGTCATGACGTTTGCCCTTCTTTATTCTTGCGCTTGATTCTCGTGTTCGAATCTCGAACCGCCCGCGAAGGCGCTCTCGGGGACTTTTCCTGCCACGGCGAGAACCCTAATTTTCGCGCAATCCCCACAACCGCGCAACCGACAATTTGGCTGGGTCCGCGGCGCTTATCTCCAACGGGCACGGAGTTTGGGCAGCTACACCGTCCCGAAGGAGCCGCGTGAGGTAACTCCTCTAACTCTCTTGCTGGCGCTGGCCTGCTGGCCTTTTGCGCGAGACATTTTAATTGCAGCGACTAGAGGTCCGAGAACGAAAAACCGCGGGTGCCAAAGACACCCAAGTAAGCCCCCTGCCCGGCAGCAATTCTGGTTGTCTGGTTGAACGGTTTGATCCCCTAACAGTGGTAATCTGAATTTCCAAGGTTCAAGCCGCTCCACTATTCTCCCCGCCGACTTGAGGTAAGATAGCAACCTGTGACGGCGCTACCGCCCAACGAACAACTAAAGGACCTGCGCTCGCGGCTGGGCATAACTACCCGCGATGTGGCGGAATTCAGCCTGCGCATTGCGGAAGCGGAGGGCAACCCGGAATTCCAAATCTCCAACGCCTGGCTTACGCAAATCGAGAATTCAGACTCCGTCCCGAGCATTTTCAAGCTGTACAGTTTGAGTGCCATCTATCGGATGAAGTTCACCGACCTACTGCGCCTCTATGGGCTGGACCTGCAGAAGTTGGGGTTCCATCAGCTGGCTGCCCCGCTACCACACACCCACCTAACTACCCTGGAAGTCTACGATGCGGACCGCACGGTTTCTTTTCCCATTCGGTTTGACAGATCCTTCGATCTGGACAACACCAACCTTCTCTCGCGCATGGTGGAACTTTGGGGAGAAGTGCCGATAGCGTTGATCCAGCACCTGGACATCCGGCACAGCCAATACGGCTATGTGGGCCTGCAGGATTACACCCTCTATCCGCTGCTGCGCCCAGGTTCCTTCGTACAGATCGATTCGCGCGTGCGGAAAGTGCAGCCTCTTCGCCGGCGCACCGAATTTGACCGTCCCATCTATTTTGTGGAGCTGCGCGACGGCTACGCTTGCTCTTGGTGCGACCTTCTGGACGACCAACTCCTGCTGCTTCCTCATCCCCTGTCACCCTGCAACGCGCGAAAATTCAAGTATGGTACCGACGCGGAGATCGTCGGGCAGGTAACGGCTGTGGCCATGAAACTGAGCGACGTTAGTGACTCTGCTCCTGACGGAAACGCAAAATTGCCAAAGAGAGTCTGAGGTTGGACGTAAAGAGCCGCGCGACGGTGAGATTCACTTCCGTAGGAATGGTGACGCGGTACGGCTCCAGCTTCTGCCAAGCGCGCAAAAACTCCTGAGGGTTCTCCCGGGAAGAACGCAGATAAACCTCTAGGTCGCTGGCTAAGACTTCCAGCGAAAAAGAGGAAACCTTATAAAAGGCCTGCCGGTGGGCGATTTCCAGCGCTTTGCGTGCAACCTCCGGGCTGAAGCGGCTGGCCAGTCCCTCGTGATAATAGTTTCCCGTATTGTAATCGCGAGTCGAGGCCAGATAGATCAGGCGGCCAAGATCGCAGGAAATCCTGGATAGTGTGCGGTTCAAGAGATCGTCGTAGGCTTCTTGCACCGGCACGAGTTTGACCGCGACGCTCATACTCACCCGGCTCCCTCAACCGCAGACGCGATATGGCTCAGGAAGATCACGCACCATCCATTTCGCGCGTTCGAACTCCGGATTCGAACTCCCTCAGAACATTGCCGATGCGCTGCGTAAGTCTGTCCGCATACAAGGCGATAGCGTGTAACTTCTGCGGGCCGGCCAGCCCGATCAACAGGAAAAGAACTGCGCAAAGCAACCTAAGCTTGGCGTACTGGAGGAATATCCTGGCCTCCATCGCGAATTCGATATCTGCACTCAGGCGGCTGGCCTCCAAATGGCGCCGCATGATTCGGCGGATGACCGCCGAAGTTTGCTGGACCCAAAAGAGCGCCACGGCGTTGCGCTCCCGGAGGAAATGTCTTTTCAAATCGGGCGATTCCAATCGCAAAATGAATGCGAGGTCTTGCCCTGAAAAGATTTGCGCGACAAACTCCGGCGGGCATACCTCCGCGGCGTCGTCCTGGTCAGGGGACCAGGTGTCTAGAACGGAAGGCAGACGCCGCGATGTGGAGTCCGCTCTGATCCACACCAGTATCAGCACGAGAAACACGACGGCGCCGATCAGCGCGCTGGAAGTCCCTATCACGAGCGCACCACCTTCGCCAGGTAGCCGCACCCCGCTCGCAATTGCCGGCTCGTCGCCGCCGCCATTCTTTGGTATTGCTCTTCCAGGCGCACTGCTCTTGTTGGCTCAGGATTCGGAACATAGGACCACAGATGCACGGCCCAGATTCCGAGAACAACGAAATAGGAAGCGGGGTGGACGTGCGACCAGAATTGGCGAAACTTCTCTCCGCCAGAGGAACGAAACGTTAACCAAATGATGCTCTCGCCAATGAACAAGCCGTAGCCCAACAAAACGCCTCTGAGATTTCTGCCGAACGGTATCGAATAAAATAAAAACAACACCACCAGCGCAACGATGGCGAGGGCCTGCGCCATCCGTAAAGAGCGCTCCAGATCGATGGTGGTGGCTATCAGCCACCAATGGGGGTCATTCCAGGTCTCCACGATCGCTTTGGTAAACGGCAGGACGAACGCGAAGGCCAGCAGATTTCGAGCCATTCGCGCCGTCCCGCGATAGGCGGCCAGCCCCACGCGGTAAACCTCGAAGACCACACCGCACCCGACCAAAATGGCTAGCCACTCGGTGATCCAGTAAACGGATGAATAAAGCTGCGGGCGCAGATGGTAGACAGAAAACCGTAGGAGAGACTGCAACCAGACGAAGAGGATATACGAGAAGAAAGCCGGATAACGAGACAGCAACTGGCCTCGAAATCCTCGAACCAGCAGTAGAGCTTCGACTGCGATGCCGCTCCACCAAATGGCTTGGCCGAGCATTTTCCTCCCACGCCGACCTGGATCGATCGCGCGGAGCCAATCCTAGCATGCGGGAGGGGAAGGACGCAGGCGACCCGCCCCTCCTTAAGAATTCCTTCCTAGCAAGCTACCCCAAGCCATGGCAGTGGTTTTGGCGGCGGCACTGGGTCCGTTCCATCGGCGGTCAGGGTGACCACGCCGTGGGACAGCATTGCGGGCAGATTGTGCTTTCCTGCGTTCAAAAATGGAACTGGGACCACCCCCGAAAAAACAGCCACGGCAGCGGCCACAACCACCATATAAAGTGCGTTTTTGATGCGCAGTTTAGTCATTATTTATCTCCTCGAAGGAAGTAGGGACGATGAAGGCTTGGATCGTGCCGCCCCATTCGCGCCCCACACTAGCCTAGGAGGGAAATCAGAAAGGCGGGCGGCCAGCGGTCATCTGGTTGGCATCCCAACCAGAACTCACGCAGTAAGGTCTTGCCAAGGTAGCAAATACGCGGGATGGCCAGAGAATCGCGAAGAACTGCAGCAGCGGAAACACAATGCAACTGCAACGTACACGAAACCGTAACATCGAGAGGCCACGTGCTCATGAGCGTGCTCCCGGTAACACCCGTCAGGATTTGCGATTGGGTCGTTTTTGCCTGAATATCGTGGGTTTGCTATCTGGCACTCGCCGCCGAGACTTTTCTTGGCTTACACTTTTAGTAAATATTTAATCATCTAGAATCGATTCCAGGAACATTCCGGGGCCTCGGCGACAAACCCGCAATTCCCGATTGACTTCTTCCGATTGCGCCTCAACGGTTGTAATCCCAAGCGTGCCGAAATTTGTGGGCGTCCAACTTCCGTCCCGCACGAATACTCCATCATGGATGCGAAGAGCCACGGCGGTAAACGCTTCAGGCATCCACGGCCAGCCCCCAATTTACCCCTCGTTTGTGGTTCCACCAGCGGCACGGGCATCGCGCGACAATGCCAGACAATAATTCGCAAAGGAGGACGAATCATTATGCATATCCGAAAAGGAGAGCAGTAGCGTTGTCAGAATCAGGAATGCCGGAGGAAACCCTATGTCCGGCCGGAACTAATACTTGGTGGTGCACCGCAGTTTTCAGACGTGGGCAAGTTAGCCATTGGACAAGCCCTGGACCCTTCGTGCGGAGGGAGCACGAAGGCCGGTCGCCTATACCGCCGGAGGGGAAGATCCTAACATGAGGGTATTCAAGGGTTTCGCGATTTTTCTTACGGTAACGATGATCTCCGTCGGAATTTTCATGCTCTACGACTCCCTGGCACAGCGGAGCGCAGCAGCTTCTGACAGCGTGATAGCCGGCGCGGTGCTCTTTTCTCTGGCTCTTACCTTGCTCTATTTCCTCTCCAGGCCGGCAGCAAAATGAACCGGCAGGAACCAAAAAAGCAGGAGGCCGCCGTCGGGACGGAATGCCGGGCTGAATTCATTTTTTATGCGCGTAATCAAACGGGCAAGTTGCGCTCCGTGGAAGTCCTCGGAGATTACGCTTGTGATTTCAGAAGGCCGGACTGGGCGCATCGATGGTCGGACTGGAATTTCGGCCAGAACCCCTACCTGAATCTCTTCCTGTGCGCCAAACACGCCCGCGAATTCGGTCTGATGTGAACGATCACCTGGAGCAAAAAGGACCAACTATGACCATGCCTGGCCTGTCAGCTGGCGTCCACTCGGCACGTAGCAGTTCTCCAAGCGGCGGCGCGAAAACTTTTTGATTGCGGCACGATCGCTGGCGTCCGCTTCATGACGCGCGGCCACGATGTTTCGAGAATTCAGTCTCGGCGCCTATTGTGGGCAACTTCCGAACTGAAGTAGGAATTCAGGGCTTGGTAGTACTGCTGAACCCTGGCTGGATTCGATTCTTCTTGGATCATGGTTGCCAGGATGGGTTCCAGGAATCGGCCGTACATCTTCAGTGTCGCGCTGTCGTGCGTGACTAGCGCTCCCTCGACCGCCTTTTCCGTCGCGCGGGTAACGATTTCAAGCCGTCCAACGAAGACGCGCACGGTTTGTGAAGGAGCTGGATTGATCGAAAGTGGCAGCACGCCATCCACAAATGCGGTGGGCACGATGTACAGTAACCGGCTGCCTTCTTCGAACCAGGAACCGCGCCAGGTTTCCAGCATAGCGTGCGCTTCATCCTGGTAGAGGCCCTGGGCAACGAGCATTCCTTCCACATCTCTGCCCAAATCATCGATCGTGGCGGTAAGCTCCGCTGCACCGAGAACCACATCCTTCCGCAGCGCGCCGCCGATGCGATAGCCCACTTGCTCTCCACGCCGCTCCACGAGAATAGTATTGGGAATCTCTTCCTCGCTGCGATTTTCGACCAGCAATTTACCCGCGGCGGTGAGCTTCGCAGAAAGGGGGACGGGAAAAGTGGATACGCCGCGGTAGAAAAGAAACTTCTCTTGTTGCTCGCCGGCGGGTGTCTTCACGCGAAGGAGCGTCGAAGAGGTCATGCGGGCAGCATAATAGCGGTTGTCCAGATTTTCGCGCGGGAATTCCGCTCTCAGACTGGGCGAGACGGTCACGGAATCCCATGCAATGCTCCCGTCGGGGTGTGGCTGGTAGAGAGTGCCATCAAAAATGTTGGCGGCAGGCTCGACGCGGCTGGCGCGAGGATACCACTCGGTGATGACGCCCTTGGAGAAAGCCACCTTAACCGAGACGGTCTCTTCCCGCGAGTCATAGAGATAGAGGACCGGAGTTTCCATGCGCACCGTGCCGCGCAAGCCGAGCTTGAAGCCGGCATTCCGAGAATGCTCCACGAAGGCGGGCAGGTCCGTGGACCCGGTGAGCGGTGACCATTGGGCTGCCCTGCCGGTGCTGTCGGCGATGGATGTAAAGGTGCCCCACTCATGCGCTGTGAGTCTAGAATAGAGCGGCCGGGTTCCCCGCCCAACGTATGAGGCAAGAGGGCCAAGCAGCAAGTAACCAGAGTGCAGAGCGGTAAGAGCAGTGGTTTCCGTGGCATGGCTGGCCTTCCTGGCACCGTCGACGTTCGTTGATCCGACTACGTCCAGCCAAGACGCCAAGCGGCCCAGAAGTGTTAACCAAAGCTGGAAAGACGCGCGCTTGAAGCCGGCAGCCTAACCATCCCGATTTCAGTGATAGACCGCTTCATCGAATAGCATCCTCAGATCGCGACCGCTGGCTTTTTCCATCGCCTGTTCGAAATCTCTGGAGTCCACTAGCCGGCGCGCATTACCGGAGGTGTACAGAGCGATCCCTTGCCAGAAAACCTCGTCGCCCAGCTCCATCCTCAGACGGTCCAGGAACAAAGCTCCTTTCACATACGGAATTGGCCCCAGTGCCTCATGGGCGTCCTTCCACTTTTCCCAATGCAGCGGGCGATCCTTCCCTGCTTCGCGCAATTTCCTCATCCGCTCCCGTAATTCCGTGAGTTGCTGGTCGTACGCCGCGCGCCCCCGGTGCTTCTCGATATACGCGTCAGACATAAACTCCGCAAACCCTTCGTTCAACCAGAAATCGGACCACGAGCGGATGCCCAGCGTCACGCCCCACCATTGATGAGCCAGCTCATGGGCCATTAACTGCACGTCATCTTTGGCCGCCAGATCGGCAAGGTCGTCCTGCGACATGAGCGCCATGCCGGCGGCTTCTTGCCCCATGCTGGGTCCCGGCAAGAACGCTTGTGTGTAGTGCGAGTTCATCATATCCACCGATGCTACCGCCCTCAGAAACGCATAGGCATCGGCCGTCTTGGCCAATGCCGCCTTATGTGCATCCACTCTCTGCGCGTAAATCGAAAACCTGTCATCGACCGCAACGGCAAGCCGCGCAACGGCAAAGCTAAGCAAATACGTTTGCACCGGATCGCTCTGCTCAAAAACAACGTGATCGCCATCGCGGCCGTGCCACTCTTTCCCCCGGCGCCCGGGTCCCACCGCCCGGAATCCGTTTGCACCGCGAGCGGGCGGCGTGAAAGGAACGGCAATCTCCAGCTGTAGCGTGGCGCGCTGGCCAGGCGAATTGTCACAGACCATCCATGCCTCGCAGTAAAATGCCGTCGCCAACCCTGCGCGGTCCGCAAACCACCGGATGCCTCGCCCTGCAGCCGCGGTGTATTTCAGCTTCAAACTGTGTCGGCCACCCGAACGCAAGCGGACGCGCACGGCGTGCTCGGCCACCGTCACCTCTCCAGCAGTAACGTCCGCGCTGAGCACATGCAAACCCGCTTGCTTCTGCCACTCGACTGCGCCCGCCTCGACCTGAAACTCGATGGTTTCATCACCCCGCAAGAGTTGGCGCTCGAAATCCGGCGCCAGCTTTACAGAGTAATGTGTAGATTGCGCCGCCGCCGCTAAAACGGAAAAAGTGCAAAAAATGCAGTACCAAGAACCAGTGCTTAACAGACTACGGAGAGGCATGCGCGAAAGTATATCGCGGAGAGGAGATGCACAACCGATGTGGAACTAGATTACGGTATTTATAGTATTAAAATGGCTTTGGTGGTGGTGGATTAGGCGGCCAGTCGGTCTTGGGTCAACAAATGCGTCGGGACTTTGCGCAGATCCCAGACGATGCCGAACCAGGAGAGAATCTTCAGGGTGTAGTAGGTGATATCGATTTCCCACCAATAGAAGCCCTGGCGCGCCGAAGCCATAAAGTGATGATGGTTGTTGTGCCAGCCTTCGCCGAGGGTGAGCAGGGCGAGGAGCCAGTTGTTGCGGCTGGTGTCGGTGGTCTGGTAGCGGCGCGAACCAAAGAGGTGCGAGAGCGAGTTGATGGTAAACGTATCGTGCCACAGCAGCACCGTGCTCAGGCAGAAGCCCCAGACAAACAGCTGCCATCCGCCGATCAGCCACAGCACCACGCCGAGTGTGACCGGCGGCACCAGATGGTACTTATTCAGCCAGCGCAGCTCGGGAAACTTTGCGAAGTCGGCGATGTATTCGATCCGCGTGTCGTTGTATTTATCGGAAATGATCCAGCCTACGTGCGACCAGAAAAACCCGAAAAGCGTCGGCGAATGCAAATCCAGTTCCTGGTCGGAATGCCGGTGATGGTGGCGGTGATGCGCCGCCCACCAAAGCACGCCCTTCTGCGAAGAGGTCATGGCCATGAAAGCAATCACGAACTGGAACACGCGACTAGTTTTGAACGAGCGGTGCGAAAAATAGCGGTGATAGCCCGCCGTGACGAAGAACATCCTCACGACCAGCAGGCCGAGACATGCCACCAGGTAATACCAATGAAACGGCATGAAGAAAATTAGCAGCGAAGCGATGTGAATGAGCGCAAAGGGCAAGGAAAGAAGAACGGAAATCCGCGAGCCGTTCGGGAGTGGTATAGACAAATAGCGAGAAGCTGAAGCCATCCGACAAAATCCTCCGCGTCAGGGTGCGACGCTTATAAATACATCTTTCCGCGAGCGCAAGAGGTCCAGCCGGAACTTCGCGCCACGAATCAACAATTTCAGTGTACGGTCGCGCGGAAGAACGGTCAAGGGCAGCGAAGTACAGGTTGCCTTAGTGAAGACGCCCGAGGGTACAGGTTGTTGGTAAAAAATCGCAGATTCACTGTCACTAACATAGGCCGGCGCTGCGAGCAGTCTGCGAAGAATTCTTTCCAGGGATTATGCTATCGTCCCTGTGCACCGATAGAGTCAGGAGCATCGGCCCCTGAACGGCATGGGGGCCCCACAAGAAATGGCCGAACGCCCGGTACTCGTTGGACTCATCCCGCAAGTCGTGGTGATCGATGAAAGCGACCAAGTCTCGTGGATCTCCGACGCAGGCAATTTGCGCGTCGAATTCGATGTCAACCGGTGTCCGTTTTCATCGAATGTTTTTCAGGCGCCGGCCGGCATGCGGCTGCTTAGCGGCCCGCCGCGCCCCGGCAGCAAGGCAGCTACGTACAAGTACCGCTTATGGCTGAACGACCAACTCGTGGGCCATGGGGAAGTCATCCTGCGTGAAAAATGAACGTTCGAGAAGCGCAGAAGCAATATCGCGCACCAAAACGGCTGGAGAACGTCCCTGCTGAAATGCCCTTCTTATTCTTTCTTGCCGGGCGGTAGCCCACCTTAACGGCAGGGCTCGCGTCACGTACTTCCTTTTCCTGGTCTTTCCATACCACCTTGTGCCGGGCCGGTGATACCAGACCGTGCCCGCGAGCAAAGCGACGTACAGACTCTTCGCGCTTTTCATCTTGGGTTATCGCTCCATCTACGGCGGCTGATCGGGTATATTCGAATCGAGGGCCTTAGACCGGCGGCCGGGTGGCTTTCCGGGGCGCGCCGCAGGTTTACCTCGGTGCCATGAGCGCATGTATCTTTGTGGGAAGTTCGTGCGGGAACTTTAGTGTCGTTCTTGAGGAAACTAGGAAGTAGAGGAATTATCGATGGCCAGAAGGGTTGGGTGGCGTTACTTGGACGCCTGGTCTTGCGTCTTTAAGGATGAGAGGGTAGCTATGAGTATGGTCATCATGTTGATGCGCGGGAAGCCATTCTTGCGCTTAAGTTTGCTGTTCTTGCTGGCGGCAACGGCCGGCCGAGCGCAGGCGCCCGCGCCGGCCGCAGTGGGTCAGGAACCGGGGCCCCCAGCGGCAGGCCAAAGACCTGCACCAAACGAGGGCCAGGGCCGGCCGTTGTTTGGAAAGATCACGGCGGTCAGCAAAGGATCGCTGGAGTTGGCCAAGCCGGACGGCCGAACGGTGGCAGTGAAGATTACGGATAAGACGGAATACCGCAAGGACCGCCAAAGCGCGAAACTCGAAGATTTCAAGGTTGGCGACATGGTCTTCGTCCGCGGGGAGGAGAATGCGGATCACAGCGTGACCGCACAGATGATCGGCGGTGGGACCGGCGGGATAATCGGTGGCCGAGGGTTCGGCGAATTAGGAAAGGATTTCGTTGTGGGTGAAGTGAAATCCGTCGACGCACCGAAACTCACGGTGCTGCGCCCGGACAACGTCACACAAACTCTGGAGTTGAATGAGGAGACCTCGCTGCGCAGAGGACGCGAGAGTATCACCATGGCAGACATCCAGCCGGGCGATCACGTGGTGGTTCGCGGGGCCGTCCAGGATAATGCCTTTGTTCCGAAAAATGTAATGGTCCTTTCTCCCGAGCAATGGAAGCAGATGGAGGAAATGCGAAAGATGAGTGGAATGGCTCCTGCCGGGAGTGCGCCAGCCAGTAATCCTGCGACCGCACCAAAACCGCAGCAATAGTCCACTCGGGAGACCAAGATTTGAAGTCGATTGCTCGGGGCATCCTCATACTGCAATTCGTGGCGATTTCTCTTGCGCCGACCTTGCCTGCGCAGGAGGCGGCGCCACTCCCGACGGCGTCGTCCGCGACGGCTACCGCCGCAGCGCCAGCCTATGAAATCAATGGTTCGGCGCGAAGCGGCAAGACGCCACTGCCGGGAGTGACGGTTACCGCGGCCAACACGTTAACGGGGAAGAAGTACGCTGCGGCGACCAACTCCGAAGGCAAATTCGGGTTGTCGGGCATGACCCGCGGGCGATATGTAATACGCATGGAATTCATGGGATTCGCAGCTTTCACAGAGGAAGTGGTACTGAATCCGGAGAACCCATCGGCGAAAGCGGACGCCGAACTGATTCTGGCTTCTCGCCAGCAAGATCAGTCGAACAATAACAACGCGGCAATTGCGGCGGCGGGCCGGGGATTTCAAAGTCTGGCGATGGACAGCGCACTCTCTTCCCTTGCCGGTGGAGATTCCGGCTTGGGCGGGGCGGGTGGGCCGAGCGGGGGCCCGGGCAACAGCGATCTTTCGAGCCTGCCCCTCAATGGCGCGGGGGCCGAGGGGCCGACGGAGTCGGTGAGCATCAGCGGCGCACCGGGACGGACACAGGACTTCGGCGGAGGCAACGAAGAGGATGTGCAACAGCGGATTCAAGAGTTTCGCGATCGCATGCAACGCGAAGGCGGTGGTGGCGGCTGGGGTGGCGGCTTCGGCGGACCTGGCGGGGGGACCATCGCCCTGGGCAGGATGCCCAAGGGCTTCAACATCAATCAGCCTCATGGGACGTTGTATTTCTCTGACGATAACGCCGGATGGGATGCTCGATCGTACTCACTGACCGGAATTGAATCACCGAAGGCCAATTACAACCAAGCTCATTTCGGCGTTAACATCGGTGGGCCGCTGAATATCCCTAAGATCTTCAACGGGGGCAATAAATGGTTCTTTTTCGGCGGATGGAACGGGTCGCGCGGGAGCAATCCGTACGATGCCTTCTCCACCGTGCCGACACCGGATGAACGCCACGGCAATTTTGCCGGGGCCACCTACAATGACGGTAAGCCCGTCCAGATTTTCGATCCGCAGAGTGGACAGCAATATCAATCGAACGGCTTGCCGAATGGGATCGATCCGTCCTTGATCAATCCGGCAGCGACGGCGCTCCTGCAGTACATCCCGTTGCCGAACATTCGGACGACCACTTCCGGCCAGAACTTCCATTACGTGACCTCTGCGGACAGCAATTCCGACTCGGTGATTCTCAGGCTGGTCCACAACTTTGGTGCAAGCAGTGGTCCCGGATTCGGTCGGTTTGGCAATGGGGGCGGTGGAAGCGGCGGGGGCAGGCGTGGTTCGCAGAACAATATCAATTTCGGGCTGAACTGGTCGCGCAGCTCGAGCAACATCGTGAACCCTTTTCCTTCACTCGCGGGAGCAACACGAACCCAGGGGCTCAACGCCAGCGCAGGGTGGACCTATGGGAAAGGCCGCGTCACCAGCATCTTGCGGGTGAACTACAACCACAATCATGTCTCCACAACCAACTTGTATTCGAACGTCACTGACGTTTCCGGACCGAATGGCGCAAGGATCGGCGGGATTTCCGACGATCCGTTTGACTGGGGATTGCCGGGAATCAGTTTCACATCGTTCGGCGGTCTGAGCGACCCGACACCTCGCCGCGAGCTCGACCAGACCTATTCCATCTCGGAAACGGTTTCGTGGAATCGCGGAAAGCATAACTGGCGTTTCGGCGGAGACTACCGCCGCATCTTGCAGAGCTTTCGTTCGGCAAGAAATGCGGAGGGCAGTTTTGTGTTTACCGGGTTCGCGACATCGCAATACTTGACCGGGAGCACTCAACCAGTACCCGACACGGGTTCCGATTTTGCGGACTTCCTGCTGGGTTTCCCGCAACAAACTTCGCTACAGTCCGGCGCAAATTCCTACAACTTCCGCGCCAACGCGTTTGATTTCTTCGCGCAAGACGATTGGAGATTCCGTTCGAATCTGTCGTTCAATTTAGGGCTGCGCTACGAGTACAACGGACCTTATACCGAGGCCGAGAATCGCATCGCTGATCTGGACGTGGCGGCGGGTTTTACAACTGCCGCGCGTGTGCTGCCCGGCAATGCCGGGCCCTTCAATGGAACATTTCCGGCTTCGCTCGTCCGCCCGGACCGCAATAATTTCGCCCCGCGCATCGGGATTGCCTGGAAACCGCAGAAGCAGACGGTGGTCAGAACGGGCTACGGAATCAACTACAACCTGGCGCAATATGCGAGCATGATTCAGAACTTCGCGTTTCAACCGCCGTTTGCGAACACCGCGACGAACACCACCGATGTCAACGGTCTCATTGGCACGACGAGCCGCTTGACCATCACGGAGGGATTTCCCAATTCCGGAAGCACGGTGACCAACAACTTTGCCGTCAACCCAAACTATCGTCTTGGCTACGTGCAGATCTGGAATGTCGATCTACAGCGCGCGTTTCCTGGTGGGGTGGTGATGCATGCGGGCTACAACGGTGCGAAGGGAACGCGGCTGGATACCGAGCGCGCGCTGGTGGTCTCCGGCGGCCAGCCATTTATTTACGAATCGTCAGAGGGAGATTCGATCTTGCATGCGGGCTCCGTGCGCGTGCGCAAGCGTATGGCCAAAGGGCTGGGGCTCGGAGCGCAGTATGTGTTTTCGAAGTCCATCGACGACGCTTCATCGATCGGAGGCGGGGGCAGTGTTGTGGCGCAAGATCCATTTGACATCTCCGCGGACCGCGGGCTTTCCAGCTTCGACCAGCGGCACAAATTCACGGGAAACTGGATTCTCGATCTGCCATTCGGTGAAAACCGGCGGTTTGTTAGCAAAGGTGCCGGGAGCCACATTCTCGGGGGATGGCAGTGGAGCGGTGACCTAACGGTTGGTTCCGGACTGTACTTCACACCACGCGTGCTAGGGGGAGGGCTGGACATCGGCCGCGGGGTGAGCGGGTCGCTTCGCGCCAACGTCATCGCCGGACAATCCATCTCGGTAAGCGATCCGACCGTGCTCAAGTGGTTCAATACAGCCGCGTTCTGCGCCCCCAGCGCCCCCTGTGTGAACGCGAGCGGTTCCAACTTTGGCGACGCGGGACGAAATATTATCGAGGGGCCGGGACAAGTTTCGATGAACATGTCGCTCAACAAGACCATCACCATCAAAGAATCCCGCGCGCTTGAGCTGCGCATCTCGGCGAACAATGTCTTTAATATCGTGCACTTCACCTCCATCAATACCGTTGTAAATTCATTCACTTACGGGGAAGTCACGGGGACGGGCGGCATGCGGCGGGTTACCTTGCTGGCGCGCTTCCGGTTCTGAAGAAAGATGAATATGCCGCTTCCCAGAAAAATATTTTCGATCTTCACCGTTGCGGGGCTGTGGTTACAAGCGACAGCGCCAGTGATAGCCCAGCAGAGCGGACCAGCGGGGATCAATGAGGCACGCATTCAGGTTTCGAGCGAACTCGTGCTGGTGAATGTCGTCGCGCACGACAAGAAGGGGAACCTCGTTCGGGACTTGAAAAAAGGAGATTTCACGCTCCTGGAGGATGGGAAAAAGCAGGAGATTTCGACTTTCGATTTCGAGAATGTAGACGAACTGGCGACCGCCGGCCCGGCGGAAGCGGCCGTATCGGGTGTTGCCGGGGGGGCGCTGCTCGGTGCTAGAAAGCAGGCCGAGCCGTCGCTGGACGCGCGCGACCGGCGATTGATTTTGCTCTTTTTTGATTTTTCGGCCATGGATCCGGAACAGATTAACCGCTCCGTCGATGCCGCGAAGAAATTCGTTGATACCAAGATGCAGCCCGCTGATTTGATGGCGCTCGTGTCGCTGGCCACGAACATGCGTGTGGACCTGGATTTCACGGATGACAAGACCAAATTGCTGGCGGCGCTGGCCGCATTCAATTCCGGACAGGGCCAGGGCTTCGAAAACGGCAGCACGGGCAGCGCGGAGGGGGCAGCAGAAACGAGCGGAGCGTTTTCCGCTGACGACACCGATTTCAACACCTTCAACGCCGACCGCAAGCTCCTGGCGCTGCAGTCGCTGATGCAGGCGCTTGGCAAACTCCCGCAGAAAAAGAGCCTCATCTATTTCAGCAACGGAATCAGCCAGTCGGGGGCGGACAACCAATCGGCGCTGCGCGCCACGACCGCGGCGGCGGTGAAAGCGAACGTATCGATCTATTCTTTGGATATCCGCGGCCTGCAGGCGTTCCCTCCAGGAGGAGAAGCACAATCGGCCAGCTTGCACGGGCAATCGGCTTATTCGGGCCAGTCCGTGCTAAACGATCTGAGTGGAAACGCCGCTTCGCAGGAAACGCTGGCAACCCTTTCGTCGGACACGGGCGGCAAGGCGTTTTTTGATTCGAATGATTTCAGCGGCGTATTTTCCCAAGTTCAGAAGGACAGTTCCGCATATTACGTCCTCGGCTTTACGAGCAATAATCCGCTGAAGGACGGAAGATTCCGCCGGCTGAAAGTGCAGGTCAACCGCACCGACCTGAAACTCGATTTTCGCGCGGGTTACTACGCGGGACGAGATTTCGAACACTTGAACCGCGCCGACCGCGAGCAGCAGCTGGTGGACGAGCTGGACACACAACTGCCACGGGTCGACGTGCCTCTTTATGCCGGAGCAGCGTATTTCCGGCAGGACGACGCCCACTATTATCTTGCGGTTGCGCTCGTGATTCCCGGCTCGCAGATACCGTTTGTAACGGAGAAGGAAAAGGATAACGCTACCATCGACATCATCGGCGAAGCTCTGGAAGGCGGGAAGCTGCGTGTTGGGCAATTGCGCGACACCGTGAAGCTGGCCGTCCAGAGCACGCAGCAGGTTCGCCGCAAGAACGTGCAGTACAACACCGGCTTCGTACTGGCTCCCGGCAGCTACCACCTGAAATTTATCGTCCGCGAGAATCAGTCAGGCCGGATGGGCTCTTTCGAAACGGACGTGCAAATCCCCGACCTGCGCAAGACGCCGTTAAAAATGAGCTCGGTGGTACTGAGCAGCCTGCGCGCTCCCGTGGCGACCAAGAAAAACGGAGCGAATCCACTGATTCGCGACCAGCTGGAACTTGTTCCGAACGTTACGCATGTCTTCGCGCCCGACCAGCATCTCTATTTGCAGTACGAAGTGTACGATGCGGCAAAAGGAAAAAATCCGGCACCCCTAGGGGCCAATGTCCAGAGCCGCACGGCCAAGGGTGCGCCGGCGGCCAAGCCAGCGAAGGATAGCATCCGCGTTTTCACCAGCATCGAGTTCTTGCAAGGCGCTACAAAGATTTACGAATCCAAGCCGGTGGTGGCGAACGAGGTGACCGCTCCGGACCGCAAGGCGGTCATTTTCCAGATGGATTTGTCGCTCGAGGCTTTGAAGGCGGGGCTATACCTGTGCCAAGTGAACGTGATTGACGACGTGGCGGGAAGCTTTTCCTTCCCCCGGTTGCCCCTGCTGATCCGCGCATCGGCACCGAGCAAGCCTGCGGACTACCGCCCGGACGGGAACGTGCCCAGGCAGAGAGGCGATTCAAAATAAGAGACTTAGGATCAGTCGCCAGCGGCGGCACTACGAGACATTTCGCGAGACATTTCGACCGATTCGGCCAAACCCCGGCGCATCGGCCCCAAAACGAAGGCCGGCACTTGGCGCTCGGGAGTCAGCGACACGTTGGTGGCTTTGCGGGGGAATTCCGTGCGGCGGTCCAGCCGTAACCCTGCTTCTTTCAGAAACTCAGCCGAAAATCCCATGTCCTCGGCGCGATCCACACCCCAAAACCAGAGCTTCTCTTCCTGACGCTGGAGGAAATCCAGAGCCTCTTCGAGTTTTTTCATGGCGCGATCGAAGGATGAGGCCAGATAGTAGATGCCCAGTGTCCAGGCGTGCCGGGGGTAGTGGACCTGGATGCGCACGCAGTATTTACCCGATTGGTTGCGGTCGATGCTGCAGCGATAGTCGTTGCGGGCGGCGGAAGTGCGGGCTGTCCACAGCGTAGCGGGTCGAATCCGGTTTCAAGGAAGACCACTATAGGATATCGGGACGCGCGTGGAAACACAAGGGCACCGTTCCAATTGAATAACTAGTTTATTTTGTGTAACTTAGACTAGCCTAGAGTGCCGAAGCTCTTCAGTTTCTCGGGCATGAGTTTCAGTTTGCCTTCCTGTTTTAAGCGCGTGTCCAAGGATGTCCGAAAGGCCTCAAACGCCAAGCTCCGCTTGGACTGCAGGAGCTCTTCGGTCAACTGCTTCTTTTGTTTGTCGAAATCGGCCGGGTTGGATTCTGTTTTTTCGGCCACGCGATAGACCAGCCAGCTCTGTCCCAGGCTCAAGGGGGCGGGCACGTCGCCCGTCTTCAGATGGAAGGCCACGGCGACCTGCTTGCCGCTCGCCGCGCCCGGGATGGACCCATCGTGCGCAATGGGATCGCTCGTTTTCGGCTCCAGGCCGAGGGCTCGGGCTGCGGCTTCGAATTTCTCGCCGGCCTTGACGCGCCTGGCTAGTTCCTCCGCTTTACTCTTGGCCATCTCGGCGGACTTTTCTCTCTTGAGATCGGCAATGACACGGTCGCGGGTTTCTTCAAGCGAGCCCTGGTGTGCCGGCTGGATGGACTTCACGGACAGAACCACGTAGCCGCGATCGGTTCGAACCGGCGGGTTCAGCTCACCGATGCGCAAAAGGAAGATCGCATTCTTGGCGTCCTGCGAATTCGCGAGCTCCAACAGGGGGTCTGTCGCGCTGATGAGCCGCGTTTCGCCCACCACCAAGTGATGTTGTTTCGCCAGATCGTCCAGGGAGATCTTGTTGGACTGGCGGATGGCAGCGGACAACTGGTCCGACGTGTCGCTAGCCAGCTTATCGGCTTGCGAGAGCAAGAGCGGCATGCGCAGCGATTCTTTCACTTCTTCGAACGGCTTGGTGTGAGCGGTCTCTTTTTCCAGTACCTTGATTATGTAGATGCCAATCTGCGTGCGGACCAAGTCAGAGATAGAGCCCACGGGCAGGCTGAAGGCCGCCTTTTCGTATTCGGGCAAGGCCTGTCCCTGCCCGATCCAGCCAATGTCGCCCCCCTTGTCCTTGGCGGCATCCTCCGAGTATTTTTTGGCCAGGTCCTCGAACTTTCCGCCCTTCCTGGCCTGCTTTAAAACGTCCTCGGCCTTCTTCCTGATCTCCTCGACTTCGGCGTCCGTCTTTCCGCCGGTCATAAAGAGAATGTGCTCCAGGTGCACGCGGTTCGGCACCTGATACTGCTGAATGTTGGCCTGATATTGCAGCTTGAGCACGTCATCGGAAACCTGGATGTTCTGGCGGAGTTGATTTACATCCACAAGCGCGTAGCGCGCCACACGCCGTTCGGGGACCTGATATTTCGACCTGTTCTTTTCGTAGGCCGCGCGAATCTCCGCCTCATCCGGCGAAATCTTGCTCTCCAGGTCTTCCGGCTTGATCAGGGCATAGTCCAGCTTGACTTTTTCATTCTTGTAGCGGAACTCCTCCTGAAGTTCCGCGGGCCCCACGCTGACCCCGTCGGTCACCAGCTTGCGGAATTTTTCCTCCAGCAGTCCCTGACGGATCAGCTCTTCGAACACCGGCACGGTCAGCTGGAAGCGCGCCTGGACTTCGGCCGAATAGCGGTCCATGCCGACAAACGTACCACCGTTGAATGCCGTCGGAACGTATTGGCGAATGCGGTCTGCCCGCTCCTGGTCGGACACGGTAATTCCGAGACGCTTGGCTTCATATTCAATCTCTTTTTCAAATACGAGTTGCCTCAGGATCTGCTGGGCGTAAAGGGCCTCGAGGGGCTTCATGTTCTGATTGCGCTGCTCGATCTGGTTGAGCTGCTGGCGCACATCCTGCACGCTAACCGACTCGTCCCCGATCTGGGCCACGGTTTCGGTGGAGATCTCGCCGCTGACCGGCGACTGCGGAACGAGGTAAAGCAGCATGCTGCCTCCGAGGACCAGGACGACGACCCCCAGAAGGATGCGATACCCCAGCTTGCTCTTATCTTTTGCTCCAGCCATCCGATGAATCTCCCGCGTCCGTAGACAAACTCAACATTATAGGAGATATAGGCACGCGCCTCAAATACAATCGTATTTGCCGTCCCGACCAGGCAGATTCCAGTTTTTCCCCGCCCGGTCGGGGAAGCCACCGGCAAGAACAAGAAATAGTAGACTTTGAAGGAGCGAGCCACCGCAGACGGAGGCCGCGCATCGAAACCGCATGCCAATTCGCGCCAACCAAGAACTTCGTATGTTTCTTGTTCTGAGCGGCGCGCTGTGGTCCCTTCTTGGGGGGCTGCGCGGATCGTTTGCGCAGCAAGCTCCCACAGGGAATCCCCCGAGCTTTTATCGCGATGTGCTGCCCATCCTCGAGCAGCATTGCCAAAGTTGCCACCACGCCGGGGGCATCGCCCCGATGCCCTTCGAAACGTACGGAGAGACGCGGCCATTCGCCAACGCCATCCGCCGCGCCACGCAGCAGAAATCCATGCCCCCGTGGTTCGCTGATCCAAATGTAGGAAAGTTTTCGAATGACCTATCGCTGCGGCCGACGGAGATCGAGACGCTCGCGGCGTGGGCTGAAGCGAAGTCGCCCGCTGGGGAAACGAAGGATGCGCCGCCGGCCCGGCCCGGGGTGGAAAGCTGGAGTAACCGTAAGGCGGATTTGCTCCTGAAGATGCCACAGGCGGTGCCCCTTCCTGCGAGCGGCGACATCGAGTACACCTATGAAATTGTTCCCACAAATTTCAAGGAGGATCGCTGGGTGCAAATGGCGGAGGTTCTGCCGTCGCTGCGTTCGAACGTGCATCACGCGGTTGTCTATGTTCGGCCGCCGGATTCGAACTGGCTACGGCATGCGCCTGTGGGTGTTCCGTTTACCGCTTCGACGTTGACGGATCCGGAAGACCGTCGCGGCGCTCACTGGACAGATAGCGACGTCTTGCTCGTCTATGCGCCGGGCAGCTCGCCGGATGCTTGGCCCGAGAAAATGGCGAAATTCATTCCTGCCGGCTCCGACCTTGTTTTCCAGATGCACTACACCGCCAATGGCCGCCGAGCCTCCGATCAATCAAGCATCGGACTGATTTTTTCGAGCCATACGCCCGAGCAGCGCGTACTGACGCTCCAACTCACCAACGACCATTTCGTGATACCGCCAGGCGTGCCGGATTACCGCGTGGAGGCGCGCGGCACGCTTCCTCATGACGCCACGCTGCTCAGTTTTCTTCCCCACATGCACTTACGGGGAAAGTTATTCGAATACAATCTGATCCGCAAGAGCATGGGCACCGAGGGCAAGCCGGATTATGAAATCGAGCCGCTGCTGCGCGTCAACTATCACTTCCACTGGCAAATGAGCTACCGGATCTCGGAGCCGCGGTTCCTAAGAGCGGGAGCGGAGCTTCAAGCGGTAGCGTGGTACGACAATTCGAAGGGCAATCCGCATAATCCGGATTGGCAGGCAGAGGTGCGCTGGGGCGAACAGATCCACGACGAAATGATGGTGGGTTTCTTCGACGTGGCGGTTCCCGCCGGCGTGGACAAGCAGCATTTTTTCGCCCGGACGAAAGAACCACAACAAGTTCAGTGACCGACCTGTACGAAGGGACAGGCCAAGCGGCGGTTGGGCCGGGTGCGGCTGTGCTATTTGCAATTTGACTACGCGCGACACCGCAATTCAGTCAAGGGGAAACCGCTGTGCTACATTGAAAAGTTGGAGCTTTCCGAGCACCACTAACCGTGACGACACAAGCACCCATCGATCCGAAATTCGCCCCGGCCCACCAAAAGGCGCCGCGCGTGGAAGTGTATTGGAAAGCGGTTACCTACAAGACGGTGATCGGTTACGTGCTATTGGCCCTGGCGATTGTTTCCGCAGGGCTCTACCTGGCCAAACCGGACTTGTATCAGGTGCTCATCAAGAAGCTCACGGAGAAAACCAGCGATCCCGAAAACGAAGCCGTGGCCGCCGATCAGAGACACGCCAAATTCGTCAATCTCGACGGCAAAGTCCAAGTGAAAAAAGTAAGTTCGGTGCAGTGGGTGGAAGCAGACTACCGTACCGTGCTGGATAAAGGCGATCTGGTGCAAACGGGCTCGGAGGCCAACGCGCGTATTACCTTTGCGGACGGCACGATTTACACGGTAAAGCCCGATACGCTGGTGACCGTCGAGGAAAATACCACGGAGAGCAACAAACCGACCAGCGTCGCCGTGCGTATTAGCATAGGCCAGGTCGATCTGGTAACACCGAACTTCAGCTCACCGGATTCCAGGGCTGCCGTCAGCACCGAGGATGCCAACGCGCAATTGCGATCGAACAGCCGCATGGCGGTGAAAAATGACCCCGACAAGAAGGAAAGCGAGATCGTGGTTTCGGCCGGCAGTGCGCAGGTACAGCGTGGCGCTGAAAAGATAGACCTCGCGCCGCGAGAAAAAATCACCATTCCCATTGGCGGGCCAATTCAAAAATCAAACGTGCTGGGACCTCCCGAACTCGTAGCACCGCTGAACCTCGCGCCGATCGTCGTGGAAAACCCCAAGACCTCCCCGCTTCGATTCGAATGGAAGCCCGTCCAGGATGCCGTATCCTATAGGCTGCGGATCAGCACCACCGCGATGTTTACAAAAACCGTGCAGGAAGCGTCGGTCCGGGGAACCGCCGTGGAAATCACCGGGCTCGACCCCGGCGACTACTTCTGGAATGTCACGGCCACGGATGGAAAGAAACAGACCAGCGAAGTCAGCGAGAATTTTAAGTTTACGCTGGTGGCGCAAGGCAAGGCGCAGGCCATGCTGCTGGAGATTGACGCCACCCAGTTGCATGGCCACGTGGTGGAGATCGTGGGACATACGGAACCAGGAGCGGCACTGATCGTGAACGGTCAATCCGTGCCGAACGTGGCCCCGGATGGAGCTTTCCGGCACTTCACCGAGCCGCTCGATCCGGGCCAGCACACCATTTCAATTATCGGATCGAATCGCCGGGGAGGAACGGCGATGAAGCAGGTGCCCATCGTGGTTCCGAAGTAAGAGAAGACCCCAGCGCCTTTGCGCTGGTCGTGGTGTCCGGAGACAATGGTTCGCGGGGCTGGCCAAGGTAGGGTCAGCGTTATTGCCGGCCGGACAGCGGAGCGTCTTTCTCCGCAGGGGGACGTAGGGATGAACAAGAACGGTTACAACATGAGGTCGGTGTTCAGTTTGTTTTCTTCTGACCTCGCCATCGATTTGGGCACTGCCAATACGCTGGTGTTCGCGCACGGCAAAGGCATTGTCGTGAATGAGCCTTCGATTGTGGCTATCAACAAGTCCACCGGAGAAGTGGTGGCCGTGGGCCGCGAAGCGAAAGAAATGCTGGGGCGCACGCCGGGCAACGTCGTGGCCATTAAACCGATGAAAGACGGCGTCATCGCCGATTTCAAGGTCACCGAGAAGATGCTGACCTATTTCATCCAGAAGGCCCACAACCGGCGCGTGCTAGTGCATCCGCGAATCGTCATCGGCGTGCCGAGCGAAATCACTCCGGTGGAAAAGCGCGCCGTGCAGGACTCCGCGTATCGCGCGCGCGCCAGCGAAGTTTTTCTTGTGGAGCAAGCCATGGCCGCTGCGATTGGCGCCGGACTACCAATTGAAGAGCCTTCCGGCAACATGGTGGTGGACATTGGCGGCGGCACTACGGACATCGCGGTCATTTCCATGAGCGGCATCGTCTATTCGCGGTCCGTGCGCGTGGCGGGCAACGAGATGGACGAAGCGGTCATGCAGTATCTGAAGCGCAAGTACAACCTGCTCGTCGGCGAACGCACGGCGGAGCAGATTAAGATGGAGATTGGCTCCGCGTACCCGCTGGAAAAACCGCTTACCATGGAAGTGAAAGGCCGCAACCTCATTGAAGGCGTGCCGCGGACGGTAACCATCGACGACAGCGAAATTCGCGAGGCCCTGAGCGAATGTGTGGCGACAATTTTGAACGCCGTGCGTGTGGCCCTCGAGCGCACACCTCCGGAGCTTTCCGCCGACATCAGCGACCGCGGTATCGTCCTGACGGGCGGCGGCGCGCTGCTGAAGAATCTCGACAAGCGCATTCGCGAGGAGACCGGCTTGCCGGTATCGATTGCCGATGATCCGCTGGCTTCGGTGGTGCTCGGCACGGGAAAGATGCTCAGCGACTTCAAATTGCTGCGTCAGGTTTGCATCGACTAGGAAACAGTTTTCAGTTTTTGAACTTTGGGCGGAGGTTGCGGTTCCCAAGGGACGAGCATGGCGGAACGATTCGCCGCCGTTAGTTCGAATCGAACACGCCGGATCACGGACACCACCAGCCACCAGTCGCTGGTCGCCGGCGCTCCAGCAAATACTAAAGAGAAGACTGCCCTATGGTTGCCATTCCCTCTCGCCACAAATCGCTGGTCCTGCTCGCAGGAGTCATCGTGCTGCAGGTGCTTATGCTAGCCGTGCAGATCAAGCGCGACTCGGAGGGACGACTCATTCGCGTCTGGACCGTCGGCGCCGTTTCTCCCTTTGAGCGGGCCGGCTCCTACGGCTTCGGCTGGATTCGCGACATCTGGCGGCACTATTTTGCGCTGCAAAACACCACCAAGGAAAGCGAGCAGATTCGCCGTGAGAACGATGCCCTGAAACTGCAAATCACGCAGCTTCAGGGCAAAGCCGCGGAAGCCGACCGCCTGGCGGCATTGCTGAATTTCCGCCAGTCGCAGGCCAGCGTCCCCATGATTGGCGCGCGGGTGATTGGCACGGGCGCGGGAACCGCGAGCCTGACGATTCAACTGGATCGCGGAGAGCGCGACGGCATCCGCAAAAACATGGGAGTCATCACTCCGGATGGCGTGGTTGGCAAAGTCGTGGAAGCCTATCCGAATGCCTCGCAGGTGCTTTTACTGACCGACAAGGAAAGCGGCGTCGGCGCGATGTTGGCAGATTCCCGCGTGCAGGGCCCGGTGGGCGGGCTGGGTGAGCCTCTGCTGGTCATGAAATATGTGCCCAACGACGACACCGTCAATTTGGGAGAACGGGTCATTACCAGTGGCATGGACCGCATCTTCCCGCGCGATCTTCCGGTGGGTACCGTCGCAGAAATCAAGCCCGGCAATCAGTTCAAGCAGATTCGCGTCAAACCGGCTGCCAATCTCGAGCGTCTGGAGGAAGTGCTGGTGCTTCTTTCGCTTCGTTCCCTGGAGATGAAAAATGAAGAAAATACTGGGGATCCGCAGCCGCCCCCGCCCGGCGCGCCGAATCCGCCACGGGCGGCAAAGCGATGAACGAGGCGTTTGATATCCGCGGCGAATCGCACATCGAAGTTCACAAGTTTCGCACCGGTGCGATCATCATCGCCACTTTGCTCGCGCTGGTGATCCAGGCATCGTTCCCGATTCATTTTGCAAAGACCGCCGTCCTCGATTTGCCTTTGTTGGTGACAATTTATTTCGGCCTCAGCCGGCGCAACCCTTCCACCGGGCTTCTCCTGGGCATGGTTGTCGGTCTTCTGCAGGACAGCCTCAGCGGCCCCAAGGTTCCGCTGGGACTTTACGGTATCGCCAAAACCATCATCGGGTATCTCGCTTCCTCCATCGGCGCGCGCTTGGACACCGAGCATCCCGCCGCGCGGTTCGCGCTCACCGCTACCTTCTTCGTGGCGCATCAAGGCCTGATCGTTCTCACGCGGCGCATTCTGCTGTCGCAACCGGAGCCGTGGTTTAGCATGCACCTGGTGGGGGCCGCCCTCGCTAACGCGCTCGTCGCCGTCTTCCTTTTCCTGCTCCTCGACCGCCTGCGCAAAAATTGATGGGCGGGCAAATGCCTCAAGATTAACTCGTCAGCAGGAATTGCTTGAAGTCGTCATAGGTGCTCGATATTGGCAGAGATAACTTCTCGCGCTTCAGGTAGGCCGCGAGGCGATCGGGCAACGGCGGGGCGGGGCCGATGGCTTTCATCACTACGTCGGCGAATTTCGCAGGATGCGCTGTGGCCAGCACCAAACCCTGTGCGGGATCGGGATGTTCGCGCTTGTAGGCTTCCCAACCAAGAACGCCGACGGCGGTGTGCGGATCGGCGATATAGCCGAACCTATCGTGGAGCATCTTCATAGCGGAGAGCGTTTCTTCGTCCGTCGCACCGTGGCCCCAGATTTCCTTTTGCAGGTATTCCAGGCGGTTGCGGCACAAATCGAGCAAGCGCGGAAAATTATTGGGACTGCCGACATCCATGGCGTTCGAATAAGTCGCCTGCGCCGCGCGGGGATGAAATTCTCCGGTGCGCAAATATTCCGGCACGACATCGTTGGCATTTGTGGAGGCCACATACCTCGCGACCGGCAACCCGATGCGCTTGGCGAAGATTCCCGCCGTAAGATTGCCGAAGTTTCCGCTGGGCACGGAAACGATCAGCGGCACCGAGGCCACCGGCAACTGCCGGTAAGCCGCCACGTGATAAAACATCTGCGGCAGGAGCCGTCCGATATTGATGGAATTCGCCGAAGTCAGCCACACGCGCTTGTTCAGCTCCGCGTCGGAAAAAGCTTGCTTCACCAGCCGCTGGCAATCGTCGAACGTGCCCGCCACTTCCAGTGCGGTGATATTTTCGCCGAGCGTAGTGAACTGTTTTTCCTGCGCTTCGCTGATGCGCTTCGAAGGATAGAGAATCACTACGCGAATGCCGGGCACGCCCAGGAAACCATGCGCCACGGCGCTGCCGGTGTCTCCCGATGTTGCCACCAGCACGGCAAGCGGCCGCGTTTCACCGCGCACAAAATAACCCATCAGCCGGGCCATGAAGCGCGCTCCGAAATCCTTGAACGCCAGCGTCGGCCCGTGAAACAGCTCCAGAATGTGCAGTCCCGGCGAGAGCGAAACGAGCTTCACGGGAAAGTTGATCGCCTCGCTCACGACTTGCCAGAGCACTTCCTCCCGAACATCCGGAGTGGCAAATGGCCGCACCACGCGGAAACAGACTTCCGTGAACGGCAGCCTACGAAACTCCTCCAGTTCCTCCGGCGAATGCCGCGCAATCTCCACCGGCATGTACAGCCCGCCGTCGGGCGCAAGCCCGCGCAGCATCGCGCCGCGAAGCGAGGTGAGCGGAGCCTTGCGCAAGGTGCTCCGATATCTCAATGAATTTCGCTCATCGCGGGCTTCCCGTTTTGCCCCGGATCATTTTCAGGAACGACGGGGCGTCCAGCGCTCCATCCCGCAAGGCGGCAACTTCGAGCGTGCAATGCGCCAGCGCTTCATAGCTTTGACGCCGCGCGGCAAGCAGCGCCGGGTAACATCGCGCCACCGTCTCAAGTGGCTTTTCGCCCGCCTTTGGTTGAAACGCGCCCCGCCATAACACCGGCTTTGGATCGTTCAAATATCTCTCCGTCAGCAGCTGCTGCTCTTCGGCGGAAGCCGCCAGATACACGATCGTCACCTGGCGGCGCAAGCGCATCAGCAAATTGTTCCCGGTGTAAATGACGCTTCCGGTGGTATCGAGCACCAAGGATTTCTCAGGTTGCTTCTCTAGTTCCGTCAGGATTTCATCCAGCGTATGAATCTCCTCGGCCAAGTACTCTGACTCGTGCCGGGTGTAGGTGGTGGAATCCGGCCAGCCCATCCATGCGGCCACGCCGCTCGTGCCTCGGTAGCCGCCGGCGGCCAGACGGGGGGCGAGCTTTTGCTCGATCCAGTCGTCACAAGAAACAGTGGGATACTGGATGGCCGCTAACTTCTTTGCCCAGAACGTCTTCCCGGCACCGGACATGCCGACGAGCGCCAGCCGCAGGGGTCTTTCCTGTTTCGTTTCCATGATCCTGTCTGAATGGCTACCATAGCGTGATACCCATAGCTACGGCAACCAGGGTCCCACGGGGTCCCACCGTGAGCGGGCCAGAAAACCAACGCGTTCTTCTTGGAACCTGTCCTCCGGGACGGCTTGCGGCCCGCTCCACCAGGTGGTACGTTTAAAAGGACTCTTGCTGCTTCGGGCAGCTTCAGTCCGGCGGTGATTCGGGCGCTCCGGGAGATTTTTTCGGTTCCCAGGTTCGAGGAAATTTTAACGGACATTTTCGGCGTGACCCTGACCGGGTCCCCGAGCAAGTCGGGGCAGACGGGGTCAACTCGAAACCCGCGCTGTGAATTTTTTCGTGACGCGAGTTTAGTCCGGCCAGTTCAGTCAAATTAGGCCGGACCGGGCTGAAAGCCCTGTAAAAGTACTCGCGCGCGGGGTTTTCGTGTCGTACTGGTTCCGCAACGACAATCGATTGCCGCAAGGGCGGCTGGCCGTGGCCTCCTACATCATCGTGGGAATGGTCGGCGTGTTGCTGCTCGGTTTCTGGAAACTCCAGGTTATCGACGCCGACAAGTACAGCTCGCTGGCCGAACGCAATCGCGTGCGCTACATTCCCGTGATTGCGCCGCGCGGCCGTATGCTCGATCGCGATGGCCGTGTGCTGGTGGACAACCGGCCGTCCTTCAGCGTGCTCCTGCTTCGCGATGATCTGCCCCTGGTGGAAAAGCATCTCCCGGGCATCTCCGACGGTCTGGGAATCCCTATCGATGATTTGCGCGAGCAGCTTAACAACACGAAAAATCTTCCGAAATTCCAACCCATCATTATCAAACCCGACGCCTCGCGGGCGGATATTGATTTCATCGAATCGCATCGCGCGGACATTCCGGTTCTGGAAATGATCCCCGTCTCGCGACGGCGTTACCGGCCGGGCGGATTCCTCGCTCATGCTGCCGGCTACGTCGGCGAGGTGAGCGAGCAGCAAATCGAAGCCAGCAACGGCAAGCTGCGCCCCGGCGATTTCGCCGGGAAGACCGGGCTGGAACGCCAGTACAACGACTTGCTCCAGGGCACCGACGGCATGCGGCGCGTGGTCGTCAACAGCATCGGCAAGGAAGTGGAGCGCCTGTCCACCCAGGAAGCCATCCCCGGAAAACAGATTCAGCTAACTATTGATGAAGACTTGCAGCAGGTTGCCGAGCAATCTCTAGGTGCCCGACCAGGTGCGGCCGTGGCACTCGACCCGCGCACCGGTGAAGTGCTGGCGATGGTGAGTCATCCCGCGTTGGACCCCAACGATTTCGCAGTGCGCATTTCGGGGGATGACTGGAAGAGCCTCAACGAAGATCCGCTGCATCCGCTGCTCAACCGTGCGATTCAAGCGCAGCTCGCGCCAGGATCCGTATTCAAGATCGTGACCGCTACGGCCATGCTGGAGGACAAGAATCCTCCGGAAAGTTTCACCACCTTCTGCCCGGGCTACGCCACATTCTACGGCCGGCAGTTCAAGTGCTGGGTATACGGGAAGAGTTCTCACGGCGTGGTGGGCCTGCACAAAGCCATCCTCGAGTCTTGCGACGTCTTTTTCTACAACGTCGGCATGCACCTGGGCATTGACCGTCTTTCTTACTACGCCACCAAATTCGGCCTGGGACACAGGACGGGGATCGATCTGCCCTCCGAGGAGCCCGGGCTGATGCCTTCCGCCGAATGGGTGGAACGGGTCTTCCACCGCAAGTGGTATGCGGGTGAGACCATCTCCGTGTCCACGGGTCAGGGCGCCGTCACGACTACCCCGTTGCAGCTCGCTCGGATGATCGGCGGAATCGCCATGGGCGGCGTTTTTAAGCAACCTCACCTGCTTAAGGACCCGCCGAGTGTCGGTGAAGAGCGATTCGCGCTTTCTGAACCGACCGTGGAAAAAATAACCGACGCGATGTACGGCGTGGTGAACGAGGCGGGTGGCACGGCGCGAAACGTCATGCTGCCGGGAATTGAAGTAAGCGGAAAATCGGGAACGGCGCAGGTTATCGGTTATGCAACCCGCGAGCGGATGGGCAAACAGAAAAAATTCGAGGACAACGCCTGGTTTGTAGGCTACGCGCCGCGCCGCAACCCTGAAATTGTTGTCGCCGTCCTGATTCAAGAAAGCGGAAAACATGGTGGCGAGGCGGCCGGGCCGGTAGTCAAAGACCTCATCAAGGCCTACTACGACAAGAAAAACAAGAAGACGCAGGGCCAGTACACCACGGAGAACAAGAGCGAGCCACCTGGGAAGGGCTCGGCTGCGGCTGCCATTGCTCCGCGGGCGGCCGCCAAGCCCGAGGACAGCGCCGCCGTAATGCCGGCTCGCGCCCGCACGGAGCCGCAGCGTTGAAGGATTTCATGGTCTTATCTGAAAACAGGCGAGGCTCTCGAGTCTGGGCCCTCACCACCGGACTCTTTCCCCTCTTTCAACTTTCCGCGTTGGGCATGCGGCGCTCATGAAAGACGCACCCGGAACGCGCGACTACGACTGGTGGCTTCTCGCTATTCTGGCCACGATTTGCGCGCTGGGCGTAGTGGAAATCTATTCCGCTACGCACGGCAGCGGGCTTGAAGGCATGCACATGAAGCAGATTCGCTGGCTAGTTATCGGCTTCCTCTTGATGTTCGTGCTTTCTCGCCTGGACTATCATCTGATTCTCGACCAGGCCCCGCTCCTCTATCTCGTTGGCCTCACAGCACTTGTCGCGGTTCTTCTCGTCGGGCGCACGCATTTCGGCGCCAAGCGTTGGATCTCTATTCCCGCACTCGGAGAGCTTGTTCAGGTGTCAGAAATGGTTAAATTGATTATAATCATTGTGCTGGCACGCTTCTTTGCGGAAGTGCGCTCCGATCAGCTTGATCTTCGTGATCTGATCAAGGCAGGATTGCTGGTAGGTGTTCCGCTGGTGCTGATACTCAAGCAGCCCGATTTGGGCACGGCGCTCGTGCTGATGCCCATGCTGGTAGTTGGTGCTTTTCTGGCGGGCTTGCAGTGGCAACACGCGGCGGTGTTTTCGTTGGCGGGGATTTTGCTAGTGGGCGCGGTTTTCTATCCTCCCGTTAGCAGGCATATCCTCAAGCCGTATCAGCGGGAACGAATCACTTCTTTCCTGCACCCTGAAGAGGACGCCAAGGGTGCCGGCTATCAACTCTTGCAATCGAAGATTGCCGTGGGTTCCGGCGGTTTCTGGGGCAAAGGGTTCCGCAATGGCAGTCAGAACCAACTGGGCTACATCCCCGTCCGGTATTCGGATTTCATCATGTCGGCGTGGGCTGAAGAACAGGGATTCAAGGGCGTGCTTTTGGCCCTAGGGCTGTATATGGCGCTTCTGTTGCGTTTAGTGCAGAATGCTCAACGCGCGAAAGATCGCGCGGGAATGTTTCTGGTCATGGGCGTCGCAGCGGCGCTGGGGTTCCATGTGCTGGTAAACGTGGCCATGGTCATCGGCGCGATGCCGGTAACCGGCATCCCGTTACCGTTGATGAGTTACGGGGGTTCCGCCACGTTATTTGTTTTCCTGGCGATTGGCCTGGTGATGAATGTCCGGCTTCGCCGCTTCGTCAACTGACCAAGCCGCCAGTGCCGCGTGACGTTTCCGCTTCGCCGGAACGCACCGGAAAAGAATTTGCATTAGGAATTGTTGATCCCAGCATGGCCGGGGTCGCAACTAAGAAGGATTTTAGAGTGAGGACAGCATCGTCCGCCGATCGCCCGCCTCGTTTCCGGCGACGGACCAGCCTCGAAAGACTGAGGAAGTCTCTTCCCTCTGGCTTCGAACGCCAAGCCACTTCCCTACGAGTGTGGCCGACGTGCGTCCCGGCATTGCCGGGAGCGGCGCCGATTTTTGGGAACTCCGTCGGGCAGAAGCTCGCGGCGATGCGTCCTGTCGGTCCCGGCCATGCCGGGATCACGCATAAGGAGTTTTCATGTCGAAAGAATTGGTTATCTCCGCGGCCTCCCACGAACGGCGGGTCGCGATTCTTGAAGAAGGCCAGTTAGTCGAAATCTACATCGAGCGGGAAAAAGAATTCGCGCTCGTCGGCAGCATCTACAAAGGAAAAGTCACCCGCGTCCTTCCCGGCATGCAGTCCGCCTTCGTGGACATTGGTCTCGACGGCGACGCCTTTCTCTACGTCAGCGATGTTTTCGAAAACCTCGAAGACTATGATTCCGGGCATCCGCACGAGCAACCGCAAGCCTCCGTTGCCTCTCCGTCGCCCGCGAATGGTTCGCCGGTGGAAGTGCTTCCCGGTGAATCCCTGGCTCGGGCCGCTGAACATCACGAAGAAGCGCGCCACGAGGAGTCTCACCAAGACCAAGCTCGGCACGCTGACGAGCAGCAGGCTTCCCACGATGAAGCGCCCGTCGCGGAAGGCCAACATCTCGAGGAACATCACGACGCACTGCAGTCCGCTCCCGGGGAAGAGCAACCCGCCGAGGCGGGGGAGGAACGCCAGCCGGATTCGAACGCTTCCGCGCCCCAGAACTTCGCGCCACGTTACAATCCCACGCAGAGCTATCCCGCCCGTGGTGCTAACGACCGCGCGGGCCAGAATTTTGGCCGCGGCGGTGACCGCGGCGGGGATCGCGGCCGCGGTGGCCGTTGGGGACGCCGTGGCGGACGCCACCGCGGCGGACGCCCGCAGCAGGCTGGTCCGGGCGGGCGCAACCTGCCTCCCTCGAAATATGCATCGCCGCAAGGAAGCGAATCCCGCGGATATGAAAATCGCGGTGGACAGCCGCGCAGTCACGACAACCGGCGTTCGGAAGCTCCGCGAAGCCCCGCGCCTTCGCTAGCGAATGTCACCGAGGAAGAGATCATTCTACCGGGCGAGTCGCTGGCAAAGTATCGTGGCAAGCCTGCAATTGCGCCCACACCTGCCCCCATTGTTGAGCACGAGACACGAGAGGAGCAAGCCGCGGTCGAGGAAATTACTCCGCGCGCGACTGGCAGTCTCCCGGCCTCCGCTCCGAGCGGCAGCAGCGCTCCCCGCCGGTTCTCCGGCGGGTTGCCCCGCTGGCTCCTTGCCGGTGCCGGAGCTGAAGCCGAAGCACCTCCTGCGGGAGAAGCTGCTGATGCCGCCGAGGAGGCTTCCGCTGCTGGCAGCGCAGTGGTCGAACCGCCGCGAGACGATGTGGAAGCCGCCCGGAATGACGCTGATCTGAATGAAGATCAGGTCGCCGCACTCGCTTCTGGTTTCGTCGAGGCTAAGCACGAAGAGACACAGGAAGAAGCGGAGGCCGATGCGATTGTCGGTGACACCGAATTCGATGAAGAAGAAACAGAAGAACAAAGGGAAGAAGCTGAGGAATCACCGACTGCTGAAGTTTCCGAACTCTCCGAGGACGAAGTCGAGGAAGTCGAAGCGGGACGCGCGGCCAACCGGGCTGAATTTGCTGCGGACGCCGCTCAAGAACATGCTGAACACCACGCAGCGCATGACGAGCACGAGCACGGCGAGAATGAACAGGTCGACGACGTGCACGCCGAGATCGGGCATATCGAAGAGGGAGTGATCTCTCTCGCTCCCGGCGAACCCGTTGTGGAAGGTGCCGCGGCCCTGGAGGACGTGATTCTCCTCCCCGGCGAGACTCGTGCCCCACGCGTCGGTGGCTCAGCGGCCCCACGGGAAGATTTCCCGCGGGACTCCGCGCGTATCGGCGGCAATCCGCGTTCGCGCTTCCAGCGCCCGTTCCGCAGCGGTGGACGTGACCGTGGCCACGACAGCCGTGGCGGACGCCCGGATAGCCGTGGTAGCCGTCCCGATCGCGGCGGACGCCCCAGCAGCGGCGGACCGCGTTTCGAACGCCGTCCCGCTGGGCCCCGACATGATCGGGGCTATCAAGGAGGCCATTCTGGCTCCTCGCGTCGTCCGCAGCTCATCTCCGAGATGCTCAAGGCCGGCCAGGATGTCGTCATCCAGATCGCCAAGGAGCCTCTCGGCAAGAAGGGAGCGCGGATCACCAGCCACGTCGCTCTGCCGGGTCGCTTCCTGGTGTACATGCCCACGGTCCATCACACCGGGGTATCGCGCAAGATCATCTCCGCCGAAAACCGCTCACGGCTCCGGCGCCTCGTCAGCGAGGCTGGCGGCGCCTATCCCGGCGGCTTCATCGTCCGCACCGCCGCGGGTGGCGCCACCGACGACGAGATTCGCACCGACATCGAGTTCCTGGGCAAGACCTGGAACGAAATCAAGGAACGCAGCGAGCAGCGCAAAGCGCCCGCCCTGCTCCACCGCGACCTCAACCTCGTCGAGCGCATCCTGCGCGATTACGTCAGCGACGATTTTACCGGCATCTGGATCGACAACGAAGAGGAGTACGGCAAGATCGTGGAGTTCGTCAGCCGCTTCCAGCCGAAGCTGGTCAACAAGGTCAAGCTGTACACCAAGGAAACGCCGATCTTCGAAGAGTTCGGCATCCAGCACGAGCTCGACAAAGCGTTGCGCGCCAAAGTCTGGCTCAAGTCTGGCGGCTATATCGTCATCAATCACACCGAGGCGCTGGTGGCCATCGACGTCAACACCGGTAAATTCGTCGGCAAGGGCTCCACGCGCCTCGAAGACACCATCGTCAAGACCAATCTCGAAGCCGTCAAGGAGATCGTCCGCCAGATTCGCTTGCGCGACCTCGGCGGCATCATCGTCGTGGACTTCATTGACATGGAGGAACGCCGCAATCGTGAGAAGGTTTTGTCCGCCTTGCAGCAGGCCCTCGAGGAAGACAAGGCCCCGTCAAAGGCGCTTTCCTTCAACGAATTCGGCCTCGTCTGCATCACCCGCAAGCGCACCAAGCAAGCGCTCGAGCGCGTCCTATGCCAGCCCTGCCCGTATTGCACCGGCTCCGGCATGGTCAAGTCCATCCCCACGCTCTGCTACGAGATCCAGGCCGAAGCGCGCAAGATGGCCACCGCCGATCACGAAGGCCCGAACCTCACGGTCCGCGTGAATCCTGAAATCGCCAAAGCTCTGAAGACCCGCGAGTCCATGCTCATCGACGAACTTGAGCAAACCTCACATAAGCACATCATCATCCAGTCCGACGCGACCTTGCACTGGGAGCAGTACGACATCTATTGATGGGAGCAACTCTATCCCTTTGAAAAACAATGGGATACTAAATACGCAGGTTGTGCCTCGCCAAAAGGTCGTACACCTGCGAAATGAATGACTTGGCGCGAGGCTTGATTCGGTCGTTTCCGCTAAAATTCTTGCCATGATCGTGTCGCTCCGACATTTCCTCGGCTGGTTGGTCAGTTCTTTCAGTTGCCGGGCGGACCTCGTCCTCGAAAACCTGGCTCTCCGTCGGCAATTGCTGGCTCTGCACGCGCAACGACCTCGCCGTCGATTGACTGCCCTGCACAAACTGTTCTGGGTTGCGTTGAGAATGTGCTGGTCCGGGTGGAGGCAGCCTCTCGTCTTGGTCACACCTAGAACCGTCGTAAACTGGCATCGAGCGGGATTTCGGTTGTATTGGACGTGGGTCTCCAGAATCAGCCAGGTAGGAGGACGGAAGCGTGTCAGCAAAGAGATTCGCGCCTTGATCTTCCGTATGGTTGCTGAGAATCCAACCTGGGGAGCGCCGCGCATTCACGGCGAACTGCTCAAGCTGGGTTTCGATCTCTCGGAAAGGAGTGTCTCGCGATGGATCC
>QHYZ01000359.1 GCA_003225295.1 Acidobacteriota bacterium | reverse complement strand
GTCTGCTGGATGTCGCCTAAAATCTCTTCTGCAATGCTGGGTGGTGTTGCCTCGATGAGCGGCGGCGATCTGGCTGGCGTTGGCATGGGTGTGGGCTTGGCCGCAGTGGGTGCAGGTGTGGTTGCGACACAATATGTAGCGCCCGGGTCTGGTGCACTGTCGAAAGTGAGGGAAGCAGTGGCCGCTGGGTCGCACGGACCCGGTGGTGGTGGCGCGAACGGAGCCAGCGGGCCGACACCCCGACCCCGTGGAGGGGGCGGGAATGGAAGTGGACCAAGCTCCACCGGCGGGGGAGGAACTTCCGGTGCCACGCAGAACGGGATGCCAAGTGGCATAAATCAACCCGCACCACCGTCGCGCCCTCCTGCAGCCCAAACCTTGGGCCAGCAGCCAAGTCCGCCCCGATCCGAGACCGCGGGTGCAAGTGATTCCTTCTTTAGTGCGCTCGAACGTACCACGGCACGTGCACACTATGCGATGAACAACGTTCGCATTCCGCACGATGGACCTTCTCACGCGCCACCGTCGAGTTCGACAGGGCATGGTGATAGCTAGTTTTGAGAGGTGGAACGATGGGGAAGCCAATTGCAGTTAATCAGTATTCGAGTCCGAAAGAAGAATCTCTCGGTAGCCCTTATTTGGTTGCACGCAGGGAGTGGGACGAGCGCTACGGCGGTTTGATTAAGCGTGCGCAGCAGTGGCGTGGTACCGCGGGTTTGGCGCTTCTCGTGGCTCTTGCCGAAGCCATAGTCATTATTGGTGTTGCGACCTGTCCCAGAAACGCTCCGTATGTAGTGGCCGTCGACTCTCTCGGGCGGGTAGCTGCGGCCGGTACCATCAATCGGACTTCCCCCATTGACGAGCGAATGAAGCAGGCCGCTATCACGCAATGGGTGCAGGACATGCGTAGCGTCACCAGCGACGGGTTGGCCGAGCGCGCTGCGATCGATCATGTATACGCAATGGTTGGCGGCCAGAGTGCGGCGCAAACAATCGTCACCGACTATTTCCGCGCAAACCAGCCCTTCGAACGGGGTTCCCGCGAAACCGTGCAGGTGGAAGTGAATGCAATCCTCCCCAACTCACCGCACTCGTATGAAGTCGATTGGACGGAAACGCAGCGTACCCTCGATGGCAAACCGATTTCTTCAGACAAGTGGAAAGGGATTTTCACGTTGGCAATCAATCCGTCCACGGATGAGGCGGTTCTTAGGGTGAATCCGTTCGGAATCTATGTCATGGATATTTCGTGGTCGAAAGTTCTGTGAGGGACACTATGAAGATGATCTATACAGTAACCGCAATGCTGGCTCTTTGCCTGAGTGGATGTCCAGCGGCGCGAGCGCAGCAGCCAACAAACAGCTCATCAACTCCGAGCACGACGCCGGCGCAACCG
>QHYZ01000190.1 GCA_003225295.1 Acidobacteriota bacterium | reverse complement strand
GCGCCACCGACCGTGCCAGCCAGCACGGCCCCTATTATCAACTCTCCTGGAAGGAAAAAGGCAAAACCGTGTCGCGGCGGCTACCGGCCGAGCACGCTACGCTCTACCGGCAATGGATCGCCAACCGTCAGCGCCTCCAGTCGATCATTCAGCAGATGCACGGAGTTTCACAAAAGGCCCACCGCCACCTACTGCCGGCTGAAAAAACAAAAAAGCAGCGCTAAACCGGGGGATATTCTTCCCTCACCTCGATAACCCGGGAGTTTCCGGTCATCTTCGCGGTGGCAACGCCCAAAATCACCTGATTTTTCGCGGCTTTCCTCGTTGCCAAAAAGTAGCCACACCCAAAACAATTGACCGTCGAAGTCTCGCAATTTGAACGAGTCATCGGTGCCGTCACGCGTGTGATCGAGACGGCGTGAGGAAGATGGATCCATGAGTTGGCCAGGCGAACTTGGCTTGTGCGGCGTATTGGCATGTTATGGCACAAACGGCGGTTTGATGCCGAGTTGGAAGAAGAGATGCGCCTGCATCTGGAACTCCGGAAACAAGAAAATTTGGACTCTGGAGTGACCGCAGACGAAGCAGGCTCCGCAGCGAAGCGGCGGTTCGGGAATACAACTTTCTTGCAAGAGGAAAGCCGCATGGCATGGGGATGGAGTTGGCTCGAACACTTCGCACAGGATGTGAACTATGGCGTGCGCGCGATGCTGCGCGGCCCCGGCGTCACTGCTGTCGCTTTGCTCTCGCTCGCGCTGGGAATTGGCGCCAACACCGCCATTTTCAGCCTCATGGATGCGCTAATGTTGCGTTCTCTTCCAGTAAAGGAGCCCCGGCAACTCGTCCTGTTCGGCGATGGATTGAATAGCGGCATCAGCGACTCTTCCCCGATAGAGAGCTGTATTCCTATCCTTTTTTTCGCGAAATGCAAAAACGCAATCTGGTTTTCTCCGACGTTGCCACTGCTTCCAGCATGGTTAACCTGATCCACGGATTTGTGGAAGGGCATTCGGCGCCCGAGCCGATGACCATCAAACTTGTCTCTGGAAGTTACTTTCCGATGTTGGGTGTCGAAGCCTTGGCGGGCCGCGTCCTCAACGAAGAAGACGATCGAATCAAAGACGCGCATCCCGTTGCCGTCGTAAGCTATTCCTGGTGGAAGCGTAGTCTCGCGGGCGATCCCATCGTCCTTGGCAAAAAACTCACCATTGGCTCCACGCTCTTCACCATCGTCGGTATTGCCCCTCCGGAATTTTTCGGAACGGCAGTCGGTGAATCGCCAGACATCTGGATTCCTCTCGCCATGCAGAAAGAGGTCCCTCCAGGCAACGACGGCTATGCGGACGACAAGGCGCAGTCGCTTCACTTGATGGCGCGCCTGAAGCCCGGAGTCAGCGTGCAGCAGGCGAGTGCCAGTGCGAATCTGCTGTTTCAGCAAATTTTGCGCGGATTTCCAACTTCGCCTTTAACTGCGGAAAATCTCAAAAAACTAGACGCTGCCCGCGTTGAACTCTACTCCTTGTCTACGGGATTTTCCCATCTGCGTTTTATGTTTTCGGAACCCCTGAAAGTCCTCATGGCCGTCGTCGCGCTCGTCCTGCTCATCGCCTGCGGCAATATCGCCAATCTGCTGCTCGCTCGCTCCACCGCTAGAGCGCGGGAATTCGCCATGCGTCAGGCCTTGGGCGCGCGGCGGTTTCGGCTGGTCCGCCAGTTGTTCACCGAGAGCCTCGTCCTGGCCTTCGCCGGCGGTGTACTCGGCATCGTCTTTGCCTTGATCGCCAATCGCTTTTTACTGCGTATGATTTCAGGTGGCAGTGAAGCCGTTCCCCTTGATGTCCCGCTTGATCTCCGCTTGTTGGCATTCGCGTTCGCGATCACGCTCCTTACAGCTCTGTTGTTCGGCATGCTGCCGGCTTTCCGCGCCACGCGCGTTCATCTCACGGAGTCTCTAAAAGATGGAAGGACTCCCATTGGCGCCGGAAGCAAAAGCTTGCTCGCAAAAGCTCTCATCATTTCGCAGGTTGCTCTTTCTCTCGTTCTGCTTGCCGGTGCGGGACTCTTCCTGCGTAGTCTCGTCAACCTCACCAACGTGGATACTGGATTCAACCGCGAAGGCGTTCTTCGCCTGCAAATCGATCCCGCTTCCATCGGTTACCATGCTGGCGACGCGCGCCTCAACGCCGTCTATCAGCAAATCGAATATCGCATCAGCGCATTTCCCGGCGTTCGCGCCGCCAGCTTCTCTCTGTTTACCTTCGACCAAGGTACGTGGAACAACCCCATCTGGGTGCAAGGCTATGCATCCGGCCATCAGGACCGCGATGTGCATCACAATGTCGTCGGCCGCGGTTATTTCGCCGCTATGGGTATTCCGCTTCTCGCTGGTCGCACATTTGAGCCGCAAGATTCCGCTTCTTCTCAAAAAGTCGCGGTTATCAGCGAAACCATGGCGCGCACTCTATTCCCGCAGGGTTCTCCGATTGGGCATCACTACGGAGCCCACGACCCGCAGAACGCGAATCATTGGCAAATCATTGGCGTCGTCAAGGATGTGAAAGTCCATAGCCTCGATGAAGAACAGCAAGACGTGGACTACCTCAGTCGCGTGCAGAACGACTTCTTTTATCTCAACGATTTGGAAGTGCGCTACACGGGAAATCAGAATGCCGTGCTGGACGCCGTCCGTCAAAGCATCAAAGAAGTGGATCCTCATCTGCCAATCTCCGACGTAAAGACACTTGAGGATCAGGTCGCGCGCTCCATGCCCAATCAGCGGCTCATCGCTCAGTTGTCTGCATTCTTCGCTCTGCTTGCCGTTTTTCTCTCCTGCATCGGAATTTACGGGTTGATGTCCTACATGGTTATGCGTCGCACCAATGAGATCGGTGTTCGCATGGCCCTTGGAGCTGAGAGGGCCAATGTGCTGTGGCTCGTGATGCAAGAAATTCTTTTGCCTGTGGCCGTCGGCGTTGGAATCGGCGTTCCCGTAACTCTGGCCGGGAATCGTTTGATCTCGAGTATGCTCTTTGGTCTTCGACCTACCGATCCGATGAGTTTGCTGGTAGCCGTTGGATGGCAGTTGCTGCGCTGGCTGGCTATCTGCCGGCCAGACGAGCTTCCTTGCTAGATCCCATGCTTGTATTGCGGCACGAATAGCCTCCTTCGATCACCCATCGACCGCTTTGTATCAATTCCGTCATCAAGGGAACTTCGTTGCCCATGTTCCGAGCGAATGATCGGCTAACCGGAAGTGATCGTCGGACTCGTTTTGCTTCGCGGTTTTGTCCGAGGCGTCTAAGCACAAAACTACAATTCTTCGCTCGTCGAAACTCTGGTTGACAAGTGTGATGGATTGCTGTTTTTCCGCAGCAGCTTTCGCGTGAAGTTTTTTGCTCAGCCCACCCGGAGCGGGGCACGTACCGTCCCATACCCTTGAGTCCTAATTCATGCCTGGAACACGAAACACGCCTGTGGAGTAGATCAGAGGGTTCTCGAAAATGACTTTGTCGTCGTTACAGGCACAGGCACCGCGCGTGATTTTATCCGCCTTCTCACCGTCGAACTGCACTGAAAAGACAAGAGAAAACCGGCTTGCCAGACTTGCCAATTCAGGGCCCCGTGAAAACAGCTAAGTGATTGTGGCGCCTTGCCTTAGCTTATTTTCCCCACGGTTCGCAATGAGGAGGCCGGGGGTTCGAATCCCCTCTCGTCCACCATCTTTCAAAACGACCTCGAGCGTGCCAAACAGTTCCTACCGCGGCACGCTCGGACTAAGTTCACTACCGGATAGCTTCCGGTACCTCGTCATCCACCGGAACGACATTGCCTAAGCGCCGCCTCATCGGTAAACACTAGCCGACTTCCGGGTAGACGACTCGCCCAGAATCGTGGGCTGCATGCTGCAGTTATAGTTAGGTGGGGTTACGGACCCAGATCAGGACTATGCAGTTCTCTGCCGCTGCGCTTGCGCCGCGGCAATCGGTTGCACGTGGAGGGCTTTCATGAACTGGTCTGAATTTGAGACCCAGCCGAAAAACACTTCGGCGACCACAAGAGAGGCGTCATGATTACTTCCTGGCGAACTGTTGCCCAATGTCGGTTGGGTCATACAATCCTGTAGCAATACACACGAATAGTCTCTGAACATTGCGTCTCTGACCGTTGCCTCTACGCATACACTCGTAGTACAGCCAGTGATGATGAGGTGTTTGATCCCGAGCTTATTTAGTGTGGCATCCAAGTCGGTTTGATAGAAACCGCTGAATCTATGTTTGTAGATGACAACGTCGTCGGCTTGGGGCCTGAGCTCGTCCACGATATCCGTGTTCCAGGTGTCGCGGATCAGAATTCGACTTTCTCTACCGTCGGGGGCATGAATGGTCTTCCCGACGCCGAACGGCAGGTGCCGCAAGCGGTTTGGAGAATCGGGAGCGCCCAGGTCGGAGAGATCCGGACGAAAAGCCATTTTGAGATAAACAATCTTGATGCCCGCCCGGCGAGCCGATACCAGTGCTCTTGCTATAGGGCCAATGGCCTTTTGAATACCAGAAATATCAATTCCGGCCAGGTCGAACATCCCGCCCTTGGCGCCAAAATCGTTTTGCATGTCTACGACGATTACCGCAGTTTTTGCGATATCAATCGCAACCGGTTCGGGCTTCGCAGCGAACTGGACAATCCGGCTCTTCGTGTTCTGAATCGGCGCACCGGTCTGTTCTGCTGATGCGGGTTGTTCAGCTACGCCTCCAACAAGCGAGGCGGCTGCGGTTGCCCCAATAAGGCCGAGTGCTTCCCGCCGGCTAAGATTGCGGGTTTCCGGAGTTTCCTTTTCCATGTCTCGTTTCATGACGCGTTACTCCGAGTTATTCGTTCTCACCGTTGTTGTCTCACAATTACGACTCGGTTTGTAGCATTATACTCCTGCCCAAATCCACGTTAACCGGAGGACTCATGCCATTTCGTACCCTATCGGTGTTTTTTGCATTCACGACTGCGACCCTTAGTGTACTTCTTGTTCGTGCTCAGAGCCCTCAGGCTCTACAATCGACGGCGGCGAGCACGCCCAGCCCATCGCCTCCCATATCCCTGATTCTCCAGGAAGACGATGGCGAGCACCGGTTGCGCCGCCCTGGAGGACCCGCCGGGTCAGGTTCCGTTCCCGGATTCATCATCAAGATCGACAAACTGAACGGAAATGCCGAGGACTTTTACGTCGGATACGAAATTCTGAATCCCGGCGCCATGATTCCGTTCCACAAACATCACAACTCCGAAGAGGTGGTCATCTTTGAAGATGGCGGTGCAACGGTAACCGTTGGCGACAAGCGAGCCGTGGCAGGTCCACACTCGATCGTTTTCATCCCGCGAGAAACGTGGGTGGGGATAACCAATACGGGAGACAAGCATCCGCGGGTATTACCTGTTCTCGCGTCAAGGTTTTGAAAATTTCCTTCGCGCCCGGAGCGTCCGTCCAGGAGAGCCGCTGACGCCATTGACCCCCGAAGAAGTACGTCGCGCGGCGGAAGACGGGCACGTCATGCCCTGGGATACCTCAAAAGGCCCGTACCCACCAGGCGTACCACACCCCTGATGCAACGCGGAATCGGTGGTTGCCCAAATATGGATTGCAGCGGGTGGGCGTTAGCAGATGATCATAGGGTTTGGTGAGGTACGTGAGCGGATTACGTCTGGATGACCGATGGTGCGCCACTGACTGCGGCATTCTAATTCGAGACTCTCGCATAATCGGCCACTCTCGGATGTTCTCGCTTGTATCCAATCGTCTTCTCTAGCGCGACGACCGCGGCTTTGCCGTGCGTAAGATTCAACGCGTATGCCGCGGCGGCTGTGTTCAATACCCTCTGACCGTTGAGCAAGACGTTTATGACTGGGCACACAACGTCCGGGTCGTCCTTTTGCCAGATTTCTTTTGCCCCCTCGTATGCCTCAATGGAGGACCTGCCATTAAGCCGTTCTAGAGGAGTTAGTATACGTATTTTTCGCAGGCGGCGCTTCCCGCGGCCGCAAAAATTCTTCTCCTGAGACAAGTGCTCCACGTCGAAGTATTTCACGAGAAACGCTCGATCCGTAGTCTGCTCGTATGCCCCGTTTTCGTTTACCAGCCAGATGCAATCCAATCCATCCTTGCGGCTGTAATACCCGATTCTAAATTGGCGACCGATAGCCTTCTTCCAAGAAGGCGTGTGACGGTCGGCTCTGATTAAACGGACCCGTGAACGTGGCGGAATTATCTTAGGGATTGTTTTGATGAGCATATGAACGTGAAGGCCCCGTATCCTCGAAAATGTCGGACGTTATTCTATTCCTTTGTGTATTTTAGCGACAAAGCGATTGATCAGGTCCTGGTAAGTTCGCGGACAAGTGACCGATCCAACGGTTTCGGGCCGGGCATCAGCTGCCGCGCGCCTCTGGCCTGGAGTTTCAATTCTCCGCGATCGCTGTTTGGACGTAGCCGATACCTGGGAAATCCTACTCCCGCCAGTGATAAGTAAACACTGGCTGACTTGGACGAAGCCGCCCGTATCTTAATCGCGAGCGGCAGGCTGAAATGGGATACACAAAGTGCAATCCGGTGTTCCTGCACCACCGATGTCCACATCCGATAAAAGCTACGTGATTGGGCGGTTGGGCGAGTTGGGCAATTCACGGCCTTTTCAAAAAGCTAACTGATTGTGGCGACGCGTCTTAGCTTTAGTGATTCCCCGTTCGCAATGAGGAGGCCGGGGGTTCGAATCCCCTCTCGTCCACCAGATTTCAACGACCCAATCGCTATCATCAGTTCCGATGGAGAAGATATTCCCTACGAGAATGAACTCGAGTCGAGAGAAATGACTGAGCGGAAGCGACAGAAACCTTCAGGCAAGGACAAATCTAGTTGAATCTCACTGGTGACGGCGTTTATTTGAATTACAGCTTTCCGCTTTCAGCGAGCGCTAAAGCTCTGGACAGGGCCTTGAGCACTTTCTGACGTTTGGGGTCCTCTAGTAGGTACATGGGGAGACGTTCAAACCAGCGCTCTACTTCCCATCCTCGCTGTTCTCTCCAATCTTCTCCAAGTTCTGCTGCCAACGTCCTAGCCGCAATTCGACTGCTAGGACGAGTTTTTTTCTCATAATACTTAATACACTCTCGCAAGCGCTCAACGCTCTCGAACCTGAACACAAAGGACGCGACGCGAACCACAATTACGTGCTCGGGAACTAGGCTCGCCTTCCCGTCATGTCTCTCAACCGGTAGTTTTGAGATTCGTGCCATCGATTATCATCCAGACTGACTTATTCGCTAGAAATCTATCACGGTTCGGCACTACCGCCATCTGATTAGTCGTGCGGAAACTTGAAATCCACATGGACGGTTTACGCTGTTATACGTCAAGTGGTCCGTGATCCAGGAGCCATCCGGAAATCACGTTCCACAAGCCGTCCCAGAAGCGGTCCGCCTACGCGGTTCCCATTGAGCTTGCCGAAAGCCGGCATAAGTTCAAGCGGCATTCACCGTCACGGTTCGTCTGTCTCTGACGACCTGCGGTCGGGGACTATTGCGTTTCGTCGCTAAGCGGATGCATCCATTCCCCGCCAGTGGCAGACTCTGCGCCAGGAGGTATCATCCAATGAGAATCAGAACCACTTCAGTTTTTATCGCCGCCATTGTCTTGTGGGCAACCTGCGGTCTGCTTAGCCAATCTTTGCTTGCGCAATCTTCGTCCGCAAAGACGTGGAGCCTGCCGCAAGGAACGACCGTGAAGGACCTGGGCCCTCGGACTTACAGGTTTACAGTGGACTACACCACGGCGAACACGAAGGGCGAGACGCTGCGCCGCCAGCGCTTGACGGGGGAATACGCACGCGGGCTGGCGGGGGGAGAAGTCGTGTGGAAGAACGTCATTGAGGCGGATGCCGACGGCTCCACCGGTCCGTTCGGAGGGGCGCAGAAGCGCGACTTCATGGAAGGGTTTCGTTATCACAATGATCTGTCCAGCACCCTGAAGCCCGAGTTCTTCAAAGCGTTCCCTCCCACAGCGGTGTTTGAGCGTAATCTGGTGTGGGATACGGGAATGATCGAGCACTTTGGCCAGGATTTTTTCGAGCACCTGAAGCTGAACCAGCCGTATCACTCTATCTCCGACGATGCCGTGAACATGCCGGACGTGGGCACTTTTCATAACCGCGACGTCGTGCTGGAGTGGATCGGGCGTTCGCAGAGAAATGGCCAAGACTGTGCGCTGATCAACTACCAGGCATTCTTCAATCCACTGGAGATTGCCAACGGCGGCATGACTTTGAAAGGGCGCAGCGACTACTGGGGACAGATTTGGGTGTCGGTGGCGACCAAGCAAATTGAATACGGCACACTCAATGAGAGCGTGGTGGGAGAGATGAAGCTGCCCGGTCTCGCCGTAGCAGTGGTGGTGCTGGTCCTGATCGTGGGGAATCAAATTTCGAGTGTTCGGGAACTGCTGCACGTACTGACCTACGCGTTGGTTTACGCAAACTTGACGGGAGCTATGGGCGTCTTGGTATTGGGCGGACTTGCGGAGAGATTCGCTCTCCGCAGTCCGCTGGTCCCTGTTGTGGCCGTGGGCGTCATCGTGTTAAGCGCTCTAGGCTGTCTGCTAGCACAGACGTTGTTGATGGAGATTGGCTTCGTGATCCCGCAGCACTTCTGGGCCGAATACCTTCACACGCTGCGCGTCGCCATACCCCTGGCGGTGGTGTTCGGCTTGGGCGCTATGGTTCACGGATCGTTGCGCGGACGCGTACAACTGATGGAGGAGAAGCTGCACGAAAAAGAAGTAACCGAAGAGCGAGCTCGGAAACTGGCAGCGGAAGCACGGCTGCGTTCGCTGGAGTCACGCATTCATCCGCACTTCTTATTCAATACCTTGAACTCGATCAGCTCGCTCATTGCAGTGAATCCCGCCCGAGCGGAACAGATTGTGGGCCGGCTAGCAGCGTTGTTGCGGGCCTCGCTGGACACCAGCAATCAACCTTGAAGCACGGAATCACTCCGCAGAGCGGCGGCGGAGAGATCCTCGTTACTGCGTCAGCGGAGAACAGCGGTTTGCGGATCGAGGTGCGTGACACGGGGCCCGGCTTCGACTTGGCTGCGATTCCCGCCGGCCACGGGCTAGACAGCCTGGTAGAGCGCCTCGATGCGTTGTATGGTGCGAAGGCGCGCCTGAACTTTCTTCGACGGGACGGCTATTCCGTGGTGGAGATGGTTTTGCCACGCGTATGAAACTGCGCGCCTACCTCGTGGATGATGAACCGTTGGCGCTGGAGCGCCTGAGCCGGTTGCTGGAACGCACGGGACGCGTGGAAGTAACTGGCAGCACGACCGAGCCCGAGAAAGCGGTGGCGGCGCTGACAGCTGGTCCTCCCGATGTGTGCTTCCTAGATATTCAGATGCCACGCCTCAATGGCTTCGAGGTCTTGGCGCGATTGCCGAGCCAGCCCATAGTAATTTTTACCACGGCCTACGATCAGTACGCGCTGAAGGCGTTTGATGTGAACTCGGTGGATTACTTGCTGAAGCCCGTGGAGCCGGAGTCTCTGGATCGAGCGCTCAAGAAGGTTGAGCGGTTGCTGGGCTCGGGTCAGCTCGCCCAACCAGATTTGCAAGCTCTGTTGAAGCAACTCACGGACTCGCTGCGCGAAACCAAACCGGAATACCCCGAGCGGATTGCATCGCGTCTGGGAGACCGGCTTTCATTCCTCGACCTCGCGCGGGTGACACATTTCTATGCCGAGGACAAATTGACTTATGCGGTGTCGGAAGGCAAGTCTTACTGCGTGGACTACGCGATTACGGAATTGGAAAAGAAACTCGACCCAAAGAAATTTTTCCGCATCCACCGGAGCACTGTCGTGAACGTAAAGTGGATCAAGGAAGTCGCGTCGCTCCCCGGAGGAACGTTGAACGTTCGTCTGAAGGATGGCAAAGACTCGGACTTGACCGTCGCGCGCGACCGGGTACGGGAGTTCAAAGAGCGTGTGGGATGGTAGTTCGACATCTCGACACCTCCCCAATACCGCTTGGGAATTTGAAGTGGTTATCTCGGCGGATTGGGGTCGGATGACGGGCCACTCGGAGGTCATCCTTGGACCGAATTTTCCAGTGGCCACCTGGACGTATAGTGGGGTTCTCGTCCATCTCTAACAAT
>QHYZ01000367.1 GCA_003225295.1 Acidobacteriota bacterium | reverse complement strand
AGCTGCGGTTTCACATCGAGCAATACACCGAGGACCTGGTGCGCTGCGGCATGTCGCCAAAAGAAGCGGCCCGCCGCGTACGGATGGAACTCGGCAGCCCTATCAATATCAAAAACGATTGCCGCGAATCCTTCGGCCTTCACCTGTTTGACGAGCTTCGCAGAGAGCTGAGTTACGCCGCCCGATTGCTGCGGAAGACGCCCGGATTCACTGTTACTGCTCTTTTGACGCTCGCCGTCTGTCTTGGTGCTAATCTAACGATTTTTGCCGTGATCGACTCGGTCCTGCTACGTCCGCTGCCATTTCCTTTGCCCGACCGGCTCGTGACGATATTCAATACTTATCCGAAAGCCGGGGTCGAGCGCGACGGCTCCTCGCTGACCAACTACTACGAACGCCGTGGTCATATTTCCGCCTTCACTTCGCTCGCGATCTATAGCTATGGCACGGAGCTTGTCGGTGAGTCTGGCTCAACGGGACGCGAGCAGACCATGCGAGTATCTCCGGATTTTTTCTTTACTCTTGGGCTCGGCCCTGTGATCGGACGCACTTTCACAGACGAGGAAACCACCAGTCAAACCAACCATGTTGCCATTCTTTCCGACACGTTTTGGCGGCAACGATACAACGCCGATCCCAATGTGATCGGAAGGCAGATTCGTGTAAACAGTGTTCCTAGAACTGTGATCGGGGTGTTGCCTCCCGTGTTCCGCTTTCTCTCTTCCGACGCCCGGGTGTTCCTCCCCCTTGCATCGCGCGCTGAAGATCGAACGCCATTGCAACGGCATGCCGGGGGCAACGTCATCCAAATGATTGCTCGGCTCAAACCGGACGCTACGCTCACGCAGGCCCAGTCTCAGATCGATGCGCAGAACACCACTTTGGAGGCTGACGATCCTCAGGCCAAAATGATTGCCGATGCCGGCTTTCGCTCCATAGTGGTGTCACTGCATGCCGACCATGTCGCGGCAATCCGTCCCACTCTACTGTTATTGCAAGCAGGCGCGATTGCCCTCCTCTTAATCGGCGCAGTCAACCTCGTGAACCTGCTTCTTGTCCGCGCCAGCGGTCGAGTTAAGGAATTGGCCGTTCGCCAGGCGCTTGGCGCAAGTCGGGGATACGTCGTGAGCGAAGTGGTCGTCGAGACCACCTTGCTCACGTTGGTCGGAGGACTATTCGGGCTCGGCGTCGGCGCTGGCGGAATCCACCTCCTGCGCATATTCGGTGCTGATCGCCTACCCTTGGGAGGTCGCATCGCCTTCGATGCGCGATTGGCATTGGTCGCCCTGGTCGCAGCCGTCATCCTGGGCATTGTGTTCGCAGTGCCCATCGCTTGGTTCAATCTTCGACGCCATCTGGGCAATGCGCTTCAATCGGAGAGCAGGGGCAGCACGAGCGGGCGCGCTGCTCAAATCCTGCGCCATAGCTTCATCGTCTCTCAGATTGCCTTGGCGTTCATGCTGTTGGCCGGAGCGGGTCTGCTCGGCCTCAGTCTTCAGCGAGTGATGGCCGTTTCTCCAGGCTTCCAGTCCGACCACGTCCTGACTGGGCAAATCTTGCTTCCATGGGCAGACTACTCGGAGGCAGCCCGTCTGACATTTGTGGAAAGCTTGATGGACAAAATCGGCCACCTGCCGGGAGTGTTGTCCGCAGGGGTGGTCAACAATGTGCCCTTCAGCGGAAAAAGCGGAAAAAGCGCCGCCACGGTAATGGGTCACGTTCTCCGCCCTGGCGAATCAGCGCGAGGGCACTATTCTTACGGCGTCGCGGGCGACTACTTTCGCACCATGGGCTTCTCTTTGCGGGCAGGACGATTTCTTACGGCCGCCGATTCACATCGCCTCGAGCGAGTCTGCGTGGTGGATGAAGATTTCGCGCGATATTACTGGCCGAACGGTAGCGCTATTGGCCAACGATTGTGGGACGGCTCCGCAGCGGGAAAGGATGCCGAAGCATTCACTGTCGTCGGCGTTGTTGGCGGGGTGAAACAAGCGGGGCTAACCGAGGACGAAGCCCAGGGCGCGATTTATTATCCCTATGCCTTCCGTATCGGTGACAGCGTCTTCGTCGCCGTCCGCACGAGCCTGCCACCGGAATCGCTTGGGTTGACGCTGCAAAAGGTAGTACGGCAAATCGACGCCGACCTGCCAGTCAATGACCTTCGGTCGATGGAAACTCGCATTGCCGATAGCCTTGTCGCGCGTCGTTCACCGGCGCTGCTGGCTAGTCTCTTCTCTGGTATAGCCCTGTTGCTCACCGCTATTGGAACCTATGGCGTCCTGAGTTACGCCGTGGCACAGCGCCGCCGCGAAATCGGCCTGCGCATGGCGCTCGGAGCGCAGCCGGGGCAAATCCGCAGCCAATTTTTTAATCTCTCCTTACGCTTACTCGCTGGCGGAACG
>QHYZ01000111.1 GCA_003225295.1 Acidobacteriota bacterium | reverse complement strand
GTTGGGTCTTTTCGTAATCGGCAGGCCGCGAGTTCAACTCTCGCCCTCGGCTCCAACTCTAAGAAAACAAGCGAGTTCCTGAAGCCAGTGACCTACCGCGAGCTAATCGGCAGGTCACGAGTTCAACTCTCGCCCTCGGCTCCAAAAACTCTAAGAAAACAAACGAGTTCCTGAAGCCAGTGACCTACCGCTGAGCTAACTCGGCGTCAGGTTCCATCAAAGTTCCATCGTTCTTTTCGAGGGCATTCATGGCGTTCTGGATGTCTTTGGTTGCGACGATTGAGCAGCGTATGAAGACCGAACGGGTCTTCCAGCCACCAATCTTCATAGCGACCGTCTCTGGCACCCCGGCGTTAAGCTCGTCCACCATTCTAGATTGCCAAACAACCTTGCAGCCACTACTCGGCGCGGTGCGTCCGAAGTCGCTTCAGGACAACGCTTGCAGCAGGTCTTCGATCAAATCGTCCGGATGTTCGAGTCCGACCGATACTCGCAACAGGTTCTGCGGTGCGCGGGTAATTTTGCCCTCGCTTGAGGCCCGATGCTCGATCAGGCTCTCGACTCCGCCGAGGCTTGTCGCGTTCACAAAGAGTCGTACTCGCGACGCCACAGCGAGCGCCTCCTCGCGGCCTCCCCGGACCAGGAAGGAGAGCATGCCCCCGAAGCCTTTCATCTGGCGCTGGGCGATAGCATGCCCAACATGCGAGGGGAGCCCCGGATAATAGACGGCCTCAATTGCGGGACAAGTGGTCAGCGCCGTAGCGACCGCCGTCGCATTAGCGGAGTGTCGTTCCATCCGACAGGGCAGCGAGCGGAGCCCTCGCAAGATCAGCCAGGAGTTGAACGGCGAGGCCACTGCCCCCAAAACTTCACGAACATGAAGAATCTTGTGAAGGAGTTCGCGTGACTTGACGATTAGACAGCCACCTTGGACATCGCTATGACCGCCGCAATACTTCGTGGTCGAATGGAGCACCACGTCGGCTCCCAGACTCAGAGGGCGTTGAAGAATAGGTGTAGCGAAGGTGTTATCCACCAGCAACTGCGCATCTGCCTGCCGCGCGATGCGGCCGATGGCAGCGATGTCCAGGACTTTCATAAGCGGGTTGGACGGTGTCTCGATCCAGATGAGCTTTGTGTTCGGGCGAATTGCACTCTTTAGCGACTCCAAATTCTGCAGGTCCTCGACACTGCTCTCAATGCCCCAAGCAGGCAGGAAATCCCGAGCGAGGTTGCGGACATCGATGTAGATGTCGTCGGAGAAGATGACGTGCGAACCAGGTGAGAGCCCTTGTAACATGGCCGCCGCGGCGGCCATGCCCGAGGAGAAAACCACCGCGGCCAAGCCCCCTTCGAGGTCGCGAAGCGCCGCTTCGAGCCGCAACTGGGGGGGATTCTTCTCCCGGACGTAAAGGAAACCGTGGATGGCTTCGCTTGCAGGGCCGTGCTCAAACGTCGTCGACAGATGGAGGGGAGGCGCCAGCGCTCCCGTGGTGGGATCGATCTCAGCTCCTGCTCGCACCGCGATAGTCTCGAGTCTCACGCGAGCGCCTCGGCCGACGATAGGTGCTGCACCGCGTTCGGGCGCGATCGAATTCGTGATTGTAATCTTGCGGTTATTGCTCACCACTCGCCTCCAAACGCCAAAGGGCAGACTCGTCATGATTCAGTGTCTGGATCAGCCTTAACGCAGAATGTATGGCAGTGACCAGAGCAAAGCCGACAAGACTGCGGCAACCCAGAGTAGAATTCTGTTCCACCGTGGCCCTATTCTTCGCCAATAGCTCAGATAGAAACCCGCGGCGAGAGCGAGGACCGAAACAGGAAACAAATATAAACGATAAGCCATCAACCTGACGGCCAGTCCGCCGCCCGCTAGCCCTAGGCCAGCGGGAAGCAGCACAAGCACTCATCAAAAATTAGGCAACAAGGCCGCCAGTGTACCAAGCAGACTTGTGATCGTAGTCTTGCGGCTATCATTCATCACTTGACCTCCAAACGTAAAGAGCAGGTTCTTTCATCAAGATTTGGCGCTTTCGTCCAGGCGGATGATTTCTGCTGTAAGCGTTTTCGAAAGTGTCTCCGGCATGAAGACCGCCACGAAAAGGCCCGAGGCGAGCGTCAACGCGGCCACAACATGGATGGCCGTTGCCATTCCCAGTAGATCGGCAACAATACCGGAGAGAAGCGCGCCAACTGCGTAGCCAAGATCCCGCCAGAAACGATACACACCTAACACGCTAGCGCGCCACGCGGGATGTGCTACATCCCCAATCGCGGCGAGCAGCGTTGGGTAAACCATTGCCGTTCCCAACCCTTGGAGCAGCGCACCAAGAATCCACACTGCGTAGGTGTGCCGCAGGACAGTGAGCCATATCCCCACCGCCTGAAGAAGCATGCCGCCGGCGATCAAACCTTTTCGTCCGAGTCGGTCGCTCAGCGGCCCGGTGACCACTTGCAGCATTCCCCAAGTGACGGGATAGACGGCCTTAATTGTGCCGATGGCTTCCACTCCTAGACCGAAGCTTGCAAAAAAGAGCGGATAAATCCCCCACGACATTCCGTCGTTCAAGTTGTTCACGAGTCCGGCCTGGCAGCAGGAAAACAGGGCGAGATTGTTCCACGATGCCAGCGCAAAGATTTTCCTCAATGGAATCCGCCCCGCCGCACTCGCCTGATGTCGCGCCGTCAGGCCGGTTTCGTTTCCGGAGGTGTGAGAGCGGGCTTCGAGGCGGGAGTGTTCGAGGCTCTCATGGGCAAAGAGCACAGACAGGAAGAGCCCGACAAGAACAACGCCAATGCCGAGGTAAAACGGTTGCGGTCGCAAACCATAGACCGAGGCGATGTATCCAGTCAGCCACGCCGTAAGCCCTACTGCGAGATAGCCGGCAAATTCGTTCAGGCCAAGGGCCAATCCTCTACGCTTGGGGCCCACGAGGTCGATTTTCATGTTTACCGTCATCGACCAACAGAGGGCCTGATTGATGCCGAGCAAAACGTTGGCAATGTCGAACCAAATCCAGCGATTCGCGAAGATGATCATGAGGGGCACGGGCAGTCCCACAATCCACCCACACACGAGAACACGCTTGCGCCCCCAAGTTTCGGAAATTCGACCTGCGAGAAGATTGCAGATCGCTTTCGTGATCCCAAAGGCGGCGATGAAGGATACGATGGCGGTCTTGGAGGTCAGACCGAAATCCCGTTCGCCGATCAAAGGAACCACGGTGCGTTCCAGACCCACCATCATGCCTACAAAGAAATTGATGACCACAAGAAGCGAAAATTGGCCTAGGTTCTCGTGTAGTCCCAGCGAGATACGGTTTGCGTTTGCAGCAGAAGTGTCCATTGGCGTTTGCCGATGCTCCGGAACCGAATTCTCGAAACAGGCTCGCGACCGGTGAGCCTGTTCAACTCCGTCGAACAGTCAGACCGAGATTGGTTGCCCGGATTTCCGAGGCTTCGGACGGCGCCGGTGGAATGCTGCTCAGCATGTACTCCACAAACTCTTCGCGATTGTCTATTCCGAACGCAGCGTTGAATTTCCGCTCGAAACCAATCGTCGAGGCAGGTTTGCCGCTCAGCGAGCGCCCGCAAACGGAGCCTGAGAACGCCCCGGGGAGAACTTCCACGTAATCAGGTAACGATTTCAGCTTCTGGGCGGTTTCAAAGAGCGCTCGCGCACCCTCTTCTGCGTTCGACGCGAGTTCGGTACGGCCCATGTCGCCAACCATAAGCGTGTGGCCGCTGAGCAGGAACCACGGTTCGAGCCCGCGGGTTCGGTCGGTTACGAGAAAGGAGGTGTGCTCGGGAGTGTGTCCAGGAGTATGCAGCACGCGGATGCTAACGTTGCCCATGTCGAGTTCATCGCCTTCGCGAACCGGTGAAAAGTCGTAGTGCGCACCCGAATCCGCATGTAGGACATACTGCGCACCGCTCAACTGCGCCAGCTTCCGTGCGCCGGAAACATGGTCGGCATGGAGGTGCGTGTCCAGCACATAGGAAATCTTCATCCCGGTTTCTTCAGCAAGGCGGAGATATACCTCAACGTCTTCCAAGGGGTCGCACACGGCGGCCCGGCCTTTACTCGCTCAACCGAAAAAATAAGACGCTGCGATGACAGGATTAAAATGGAGCAGTTGACGGAAGATCATTGCGATTTCTCTCTCCTGGGTTCAAAAGTCTCTCGATGGATATCCAAAGGCAACCCACGCGCACGCCAGTCGGCAACGCCGTCCTCCAGACGATAGGCCTGAAATCCATACCCACTCAGTAACTGAACGGCCTCTGCCGCCAAAACGCAGTACGGACCACGGCAGTAGGCGACAATGGTTTTGTCACGGGGCAACTCCGCGAGGCGCCCACCGAGTTCCTGCAGGGGAATCGAAAGCGCCTGCGGAATATGAGCGGTCCGGTATTCATTGACTGGGCGTACATCGATGACAACCACTTCCCCTTGCTTCACGCGTTCAAGGAGCGTGTCGCGGTCCAGCGCCGTCAACCCTTTCCCGGCGGCAAAGAACCGTTGCCGGATGCGCTCGATTTCGGCGAGTCGATCTTCTGCCAACAGCCGGAACGACCGGTAGAAATCAGAGACCAGAGCGTCCGCCAAGCCGTAGACGACGAATCGGCCTTCCTTCCTAGCTTCGACCAAGTGCGCCTCGTGCAGAGCGCGAAGATGCTGTGACGTGTTGGCCACGCTCATCACTGTCTCGTTCGCTAGTTGTTCGACTGATCGCTCCGCTTGGCAGATCAGATCCAGGAGTTCAAGCCGTTTGGGGCTTGCCAGTGCTTTCCCGATGCGAGCGAGTTGGCCGTAAACTTCGTTCTTGAATCGACGCTTTCCTTGAAATGCGGCTACCATACTCAAATATTTAATTGAATATGGTAATGATGTCAAGGCATTTCTATTCTGCTAGTTACGCTACAGAGAGGAGTCCTGAAAGATAAAGATATTGATACGCCTCTCCGGTCATAGAACCGAACCGCCTCCAGGTTGACCCCCGCCTGCTTGGCGAGACGGCCGATTGTTAGCACGTACTTCATATCCATCCTCAGCAGACCACGCAACAATCTACCTGTTTCGGGTGGGCTGGTAGAGCGCCTGCCTCCCAAGCAGGTGACTTAGTAGCATTAGGCGTTTGTAGACAACCGAAATGCCGAGCGCCCACTTCTGCGGCTAGGGCGTTTACATGTGACGCCTGAAGGTACGGTTCGAAGGTTCCCGGGGTTATAATTCCGCCCGACTATGCCCCTCGCTCCAGGCACACACTTGGGTCCCTATGAAATCATTGCGCCGCTCGGCGCAGGCGGGATGGGCGAAGTCTACCGAGCGCGGGACGTTCGGCACGACAGGCTCGTTGCCGTGAAGGTGCTCCGCCCGGACGCATGTCCGGTCAACGGCGCGGAGCGGTTTCTGCGCGAGATTCGCATTGCAGCCCAACTGACCCATCCGCACATCCTGCCGCTTATCGATTCCGGAGAATCGGGTGGGGTGCTGTTCTATGTGATGCCATACATCGAGGGGGAAACCTTACGGGAGCGAATCGCGGGCATGGGCGAGCTACCTATCCCCGAGAGTATTCGCATCCTGCGCCACGTCACCGATGCGCTCGCGTACGCGCATGCGCGTGGTGTCATCCATCGGGACATCAAACCTGAGAACGTTTTGCTGAGCGATCGGCACGCTCTGGTGGCCGATTTTGGAGTCGCCAAAGCGCTCAGCGATCTGTCGAGCTCGGCCATGACCGCAACCACCAGTCTCATCACGGCCATGGGAACAACGGTTGGTACTCCGGCTTATATGGCGCCCGAGCAGGTGGGCGGGGACGTGGTGGACCATCGAGCTGACCTCTACGCCATAGGTGTCGCGGCCTACGAGATGCTCGGGGGACGCCTGCCCTTTCAGGTCACCACCGCGCAGCAGATGATGGCGGCGCATTTGGCCAAGTCGCCGGATCCCCTCGTGAAATGGAGGCCGGGGATACCGGCGCGACTCGCCAACGCGGTCATGAAATGCCTGGAGAAGAACCCGGCCGACCGATGGCAGAGCGCCGCAGATTTGCTCGGCGAGATCGAAGCGGCGGCGGAGGAACAAACCAAAACCCCTGCAAGTGTGGAGATCGCGAATCAACTGGCCGAGCACCGATTCACGCTCACGGAACGTGTGTGCCGGAAGCTCAATCGAGCGACGCTCGATCCGCGGATTATCGGCGATCATTTGGACTACGTAGACAACCAGGTGCGGTCGGACGTGCTGGTTTTCTTTCTTCACGGACTGGGCCTCGACCACCGAGACTTCGAGCCGATCCTTAAGCGCTTGAGGTATCGCGGGGTCAGCCCGACGCTATACGGCTGCGAGTCGGAGCGTCGCGGGCGCATTTCGCTCTCACTTGCCGACCACGTGGTGATCTTGCGCGAGTGGCTACGGGAAGTCCGGGAAAGGTTCCAACCAGCAACGCTCGTGATGGTTGGTTTCTCGCTGGGTGCAGACATGGGCTTTGAGCTTCTGCTGGGGCCTGCTGATGAGCCGACACCGCGAATTGATGCATTCTTGTCGCTCGGATGCAATTTGAACTTCGATACCTGCTTCGTCTCGCGGGTGCTGGCGAGCATCGCTCCGGAGCATCCGGAAATGTCGATTGCCGACTTGCGCCGGCTGGGCGACTCAGCCATTTCGCTGGATGAATGGCTCAATATCCACGAGTACCTGGTGAAGGTACTGCGGAAATTCGAGGGTGATATCGGCGTATTGCAGCGGAGTGCGGCAGATATCGTGTGGCCGTTGAAGGAAATGCCAGGATTCGACGTGTTCGCACGGTGGTTCCGAGGCGCGCGGGAGTGTCTGCCCGCGCTTCGGCTGGTTTTCCCAAACGACTCAGGGTCGATGGCCGCGCTTGCGAGGCTAAAACTAGAGAACCTTGACATCGGTATTCTCGGCGGGGAATTTCCCGAGGGCACGATTACCGTGTCGGCGAGTGGGGATCACTTTGACTTAATGACGGCAGAGCACGTTTTGCGACAGGTTGACGAGCTTGTCGCCGAAGCGCGGGCACAGCAAAACAGATGGTGAGCCGCAATCGCGGCCAGTTATGAGCCTCGCGAGCCGCGCCAAACTTGGGCCGTACGAGATCGAGTCGTGCGCTGGGCGGGTGCGGAAACCACAGTAGACTCTTAACGTGGCAGTCCGATGCGCCTAAGCAAGTCTTGAAACCGAGGATCTGAGCGCAGCGGATCTAGCCGTGGCTCCCATTTGGTGTAAACGAGAAATGTGGAGTGCTCGGCCACGGCCTTGTCCAACAGGGCAAATGCCTTCTCCTTTTCGCCCAGAGCTGTGTAGATCAGCGCGAGATCAAACGGCGAGACGTAAGACTTCTTGGCCCGATCCGAGAGCGTCAGGAGGACTTTTTCCGCGCCGCGCCGATCGCCACCGAGAGCATATGCATGCCCTAGCGCCGCGACATAGAATGGGTCGCCGTTAGTCGCCTCGACGGCCTTCTTGAATTCCGCGACGGCCTGCTCGGGCATTCGCTTTTGCTCGTAGGTCCATCCGAGAATTGTATGCTCCCATGGATCGTCAGGTTGCGATTTCAGGAACTTCGCCGCCAGGCGGACTGCCTCATCGTAATCCCGGGCGGCGAAGCTATGCCAGCAGAGGCAGGAGTTCAGTCCGTCTCCGACCGGATCCAGCTCCACGGCGCGCCTGCTCTCGGCCTCCGATTCGGCAAGCCGGCCCATGGCCATAAGGTAGTGCGCATGTTCATGGCGGACATCGGCGTCGCTTGGGTTAAGCTCCAGCGCGCGCTTGAATTCCTGCTCCGCTCCCGGAAAATCCCAGTCGTAGTGCAGCTTGGCCAGCGCCAGCGCACCATGGCCCTCCGGCAGGCGCTCGTCTTTCTGTACTGCCAGACTCGCCGCTTCCTTCACCTTGCCCCAGCCCTCGCTGGGGGATACTGCGCCGAAGAAGGCCAGAAACGAGTAAGCTTCGGCCATATGGGCGTAGGCAGGGGCGTAGTTCGGATCGAGCTTGATGGCCTGACGGTAGTAGTCGATGCTTTTCTGCAGATCGAAATTATCGAAGTAGTAGTTTGCCCGAAGGTAGTTCTCGTACGCCTCGATGTTCACTGCTTGCACGTTTGGCGGTGGGGCTGGCCTCGGACCACCCAGTCTGCTTTCGACCTGCTTGGCGATCGCCGACGCTACCTCATCCTGCAAGGCGAGCACGTCGGGGAAGTCGCGTTCAAAAGTATTGGCCCAGAGATGCCGATCGTCAGAGGCGCGAACTAGCTGCGCAGTGACGCGTACACGATCGCCGGAGCGTTGTACCGAGCCTTCGACTACGGCGTCGGCATTGAGTTCACGCGCGATCACTGGCAGAGACTTCTTGGCTGCTTTGTACTGAATCGCCGAGGTGCGGGAGATCACTTGCAGGCTCTCCATTCGGGCCAGATCGGTAGTCAGCGCCTCCGTCATGCCATCGGCGAGGTAGTCTTGGGCGGTATCGCCGGAGAGATTCTGCAAAGGCAACACCGCGATTGTTCGCACAGGCCGGGCGGGACCGCCAAACAAGCGCGCCCGCCATTCGCCCGGGTCGAGCCATACCAGCAGAACCATGGCAGTCGCAGTCAGGACCGCGGAAACCAGGGCAATACGCCACCGCGTCGTGGACGTTACAGTTTTCGCTTCCTCGCCTTCGCACGAAAGCATTTCGGCAGGCGCTTGCTCGACGCTCTCCGCCGCCAGCTTCTGCACCGACGCCACGAAGCGATAGCCGCGCTTGGGCACCGTTTCGATGTATTTCTGTCCGTCTTCGCCGTCGCTCAGGGCTTGCCGAAGCGTGAATATGTACTTCGACAGATTGGCCTCTTCGACAAAGCTGTCCGGCCAGAGCTTCTGCATCAATACTCCTTTTTCGATCAGATGACCGCTGCTTTCGACGAGAAGGAGCAGCGCCTCAAAGGCCTTTGGCGCAAGGGGAATGGGCTGTTCATCACGGAGGAGCAGACCTTCGGAAGGGTCTATGCGGAAGGGGCCGAATTCGTATAAGTGCTTCGCCGCCTGGGCCATACGGCCTTCCAGAAAGATTCGAAGTATTCTCGAACTTTCCTCAAAGACTCCCGGAGAGACCGCAGGCTACCGTGCAGGTGTTGCGAGGGGCAGTGTCACGTACGGGAATCCCGATCTTAGGCGCGATTGTAGCGAAATTCTACTGCCGCAGCAACAACGCGAGGAGAACATATGAAAAACCTGAGAATAGCCGCACTCACGATAGCGGTAGCGCTGTTGGCAGTGGGCCTGACCGTACCATTCGAGACGGTTCTCGCCGGATCTAATCACCATCTGAACTTCAAGTCCTTCGACGTGGATTTGCCCGGTGTTACATTAACCCAAGCTTTGGGCATCAACTCTGAAGGCGATATCGTTGGCCGTTACCAAGTAGGAAGCGCAGGCCACGGTTTTCTTTTGAGCGAAGGCACGATTACAACGATCGACTACCCAGGGGGCATCAGCGGCACTACTCAGGCTCATGGAATTAACTCGGAGGGTGTTGTCGTCGGACTTTATACGGATCACGGCACAATCGTCCCCGGCGACGCCTTGCGAACCCGCGGCTATCTTCGGGATGCATCCGGCAACTTTACCGCGATTGATTTCCCTGGCGCAGAGAACACGTTCGCCATCAAAGTCACACCGACGGGTCAGGCCGTGGGTTGCTACCACCACCAAGGTAGCGATTTTGCGGCTTCCGGGGGCGGTACAATGCACGGGTACGTGTATCAGAACGGTACATACGAATCCTTCTCCGTGCCTGGCACCATGCACAACGGAATCACACGGCACGGCCGGATTATCGTTGGCGTGTGGTTTCCTACTCCAACTGAATTCCACGCCTATAAGGTGGAGGAGGGAGACTATCAACTTCTCGACATACCGAATTCTATATCGTCCGATGCCCGCGACGTTAATCCCTCCGGCGAGACTGTCGGATTTTTTATCGACTCTGCGAAAAGCACTCATGGGTTCCTGCTCAGCAAGGGCGAGTTCACTACCATCGACTTTCCAGGGGCAGACGTGGTTTCGACACAGGCACGCGGTATCAATCCTCGGGGCGACATCGTCGGGTTCTATGTATCTAAAGACGCCTCAGGGGTATCGCACACACACGGATTCGTCGCAACGAGGGACAAGGACGAAGTCGAAGAAAAGTAGGCTAACCCGCACTGAACACTGAACTAGAGCTTTGTCCTTTCATTCGAGCTGGCGATAGGTTGTGGGAGTCTCAGGGCTTGGTCCACGTTGTAAGTCGACTAGTGACGGGTGGTATTCTTTGTCACGCTGAAGAACGCTGCAAGCAGCGCTATTGTGATCGTGGCGTCGCCGCGCCCCAGAAACAGTAGGTCCACGACTTCGGGAACGGCGCCAGGTACGCCGTTTCCATCTGCTCCATTTGAAAACCGCCGCTCGTGATGAGAGACGGGATGTCTCGTGTTACGTGACAACCTTCGAACAGCCAGTGAGGAATCGGCTCCGACCACTTCTGCCAGCGCTGGACGCTAGGATCGGGCGAGAGTCCGTGTTCAAAAAAGATGAACTTCCCGCCTGGCCTCAAGACACGTCCAATACCTCGAATGGCCTCCACCGCCCCGGGAATCGTGCACAAAGTGAAAGTACTGACAACCGTATCGACGGATCGGTCCTCCAAAGGGATGCGCTCGCCAGGAAGGTCCAAGAACTCTATTTTAAGGTCCGTTTGACGCCGATGTTGTTCTGCGAGGCGGATCATGCCCGGATTGGGTTCCAATGCATAGACCCGGCTCACTCTTGAGGGATCGTAGTGAACGAAATTAACGCCTGGGCCAACGCCAATCTCGAGAACGGTGCCTTGAGCCAACGGAATGATCCGCTCACGCACTTCTTTGATAGGCTCCGGGTCACCAAGAGTGGTTACCAGCCAGGGATAAATGTTTTCGTTGTAGAAGCGCATCAGCCGAATTCACTTCGCTTCAACTCTGCAGTAGCAATATAGAAATTGTTGTGTGGTGCCGAACGGCGTCTCGTGCAATTCCGTCGAACTTTCCACCAACCGGAAGCGAGCGCCGAACTCGTCGTGTAAGGATTCGGCATTGTAGCGGACGACATCGAGCCCGCTGCATTTGGTCGGGCCTTCGGGTCCGAACGCGCCGACGATAATATGGCCGCCGGCCTTAACGGAACGCGCGGCTTGCCGAACGTAGGCGGCGCGCTCCTCGGGCGCGGTGAGGAAATGAAAAACGGCGCGGTCGTGCCACACGTCATAAGCGGCCGGGCCCAACTGAACCTGACGGATGTCTGCGGTTAACCAGCGAACTCGATCCGCAAGTCTTGCCAATCTCTTCTTGGTGACTTCGATGGCTGCCTGTGAAACATCCAAGACCGTCACCGCCTGAAATCCCCTCGCAAGCAGGTCATCTACGAGCGTGGATTCTCCTCCGCCTACATCGATGATAGATGCGGAGCGATCATTGCGAGCCCGTTCGATCAGAGCGATGGAAGTGTCCAGGTGCGGACGATACCAACTCACCCGATCCGCCGCTTTGGTCGTGTAAATTTTCTCCCAATGCGTTTTTGCATTCATCTTGGCCCCTATCTTACTGCTTGGGAGAGTACGCAAAGATAGGTCCTGTCAGCGTTCCTACATAGAGAACGTCGGGTGAGGTCCCAATGCCTCGAACCGTTTCTGAAAATTGGTACGACCATTCTCGAACACCGTCCGTGGAACGAAATGCCACCAGTTCGTGACGATCGCCCGCGAGCACAACATCATGCCACAGATACGGTCGGGCGGAAGTCCACACCTTAGAAGCTTCGGCTGACCAACGCAGCTTCTTCAGGTCTAGATTGAAGCTTGCGAAGACCTCGTCTCCAAGGAAAGCAAGGAGAGAGCTATCGACAGGAACGAGACGTCCTCCAGGTACGGCCACGGTCTCGATATCGCCGAGCACTTCGCCGGAACCGGTGTTCAGGCGATAGAGATGGCGCTTCACAGTGCCGAGGTACAAGTCACTTCCTCGGATGGCTGCTGAGGTTGTCACCTTGGCACCAAGGTCTCGTTTCCAAATCAGTTTTCCAGATTGGGCGTCCAGGGCGTAAGCGAACCCATCCAGTCCACCGAAATATACGCGCTGCTCGTCTGCCGCGGGCGAAGAACAGGTCAAACAATCTTGGCCGGAATAGCCGCCGCGGAAAGTCCACCTGGCCTTTCCGCTTTTGAGGTCGAGGCTAAGCAACTCGTTGCCAAGAGTGACGGCGTAAACGCTATCGCCTAGACGAACGATATCCGAAGCGACGCCCCGCTCGTCGACTTTGTATTTCCATCGCACGAGCCCGCTGGATTGCTCAAACGCATATACATGCCCCATCTTGCCATCAGTTCCGATGATCACAAGTTCGTCGGTGATGAGGGGGTCCCCGTGAAACTGGCGCTGGTCCCCATCCTTCGTAATGTCATATTCCCATTTCACCTGGCCGGTTTTCTTGTCGAGAGCGCGGATCCTGCCGTTGCACGAGCCTACGACAAGGAGATCACCCACGACCGTGGGCGTAGAGAATACTCAACCGCCGGTGTCAAATTCCCAGCGTATTTCAGATAAGTTGGCTGCTTGCCGACTAGGTGCGGAAGGCGACGTTGGAGGAAGCTCGAAAGCCGTCACAAACGGGAGTGCCGCACCGATAACCAAAAATCCGCTGCACAAAACATAACGATGCATGTCTTCGCTCCTTTGGATTCTCTCCGCCGTGAGAAATTCTCAATGAATCTGGTTTTGCGAGCGCAATGTGTCTGTTTTGCGAAACTTTTCCAGTTCCTCTCGACCTAGCTTACGGGCGCGGTGGCACGCGCTGTCCTCCTTGAGGCACTGAAGCAGCGTACGGTGGCATCCGCAATTACACTGCTCCTTCTCCAGAAGAATCTTGAAGTCTGCCAATTGGGTGGCGTTCAGTTGTGAGATGTCAACACCTGGGACTTCCAAATTGAGTTCTGCGGGCGTTGGCAACTCAACCGGTTCCGACTTGCCTGCAGGCCTGAAATTGGTTAGCTGGGCTGTGTCACTAGTTGCAAGTAGTTGTGCCACCTCGTCCTCAAGAAACCGGAGATTTGTTGCTCCCGGGTGCTTGCTGTAAATTCGGCCATCGCGACCGATCACGAAGGTCGTCGGAAAGCCAACGCCACCAAAAACCGCACTCAGCTTCTTGTCACCTAAGGCCACAGGATAGTTGATGTTCAATTGCTTGCAGGCCGCCTGAACAGAGGTTAAGTCATCCTCCACGGCGATGCCGATGACCGCGAGCCCACGATCGCGATAACGAGTTTGCAATTCAACCAACTCTGGAATCTCTGCTCGGCAGGGTTCGCACCAGGTCACCCAAAAATTGAGGACCACAACCTTGCCTCGGTAACTCGTTAGATCGAGTTCATGCCCCGAAATATCAAGGACGGAAATCGTTGGTGCAGCGGGATGATTTTCACTAGCACAAATCGGCAGGAATGCCGCAGCGAGAAAAGCCACCACGATCAGATTGACATGGATTTTGGTTGTGCCGAGCATTTTGTCCTCCTTGCAGGTTTGCTCAGGACGTCTGTCCCGAATCCGACGCGATGCTACAGAGCGAGTGCAATGCAAGTCCTCACGGCCTGTAAAGGGATTGCAAAGAGATGTATCGCGGTTTCTTCGGCCCCATTCATCCTGCGAAGTGTACCGGAACGCAAAGAAAACAAAGGGTTTGTGTTGGAGCCGTGATGCTTTCTTGGGGAGGGAACTCAGATACAACTTTTTACATTCTCGTTGCACAGGGGTACGCCCGACCTAAGAGCCGGATGTATACTTGCCCTGAAATGCGTTACTTACCGTGGGCCGGTCGGCCCTCCAAAAGGAACCTGATCACGCTTGCAGCAGTGGCGATAGTGCTGCCCACGGGTGCTCTCGCCTTCATGCAGTACCGGTCGCTGGTTGACCTGGAAAGCAAAACCAAGATTGCCATTGAAGAGAATCTGCGTCAGACATTGCAGAGCATCGCCCGCAACGCTCAAGGAGATATGCAGGCGTTGGCTAGGGAAACGTTAGCGCCTCTCGGCTCAATGTCGCGTTCCCCCGAAGATCTGAAACATGCTCTGGGACGCGCTTCCGAATTGCATCCGGAGATCGACCAGTTCTTTGTGTTTTCAACGTGTTCCTGCAAAGTTGAGAATCGTTTCGCCTTACTCTATTCTGCCGGGGCCGTTCGTCAAGTTTCGGGGTCTCAGCTTGGAACGGATGCAGACGTCGGGCGTATCCTGGACGCCTATCGCAGTTCTCTGGCCTTGCGGCCTCCGGCAGAATCGACACGAGACTTTCTGTTCTGGCAGCAATCTTGTTCTTTGCCCAATGAAGCGAGCCATTCCTTCTTTTACGTCTTCTATCCTTTGAAGAACACATACGTCGCGGGTCTGATTCTCAATCCTCAGTATGTCCGCAAGGAATATTTGGAGAGACTCATACCCGGATTGTTGCACGGCTCCGACACCAAGGCGTCAGCGTCCGGTCTGGCCGTCGGTGTATTCGACGAAAAAGAAAGCCAAGTTTATACGAACGCGTCCGGGATAAAGAACTACCAAGTCAAGATGGCCTTCGCTCCGGTTTTTCCGAACTGGGACTTAGCTGCTGCATATCGAGGTTCGTCCATTGAAGGCGTAGCGCGAGCCAGCTTTGAAAAGAGCCTTTTACTCACTGGTTTTGTACTCTGCTTGTTGCTTCTCGGCATCATTTTGACGCTACGTGCGGCTTCCCGTGAGATGAGCCTTGCGGCGGCGAAATCCAGTTTTGTATCAAACGTTTCGCACGAATTGAAGACTCCGTTGGCCCTGATTCGGCTATTCGCAGAGACCCTCGAACTCGACCGCGTGAAAGACGATCAGCAAGCCAAGGAGTTTCTGCGGACTATCAATGGCGAAACACGCAGACTCACGCAGCTCATCAACAATATTCTTGATTTTTCGAAGATCGAGGCCGGCCGAAAAGAGTACAGGTTCGTGTCTTCCGATGTTGCGGAAGTGGTCGAGGTGGTTCTCCGCACTTATGAATACCAGCTAAGGGAGGGTGGGTTTGACCTCTCAACGCGTATCGATCACGGTCTTCCGATGGTCTCAATTGACCCGGAAGCTATATCTCAGGCTGTAGTAAACCTGCTTAACAACGCCACTAAATACTCCGATGACATAAAGAAGATTGAAGTAGCCGTATGGGCGCGGGACACGGACATTGCCATCGAGGTTGCCGATCACGGCATAGGAATCCCGCGCTCAGACCAGCAGAAGATTTTCGAAAAGTTCTACCGGGTCAGCACAGCGTTAGTGCACAACACGAAAGGCAGCGGGCTGGGACTCGCGTTGGTCATGCACATCATAGAAGGCCACGGAGGACAAGTTTTGGTAGATAGCGAGCCGGGCAGGGGGAGCCGCTTCACGATCCTAATTCCCATTGTTAAGGCCGAGACCGCGCCTAAGAAGGCAGGAGTTGAAATCAGGGGGTACCCAGTTGAAGAAGGTTCTCATCATTGAGGACGAACCGGAAATGGTTCGGGGCCTGCGGCATAACTTCGAGTTCGAAGGTTATCAGGTTTGCGTGGCCCGAGACGGCGAAGCTGCAATCAACGAGACTTTCCACAATAATCCGGACATTATCTTACTGGACGTAATGCTCCCCAAACTCAGTGGATTGGATGTGTGCCGCCATCTAAGAGCCAAAGGTGTCACGACCCCAATTATCATGCTGACAGCACGCGGCCAAGAGACCGATAAAGTTGTTGGGCTGGAAGTCGGCGCTGATGATTATGTCACTAAGCCATTCAGCATTAAGGAACTCCTGGCTCGGGTTCGGGCGCAGCTGCGGCGAGCCACAAATGGCGTACGAACGCTGGAGAGTTATAAATTCGCGGATGTTGAACTCGACTTTAGAAAGTATCGTGCAGCAAGAGGTGGACGGCCTATAGACCTGTCGCCGCGCGAATTCGAACTACTGAAATGTCTTATCCTGCATGAAAATGAAATCGTCACGCGTGACCAACTCTTGGATGAAGTGTGGGGTCTCGAGAACTATCCGATCACTCGCACGGTCGACAACCACATCGCCAAACTGCGTCAAAAAATCGAGGGATCACCGTCCGACCCCCAGCACATAATCACTGTCCACAGGATTGGATACAAATTTGCTAGCTGAATCCTGACGGGTACAACCTGTGTTTTCAGTGGCTAGTTGAGTAGCGACTTGGGCGCTAACGTTATGCTGAGGTGTCGGCGGACTAAGGCCTCGCTCGAGGCTGCCGACGCTTGAAGATGCCTGCTAGTTGGAAGATCGAAACAATCCCGAGCAGGATGTAAAGAGCCACTTCAAAAAGTAAGCTGCGTTTCTCCACCTGCTGATAGGCGATTGCATGTGCTCCGGTAAGCGCGACCGCGGCATACGCCCAACGCTGAAGTGATTTCCAGCGTTCGACCCCGAGCTTGCTAACGGAGATATCATTAGACAGCGCCAAGAGCAGAGCGAAGATCAGGGATGCAACGACGCCAGTGTAATTTCCAAAACCGAACGCGTCCCGTCGCAAGTGGTAACGAGTATCGAGGAAATACAGCCACATCCTGCCGCGCAAGTGAACGTTGAGGCCGAAAGCCGTATGTACCAGTGCAGAAATTCCCGCCCAGATTCCTAAGTCCCGCCGCAGGTCAAAGCTAACCGGATTTGGTTTCCGCCACAGCACATTGAGCGGGCCCAACAGCAACGCGGCTGCCGTTAGAAATAGTGCGGGGTAAGCCGTCCCGATGCTTGCTCGGGAGATGAAATCGCGCTTAGGAAAGAAATGCATGAAGATGACGGTCAGCGCGACACTCCCGACAGCGATGAGAATGTGATGGAACAGACGGCGCCGCAAACGATTGTTGAGCATTTGAAAATTGTGTGGGCAATGCAGCCGAGTTGTAAACTGCGGGTATGAGTGGAACCGCCATTCTGGAACGTGCCGCAGTCGTGCGCCGTGGACGAAGGCTCGAGTATTTCACGATCGTGTGGAACGCCCTAGAGGGCTTGGTGGCTGTCGTCGCTGGCGCGGTCGCAGGCAGCTTTCCCTTGTCGGCTTTGGAATCGATAGCTTCATCGAAGTCACGTCGGGTTCGGTCTTGCTGTGGAGAATGTCCGTTGACGCCGAGGTTCACCAACGCGAACGAAACGAGAAACGTGCACTTAAACTTGTTGGTGTCTGTTTTTTGGCTTTGGCAGCGTACATTGCCTACGAATCCGTTAGAGATCTATGGTCTGGGCGACCTCCCGAACACAGCGTACCCGGAATAATTCTGGCTTGTGTCTCGCTGGTCGTAATGCCGCTACTCTCGCGGGCAAAGCGAAAAGTGGGCCGCGCTCTGGGCAGCTCCGCCATGCAAGCGGATGCCAAACAAACCGAGTTTTGCACTTACTTGTCGGCCATTCTGCTGATGGGGCTCCTGCTCAATACTCTCTTCGGTCTGTGGTGGGCCGATCCAATGGCGGCTCTCGTCATGGTTCCCATCATCGCGAAAGAAGGAATCGAAGGATTGCAGGGCAAAGCCTGCGACGAATGTTGCGAGGGGAATACTTAAAACGGAATAGAAGAGGGCCTCATGAAGCCATTGTCGCCGTCCCGCCGCCAATTTCTGAAACTGGCTGGCGCGGTTGCAGGCGCTCGCGCGTTCGGTCCGGGAATCGGGTTTGGCGAGCCGGAGCCGCTTGTCGAGGGAGAATATCAAACCGCCGAGTCGAAGGCCGACTACACGCTCCACATCGCGGCCAATCCGATCGAAATTGCCCACAATCGGATCGTTTCTGGAACAACATACAACGGCCAGTTCCCAGGGCCCTTGCTGCGCTTCAAAGAGGGACAGCCGGTCGTCGTTGACGTTTTTAACGACACCGACACTCCGGAGCAATTGCATTGGTACGGCCAGTTTGTGCCTACGGATGTGGATGGTGCCGCCGAAGAAGGCACGCCGTTTATCCCGGCGCATGGCACGCGCCGCATCGCATTCACGCCTAGGCCTGCGGGTTTCCGTTTCTATCATACGCACAACCGCGCGGGCGCCGATCTGCACGCGGGTCAATACAGCGGCCAGGTTGGTCCGGTGTACATCGAACCCAAGCACGAGCTGGGGAGCTACCGACAGAGAAGTTTTTCTGGTTCTCAAGGGGATATCGGCACAAATCGCGGCAGGGCTGCTGCTTTTGCTCGCTGCGTTCGTACTCGTAGCCTCTGTGGGCAGCCTAATGGGGCATATTGAGACGCGCCCAAGTCTTCTGGGCATAGGTCTTCTCATAACCGCGAGCGTCGTTATGCCGTGGCTGGCTCGGCAGAAACGCAGGCTATCAGGGGCTACCGCCAGTGCGACGTTACCGGCCGACGCGGCACAATCCGCCTTGTGCGGGTACATGGCCTGGATTGCGCTGACAGGACTAATCCTCAACGCCATATGGAGTATCGGTTGGGCCGACCCCGTTGCCGCGTTGGTTTTGACTCCCTTGATTCTTCGAGAAGGGTGGGAGACCGCGAAAGGCAAACCTTGCTCTTGTTCCTAAGCACCACGCGAAGCGATGAGAGCGTGCTTTGGCAGCGCAGAGTCAATCGGCCAGAAAAACATTGCCTCTTTATCGGCCTGCTGGCGCTCGTGGGGCCCTAGATCGTCCAATTAGAATGCCTCGCGCTGCAACTTCAGCCGGCGAAGGAGTTGTGCGTTTGCAGCGACAATAATAGTGGAGAGACTCATCGCGACTGCACCAATGCTCATGGGGAGATCGAATCCCCAATGGACGAATAGACCTGCGGCAACCGGGATGGCGATTAGGTTATACCCAGTCGCCCAAACGAGATTTTGGATCATCTTTCTGTAGGTAGCGCGAGATAGTTCGATTGCTCCGACAACGTCGCGAGGGTCGCTACGCACGAGTACGATTCCGGCGGATTCAATTGCTACGTCGGTTCCCGCACCTATTGCGATTCCTACGGTTGCGGTCGCCAACGCCGGCGCGTCGTTCACGCCGTCGCCTACCATTGCGACCCTCTTGCCGCCCGCTTGAAAGCGGGTCACCGCCGAAGCCTTGTCGGCGGGAAGAACCTCGGCTGCGACCTCATCGATTCCGATACGCCGGGCGACCGAATCGGCAACTGTTTTTGAATCTCCGGTAATCATAGCGACCCGGATACCAAGCCGATGAAGTTCGGCGACGGCTTCACTGGATTCGGGCCGAATTTCATCTTCAACTGCGAAAGATCCGAGCAGCCGGTCTTGAGCGACGGCATAGAGAACCGTCTTTCCGTCTGTCGTCCATGCGGTTATCAGTTTTCCAACTTCTGTCGGCACCGTTACTTTGGCCTCGGTCAACAGCCGCGGTCCGCCGACTACGACGGTCTCGCCTTCCACGAGCGCCTTCGCGCCTCGACCAGCAAGCGCCTCGAAATTCGTCGCTGACAATTGGGCCACGCCCCGGCGCTTGGCTTCGGCGACGATTGCTTTAGCGAGTGGGTGTTCGGAGTTGGATTCGACAGCGGCTGCACGCGCAATCAAATTGTCTTCGGTGGTGCCGGGTGCAGCAGCGACTCCCGACACCGCAGGGGAGCCACGGGTCACGGTTCCGGTCTTATCAAAAATGACCATATCCAAATTGCGCGCACGTTCGAGTGCGAGCCTGTCCTTAACAAGAAGACCGTTTTGAGCGCCTAGTGATGTCGAGATTGCGATTACCAGCGGAATCGCCAGTCCGAGGGCATGAGGGCAAGCGATGATAAGGACCGTTGCCGTTCTAATCAGGGCGTGTTCTTTGTCGCCTGAAAACCACCAGTAGGCGAAAGTAATCGCGCCAGATGCGACTGCCACGTAAAAAAGGATCGCCGCCGCACGGTCGGCAAGAGCTTGCGTGCGAGACCCCGAAGCCTGCGCAGTGGCGACCAGCCGCATGATTCCAGAGAGAGCGGTCTGGTCCCCGATTGCCGTAATGCGGACGCGAAGGCTTCCGCCACTGGCAACTGTTCCCGCGACGACTCTCGCACCCGCCACCTTGGATACCGTCTTAGACTCGCCGGTGATCATGGACTCGTCAACGTCGGCAGAGCCCTCAGCGACGACGCCATCTGCCGGAACGCGTGCCCCTGGCCGAACAAGAACGATGTCGCCAACGCGCAACTCAGAGAGTGGAACAGAGCGAGTGTCTGTGCCGTTTACGCGCTCGGCGGTGTCTGGGAGCAGGGCGGCGAGTGCATTGAGCGCGCCGCGGGCTTGGGAAATGGCCTGCATTTCGAGCCAGTGACCAAGGACCATGATCGTAATCAGCGACGCGACTTCCCACCAAACATCAATCTCGAAGAGGCCGAATGTCGCAGCGAGCGAAGTTCCAAAAGCGACTATGATTGCCAAGCTGATGAGTGTCATCATGCCGGGCTTGCGCTCGGCAACTTCGCCCCATGCCCCGCGGATGAAGACTAGGCCGCCATAAACGAAGACCACCGTTCCGAGGATGGCGGGGATAAACTTCGAGCCGGGGAAGGAAGGCGCTTTGTAACCGAGCCAGTGTTGAACGTCGCTTGACCAAAATACGACTGGAATTGTGAGGGCGAAACTCAGCCAAAATTTGTCACGAAACATGGCAACGGAGTGCCCAGCGTGACGGTCGTGGCTCCCATGAATGTCTGACATCTTGTGACCGGCGTGGTGGTCGGGCACCTGTCCGTGATCATTGTGTGTCATGTGGTCCATTTGAAGTTCGATCTTCTAGAATGGCAGTTCCTTTTTTCATGAGCCCAGTGACTGGTCTACAGCAGGGCGGAGAGCGAATCTCAGAGGATACGTCCTATTACTACGGGTGTATCCCAAATCATCCATGGACGCGAACGCGTTTTTGAACGATCGCTTACCGCTGCTAAGGAGTTTTCGGGATGACGCCGAAACTAGCCAGGCCGATCAACACAAGCATGCAGGGGACAATAAGCACAACTTCCAGCGGCTTCATTTCGGGTCTCCTCTCGATCGAAGTTCAGGAACGGTTCCCGCGTGCCCAGCTCCCGGGCGGCTTGCAAGCATCCGCATCGGCTTAAGCTGAGAATAGAATCGCAAGTCGGTCTACCTCCCTCTCCCAAATTTAGACACTCCGAAGTTGCCGCGGCGGCGGTGGCCCCTTGCTCTGCTTCAGCGTTTCGCCTGACGCTGTCGTTCCGTTACATTCCCCCCGTGGCTTTGACAGTGAGCCGCTTGTTGGCAATTATCTTCCCGTCCCGCCGGGCTGTGACGCTGACCTGCCACGTGCCCCCGGAACCCAGGTCGCCTTTGCCTTCGTACATTCCGCCGCTTGACTCCGTAGCTTTGATGACTGTCTTCATTGCGGCCATCCCCATTTCTGGCATAGCCGGCATAGAGAAAGTGACGGTCACCTGCGCTCCCGTGATCGGTGTGCCCGCCGGGTCGGTCAACTTGGCTCGGACTGTGTTGTTACCTTTTTGCGCAGGCGAGGGGTCAGTAGTCAGCTCGACCTTGGTTTGCTTCTGTGTTGCGGAAGACTGATTCTGTTTACTGGTTGCGGAACTTTGAGCACGAATTTGTATTGTCCCGAGCATGGCTGAAACTGCCATGACCGACAGAGCGAAAAGAATCTTTGCTGCTAACCGTGACCTCATAATGCGTTCTCCTTTATTTGGAATGACGAACTTAAACTCCTTTATTTGCTCCCGCGTTTGCTGCCTCGCGACTATGTATAAATCTTCGTCGGATTGCCTTTGTGCTTCGTGCTCAATGGCCACCTCCTCTAGCCACGAGATGTAATCCTGTACTAGATATAATTGCTGCCGCGCGACGAGGCGCAGCGCGCAATGAATCATCCATCGGCATGGTCGCGGTCTTTGGGTTGCTTCTTTACCTTCGCCACCGCATCGACCGAGAGGTTGTTTCCGGTGACACGCCCCGTAACCGTGGAACGCCCTCCGGCAAATTTGTCGAGTTCGGTTCTATGACCTTGCAGGATATAGAGCGTCTTGCCCACGACGAGCACATAGTCCGCACCATCTTCAACGCACTTTAGGCTGGATGAATAGTAGGTTTGGCCCTTGCGATTGTGCCAGCCTTTGCATACTGCATCGCTGACAGTTCCGGTTAATGTCTTCTCCAGCCCGGAGTTCTCGGCGGGAGGTAAATTGCTGGGGGTTTGAGCCCAAACCGGAGCCAGGGCGGCCGTCAACGAGAGTAATGCCATGCTTAATAGACTTGAGATGGAGTGGTTATACATGTCCTCTCCTTCACGCCTTAAGACTTCGATCACTTCGAGCTTCCGAGATTGGTCCATTGCTTCTGAATGATTGCAGTGCGGATCTCCTCGTCGGTTTTACCTTGTCGGTGTAGCTGACCGGCCAAGCGAGCCTCGTTGATGCAAATGTTACAGCTCGTTGAGTGCAAGCTCGCGAAACAATCGAGCAAACTCCGATGCCCTTGGCGCTGGCAATAGCAATAACAAGGCTGCTGAGCCAAAACGTCCGGAATCTCTTTGGCGACGGAATAGGCTTCGCGGACATTCGTGATTTGGAACTGAGCAGGATCCAGCGTCTGAGGAAACGGCATGGCGTCTTTTGCTTGCTTGAAGTAGACGGGGACTTGGTTCAGATCCGGCCGAACTGAGCGGGATGATGAAACGTGGTAGACCGCGTAAACCCCGCCCACACACATCAAGAGAAACGCCACTCCAAAAGCGATCGCAGACTTGCTTTCTGCTAGCGTTGGTTTTGGCAGTTTGTTCTTTTTTCCCATACTCTTCCTCCAAATGCCTAAGCGGTAGGCTCCGGACTCTTCGGTTGTAACGTTCCGTGTCGCAACGCTCGTTCCTTCATGAGCGCGAAGAACACCGGCACAAGAATCAGGACGTGAATCGTTGAGGTGATCATGCCGCCCACGAGCGGAGCAGCGATGGGTTTCATCACATCTGCGCCGACACCTGTTTCCCACAGAATCGGGATTAGGCTTGCGAGGACAACGCAGACGGTCATTAATTTCGGCCTTAGGCGGTGGACAGCCCCTTCGATCACTGCTGCTTCGATGTCTTCGTGACGCAAAGGAATACCGGAGTGCAGCCGGTGATCCAGGGCTTCGTGGAGATACACAACCATCACAACGCCCGTTTCAACGGCAATGCCGAAGAGAGCGATGTAGCCCACCCACACCGCTACGCTGAAGTTATAGCCGAGCAGCTTCTGCAGTATGAGGCCGCCTGTCAACGCATAGATCGTCGGAAAAATGAGGACAGCCGCTTCGGTGACGGAATGAAACACCACGTAGAGCAACATAAAGATGACAAAAAAGACGATCGGCAGAATCAGTTGCAGCCGCTCTTTTGCCCGCAATTCAAACTCGTATTCGCCGGACCATTTGTAGGTGAAGCCGGGAGGCAAGTTGAGTTTTTGCCTAAGCAAATTACTCGCGTGCGTGACGAAGCCGCCGTAGTCTTTCGTGTTCAGATCGATGTACACGTAGCCGGTCAGCGCGCCGTCTTCATCGCGGATCATAGAGGGTCCTAGAGAGAACGAGATTTTCGCGACATCGGAAACCGGAATCTGGGCACCAGAGGGCGTGCCAACCAGGACGCGCCGCAATTCCTCGATGTTGTCCCTGAAGTCGCGGTTGTACCGGACATTCACTGGATACCGCTCGCGACCCTCGACGTTCTCGGCGACCATTTCGCCGCCGATTCCCGAACTGACCGCCTGCTGCACATCAGCGATAGTCAGACCGTAGCGAGCCGCCTCTGCGCGGTTCACTTCGATGTTGAGATAAAAACCCTGCGAAACGCGTTCGGCAAAAATGGAGCGCATCTCCGGAATTGCAGAGAGGATTTGTTGTACTTGCGCGCCAACTTGCTGAATCCCCTCCAGGTTTGGCCCTTGAATCTTCAAGCCGAGAGGCGTTTTGATCCCCGTCAATTCCATATCGAGGCGGTTTTCGACCGGCATGGTCCAAGTATTGGACAGACCAGGAAACTGGAGTTTCGCGTCCATTTCCTGAATGAGCTTTTCGTAAGTCATCCCCGGCCGCCACTGACTGCGTGGTTTGAGCATGACCGTCGTGTCATACATATCGAGTGGGGCGTTGTCGGTCGCGCTGTCAGATCGCCCGATGGAACCGAAGACAGTTTCAACTTCCGGGAACGTGCGAATGATCCTGTCTTGTTCCTGGAGCAACTGCGACGCCTGCCCGATGGAGATTCCGGGCAACGCCGTCGGCATGTAGAGAGCCGAACCTTCAAAGAGGGGCGGCATGAATTGACTGCCAATGTGTAGCGCGAGCGGAAGTGTGACGACCAGAAAGAGCAGATTGAGCAGCAAGGTGGTTTTGCGAAAACGCAAGCATAGGCGCAAAACAGGCAAATAGAGTACCTGGGTAATTCTTGAAATTGGATTCCGCGATTCAGGTATCAGCCGCCCCCGGATGAATAGAATCATGAGTACGGGCACAAGCGTGATAGCCATCACGGAGGAGAAGCCAACGGCCAGCGTCTTCGTCCACGCCAACGGGCGAAACATGCGACCTTCCTGTGCTTCCAGTAAGAAGACGGGCAGGAAGGAAACTACGATGATCACCAGCGAAAAGAAAATAGCGGGACCAACTTGTTTCGCGGAATCCAACAGGATTTTTCGTCTCTGTGGCTCGGGAAGAGGCGCGGATTCGGAGGATTGGTGCTCCGAAAGCTGCCGATAACCATTTTCGACCATAACGATGGCGGCGTCCACGAGGACGCCAATCGCCAACGCCAAACCGCCGAGCGACATGATGTTGGAGGTCACGTGGAGGTAGTACATCGGGAGGAAGGATGCGACCACGGCGATAGGTAGGGTCAGAATCGGAATCAACGCGGAACGGAAGTGGAATAGGAAAATGACGATCACGATGCTGACGATGATGGCCTCTTCGAGCAAGTCGCGTTGCAGCGTTTCGATCGAGTCATGAATCAATCCAGAGCGGTCATATCCTGCGGCCACTTCCACACCCGGTGGCAGAGAAGGTTTGATTTCCGAGAGTTTCCTCTTGATGCCATTAATGACGCTGAGAGCATTCATCCCGTCGCGCATGACGACAATTCCGCCAACGGTTTCCCCTTCGCCTTGCCACTCCGCGACCCCTTCACGGATGTCCGGCCCGAACGTAACTGTCCCCAAATCGCGGACGAGTACCGGGGTGCCGTTCTTGGTTGCTACAGGAACTGTTTCGAGGTCGCTCAGCGAACGCAGATAGCCGAGTCCGCGAATCATGTATTCCGCCCCGCCCATTTCAAGCAGGCGTCCACCAACTTCGTTCGTACTGGCTCGAACTCTTTCAATGACCGTCGAGAGAGGGATGCCGTAGGCGCGAAGTTTGTCGGGGTCGAGATTGACCTGGTATTGACGCACGAATCCGCCAATGGTGGCCACCTCGGCCACTCCTGGAACCGTTTCGAGCTGGTAGCGCAGGTACCAATCTTGAAGGCTGCGCAAGTCGGCCAAACTGCGTTGATGGCTGTGGTCCACAAGCACGTATTCGTAGACCCATCCTGCGCCGGTCGCGTCCGGCCCGATGACGGGATGTACGCCCGCTGGCAAACGACCCGTGATCTGTTGCATGTACTCCAAGACACGCGACCGCGCCCAGTACAAGTCTGTAGTGTCTTCAAACACGACAAAGACGTAGGAGTCGCCAAACATGGTTTGTGCCCGCACGGCCTTTACGTGCGGTGCGGCGAGAAGTGTCGTGACAATGGGATAAGTGACCTGGTCTTCGATAATGCTGGGCGGCTGACCGGTCCAAGGGGTGTGAATAATCACTTCCACGTCGGAAATGTCCGGCAACGCGTCGAGCGGAATGTGACGCAGAGCCCAGATTCCTGCAAGCACCAGCAGCAGCGTCCCCGTGAAAACGAGGAAACGATTTCGAGCGCACCAATCAATCCACCGGGCGATCACGTTACATACCCCCCGTGGCGTTCACGCTCAGTTGCTTGGTCGCGATGAGTTGGCCATTCTTTTTTGCGAGGATGGTGACTTGCCAGGTTCCGCCGCTTTCAAGCTGTCCCGAACCTTCATAGAGCCCGTTGCCCTTGTCGCTGAGAGTGACAGGTGTACGCATCGCTGCCATGCCCATCGCCGGCATCGCCGGCATGAAAAACGTCACGCTGACTTCTGCCCCGGAGATGGGTGCTCCACTCGCATCTGTGAGTTTCACGCGGAAGACGTTGCTTCCTTTCCGCGGTGTGGCCGGGTCAGAGCTTAATTCGACATTTCCTTGCGGGGCGTTTGAAGCGGACGCCGCACCAGCGCCGGGTGGAGGTGGAACAAACGAACCGAGTGCAGCTTGAAGCTGGCTTTCGGAGTCGATCAGGAAGTTTGCGGAGGTGACAATTTGCTCACCGGCTTTCAACCCCTTCAGCACGATAAGATCGTCACCCACGCGGGAGCCCAATTGCACCTCGCGCGGCTCGATGTAACCGTCGCTACGCTCGACAAAAGCAATCGCGCGAGTGCCGGACTGCAGGACGCCGCTTGCGGGGATAACAAGCT
>QHYZ01000366.1 GCA_003225295.1 Acidobacteriota bacterium | reverse complement strand
CGTATTTCCCATCCTCCACAATGCCTATGATTTGAAGGCGTGTTCCATCAGGCCTTTTGAAGTATCGGCCGACGGCGTTTGTTGGCGAGCCAAAAACCTTGCGAGCGAAAAATTCATTGACCACTGCTACAAGGGGTGTGTCTCTGTCATCATGGCGCGTCAGTGTTCTCCCCGACAGCAGAGTGGTGCCCGCAGCGCGGAAATATTCGGGAGAAATGCTGAACACGAAGGAGTGCGCAGAGGCATTCGAGGGCCTGAAGTCCATGACCTCATCGGCAAAAACAAGCGATCCGTTGTAGCCGCCCGCGACCAATGGGGCGCTATCAATCAGTCCGACCGACTGCACGCCAGGTATTGTTTCGAGGGCATCGATCATCCGCTGCTGCATTTCCGGCACGCTGTCGCCGCGATACCCCGCTAGACTCGGGTCGGTGTCCACCAAAAAAACGTTCTGCGGCTCAAAACCGAAGTCGCTGTGTAGCGACCGGACCAGTCCCCGCACCGCAACAAACGAGGAAGTGATGAGCACTGCGCAAATCGCAATCTGCACGCCAAGCAGCAGATCGCGTACGGTAATCCGCCGTCCGACCGTGCCCAATGATCCGGACTTGACGATCTGATACGGATCGGTATGAAGGACCTGCCTGACCGGAACCGCGCCGAACAAAATTCCGCTCACCAACGTCAGCAGCAGAGCTACTGCATAGACATTCGCATCAGGGTTGACAGCCACGTGCATTTCGGGCCATTTGGAAGCTGGGTGCCACGCGCTGAGCCCATGGAGCAACACAACGCTGCCCCAAATCCCGGCGGCGCCTCCAAGGAAGGAAAGCACGCCAGCTTCAGTGAAAAGCTGCCGCAAGATGCGCAAGCGGCCGGCGCCCAACGCGAGTCGCAACGCAAGTTCTCGCGACCGATCCGCGGCTCGGGCGGCAAACAAGCCTCCTAGATTGGCGCAGGCAGCCAAGAGAATCAGCCCGGCCAAAAGCATCAGGGCGCCCATGAAAGCACGCATCGGCCGGCCAAGATAATCGCCATAGAGACTCGGGCGCGCCAGCGTAAACGTACGTTGAGCGTCTTCCTTGGGGTAGGTTTTCTCCAGATAGGAGCCAATCGAGTTCAGATCGGCAATCGCCTGCTCCCGGCTGACTCCCGCCTTCAAGTGTCCGAGCGTCATGAACACCCACCGGTTCCCGCGCGCGTTCAGATCATTTCCGAGTTGTCCGGCGTTTACGATCGGTATGAACAAATCGGCATCAAAAAACACCAGAGTTCCGTGAAACTCCGGCGGCGCGACGCCGACAATCGTAAACGGGTGTTTGCTCAACTGGATGACACGCCCGATCACGCCGGAGTCATCCTGAAAATGCGTGTGCCAATACGAATAGCCAAGCACAACATAAGGAGCGCTGTTTGGCCCCTGCTCATCGGAAGGGTGTAACACACGGCCAAGGTACGGCTGAACACCCAACGAGTCGAAATAGTTCCCGCTGACTTCCGCGAGCCAGATGCGAGAGGGATTCTCTCCGGTGTCTACCCCCGCCTGATCGATGTTAAACGCTGCCAGGCCCTCGAAACTCCGGTTTCGATCACGTAAATCGAGATAGTCGGGATAAGACTCGTACAAGGAAGCCTCGTTTCCGTGCTGGATTGCGTAAAGGGAGTCCGCGTTTGGCACGTGCAGCGGGTGCAGGATCAGCGCATTCATCACGCTAAAGACCACTGCATTTGCGCCGATGGCCGTGGCCAGGGTCAGCACGGCAACGATCAGGAATCCGGGGCTCTTTGTCAGCATGCGAACCGCATACCGCAGGTCTTGCCAAAGTGTTTGCATGGCTTCACCCCCAGATTACGGTTGATAAGGGCACTTATTCTTCCCATCTTCCCGTTCTTAACTGCTTGCGCTAGTGATATTTAGCGGCTCGTTTACAGCAATGAGGAACGTCACAGTGTCCGATTGCGGGAAGAGTCGTCGCGCAACCGGACAGCCATACCCACCTTCCAGATTCCGATTAGTCCCGAATTACGAGCTACTCTTCCCTTATCGGATTGGGGAAGAGT
>QHYZ01000365.1 GCA_003225295.1 Acidobacteriota bacterium | reverse complement strand
GGTGTCGCTCCCGCCGCGCTCAATCTGATTTCGGGAGGCGACGCTTACACTCCTCTTACGATCGATCCCGCCAAGGAAAACCGCCTCAACCACGTGATTTTCGTGGTCGGACGTCTCAAAGATGGCATTTCGATCGCCCAGGCCCAGGCGGAGATGAATAACATCTCCACTCACTTAGGCGAGCAATACCCGGAAATCCGAGACTGGGGCATTCACCTCATCACTATCTTTGATACCTTCGTTAGCCCGCAGCTCAAGACCGGCCTGCTGGTGCTCCTGTGGGCGGTAGCTTTTGTCCTACTCATCGCCTGCGCAAACATCGCCAATCTATTGCTCGCGCGAGCGGCCACGCGGGAGAACGAAATAGCAGTGCGCACGTCCATCGGCGCAAGCCGTGGCCGACTGGTGCGTCAACTTCTGGTCGAGAGCATCGTGCTCTCGCTCGTTGGCGGTGTTTGTGGCCTGCTTGGAGCGCTCTGGGCTGTACGGGCCCTCAATCACGCGTTGCCGCCGAACACGCTGCCAATTCCTATTGTAGAGATCGATGCCACTGTTCTCTGGTTCGCCCTCGGGTCGACCCTTTTGACCGGTCTGCTGTTTGGAGTCGCACCGGCATGGCGCACCGCGCAGGTGGATCTTAGCCTGGTGCTGAAGCATGGCGGCCGGGGCTCGGCGACTGGAATTTCCGCTGGGTTTCGAAAAAGCCTTGCGGCCGTCGAACTCGCGCTGGCCACAGTTTTGCTCATCGGAGCAGGGCTGTTTCTTCGCAGTTTGGCAAACCTTGAACACGTGCGCCTCGGCTTTAATCCCCATGGCGTAATCAGTTTTCAGCTTGCCCCGCCCACGGCCAAGTATCCGCTGAACAGTAAGGCACCGCAATTCTATCGCGCCCTGCTGGACTCTTTGCAATCGATACCGGGCGTGCGCGGCGCGGCAGTATCAACAGGCATTCCCTTCGGCGTCGGAAACTACACGACTCACCCCATGATTACTAGCGAACAATCCGTGCTGCCGCCCGATACGGCAGTGCCCATTGATTGGCGCATTGTCAGTCCGGGTTATTTCAAGGCTATGAGCATACCGCTGCTCCAGGGCCGCGACTTCACCGACGCGGACGGCCCCAGCGCGTCGCCAGTAATGATCATTAGCCAAGCCACAGCGAAAAAATTCTGGGGCGATGCCGACCCCATCGGCCACACCCTGCGTCGTTCGGCCGACCCACGCACTGCGTTCACCGTGGTAGGCGTGGTCGGTGACGTGCGTAGCACGACTCTCACGCAGGAGTCGCCCGCGCTCTACTACCCGATGGCCATCCGCGTGTGGCCGCTCATGGATATCGTCGTGCGCGCGAACGGTTTGCCGGAAGCGTTGCTGCCTGCCGTCCGCCAAAAGGTGCACGAGTTTGACGTGGAACTTGCACTTGCGAATGTGCGAACGATGGAGCAGTGGCTGTCGAACAGCGCCGCGCAGCCGCGACTCAATACCCTGCTGCTCAGTGTCTTCGCATCGGTGGCGCTACTGATCGCCTCCATCGGCATCTACGGTGTGCTCGCATATTCCGTGAGCCAGCGTACGGGCGAGATTGGAGTGCGCATGGCCTTGGGTGCCACTCCTCGCGGCGTGTTGCGGCTCATCGTTGGCGAAGGAATGAAGGTCGTGCTGATCGGGATTGGAGCCGGACTCGCGGGAGGTCTGGTAGTTGGCAGAGCCGTGTCAAGCCTGGTCTTCGGCGTGCCGGTGCGAGACCCAGTGACATTCACCGCCGTCGCAGTGGTCCTCGCCGCTGTCGCGATTGCGGCTTGTGTGATTCCGGCCCTCCGAGCGTCACGAGTGGATCCGATAGTGGCGCTACGCAACGAATAGGATGACTTGCTGTACCTGGACCAGCGGATTATTTGCCGTATCTGCCGTCTGAGCTCCAATCTATCAGGAGGGACTTCTCATGCCCGCGATGCCCGATCCGCTCGGATTCGCTGCGTTCGCAGGTGTCAAATTTGCAGGCTATATACTTGCAGAGTTCGGTCTGACAACTCCTGATTTATAGGGTGCCTCGCCAAAAAACGAATGGACGCAGTGCTTTCCACCTACTCCTTGAAGACCTTCGCTTCCTTGGGGAGAAGTATCCACTCAATCGGCAAGGGAACAACCAAATCAGTGTCCTTGGGACCCTTTCCGTTCTCCCACTGAAGACTCAGAGTATCTACGACTTCGCCGTCGCTCAGAAACAGCTGACCGTCCATGCTCACGACTAGAAAGTGTGCACCCAGCAACTCCTTGTTCTCGGGACCTTTGCCAAAAAACTCTCGATAATAGTCCAAATGCGCTCCAACCGGAATTAGGGCGCCCGCGTGGAAATCGGCAACGAGCCTGCTCCTCAGTTCGGGGCTTAGGTTGGCAGGCGTTATTCTGTGTTCATCAATCAAGTCACGCGCCGGACGCAAGTGAGGAGTCCATTGGTTTGGATAAAACAACTTATAGCGGTCTCTCAAATCTATGCTGAGCTTTCGGCCGACATTGCTG
>QHYZ01000364.1 GCA_003225295.1 Acidobacteriota bacterium | reverse complement strand
GCTTACGCGACGGCCCTTGGAAGTTCGTGTACGAAGTCGGCTCAGGCAGGGCAAAACTGTTCGATCTGGAGCGGGATCCGCGGGAGCTATCCGACGTGTCGGCGCGCGAGGCAGCACGGGTGTCGTGGTATGGCCAGGTAGTGCGCGACTGGTGCGTTGCGCAGAAGAGCTATGTCGCTCGAAGCGTGGCCAGGTGAAGGGAGCGCAGTCTTGATTCCTGGGCATGCACAGAATCGGATGGACGATTGAGCCATTTGGAGGTTGCCGGCTTACGTCCCTTGCGGTTGATATCGCGCGATTCCCCGCGAAAAATGCGTTTAGCTACACCGAGGTCTCTCAACGAGCAGAGGCAACCGGCCGTTGGGCTGAGTTTTTGGGGTGGAGGCGCTTTTCCTCCTCGAAGCTCGAAAAGAATCTCGTTTACATGGCCGTGGCTGCATTTTCTGGAGGTCTCCCATTGTTCAGGTCGTGGCTTTCCGGCTGGTTTTCGGCGAGGTCGCGATCCAGAACGCTCTAGCCCCAGATCGGTTCAAAAGATGAGCCATGTCTACTGCCACCGTATTCTCACGACCAAGGTGGCAAAGGAATATGCCGCGGAACAGGCACGCCGCGCCGAGGCACGTGAGAAGGGGAAGGTCAAAGCCACCAAGTAATCCCATCTCTCGGCGTTGTGGCAACTGCTGGCGTGCGCCACGCGCAAGCGTAATGGCTCTAGGTTTTGCGTGGGCGGTCGGTCTGTGTTGGGCGCAGGTGCGCGTAACGGAGAAGTGGCTGTCCTCTTCACCAGCTGACGCCATTTTTGATGGCGCACGCCTTGCAGAGAAGGATTGAGGACGGTCCGAACGGTGGAAATATGAAGAGATGACCGCAAGGGTTAGCCCACTTACTTGGCAGCATTCAGGCTGCCACAGCGCAGCAGCGTGTTCGTCGTTGGGTCGAGAAACGCGCAGAAGTTCGTCTGATGGGACCGACCAAACTCATCTTTGTACGTTACATCCGCGAAGACATAGAGAGTCATTCGGTGGGTTGTGAGTCCATCTAGTTCGGCTTGCGAGAGCGGGGCGGCAGATTGCCAACTCGTCTGAACTTTCCCGCCCGCTGAAATAATACCTTTGCTTGTGTACGGAATTGGAACGCTCGGCCCAAATGCAACGCTGCGAGCGTGTTCGGCGGTGTCTGACGCGAGAGCGAGCCCCGACCGAACTCTGGTAACTACGTCCAAAGCAGGGGTCCGTCCTGAATTTGCAAAGTATCCCTGGAAGCCAAGTTTCTCGCCTACTTTAGGAATAGAAGTGACGCCAGCATCCACGTCCACATAGGCGCGCTCGGACACGTGCAGCGCTTGCGATGCGGTGGCGGCGCTGGCCTGGCCTGCCTTGGCACTACGTTCGGCCTGGGCTTCAGACTTCTTAACAGCGTCGAGTTGCATTTGCAGTGTCGTATTCATCAATTCGGTGGTGCTCTGAAGAGCAGCCAAGGTCTTGGCAGTTGCGGCCGAGCTAGACTGCAGGTTCGTCAGAACCTGTTGTTGTTCGTTGAAGTTTAGTGACAGTAGGTGCCCTTGCCAGAGGCCCAGAAGGATTTCTCCTCCGATAAGGAGAACGACGACAATTTCCAATGCGAATGTGATTCGTTCCCGTCGTTGGCGAGACCGGGTACGTTCAGTTAGCCAATCTCTCGCGTGCTCCACATTTTGGTCAAAGCTGCCGGAGACCTGCATGGCAATGACGGTTTCTCCGTAGCGCTCGAAAAGGTCTCGTTCAGCGGCGGGGATGTTCGCTTTCCGAGCTGTCCGGAACGGCCACAGCCACGTAGGACTAGCTCGGCTGGGCAGGTCGCGGATGAACTTGAAGGACTGCGTCATCCAGTTTGGCATTTCACCGGAATGATATCAGAAGGGGCTGGCTAGCCGGGCCTCGGGTTCGGCCCTTTCCTTTGCTAGGCTGTCTGGAGTTAGACTCTGCGCCAAGCAAAAACTCCGCGAGGTGAGAACGCCGTGACTGAACAACCTTACGACAAATTGACTCACGACGAAATTCTTAGAGTACATGGCGACGCCTATTCACGTATGACGCCGGAACAAAGGCTCCAAGCGGCCGCTGCAGCGAAGGAACGCCTCCTGCGTCACTACGCTGAACAGAAGGAGTTGGATTCGCCGCGGAACAAGAAACTTTCCGAAATTACGCTCGGCGAGATAGTGGACGAACTGGGAAAGGTCGCAGACAAATTTCTTAATAGGATGGCGTTGTTGGTCTTTGGCTATCTTGTGGTTATTTGGCTAGTAAAACGTCTAGGCTGGATGCACTAAACTCCTCAGGGCTTTCCGACTCAAACCAACAGGTGAACCAGAAAGCCGATCCCTAATGTCAGGCTCCTCGAAACGACCCTGCCGAAAATCATCAAGCCAACATCTGACCATATACCTTCAGTCTCCGAGGGGACCTGCTCGCCGACTGCGGTCATCAGTCCGAACAACATATTCAGCCCGTATATCAGCCAGTAGCTCGGTTCCTGAACGTGCAGTAGCGGAATGGCGAACCAATTCCACACCTGCATGAGCACGAACACGCTGTAGAAGCCGACCAAAGTAGATACGACCCAAGTCATCGCAAACTTCTTCAAATCACTCATCGTCCCTCCTAGCGAGACAGGAGCATACATCAGGAAGTCTTATCAGTGGAGAACTCATCAGGGTTACGGTGACCGCGATGTGAAAGATTGTCACAGCGGTCATGCTTGAATCGAGGTTCTTCAAATGCTGGTTCTGTTCCCACAGCGCCGAAGGGTAAAACATTCGAAGAGATCGCCGTGACTTACATGAAAGACTTTGGTCCGCAGCTCGCGATTTCAACCGTGCGACAGCGCAACAGCCATCTCAAAGCACACCCATTACCACGGTTCGGGTCCATGTCGCTTATGAGTATCGACGTCCAAACATTGTAGCGGTTCGTGACCGAGTTGTCTGAGGGTGGTTGCCGCAAGAGCACCTTGAATCTACTCGGTACGATGAACGCAATCCTGTCGTACGCCAAGAAGCGCGTTATCCGCACCCTGGAAATCCCAGAGGGGTCTTTGACCATAGCCGGAGACCGCGACGGTGCAGAAGCCGTGTACTTCAAGCGTGCCGACGTGCAGCGTATCATCGCCGCCGCCCGCGAGCCCTTCGCCGCACAATCTTCATTCTTGCGTCCGTCACTGGATTGACGCGCAGGGGAGTTGCTCGGTCTTACCGTCGCAGACATCGATTTCGACCGCATGATGATTTGTCCGCGTAAGCAAGACGACGACCGCACCCGCGTGCTCCGGGAACTGAAGACAAAGCGGTCGCGTGACCATGTTCCAATCACCCAAAAGACAGCAACGATTCTGCGCTCCCACCTGAAAGATGGGTGGAAGTCTAACCCGCAAAGTCTCTTGTTCCCGAACCTCCGCAATCGTCCCTGGAAGCGTGCCAACGTGGTGAAGTTTGGACTGCACCCGATTCCTGTGCATAACGAAAACTCCATCCAGCGGTTTCCCGTCAAACGTCACATTGTTACTTCCCGGTCGCCTTCGTAACCGAGCTTCCAGTTCCCTTCCGCATGTCGCTGATTTCAATAGCATTCGTCACCAATGGGATTTGCGGGATCCACAGATCGAAAATTGAATCCACTTTCACAAGTCCTGAGTTGTCAAAGGCGTAGCACCGCTACCCTTCTTCCAATTGGTGTCAAATGGTGTCAAGTTTTATGGCCTAGACGCACGCGTGGCCAAGTCGAGTTGTCCGGTAATCACCGACTGATCGGGACTTGACCAACGATAGCTCTTTTCTTTGCCATCAGTGATATCAGTGATACTCAGTCAGGCTCGGTTTCTTCGCAGGCGTTCAAGTGGCCTCAGTGCAGCCGGGTCCGGTTGACTTCTTTCCGTAGAGAGGACACTCCATGCGAGATCTTGCTCGCCTAATTTCGATATTCTTGCTCATAGCATGCAATACAAATGCGATCCCTCCAAATCAGTCCAACGAAATGCGCTCTCTTCAGGGCCCTGCCCATGAGCAGCCGAAGGCTGGACCTTCCGAAAATTAATCGTATGAGATGGATCCCGGGAGTGCGCGCTATGACCCCGGCCAAACTGACGTGGAGCGTCACGCCTACGCCAACCTTGTCCTGATGTGTCCCACTCACCACACGGTAATTGACGACGATGAAGAAGCGTACACGGTGGAGCGCCTCTGCAAGATCAAGGCTGCACACGAGGCTCAATCGGCTCCGATTCCCGATGCCGAGGCTGCCGCCGTCGCTGAGGCCGCAGCCTTATCCCCAATTCATTCCCTAGCCTACTTCGGGCCGGTTATCGACGAAGTCCTCCACAATCCCGTCCCCGACACTTACATCGAATATCTTCGGCGCAAAATGCAGCCCTTCGCCGGGAAAAAAGTTACCGGGCAAGAATCCTGTCCGGCGAGCCTTCAAAAAAATACAGATTCAGATGATCGCTGACACCTTCGTAAGTTCGCCAATGCGGGTGCCAATGATGCGGCCAAAGAGCGGCCCTTCGTCACCAATCGTGTGTGGTCTGTCTTCTTCGTCCTGCAAGGCCTCTACGGCAGGACTGCGCTTCTCCTGAGCAATTCCTACAAGGAGAGCAGATTCGTAAACTGGCGTGCAGATAGCGGCTGCGATCAGCTTCTCCGTGCAATTTTGCCCGCGCAAGCCGTAGACCAAGCGAAAGGGCAACCGATCAGCGGACTCCGGACCGCCATCGACCCTCTTGAGAGCCGGTTTCTTGCCGAGGCTGGTATGGACAAGCCTCATGAGTAGCCGGGAAAATAAGAGGGCGTCATTGCCTTCGGCGTGATATAGGAATATGTAAAATTCTCAAATGCATGACCTCGATCTCCTGACGTTTGCTCGCGGAAATAGTGCACATGAGTCTGGCCACATTGTCGTTCTGTTCAAAGCGGGCAGACTTGTTGATTTAAGGTTTCTCCCTCACGAGACAGCAGCAGATGGAATCAAAGGTATCTTTGAGGCAAACACAGGAACCGAGCTTGGTGAGGAAGATTGTGTCGCTCTTGCGGCAGGCATGGCCGGGGAGTTGGTTTGTCTGGGACATTACAATTCTGAACGTGTCCTCCATGATCGACAACAAATCCAACGAACAGTCGGTAAAGCTCTCGAAGATTTTGCGCCGGAAGCCCAGGAGACCATCGAGCAAAACCTACGTTTCTTTTCGCTGCTCAACATAGAAGTACTAAACAGAATTACTGCACTTCTCTTGGACCTTGGGGGTGTAGATTGGGAGAAACTGCCCCCCACAATTCCAATCATCACTTTGACTGAGGTTGAGCAAGTCTATCAGCGCGCCGAATCCGAAAAATCGACGACTCCATAAGGGGACGACGACGTTGACAATGGACGCGTCATCCGTCCTCGCTGTCTCACAAGGCTGACTCCTGGTAAGTGGGTTATTACCGGGCACTTGAAAACTAGCAGCAAAATGGCACTATGATTTGTGGCAGGCTGTGTAGCAAATCAGTTGTGCGGGGAGGGCCGTGTGGTTGGTTGGGTTCTTGCGATTCTCGTAGGCATGGCTGGCTT